>JAFEAJ010000010.1 GCA_018266455.1 Bacteroidota bacterium
TCACCGAGCGCCAGGCAGCCAGGGGCACAGGAATTTCTGTGAACACATATTCATTCTGCATATTGGGCAGTTCGTATTTTTGGCTGCTGATGCCTTCAGTCATGGATGAGCTTTCGCCTGTTTCATTTCTTTTTTCATCCATGGTTGAACCGATGGATGGCCCAATTACTTTATGTTGAAATGCTACCGGTTTCCCGTCTGCAGACAACCCTGCTTTCATGGCTGAAAATGTAAGCGGGCGGAAAGGGCCGAGCTGCGTATCGTCTTCCCTAGTCCATATCAGCTTTACTGGCTTGCCTACTACTTTTGCGATCTGTGCGGCCTCGGTTGCAAAATCGGGATATAATCTCCTGCCAAATCCCCCACCGCTAAAAAGAATATGTACTTTAATATTGTCTCGTGGTATGCCTAACCTGTGGGCTAATTCTCCTTTCACCAGGTCGGGGCCCTGGGCGGACACCCAAACTTCCACAGAGTCTGGGGCATTCCACCGGGCAACACAATTCATTGGCTCCATGGGTGAGTGGGAAACAACTGGTGTTTCATAAAAAGCTTCCAGCTTTATTGTCGCATCAGAAAATGCTTTGTCAAAATTTCCATCTTTGTGCACTACTGTGCCCTCTTTGTTCTTCATGCTGCGCAATCTCTCTTCATAATCTTTCGAATTGAATTTTTCCAGTTCCGCTTTGTCCCATTTTATTTTTAGGGCAAGCCGCCCCTGGTAGGCTGACCAGTAAGTATCGGCGATGACAGCAACAGCATCGAAGGTGCTCCTGCCAATCATGCGCTGTATTTTTACTGTTTTGAGAACGCCCTTTACTTTTAGTGCGTCATCATCGTCATAGCTCACCAGCTTGCTTCCCAAAACAGGGTCCTGTTCTACCGAAGCATAAACCATTCCCGGAACTTCAACATCGATGCCATAAACTGCCCTTCCGGAAACCTTTAGCGGCACATCGGGCCGGGGATAGTTCTTTCCAAGTATCTTAAAATCTTTCGGGTCTTTTAGTTTCGGGTTTTGTGGCACTGGCAATTTTGATGCAGTTTCAACAAGCGCATTATAACCCAAGGTTTTCCCAGATGGCCGATGAATAATTGTAGCGCCATCAGCATAGCACTCGCCTGTGGGAACTTTCCATTCAGTTGCAGCGGCTGCAATCAGCATTTCCTTCGCTGCGGCGCCAATTTTTCTCAAAACGATGTAATTTCCCCGTACAGAATAACTGCCCCCGGAAACCTGCATGCCAAATTCTTTTTCCCCTCCTGTCTGCAAAATTGTAACCCCATCAAGTGGCACTTCCAGTTCTTCTGCAATTAAGGAAGGCACAGACTGGTATGTGCCCTGCCCCATATCTGGTTTGGGGTTCATCAGCGTGATCTTGCCCGATTTTTCGATAATGATATAGGGTGTCAGCTTATAAGTATCTGCAACATCAGCAACAGCAGCCAACTGTTTTTTGTCAGGGCCTGTAGAAAAACCAAGCACCAGTGCTGTTCCACCAAGCCCTGTAAGTTTTATAAAATTGCGCCTGCTGACAGGTGATTTTTTTTCATCTGGAAATATTTGAGATAATAATAAATCTGACATAAAATAATCTTTTAGAAATTTGTTGGTAATGGCTTCGGGCTTATGGGCCATCATTTTTTGTTCAACTCATCAGTTCTGCCGCTCGGTGAATGGCTTTGCGTATGCGGGTGTAAGTGCCACAACGGCAAAGATTGCCCATCATGGCCGCGTCAATATCTGCATCTGTTGGTTTGGGGTTGGTTTTTAGCAATGATACTGCGGACATAATTTGCCCTGATTGGCAATACCCGCATTGGGGCACCTGTAACTCGATCCATGCTTTTTGCACAGCATGATCGATATTTTCAGAAATGCCTTCAATAGTTGTAATATTTTTTGCACTTGCTGCGGCCGATACCGGCAGTGTGCAGGAGCGCATTGCCACCCCATCGAAATGTACCGTGCATGCACCGCACAATGACATGCCGCACCCAAACTTGGTGCCTTTTAACCCGATCACATCGCGCAATACCCAGAGCAAAGGCATTTGTGGGTCAACATCAACGCTATACGATTTGTTGTTCACGGTTAAATTAATGGATGCCATAATTTTTGAGTTTTGAAAAGCAATGAATAGAAAAGGTAAAGGAGTTTTTTTGCAGCCTAAATTTATGACATTATTCATTGCAGCCACAACAAAAAATTATTAACAATCCATAAGCAACAGCATGCATACAAGGGAGGACGGCGGAATTTTTGCACCTGGAACCATTTTCTAGTATAATATGACAAGTAGTTTTTATCTGGCGGCTGCATTTTTTGAATAACAGGTCTTTATTATCTTTCAGAAAATTATAATAGTTATGAACCGTTTCTTTGTAGATGAAAATATATCCCGGGCCAAAACACTCGACACTTCTTTTTATACAGATAATGCACTGTTCAATGATATGAAAGAAATTTTGTTCGTACCCTCATGGCAGTTTATCGGCAATACTGAACTGGTACAGGATAACGGTAATGTATACCCGTTTTATTTGCTGGAAAAATATTTGGATGAGCCGCTGGTTTTGGCCCGTGACAAGGAGGGCCACATCAGGTTGCTTTCTAATGTGTGCACGCACCGGGGAAATGTTGTGGTCGATAAACCATGCAAAGCGAACAACCTGCGCTGCAAATACCATGGGCGGCTTTTCCATTTGGATGGGAAGTTTTTATCGATGCCGGAATTTAAAGAAGTAGAAAATTTCCCAACTGTTGAGGACGACCTGAAGCAGGTCGCTTGTTATCGCTGGGGAAAATGGCTGTTTGCTTCGCTTGGTAATAAGTTGTTGCCCGGCCTGTATTTGAAAGAAATGATCGAACGGGTAGGGTGGTTGCCGTTAAACGATTTTGTATTTCATGATGAACTGACGAGAGAATTTACAGTGAAAGCGCATTGGGCTTTGTATTGTGAAAATTACCTTGAAGGCTTTCACATACCATTTGTTCATGCGGGCTTGAATGCAGTCATCGATTTCGGCAATTACACCACAGAGCTTTTCAAATATTCCAGCCTGCAGTTGGGCATCGCCAAAGATGATGAAGCTTGTTTTGATTTACCAAGGTCTTCGCCTGATTATGGCAAAAAGGTTGCGGCTTATTATTTTTTTGTTTTTCCGAACATGATGTTCAACTTTTATCCTTGGGGGCTGTCTGTGAATATCGTTAATCCTATAGGGGTACAAGAAAGTAAGATCTTTTTTTATACTTATATTTTAGATGGATCCAAATACAATTCTGGTGCCGGCGCTGATCTCGATACTGTGGAATTTGAAGATGAAGAGGTGGTGGAGAATGTACAGCGAGGTATCCAATCAAGGTTCTACAAACATGGCCGTTATTCTGTTACAAGGGAGCAGGGCACTCACCACTTCCATCGTATTATTGCCTCCTTCTTGAATCAATAGCTTCTCTTCGTAAAAACACTCATTGCGTTTGCGGTTTAACTATCCATTTAAGGAAAATTACTGGGAAGATATTAATCAATTGTTAACGTTTTTGTTAATGAAATAAATGCATGCAATTAATTCAAGCAAATTCTGGTTTTTGTAAAAAAAATTAACAAGGCATTAAACCTTGAAATTTAAATCCAATCAAAAGAAAAATTTAAAAAACAAAGTATGAAAACGAACAATCTATTCCGTATTGCATTGCTTGCTGCAGGTTTAACTTTGGTGTTTGCCTGTCAAAAAGAAAACTCAGCTTCGTCTGGACCCACTTCAAGCACTGATGTGCAAACAGCCGCAGATGACCAGGCTATGGTCTCTAATCAAAATGATGCCATTTCTGATGATGCTACGGCAGCATTGAATGCGAATGCATCCATTTCAGGAGCTTCATTCGATGCCCCTGTCAAATCAGGCGCTGTATCACTTGGGGGCAACATTGCTTTAGGCTCAATGTGTGGCGCAACAATTACATACGATACCGCCAATGGGAACAGGATTGTTACCATTGTATACAATGGCGACGATTGTGTGGGGCGTTTCACCAAAACAGGGAAAATAGTGGTTACGATGGCCCAGGGCACTCATTGGAAAGATGCCGGTGCTGTCGTCAACATCAGTGTTGACACGCTTACCATCACCCGTAAGAAAGATGGCAAATCAATTGTAATCAATGGCTCAAAAACCATTACCAACACAAGCGGCGGACTTTTAGCTGACCTTGCCACTACAGATTCTATAGTGCATGATTTTACAGCTAATTGGACGATAACTTACCAGAATGGCAGTTCCAGGACTTGGACCTCAACTAAACATCGTGTGTTCACTTATAATAATGGGGTTGTTGTTACCACAACCGGCAGCGAAACAGGCGTTAACCGCTTTGGGGTTAGTTTTAGTTTAACAATCACTCAGCCTAAGGTCATTGCTCAGTCATGTGATTTTAGCCTTGTTGCTGGACAGGACTCTATTACCAGAAGCGATAACATTACTTCTGTTATTACGTACGGTCTTGATGCTAACGGGAACGTTCAAAGCTCTTGTCCTTTGCCAAATGGCTATTATTATGCTAAACTGGTTTGGGCGAACGGCAACAATGGCAAGCAATATACTTTTATCTTCCCTTATTGATAAGATAAATAGCATTTGATCAATCAACTTTAGAGCCCTCATTCATGTAATGGGGGCTTTTTCATTTCTTCAGGGAACAATAGTTTCGATAACGTCCATGTTCTTTCAGGCTGGCATTTTCAGCGTTTTCGCAAAACTAAGCCTCAAAGCGCTGCGCGTAAATTTGCTATACGAAATCTTTGAAATCAATTTGAAACAGTGCTAAATCCTGAGCACGTTTTTTTCTTTCTTATAACCTGCTTTCAAGGTTGCTGCAACTAAAATAATTTCGATAATTTTATAGCACAATTTATCCTGCATTGGAAACGCTTGTACAATCTTTTGTGGATTACCTCAAATTCGAGAAAAGATATTCAGAACATACTGTCCGTTCTTATCATGACGACCTCTTTTCTTTTTTTCAGTTTACAGAAAGCCAATACGGAAAAGTTCCAATCAATGATATGCCTTCTTCATTTATCAGGAGCTGGCTTGCTTTGCTGAAGAGCAATAAGATCAGTTCCCGCTCGATAAACCGGAAAATATCAGTGCTGAAATCTTTTTTCAAATACCAGCTCCGTACGGGCAATATCGAAAGCTCGCCAATGATCAATATTATAAGCCCCAAGATCAATAAGCGCCTGCCTGTTTTTGTTGAACAAAACGACATGGGGAAGCTTTTAAATCAAACCGGATTTCCTGATACCTGGAATGGGCAAACCGAAAAACTGCTGATCGAGATATTCTATAACACCGGAATGCGCCTAAACGAATTGGTGAACATCAAAGAAAACCAGGTTGATTTTGGCAATTGCTCACTAAAAGTATTGGGCAAAGGGAATAAAGAAAGAGTGATACCGATAAGTGCGCAAATGACTGCACAGGTAAGAAACTATCTTGAGAGGAAAAGAAAAGAACTCGAAAAATTTGATAGCACCTATCTGTTGGTAAATAATAAAGGAAGAAAGCTGTACCCGAAATATGTTTACCTGGCTGTAAAAAAGTATTTAAGCGAAGTAACCACTATTTACAAAAAAAGCCCGCACGTGCTGAGGCACACTTTTGCCACCCATTTAACCAACAGCGGCGCTGAGCTTAATTCTGTAAAAGAACTGCTCGGGCATTCCAGCCTTGCAGCCACACAGGTGTACACCCACAACACTATTGAAAAGTTAAAAGAGGTATACAGGAAGGCACACCCCAAAGCATAATTTTTTTTAAAAGCAACCGGTCAAATGCAATAATATTTGGATAAATTTTATTTGGAAAAATACCCCTGCTATATTAACTTCATTGTGAAGTTGGATTGATAAATCTACAGGCCAATAACCTTCAATTCATCAAGTTCTTTCACTTATTGTTTCACTTTAAAACGCGATCGGATATGAATGTAAAAATTCAAGCAGTACACTTTGATGCAGACGTTAAATTGACAGAGTATGTAAACAAAAAAATCAAAAAGCTCGACACTTTCCATGGACAAATTATTAAAGTTGACGTTTTTTTGAAGCTAGACAATGTGATACACACCATTAAAGACAAAATCGCCGAGGTGAGCGTTCATGTACCCAAGCACCAGTTCTTTGCAAAAAGTTGTTCAAAATCTTTTGAAGAGTCATTTGATGAAGCATTTGAATCAGTAATAAACCAGATAAAAAGAAAGAAAGATAAGTTGGCCGCATGATCAAATAGTTAAGGCCGCCCGGAGAGGGCGGCCTTTTTTTTGGCATTTCTTGGGAGCAGCTCAAAAACGATTCCGGGAATTTCGTATAATGCCAGCTCGACTTTTCCAACGACGCTATCGATCATAAATTTTGTGCCCCGGAATGAACTTTAGAATAGATAAGGCCGCTGATTGTTCCAACAATCGGTGTTAGGCAGCTTATATTGCAGCCCGTTAATTCCTGTTTAAAAAATTAGGATGAAAAAATAATTTCAAAATTTTTGAATTTAACAAATTCGCTTACCTTTGCCTTCCCAAAAAAATACCCGTGTTGTTTTTTGGCTAAGGTTCTTTTTATCAATTAGTTTAAGGCCTGCATGCTATACCAGGCTTGAAAAGCGAATAGAAAGCTAAGATGCCAGTGTAGCTCAGTTGGCCAGAGCAGCTGATTTGTAATCAGCTGGTCGGGGGTTCGAATCCCTCCACTGGCTCTAAGATGTTTCAATTGCGGGCAAGTAGCCAAGTGGCCAACGGCAACAGACTGTAAATCTGTCCTCTTCGGAGTTCGGTGGTTCGAATCCATCCTTGCCCACAGGTTAATTTGATGATTGGCAGATTAGCGGATATGATCATTGCGGGAATTTTGTTCAAGCTCTTTGAATTTGTGATGAAAACGATGATGGAGAATAATCTCATTATCTATTATCTGGTCATCGCATTATAATTTGCGGAAGTAGCTCAGTTGGTAGAGCGACAGCCTTCCAAGCTGTAGGTCGCGGGTTCGAACCTCGTCTTCCGCTCAGCTAAGTTGTGAACTGTGAGTTATGTATTAGAGCGCGGGTACAAGTGCCCACTATAATCCTTAGCTCATAACTGAGCTTATGCCGTTGTAGCTCAGTGGTAGAGCACTTCCTTGGTAAGGAAGAGGTCGTGAGTTCAATTCTCATCAACGGCTCAAATGATGAATAATGGTCATAAACGCTGAGTTTTGCCAATCACATGTGGAACAGAGAACAAAAAGAACATGAGTGCGGCGCAATGATGCTTAACGGCAGTACTGGCGCCGGGAACATAAAAAAAGAAAATCATACTAAAGGCAGGTTGCCAATAGCTAAAATTTAAAACACAATTTAAAACAGATAACGATGTCAAAAGAGACCTTTAAGAGGGACAAGCCCCACGTAAATGTTGGTACCATTGGCCACATTGACCATGGTAAAACCACTTTGACTGCCGCGATCACAACCATTCTGGCAAAGAAAGGCATGGCAGAAGCAAAAAAATATGATGAAATTGATGCTGCTCCTGAAGAGAAGGAGAGGGGCATTACCATCAATACAGCGCACGTGGAATACCAGACAGCAAACCGCCATTATGCTCATGTGGATTGCCCCGGTCACGCTGACTATGTAAAGAATATGATTACCGGCGCAGCACAGATGGATGGCGCAATCCTTGTAGTTGCTGCAACTGACGGCCCTATGCCGCAAACAAAAGAGCATATCCTTCTTGCCCGCCAGGTGGGCGTTCCCCGCATGGTCGTGTTTATGAATAAGGTTGACTTGGTTGATGACCCTGAATTGTTGGACCTTGTGGAAATGGAAATCCGTGACCTGCTCACTTTCTATGGTTTTGACGGCAACAATACCCCGATAATCAAAGGCTCTGCAACAGGAGCATTGGCAGGTGATGAAAAATGGGTGAAAGCAATTGATGAACTGATGGATGCCGTGGACAGCTATATTCCTTTGCCTCCCCGCCCGGTCGACCAGCCCTTCCTGATGTCAGTAGAAGATGTGTTCTCGATCACTGGGCGCGGTACAGTAGCTACAGGCCGTATTGAAAGGGGCCGCGTTAAAGTAGGCGAAGCCATTGAAATAGTAGGATTGCAGGATGCCCCGCTGAACTCTACAGTAACTGGTGTTGAAATGTTCCGCAAATTGCTTGACCAGGGCGAAGCTGGCGATAATGCCGGTTTGTTGCTCCGGGGTATAGAAAAGAACCAGATCCGCCGTGGCATGGTACTGTGCAAACCTGGTTCCATTACCCCTCACACAGAATTTAAAGGGGAAGTTTATGTGCTTAGCAAAGAAGAAGGAGGCCGCCATACGCCATTTTTCAATAAGTACCGCCCTCAGTTCTATTTCCGTACTACCGATGTAACAGGTGAAGTAGCGTTGCCTGCCGGTACTGAAATGGTAATGCCCGGCGATAACACAACGCTTAGCGTGAAGCTGATACAGCCCATTGCTATGGAAAAAGGATTGAAATTCGCTATTCGCGAAGGAGGCAGAACGGTAGGCGCAGGCCAGGTTACGGAGATCATAAAATAGCTTTTAGCTGTTGGCTGTGAAAGCTTTTGTATAAGATTTTTAATATCTTTGCATTATAATTTGAAACTAAAAGCTGTCCCGCCTAGGTGGGATAGCTTTTAGCTTTAATACGGGCATAGTTCAATGGTAGAATAGAGGTCTCCAAAACCTTAGATCAGGGTTCGAATCCTTGTGCCCGTGCTATAAAATGAGCGAACTGGGCTGGTGAGAGAATGATGCCCAGGAATTGCAAAAAATGAATTTTTAAACTATAGCGATGAATAAAATTGTAACATACGCCCGGGAGTCATATAAAGAACTGGTCGAAAAAGTGACCTGGCCTAATTGGAAAGAGCTGCAACAGTCTACAGTCATTGTCCTTGTCGCAACGGTGTTGATCACATTAGTAGTTGGCCTAATGGATGTGGTGTCCAGTTCAGTATTAAAAATAGTTTATTCATTCTTTTAACAATGGAAACTGCAAATCAAACAGAAACCAAATGGTATGTGCTCCGTGTTGTTAGTGGCAAAGAGCGCAAGGTGAAGGAATATCTTGACAAAGAAATTACCCGTGGGGGGTGGGGCGAAGTGGTGAAGCAAGTGTTTCTGCCGGTTGAAAAAGTATATAAAGTGCAAAATGGAAAAAAAGTGATGCGGGAACGAAACTATTATCCCGGTTATGTAATGATTGAAGTGATGGAAGGCAAGCTCGGGGATGATTTAAGGGATGCTGTAAAAAATACAACCAATGTTATTCATTTTCTTGGCAAGGAAAACCCCATTGCTTTAAGGAAAACAGAAGTGAACAAAATGCTTGGGAAAATGGATGAGATGGCTGAAGTTGGGGGAATGAGCATGAGCGAGCCATTCATTGTCGGCGAAACCATTAAAATCATTGAAGGGCCGTTTAACGATTTCAATGGCGTTATTGAAGAAGTGAATGACGAGAAAAAGAAATTAAAAGTGACCGTGAAAATTTTTGGCCGCTCTACGCCCGTAGAGTTAAACTATATGCAGGTTGAAAAAATCGCATAATAAAAATAAAAGAACTTCATAAAATCAATAATACAGCGCAACGAGAGTTGTGCTTTTTTGTTGATAAAATAAAAAAACCTTCACGAAGAAGGTTTGCCTATCTGGGGTTGAATGCATTGTTGATTTTATTCCATAGAGCCACTGTCCGTTGATGGCGTAACAGGGCTTTCGATTGCAGGAGCCTGTTCCGGTGCAGGTTCTGCAGCAGGCGTTGACACGGGAAGAGCTACCATTACAGGGGCTTTCTTTTTTGGTGCAGCTTTCTTCTTTGCGACTTTTTTTTTCGGTGCGGCTTTCTTTTTTGGTGCAGCTTTCTTCTTTGCGATTTTCTTTTTTGGTGCAACTTTTTTCTTTGCGACTTTCTTTTTCGGTGCAGCTTTTTTCTTAGCGGTTTTTTTAACTGATTTTTTTGTAGCTTTCTTTTTTGGCGCAGCTTTTTTCTTAGCAGCTTTTTTCTTTGACTTTGCCATAATTAAATGTGTTTGCTTTTAATAAAAAGATTTGGTATGGAAATTTAGTTATTTTTTGATTATTAATAAAAATTCTTAATTGTGTACTGAAAGAAATCTCAATGAATTTCGATTATATCTGCATTTCCCCATCCCAGCGGTTCAGTATTGTCAGGTAATGAATTTGGATATGTATAATGGCAATCGCCCTGTTCAATATATTGTGAGGCTGTAGATTTTAACCAGTATAGCTGGAGGGAAAAAGGCACTATAATAATTTTCTTTACATAAACATCTGATGCAGAAAATAGGCCTAATGCTATGTCGTTGCGGTCGGCTTGATTATATACATTGCCAAGCAAAGGGGCAGGGAGCGGGTCTAAAATACCGCCAGTTCTTGAAGTTTGACCCAGATATTGCTCCCAAAATGAATAAGCGGCCTCAGTCAATGAATACTCCTTGATTTCTATAAAATGCTTGCCATACCAGTAAATCGGAGAGGAAAAGACAGGCTGGTTTATCTCGCGACCGTCAATCAATTTGTCTGACAAAACATCAATTTTAGTATCTTCGACGTATTGTTCGCAGAGCGCATAACAGGTGCACATATATGGGTCAGCACATGAAGGGCCGAACGGGACACATGGCTCCCCCCATGATTTCCTTGGAAAATAACCGGAACTTGTCCAACGGTAATAATTCTTTTTATCTCCCGGGTCAAGGCTGTGGGCAGAGACAATAAATTGATTTGGTCTCACATTTTCGATAGTAGAGCTGTCATAAACTACAGATACGCTATCGATAGCCGAGACTGGGAGTATCGTTTCTGGTTTTGAGATATAAGTTTTGCCATTCGCGAGATAGACTTTTAGCGTATAGGTATGACCAACAATTCCTATGAAGTTCGAGTCATTACTTTGATAATTCCCCTGCGATGTTAATTTGCATACCGAGGAATCTCCGTTATCATCAGCTATTGTTACCTTGGCATCATTAATGAAAATTTGGGTTGAATCAATATATGATGTTGTGAAATGCCCGCTATAGCTCAATTTAATTGAATATGGCGGAGGTTGTGTGGTTATAATTCCTTCGACAACCAATATGGGATTAGATTCTCTGATTGGAGGCGAAATTTTTTTAATGCATCCAAATGTGAGAAAAATCAAAATAAAAACATGGAGTTTACTTACATATTGATTGAACATAAAAGCACTAAAAAAAAAAGTATAATGTTATTGAAGGAATAATTGTTCCAAGCACAGAAAGCTTATAGGAATTAAGTCCATATGTGTTTTGCTGAAAGTAGACAGAGTATGGATTCTTCCTCGCATAAACATTATAGATTGAGAAATTTAAAATGGTATATTTTTTTTGTTCGGCAAACCTCCGTGAGTCATGTGAAAACGAAATATCTAACCTGTTATAATCGGGAAGCCTGTCTTCATTTCTTAAGGAGTAATTGGTAACCACGCTACCATTAATAAAGTAAGTGCCATCGGGATATGTGGCTGGCCTGCCACTGAGATAAATGAAATTACAATTAAATTCCCAACCTTTCCCCAACTTGATAGTGCCTGAAATGTTCAAATTAACCGGCCTGTCAAAATTGGATGGATAATATAAACCATTATTAACCTTTTCGCTTGGAAATGGAGTGACATCCTGTAAATAAGATCTTGACCAGGTATATGCAACCTGGCCAGTATACTTTCCTTTTGTTTTTTTGATGGTTAGCTCAATACCATACGCTTTGCCATTTGCGTTGAAAAGATCAGCATCAATATAAGGATTTAAAGAAAGGTCGGCCCCGTTTTTATAATCAAGAAGATTAATTGATTTCTTATAATAACCTTCTACTGAAGTTTCAAAAATGTCATTGTCGAAATTCCTGAAAACTCCTAAGGCAAATTGACTTGTCATAGCGGGTTTAATTTGTTTATCACAAAGTTTCCAATAGTCTATAGGTGTAACGGAAATGGTATTAGACACTATTTGCAGGTATTGGAAGGTTTTGTTATAGTTCATTTTTACAGATGTCTTGCCGTTCAATTTTATTTTCATCAATATTCTTGGCTCCCATCCGCTGTACGATTGTATTTTTTTGCCTTTTGGATAAAATATGCTATCAGTTAAAGTAGACTGAGACCATGGTTGTCCATTTTCGTAGGTATAAATGGTGTGTGGCCCCTTATACAAAAAATTAGATTGCCTGATCCCGGCTTCAAACGAGATAAAATCATTGATGTCAAGCTTGTCTAAAAAATAGGCTGAAATTTCATTTCCTTGTTCATTCTCTATTGAAATATGGTTAATAACAGATGTTTTAGCCATAGGCCTCAAATTTCCAGGGCTAACTTTATAACTAATAAAATCTCCCCCAATTTCCATATAGTTGTTGGCAGTTAGCTGATACGATAAACCTGCTTTTGCTTCCTGTTGCTGAATATTACTACGCAACCTGAACTGATAGGTTGGCTGGAAGCCATTTATATCTGAAATATAATAACTGTAGTTGCTGTTCAGATAAAAAACGAGCTTTTTAGCCAACTCTGATCTAAGATTAAACGAAACAATATTTGTTTGCCAGGAATAGCTGGTATCCCCCTGGAACCTAAAATTGTCCAAGCTTCTGTACAAGGATAAGGATAGCCGGTTTTTCTCATTGATTTTATAATTGACTTTTCCGGTGCCATCATAAAAAAAAGCATTACTATTCCCTGCTGAACCGGGGAATAGACTGATAATCATTCTAGGATATGCAACACGTGCGCCTGCGAAGAAAGTTAGTTTCTTATTGATCGGCCCATCGGCAAAAACATGTGCGCTTATCGGGCCTACTCCTGTATTGTAACGAACTTTCTGTTCATTGCCGGGTTTGATACTTATAGCTACTAATGAAGATAAACGCCCACCGTAAGATGCTGGTATCGCACCTTTATATAAAGTAAAATTTTGTACTGCATCAGCGCTTATCACAGAATAAAAACCTAATAAATGAGCAGTATTGAAAATGGGTGCTCCATCTAATAAAACTAAATTTTGGTCAACATTGCCGCCTCTGACATTAAATCCATTGGCGCCTTCACCTGCTGTAGTAATCCCGCTTTGTAAGGTTAGCGCTTTAATTAAGTCAGCTTCGCCAATTGTTAATGCGGTTTTGCGCAACTGGGCAACATTGATGTTAATGGTGCTCATTTTTAATTCAGTTACATTGGCATCTTTCTTCCTTGATTCGATTATTACTTCTGGCAATTCTGTCGGTGGTTTTTTTTTAAGCTCAATAAGCACAAATGATTCGTCTAAAAGATAAACCATTTTTGAGGCTGACTTGTATCCAAATGAGCTGCACAGCAGGTCATATGAATCGATTGGGAGGCTTAGGCTAAATTTCCCGGAATCTGTAGCTATTGTTCCCTTATTAATTGTTTTAACATAAATGCTGGCGCCAGGAATTGGCTGTTTGGTATCAAAATCTAGCACCTTCCCTCTAAGTTCTATTTGCTGTGCTGAAATTGTTGCAGGCAAAATCATTATAAAAAGAAAAAAGTATTTTCGGAATGCGAGCAATCAAAAAGAATTATGGGGGGGTAATATAATACGGTAATTGATCTTTAGCTATAAAGATTTTAAAATTATGAATTGAAATGGACGAAAAAAAAATCTTTATATTGTCAGGTTTTAATTTTTTATATTACCTTCGCAGCCCCAAACAAAGTTCTTTTGATGATTGGATTTGGGAGTTCCGCGCCGAATGGCCGGAACGCTATAACCAAAAAATGAAATAACATGGCAAAAGAAATCACAGGTTATGTGAAATTGCAGGTAAAAGGCGGCCAGGCCAATCCTGCGCCCCCAATTGGGCCGGCACTCGGTTCAAAAGGCGTTAACATCATGGAATTCTGCAAGCAATTCAATGCTCGTACGCAGGATAAGGTTGGAAAAGTACTTCCCGTAGTCATTACTGTTTATAATGACAAATCATTTGATTTTATCATTAAAACCCCCCCGGCTGCTGTTCAGTTGATGGAAGCTTCTAAAGTTCAAAGCGGTTCCAAGGAACCAAATCGCAACAAAGTTGGAAAAGTTACCTGGGCACAGGTTGAAGCAATTGCCAAGGACAAAATGCCCGACCTGAATTGCTTTACTGTTGAAAGCGCCATGCGCATGGTGGCTGGTACTGCGCGCAGCATGGGCATTACTGTGGATGGCAAAGCCCCATGGGAAAACTGATCTCACAACTAAAAAATTATTGCGAAATGGCAATCACAAAAAAAAGAAAATTAGCGGCAGCTAAAGTTGATAAAAATAAAGTTTACTCTCTTCAGGAGGCTTCTTCTCTGGTAAAGGAAGTGAATACCACGAAGTTTGATGCATCCGTAGACCTGCATGTCCGTTTGGGCGTTGATCCCAAAAAAGCCGACCAGTCCATTAGGGGAACTGTTAGCCTTCCTCACGGTACAGGCAAAACAAAGAAAGTACTTGTGCTGTGCACGCCCGATAAAGAAGCTGATGCAAAAGCAGCAGGAGCTGATTATGTGGGCCTTGATGAGTATATCCAAAAAATTGAAGGGGGATGGGTAGATGTGGATGTGATCGTGGCAACACCTGCTGTGATGCCGAAAATTGGCAAACTTGGTAAAGTGCTTGGCCCCCGCAACCTGATGCCAAACCCCAAAACAGGAACAGTGACCAATGATGTCGCTGCTGCAGTGAATGAAGTAAAGGGAGGCAAAATCGCTTTCAAAGTGGATAAGGCGGGTATTATACATGCCTCCATTGGCCGCGTAAGTTTTGCGCCTGAAAAAATCAGGGACAATAGCCAGGAATTGCTTAATGCCATAATCAAAGCCAAACCGGCCACAGCAAAAGGAACTTATCTGAAAAGCATTTTTATGGCCAGCTCCATGAGCCCCGGCATATCCATCGATACCAAAGCATTTGTCCACTAAGCTTTGCCATAGCCCTTTGCTGATAAGAAGAGGGGGGTATGTGCGAGTTGATACAGAAAACATAGAACAGTCAAAATTTTAATAAAATGACTAAAGATCAAAAAAACGAAGTGATTGATGCATTGAAAGAAACATTCTCTCAATACAATAACTTCTACGTTACCAACACAGAGTCGCTTACTGTTGAACAGGTTGGCAAATTGCGCCGTATATGTTTCAACAAGAAAGTGGAGATGAAGGTGGCCAAGAACACGCTTATTAAAAAGGCGCTTGAAAGCATCGACCAGAAAAGATATTCAAATGTCTATGATTCATTGCATGGAGTAACCGCTTTGCTGTTTTCGGAAAGCGCTAAAGAGCCTGCATTGATCATCAGTACTTTTCGCAAAGAAGGCAACACTGAAAAACCAGTGCTGAAAGCGGCATTCATTGATGGTGATGTGTTTGCGGGCGATGACCAGTTGAAGGTTTTGACTACATTAAAAAGCAAGCATGATCTTATTGGCGAAATTATCGGATTGTTGCAATCGCCAATTAAGAATGTTGTTGGCGGCTTGAATGCAGGGGGCAAATTAGCAGGGCTGGTCAAAGCTTTGGAAGAAAGAGCAGCATCGAATTAAAATCGTCATTAAAACCCAGGCCTGAGGGTCAATAAAGGCAAATTTTTTTAAACCCTCCGCCGGATCCGCAAAGCGGATGTGAAGGCGGAAAAAATTTAAACAATATGGCAGACTTAAAAGCAGTTGCAGAGCAGTTAGTAGGGCTGACTGTAAAAGAAGTAAACGAATTAGCAAAAATCCTGAAAGAAGAATACGGTATTGAGCCGGCAGCCGCAGCTGTGGCTGTTGCTGCAGGCCCTGCAGCAGGTGGTGGCGCTGCAGCCGCTGAAGAAAAAACTTCTTTCAATGTCATTTTGAAAGCAGCCGGAGCTAACAAGCTTAACGTGGTTAAAATTGTAAAGGACCTGACCGGCCTTGGTTTGAAAGAAGCTAAGGATTTGGTTGACGGCGCTCCTAAACCAGTTAAAGAAGGGGTTAGCAAAGCTGATGCTGATGCATTGGTAGCCAAACTCAAAGAAGCTGGTGCTGATGTAGAAGTTCAGTAAAATTTTTCGGCAAAATGGTTCAATTTAACCCCAGCGCAGGTTGGGGTTAAAGTTTTTTTGCAAATAATCTTTTATGGATTATTTATACTTTTTCATTACCTTTGCTGTCCTTTTGTATGTCCTTAATAGCAATAATCTACTGAAAATGTTGGAAATGGATTTCAGAGAACTGAATAGTTCCCTGAAATTTTATTGCTTACAGGAGTTTTGAAGTAGATAATTAAAACCGGGTTTAAATAATATGTCTTCAACAAAATTGCAAACAAGGGTCAATTTCGGAAAGATCAAACATCTTGCTGAAACTCCGGACCTGCTCGAAGTACAAATTCAATCTTTCAAAGAATTTTTTCAACTGGAAACCACTCCTGACAAGCGCAACATCGAAGGGTTGTTCAGGGTGTTCAAAGAAAATTTCCCGATCACTGATACGCGGAATATTTTCATGCTGGAATTTTTGGATTACTTTATTGACCCGCCCCGCTACACAATTGAAGAGTGCATGGAACGTGGCTTGACTTATGCCGTTCCGTTAAAAGCAAAACTCCGACTGAGCTGTAACGATGAAGAGCATGTGGATTTCCAGACCATTGTTCAGGATGTTTTCCTTGGCAACATTCCTTACATGACCCCGCGCGGAACATTTGTTATTAATGGTGCCGAGCGTGTGGTTGTTTCGCAATTGCACCGCTCACCAGGCGTGTTCTTCGGCCAGTCCATTCACCCCAATGGCACAAAGATTTATTCTGCCAGGGTAATCCCTTTCAAAGGGGCGTGGATGGAATTTGCTACGGACATCAACAATGTGATGTATGCATATATCGACCGAAAGAAAAAATTCCCGGTCACCACATTGCTGCGCTCCATCGGCTACGAAACTGATAAAGACATTCTCGAACTGTTTGGCATGGCTGATGAGGTGAATGTCGATAAAAAAACTTTGCAAAAATATGTAGGCAGGAAGCTCGCTGCACGTGTGCTAAGAACATGGGTGGAAGATTTTGTGGATGAAGATACAGGGGAAGTAGTTTCCATTGAACGCAACGAAATAGTGCTTGAGCGGGATACCATTTTGGATGAAGAAGCTATTGGTATGGTGGTAGAAATGGACGTGAAGAGCCTGTTCATTCAAAAAGAAAATGTAGGAGGTGATTATGCCATAATTTATAACACACTGAACAAAGATACATCGAACAGTGAATTGGAAGCAGTGCAGCATATCTATCGCCAGTTGCGCGGCGCTGATGCGCCTGATGATGAAACTGCTCGTGGCATTATCGACAAATTATTCTTCAGCGATAAACGCTATGATCTCGGCGAGGTAGGGCGCTATAAGATCAATCGCAAACTTGGCCTCAACCAGCCTTTAGATCAAAAAACGTTGACTAAAGGAGATATGATCGAGATCATCAAGTACCTTGTTCGTCTCACAAATGCCAAAGCCGAAATTGATGATATTGACCATTTGAGCAACCGGCGTGTCCGCACAGTGGGCGAACAACTGTATGCCCAGTTCGGGGTTGGCCTTGCGCGTATGGCAAGGACAATACGTGAGAGAATGAATGTTCGCGACAATGAAGTGTTCACTCCTGTTGATTTGATCAATGCCAGGACACTTTCTTCTGTGATCAATTCATTTTTCGGCACATCACAACTTTCTCAGTTCCTCGACCAGACCAACCCATTGAGCGAGATCACCCACAAACGGCGTATCTCGGCATTAGGCCCAGGTGGCTTAAGCCGTGAGCGTGCAGGCTTCGAGGTTCGTGACGTGCATTATTCTCACTATGGGCGGTTGTGCACCATTGAAACTCCTGAGGGCCCGAACATTGGGTTGATTTCCACACTTTGTGTCCATGCAAAAATCAATGAAATGGGATTCATTGAAACCCCCTATCATAAAGTGCATGATGGCAAAGTAGACCTGAAAAAATTAACTTACCTGAGCGCCGAAGAAGAAGATATTGCAAAAATTGCACAGGCAAATGTCCCGCTTGATGACAAAGGAAATTTTATTGAGGAGAAAATCATCTCTCGCCAAACAGGCGATTTTCCAATTCTTGATAAGAATGAAGTGGAATTTATGGACGTTGCTCCGAACCAGATTGTTGGCCTGAGCGCTTCATTGATCCCATTTCTTGAGCATGATGATGCCAACCGTGCATTGATGGGATCGAACATGCAGCGCCAGGCTGTTCCATTGATTCGCCCAGAAATGCCAATTGTTGGTACCGGCCTTGAGGCAAAAGCAGCACGTGATGCAAGGATCCAGATCCACTCTGATGGAGAAGGCGTTGTTGAATATGTTGATGCAAATGAAATTCATGTTCGTTACGAAAGAAATGAAACCCAAAAGTTAGTAAGTTTCGAAGAAGATTTGAAAATTTACAGGCTTACTAAATTCATAAAAACAAACCAGGAAACCTGCATTAACCTGAAACCTGCTGTTAAAAAAGGGCAGCGGGTAAGAGAAGGTGATTTCCTTACTGAAGGTTATGCAGTACAGGCTGGTGAAATGGCGCTCGGTCGCAATTTAAAGGTTGCGTTTATGCCGTGGAAAGGCTACAACTTTGAGGATGCAATTGTAATAAGCGAGAAAGTAGTGCGTGAAGATTTGTTCACCTCTGTCCATATTTCAGAATATGAGTTGGAGGTTCGAGATACGAAATTAGGAGAAGAAGAATTAACTCCTGATATCCCGAACGTTTCAGAGGAAGCAACAAAAGACCTTGATGAGAACGGGATCATCCGCGTGGGCGCGCAAATCAAAGAGGGAGATATTTTAATTGGAAAGATTACTCCGAAAGGAGAAAGCGACCCAACTCCAGAGGAAAAATTGTTGCGGGCCATTTTCGGTGATAAAGCAGGCGACGCCAAAGACGCATCATTGAAAGCGCCCAGTGGAACAGAAGGCGTGGTAATAGGTAAAAAGCTATTCCAGCGTGCAAAGAAAGACAAGAACACAAAGGTCCGCGAGAAAGCAGCGCTTGATAAGATTGAAAAGGTGCATGAGAAAAATGTTACTGATTTGATGGATGTGCTGTTGAGCAAACTGCAGGTATTGTTAAAAGACCACACGTCGTTAGGAGTCAATAATAATTTTGGCGAAGTGCAGATTGGGAAAGGTGCAAAATTCACAGCAAAGAATTTAGCTGGCATTGATTATCTTAATGTAAATCCCTTAGGCTGGACGGGTGATGCAAAGACTGACGAACTGATAAATGTGCTGTTGCATAATTATAACATTAAGTTTAATGAAGAGCTGGGAAGATATAAAAGAGAGAAATTCAATATCTCTATTGGGGATGAACTGCCTGCAGGCGTATTAAAGCTTGCAAAAGTTTATCTTGCTGTGAAACGTAAACTGAAAGTGGGCGATAAGATGGCAGGCCGGCATGGGAACAAAGGTATTGTTGCAAAAATCGTTCGTGCGGAAGACATGCCTTTCCTTGAGGACGGAACTCCTGTTGATGTTGTGTTGAACCCACTCGGTGTGCCGTCGCGCATGAACCTCGGCCAGATTTATGAAACTGTTCTTGGCTGGGCAGGCGAAAAACTGGGGCTAAAATTTGCAACCCCAATCTTTGACGGGGCAACAGTTGAAGAAATAGCAGGACATATTGAGAAAGCTGGCTTGCCAAGCTTTGGGCATACTTATTTGTTTGATGGGGAAACTGGTGAACGTTTCGACCAGAAAGCGACTGTCGGCATTATCTATATCATCAAGCTGCACCACATGGTAGATGATAAAATGCATGCCAGGAGCATCGGGCCTTACAGTTTAATTACACAGCAGCCTCTTGGTGGCAAAGCGCAGTTTGGCGGGCAGCGTTTTGGAGAAATGGAAGTATGGGCGCTCGAAGCCTATGGCGCTGCAAATATTCTTCAGGAATTGCTGACACTTAAATCCGATGATATTATTGGCCGTGCAAAGACTTATGAGGCCATTGTGAAGGGAGATAATATTCCACGTGCAGGCACTCCTGAGTCATTCAATGTGCTTGTTCATGAATTAAGAGGTTTAGGCCTGGATTTGAAATTTGATTGATATCAGTTGCTGACCAATGAAAGATAATCATAGCCGCTTCAAATTTTGAGGCGGCTTTTCTTTTGGATAAACTCTTCAGTGAATGTTATTCTTTTGTTTAAGCTAAATCGAAAAGCCTCCTTGAAACATGTAATACAAACCTTGTTTCAGGGAGGCTAAAAAACAATCTATTGAAAAACCGTATTAAGTGTAAAATTAGGCTATAACTTAAATTTTTTAACTAAACGATCACCTAATGAAATACCGCCAATCCAGTGTGTAATCCCTACAATCCAGATGATGCTCAGGACTGCTGATGGGATGTAGAATAAATTTAAGTAAAGGATTGCGCTTACTGTGCAGATGGCAATAATGATTGCCAAAGAAAGAAATGGTTTTAAAGTCTTCATTGTAGTACGATTTTGGGTGAAAAAATGTGAACCAATTTTGTTGGTATCAAGGGGATAGTGGAAGCTTTAAAACGCCTTAGCCCTGGAATAAATCCGGCGATTGGAAATGCGTAATGTTGTTCGTAGGAAATTGAAAACTCAGTAGAAGAATAAAAGCATTAAATGAGTAGGATTAATGCTGTCATCTGACCACAAGATTGACATTTTTGTTGGGATATGCAAGCTTTTTTTGAAAAAAATATCTTCTGTAACAAACCCGGCAATATCAATAATTTGTGTTTTTTAGGAAAGCAGGTACTCTTTCAGGGAATTGTAATCCATATTTATCTTTTGGCTTTTTTTCTCTTTTCCTAATAAATTCTTAATAGAAACAGGAACTGGCACTTGGGCATCAATAATTGGTTCCACCACATCATGAAATTTTACCGGATGTGCAGTTTCCAGGACAATCCCCTTTTGTTTCTTGTGCGCTTGCAAATATTTTTTTAGAGACAGGTATCCAACAGATCCATGTGGGTCAAGCAGGTAGCCGGTTTCTGCATGCACATCACTGATGGTCTTAATCGTCTCCGGATCAGAGATACTATAACTGGTTAAAGCATTTTTTAGCGAGCCAAATTCGCGGTTGAACAGTTCAAGCATTCGGACAAAATTGCTGGGGTTGCCCACATCCATAGCATTGGATAGGGTGGCTACTGCTTTTTTGGGGTAAAAATTTCCATTAGAAAGGTATTCAGGTATTGCATTATTGGCGTTGCAGGCAGCTACAAAATGTTGCACTGGCAAGCCCGATCGGTGAGCTAATAAGCCAGCACAAAGGTTGCCGAAATTTCCGCTTGGGACACAAAAAACTGGGGGGTTATCTTTATCATTCCATTGCTGGTATGCAAAAAAATAATAAAACTGTTGTGGTAGCCAGCGGGCTATATTAATTGAATTAGCCGATGTGAGAAATAACTCTTTATTCAGTCCTGCATCAGCAAAGGCTTCTTTTACAAGTTGCTGGCAATCGTCGAAAGTTCCATTCACTTCAAGTGCAGAAATATTTTTTCCGAGCGTTGTCAATTGCAGTTCCTGGATGTTGCTTACTTTTCCTGATGGGTAAAGTATCACAACGGTTACTCCTTCCACATCGTAAAACCCATTTGCAACGGCTCCGCCTGTATCTCCCGAAGTGGCAACAAGCACGGTAACATGCTTATCGTGTTCTTTTACAAAATACCTGAGGCAACGGCTCATAAATCTCGCGCCTACATCTTTAAAAGCAAGCGTTGGGCCGTGAAACAGTTCGAGCGAAAAAATATTTTGATTGATTTTCACCAATGGAAAATCAAAGTTGATTGCTTCTAAAATAATCTCCTCTAATTCATTTCTGGGGATTTCATTTTCTATGTAAGGGTATATGATGTTAAATGCAATTTCTTCTTTAGAATAGCTGCCGATATTGTCAAAAAACATCTTTGGCAATACAGGAATATTTTCTGGAAAATATAAACCCTTATCGGAAGCTTGTCCTTTTATTGTAGCTTCTTTAAAGCTTACTTTAGGTGATTGGCGATTTAAGCTGTAATACAACATGAAATATGGCTGGTAATTTTCATTTAAAACTCTTCTGTACGTACCCCTTCATTATTAATAGTAGTAACATAGATATGATGAGATAAACCAATTCCGGTATATATGTCCCGCATCACTTTTTCGACATTCAAGGCTGTATTATTATTCTCACTTATCATAAATATCGACGGGCCAGACCCTGAGATCCCACCACCTAAGGCCCCTGCTTCCTTGCATTGCTTTTTGATTTGATCAAACCCTGGTATCAGGATGCTTCTTACTGGCTCTATGATCACATCTTCTAACGAACGGCCAATAAGCTGGTAATCATTTTTCATAAACCCGGCTACCAGCCCGGCTATGTTGCCCCACTGCTTGATGGCATCTTTCAACAGCACTTCTTTGCGCAAAATTTGCCTTGCATCGGCAGTGCGCACTTCTATTTGTGGATGGACTACTGTAATCCACATTTTTGGGGCGGGGATAGAAACAATATCCAAAGGGAATATGGAACGGATCAATGTAATGCCTCCATAAATGCATGGTGCGATATTATCTGCGTGCTTAACGCCAGAAGCTACCTTTTCTCCGAACATTGCAAAGCGAACCATGTCTTCTTTGGAAAAAATATTACCAAGCAGATGATTGGCTGCTACCACTGCACCTGCCGCGCTTGCTGCACTTGATCCGATACCACTTCCGGGTTTGATGCATTTTTCAATCGTAACATCGAAGCCTACCTGCAAATTTGTTTCGGCAAGTATTTCCAGAAGAGGGGCCCCTGCCGTATTTTGTGCCGGGTTTGACGGAAGATCAAATCCATTAGCACTATTAATAATCACTTTTTTTTCATCTAACAATTTAACGTACATCACATCGCTTGGCTCTTTTAAGCATAGGCCAAGCACATCAAACCCACATACGAGATTTGCAATAGTTGCCGGTGAATAAATTTTTATTTTCTTCATTGCTATCAAACTCTTGCAGCCCTAATGACATCTGCGAAAACACCCGATGCAGTTACTTCAGCTCCTGCCCCGGCTCCTTTTACTACCAATGGTTGTTCGGGGTAGCGCTCGGTATAAAACAATACTACATTATCTTTTCCATACAAATGATAGAAATCTGATTCCTGGCCAACATGTTGAAGCCCTACTGATGCCTTCCCATTCTCATAATTAGCAACAAATTTCAATTTTTTCCCCGCGTTCGCAGCTTCATTGTAAATTTCTTTGAAATGAGCCTCTTCTCTGCCCATTGCATTATAAAAATCTTTTACAGTTCCTCTCATGCACGATTCTGGCATAAATGAATTATTCCTGATTTCTTCCATTTCTATTTTTTCGCCTGTTTCTCTTGCCAGGATCATAATTTTCCTCATCACATCAGTGCCGCTTAAATCCAATCTCGGATCAGGTTCGGTGTAACCTTCATCCTGGGCTTGTTTCACAACTTCGGCAAATTTCTTTTGGCCGTCATAATTGTTGAAAACAAAATTCAACGTGCCACTCAGGACTGCTTGTATTTTATTGATTTTGTCGCCGCTTCTTAGCAAATCATTCAGTGTGCCAATAACAGGAAGGCCAGCGCCAACATTGGTTTCAAAAAGGAATTGGCAATTGAATTCGGTAGCGAGCTTTTTTAATTTTTTGTAATAGTCATACGATGAAGATGCCGCAACTTTATTGCAGGCTACTACCGAAATGCTTTTCTCCAATAACTGGCTATAGCAGCCGGCCACATCATCATTTGCTGTGATATCTGCAAATAAGGAATTGCGAAGGTTCTTGGAACGAGCTATGTTAATAAATTGAGCAAGCTCCATCTTTTCGGCGTTTTCTAACAAGTTTTTCCATGTATTAAGGTCTATGCCTTCGTCATCAAAGACCATTTTTTTGCTGTTTGCGATGCCAATAACGTTTACCTGTAGCCGTAGGTGTTCTTCTAAATATTTTTCCTGTTGTTTTAATTGTGCCAGAAAACGGCTGCCCACATTGCCGACCCCGACAATAAAAAGGTTTAATTGCTTATACGTGGTTTCAAAAAATTCTTCGTGCAAAACGTTTATTGCTTTTCTCACATCGCTCACCGCTATGACTGCAGATATATTTCTTTCTGAAGAACCTTGTGCTATAGCTCTTACATTCACTCCATTTCTTCCCAATGCACCGAACATTTTGCCGCTAACTCCGGGCCGGCTTTTCATATTGTCTCCTACAAGCGCTATGATGGCTAAATCCTGTTCTATTATAAGAGGCTCAACTTTTCCGGTTTTTATTTCGTGATCAAAAGCTCCGTCTACTGCTTCTTTAGCTTTGAAAATATTTGTTTCATCAACGGCTACGCAAATTGAATGTTCAGAAGAACCTTGCGTGATAAGAATAACATTGATCCTTTCATTTGACAGTGCCTCAAATAAGCGCTTTGAGAACCCTGGCACCCCAACCATTCCACCGCCTTCCAAGCTAAGCAGCGCAATTTTATTTATGCTTGAAATGCCACGGATATTGTCGCTGTTTTTTGAAACATTTTTTTCAATTACAGTTCCTCTGTCTTGAGGAAAGAATGTGTTTTTAACCCAAACAGGAATGCCCTTTGCCATTACAGGCTGGATCGTTGGCGGGTAAATGACTTTTGCTCCAAAGTGTGAAAGCTCCATTGCTTCCAGGTAGGAGATATTGAAAATTGCTTTTGCATTAGGGACAATGCGTGGGTCAGCGGTCATCATACCTGATACATCGGTCCAAATTTCTATTTTTTTTGCATTGGCTGCTGCCCCTAAAATGGCAGCTGTATAATCGGAACCGCCTCTCCCTAAAGTGGTGGTAATTGCATTCGCATCGCTTGCAATAAAACCAGGGATTATGATCAGGTTTTGATCAGTTGATAAAATAAACGCTTCGATTTTTTTGTTTGTGGCTTCAAAATCTACTGCCGCAAAACCGAAATTTGAATTCGTAACAATCAGTTCCCGGGCATCTTTCCAGAGGGGATCAATTCCCAGTATTTTCAATCGTTCAGAAATGACCTGGGTAGATAACAATTCGCCATAGCTTGCGATTTTGTCTTTAGTACGATTGGATAATTCTCCCAGCAAAAATACGCCATTCAGTATGTCTTCAATTTCGTTGCAGCGTTTTTTGACCATGCTGAGCACACGGCTTTGCTGTGTTAAGGGGATCAATAATTTGACTGTTTCTAAATGGCGCTGTTCAACAATCCGTAGTTGGTCTTTATAAGATTCATCTCCTGAGGCAGCGAGCTTGCCGCCTTGCAACAGAATGTCTGTTATGCCCCCCATGGCAGATACAACTACAATTGTCCTTTCTTTTTTTGCTGCTTCGAGTATAATAGATATTGTTTTATTAATATTCTCTGCATTAGCTACCGATGTGCCCCCAAACTTTAAGACCTGCATAAAAATTTATTTAGAAATTGTGTAATTGTGAATGATGTAAGATTTTCTTCTTTTGAACAGCTGTAAAAGCCCATTGGCAATATGAAATTTTTGATCCCGTAGTTACGGGATGGTGGTGGTTGCAATAATAATTGTACCTGTAGCCGGGCTTGCAACAAGGGAAGGTGAAACAAGAATATGTCCGGATAGCTGAGCCATTTTAAATGAGTGGGCGAAGATAATGAATGAAGTGAAACAATCGAACATTTTGTAATATTTTTTAGAAAAAATAAAGTATTTTCAGCCTTTCATTTAACGATTGCCATCTTGCTGTATAGTTTTTTGAAAGGCATTAAATGTGTTTTTATGAAATATTACCAGTCATCCCAGGGTTTACAGCAGTTCAGGCACCAGGTTGGCATCAAATTTCAATTGTACAATAGCTTGTTCACCTCATTGCCTTTTCACAGGATTGAAAGAACAGGCATTTTGCTATCGTTGTTGTTGACTTATTGTGAAGACGCTTATAAAAGAAAGGAAGGCCCTGAAAAGATCATCGCCGATTTTTTTGATAAGCATACAAACAATACCAATGAAAGAGAGCGGGCCGACATCTTATTCCGTTTTGTGCAGTATGTTGAAAGGCAAATTGTGCTTTTTGATGCGATTGAAGATGCAGCATTCAAAGAGGTGAATGATATGAATGGCCCAGGCAGTTTAAAGCATTTGGCATCGGAAGTGATTCAGGCCAATAAAGTAGATGCGCTTGCCAATAAACTGAAGGACTACTGTGTGGATATGGTGCTTACTGCTCATCCAACGCAGTTTTATCCAGGATCAGTACTTGGCATTATCAATGATTTGTCAAGGGCCGTAGCCGATAATAATGCCAATCAGATCAATACCTACATGCAGCAGCTTGGCAAAACCCCTTTTTTAAAAAAGCAAAAGCCCACGCCCTACGATGAGGCGGTCAGTTTAATTTGGTATTTGGAAAATGTTTTTTACCCTGCCGCTGGCCGAATACTTTCTTTCTTGAAGGACCAGTTCCCCGATACAGTAGATCCCGCTAACCCAATTATCAAAATGGGGTTTTGGCCGGGGGGGGATAGGGACGGTAATCCCTTCGTAACAGTTGACACCACCATTAAAGTGGCCGAAGCGTTGCGGGGAGCTATCATTAAGTGCTATTATCTTGATATCCGCAGGCTAAAGCGCAGGCTTACTTTTAAAGGGGTTGACACCTTGCTTGCGTCTCTTGAAACCAAGCTCTATAACAATTTGTTTGTGCCGGAACAAATGTCCGGGCTTACAAAAGATGAAATTCTTGCTCCATTAAAAAAAATTCGGGAAATATTGGTTTATGATCATAACAACTTGTTCCTGAATTTGGTGGACAACCTGATCAGTAAAGTTGAAATATTTAGCCTGCATTTCGCTGCATTGGATATTAGGCAGGATAGCTCAATTCATTCAAAAGCACTAAATGCTGTTGCTGAAAAACAGGATTTATTGCCCAAAGATTATGGCCGGTTAAATGAAAGCGAGAAGATTGAATTGCTCTCCGCCATTAAAGGAAATGCACAATTGGAATTGTACCAAGACCCTATAGTGGCGGATACTTTCCGGTCAATCGCAGCTATAAAGCAGATTCAGGAAATGAATGGAGAGGGCGGCTGTAACAGGTATATCATCAGCCATAGTTTTAGTTCATTGAATGTATTTGAAGTATATGCACTTTTTTTGATAAGCGGGTGGAAGAAAAATGAAATGAAAATTGATATTGTTCCTTTGTTTGAAACGGTTGAAGATTTGCAGCACGCCGCAAAAGCAATGCGGGAACTTTATGGCAACGAGATTTATAAATCGCATTTAAAACTTCGAAAAAACAAACAAACCATCATGCTCGGTTTCAGTGATGGTACAAAAGATGGCGGGTACCTGATGGCGAATTGGTGCATCTATAAGGCAAAAGAAGAGCTTACCAGGATCTCTCGTGAGTTTGGGGTTGATGTCGTATTTTTTGATGGAAGGGGCGGGCCTCCTGCCCGTGGCGGTGGCAAAACACACAAGTTCTATGCTTCAATGGGCAGGAATATTGAGAACAAAGAAATTCAGCTAACAATACAGGGCCAAACGATCAGTTCAAATTTCGGCACAGTAGATTCGGCACAATATAACATTGAACAATTGATACACGCCGGGATATCAAATGAGCTTTTTTCGCTGAAAGAAGTTACCCTTGAGAGAAACGAAGAAGAGCTTTTGGCATTGTTGGCAGAGGATAGTTATAAGTCGTATTCTGCTTTAAGAGACCATCCTAATTTTTTGCACTATCTCGATAACCTCAGCCCTCTTCGTTTTTACAGCGAAACAAATATTGCAAGCAGGCCTACCAAACGGAATAGTTCACCAAGATTGGACTTTTCTGATTTGAGGGCTATCCCGTATGTTGGGGCGTGGAGCCAGTTAAAACAAAATGTCACAGGCTATTATGGTGTTGGCACAGCATTGCAGTCGCTTGACAAAATGAAAAGATGGAATGAGGTAAAACATTTGTATGACCATTCGCTATTTTTTAAAACGCTGATGGATAACTGTGAAATGGCCATGCGAAAATGTTTCTTCCCGTTAACGGAACATTTTTCAAAGCATCCTGTTTATGGAGAAATCTGGGCAATGATTTATGACGAATTTGAGCTAACAAAAAAGTATCTTTTAAAGCTTTCTGGCAACCAGGAATTAATGGAAGATTATCCTGTTGAACAGCTGTCTATCCAAATGCGCGAAAGGATTGTGCTGCCCTTAAGCACATTACAGCAATATGCCATCATCAAGTTTAGAGAGCTTGAAAAAAATAATGATACAAGAAACCCAATGTGCGAAGTATATCAAAAACTCATAATCAGGAGCTCATTTGGTGTTATCAATGCGGCCAGGAATTCGGCATGATTTTTTTTGCACTTTAAAGCTGTGTTTTTTGCTAAGGAATCAAAAGTGATACACTGCCGCCAACAAGCCGGTAAATGTTGACTTTGTTGATGTGTTGTCTGATCTATAGAAAAAGTTTTTTGAAGCATCATCAAGCCTCAGCTCAGGAATGATGGTTAGATTGCTTCCTGCATGGAATAGGCCCGATAGAGTGAGGTCAAATACATCCAGCCCTGAACCTATTCCTTCAACATCTGCAATTTTTATGTTGTGCTTGTCAGAAAAATATTCCCCCCTGAGCGTAAGCCCAAAAGTTGATGAAGGATCAAAATTCAGGTATGCTGCTACGCCCCACCAACTCCCGCTTTCATCTGCTGCATTTTTAACTGATTGAATTGTTGCGTTCAGCCCAATGCCCAACTTGCTGCTCATGCTTTCGTTAATAACCAGGTCGAACTGATTAAGATGTTTGTACAAATAGCTTGAATGTGTAGCGACACTATCTCCAACCCCACCATATCCCTGATAATTCAGGAAGGCTTTTAGTTTTCCATCTTTGGTACCTGCACTGAATTGGGCAATGAGCACTTTTGTCGATGAAGAGGTTGTTGAAAAATCGCTGGGGTTAGCAACGCCAATCATGAAAGCTGTGGTTGGGCTAAGCGTGATATCAGCTTTTAGCCCTGTGTGAAAGAACGGGCCATTAGAAAACATATAATCCATACTGTAATTCCTGTTTGCGTAAGCGTCAAGAAATTCATAGCCAATATGGGTGGCCCATTTTCCCATAGTGAGCTTTAAAGCGGAAGTAGCCTGGTAGCTTACGTACATTTGTTTTACTGCAAACAGGGTGGGGTGCGACCAGTCATTATATGAGAAATCTTCAGCCCTTCTGCCAAAGCCCAGGTCAACAGTTGCGCTTACTTTTCCAAAACTGTGGTCGCCTCTTAGCGAAGCCATCCCCAATTCAAATGAGCTTTGAGAATTAGTAAAGCTCGTATAATTGTTGCCATAGATTTTCGAACCGAAAGTGTTATTGAAAGGTTTTGGGTCAGAAAAATTAAACCTGTAATAGCCGTCAACAGAACCCGTGATTGTTAGCGGCGGAGGTATTTTTGCTGGTGAATCCGCTGCTGGTAGCTTCATAACTGAATTACTTATTATTTGATCAGTAGAAGCTGTTTGTGCGATTGCACTGTTTAATATTGCCATTGTCGTAAATGACAGGAGCGTTTTTTTTAGCATTGCGGTTTTTATTTAATTAAAAAAAAATGTTATGTAAGTAATATACTTTTATAACTCTCTTAATACCCTTATTATTTAGTTTTTTATTTATTAATCAATACTTGCATGATGTTTATATAATAAGCGGAAGTAAATAATAATAAATATTAAATATATATATGTTTTTTATTTACACTAAAATAATCATTTTTTGCATCTATCATACAAAAATATTAATATTATTATTTTTATATATAATTAATTATGTACTTTTTTTACCTAGCATTCATTCAGCCATCGGTATTAATTAAATAAAGCAAAAAGCCATCCTGAACTGGATGGCTTCAAAAAATAAGTGAAATTTTATATCAGGAAATTTCAATCAGGCTCTCGTCTCTTGCTTCCAGGCGCGAATATGAAACAAGGTATTCATCTACTTTCCTGGCGCATTCCCTCCCTTCGCTGATTGCCCAAACAACCAGTGATTGCCCACGGCGCATATCACCTGCTGTAAATATTTTTGAAATGTTTGTTTGATAGTCTTTCTCTGTGGCTCTGACATTACCCCTGTTGTCAAGCTCAATTTCTAATTCATTGATAAATCCTTCATGTTGTGGATGGACAAATCCCATCGCTAACAAAGCGAGTTCGCAAGGAATTTCCTGCTCGCTACCGGGAACCTCTGCAAATTGCCCAGGTTTCCCATCTTCAGTAAATTTCCATTCTAGTCTCACAGTTTTCAATGCCTTCAGGTTCCCATTTCCATCTCCAATAAATTCTTTGGTAGCAACTGCCCAATCTCTATCGCATCCTTCTTCGTGTGAAGAAGAAGTTTTAAGGATCATTGGGTATGTAGGCCATGGCATGTGGGCTGTTCTTGCTTCGGGTGGTTTTGGCAATAATTCAAATTGTGTGATGGATGCTGCTTTATGCCTGTTCGAAGTACCTACGCAATCGCTTCCCGTGTCGCCACCACCAATTACCACTACGTTTTTTCCTGTAGCGAAAATATCTTCTTCATTCACTTTTTTATTGCTCACCCTTTTGTTCTGCTGTTTCAAAAACTCCATAGCGAAATGGACGCCTTTCAAATTTCTTCCTGGGATGTTCAAATCCCGGGGAATAGTTGAGCCACCTGCCAAAACAATTCCATGAAATTCCCTCAGCAAGTCATTGATGCCGATATTCACTCCAACGTTTGCATTACATTTGAAAATTACGCCTTCTTCTTCCATCAGTTTAATCCTTCTGTCAATTACCCACTTTTCCAATTTAAAGTCTGGAATGCCATAGCGTAGCAAACCGCCTGGTGCATCATCTCTTTCAAAAACAGTCACCGTGTGACCTGCATAATTTAATTGCGCTGCTGCGGCCATGCCCGCAGGGCCCGATCCAACAACGGCCACTTTTTTTCCAGTTCTGATGTTTGGTTTTTTTGCTTTTACATAACCTTTTTCAAAAGCTATTTCGATAATGTGTTTCTCGATTTCTTCAATAGTGACGGCCGGTTGATTGATGGCGAGCACACAACTGCTTTCGCAAGGTGCCGGGCAAATTCTTCCTGTGAACTCCGGGAAATTATTAGTGGATGATAATATTTCATAAGCTTCCAGCCATTGCTTGCGATACACTGCATCGTTAAATTCAGGGATCACATTGCCCAGGGGACATCCGTGATGGCAAAAGGGAATGCCACAGTTCATGCAGCGAGCTGCCTGTTGGTTCAATTTTTCAGGGGCATATAGTTGCACGAACTCGTTGTAATCGTTTCTTCGCTCGCTCACAGGGCGCTTGCCCGGAAGCTCTCTTGTAAATTCTAAAAAACCTGTTGGCTTACCCATTCTTGATTTACAATTTTAGATTTGCGATGTACCATTTCTGCGGATAATACATCATTATTAATTAATTTATCAACAGAAGAATCAGTCAAATCAGATTAATCTTGGTTCAGACATTTTTTTCTGCAACAAGACTTTTTTATAATCTCTGGGGAATACTTTCACAAAATTCTTTAACTGGTTTTCGAAATCATCCAGTACAAATTTAGCAACAGAGCTTGCTGTATAAGCATAATGTTTATGAATCATGTTTTTAAGTTCATGCGCATCTTCTTCATCTACTGGATCAAGGTCTACCATTTCTTTGTTGCATAAAGAAGCGAACTGAGCATTCACATCATATACATAAGCAATACCACCGCTCATGCCTGCGGCAAAATTTCTTCCTGTATCACCAAGAATTACTACTCTTCCGCCTGTCATGTACTCACAACCATGGTCGCCAACGCCTTCTACAACAGCTTTTGCTCCTGAGTTGCGCACACAAAAACGTTCACCTGCCTTTCCCCTTATAAATGCTTCGCCACTTGTAGCTCCATAAAAGGCCACATTGCCAATAATGATATTTTCTTCAGGTACAAAACCTGCATCAGGCGATGGATAAATGATCAGCCTTGCGCCTGATAATCCTTTACCGAAGTAATCATTTGCATCACCTTCAAGCTCCAGCGTTACTCCTTTTGTGTTGAAGGCTGCAAAACTTTGCCCTGCAGTGCCGGTAAACTTAAAATGGATAGTGTCTTCCTGCAGGCCCTGCGATTTGAATTTCTTTGAAATCTCATTAGATAAAATGGTGCCAATAGTCCTATCTGTGTTTTTCACATCAAAGGATGCGAAAACTTTTTGTTGCTGCTCCAATGCCGGTTTAGCGGCTTCAAGCAGTTTCCAGTCGAGCACGCCAGCCAGGCCATGATCCTGTTCTTCCTGTTTATGTAATCCGGTATAGAGCGAAGTTGGTTCTTTATACAGAACAGGAGAAAGGTCTAGTTTGCTGTATTTCCAATGATCAATACCTTCTCTCATTTCAAGGCAATCCACCTGCCCTACCATTTCTTCAACGGTGCGGAAACCGAGTTCGGCCATTATTTCCCTTAACTCCTGTGTAAGGAAGCTGAACAGGTTTACCACATGGTCTGCATTTCCGGAAAATCTTTTCCTCAACTCGGGATTTTGTGTTGCCACACCAACCGGGCAGGTGTTCATATGGCATTTGCGCATCATGATACAGCCTTCGGTTACCAGTGCGGCAGTTGCCACGCCCCACTCTTCTGCGCCCAGCAATGTGGCGATTGCAATGTCGCGGCCTGTTTTTAACTGCCCATCTGTTTGCAAAACAACCCTGCTCCGCAATTTGTTTTTTACTAAAGTTTGATGTGATTCTGCCAAGCCTAATTCCCAGGGCAAGCCTGCATGTTTTATCGAACTGATTGGTGAAGCGCCTGTGCCACCATCAAATCCTGAAATGAGTATCACGTCAGATTTTGCTTTAGCAACGCCTGCAGCAATTGTCCCTACGCCTGCCTTTGAAACAAGTTTTACGCTGATTCGAGCAGAACGGTTGGCATTTTTTAAATCGAAAATCAATTGGGCCAGGTCTTCAATGGAATAAATATCGTGATGTGGCGGAGGGGATATTAACCCTACGCCTGGTGTTGCATGGCGAACTTTCCCGATCCATTCATCTACTTTATGCCCTGGCAATTGGCCTCCTTCACCAGGTTTTGCTCCCTGTGCCATTTTAATCTGGAGCTCATCAGCCATAGTAAGGTAATAGCTTGTTACGCCAAAACGCGCAGATGCAACCTGTTTGATTGCAGAGCGCATTGAGCTTCCATCGGGCAATATCTCATAACGCATTTCATCTTCTCCGCCTTCTCCTGTATTGCTTTTGCCACCAAGGCGGTTCATGGCAATTGCAAGTGTAGAGTGCGCTTCATGCGAAATAGAGCCAAAACTCATGGCGCCAGTCGCAAACCTTTTGTAAATATGTTCTGCCGGTTCTACTTCATCGATTGAAATTGGGCTGCGGTTATGCTTAAACGTGAAAAGGCTTCTTAAGGTAACTGCTTTTTCCCCCTGTTCGTTGACCAGTTTTGAATATTTTTTGAAGATATTATAATCATTCATTCTTGTCGAATGCTGCAACAGGTGAATGGTTTGAGGGTTGAACAAATGAAATTCGCCCTTGCGCCTCCATTGATAAATGCCACCAACAGTCAGCCTGTCAACGGGAATATCTTTTTTGCTGAAGGCATAATAATGTTTTGCCAATGTTTCTTTGGCAATCTCATCAAGCCCCATCCCTTCTATTCTTGAAGTTGCACCAGTAAAATATTTGTCCACGACCGATTTATTCAAGCCAATGATTTCAAATATTTGTGCGCCCTGATAGGATTGGAGCGTGGATATTCCCATTTTTGAGAATACTTTCAACAGCCCGTCATTTACTGCTTTAATATAATTTTTTTGAAGATGCACTGTATCCAGGTCTGTTTCCAGTTTCCCGCTCATTTTCATGTCCTGGATAGTGGATAATGCCAGGTAAGGATTGATGGCTGTTGCTCCAAAACCAATTAGGCATGCAAAATGATGAACTTCCCAAACATCGCCAGCTTCTACAATAATGCCTACCTGGCCACGGTAGCCTTTGCGGATAAGGTGGTGGTGCACTGCAGAGGTCGCAAGCAGGGAAGGAATAGGGGCGTGGTCGCTGTCAATAGCCCGGTCAGTTAATATCAGCACTTCAAACCCATCTTCTACTGCATCTACTGCATAGCGGCAAAGCCTGTCCAGCCCTTTTTGCAGCGACCCTGGCTTCCCGTCAGCACGGAAATAATTTTGTAAAGTTTTCGCCTGAAAAACCCCTGTGTCGATGCTCCTGATTTTTTCCAGTTCATGATTGGAAAGGACTGGATGCTTTAGTGCGATGCTGTGGCATGCCAGGGAGTCTTCAATCAATAAATTCCCATTGTTGCCAGCAAAAGTTGTCAGTGACATTACCAATCTTTCTCGTATTGGATCGATTGGTGGATTGGTAACCTGCGCAAACAATTGCTTGAAATAATTGCTTAGATGTTGGGGTTGGTCGCTGAGCACTGCAAGCGGGACATCGCTGCCCATTGAGCCAATGGGTTCTTTGGCATCTGCTGCCATTGGTGCAATGATCATTTCCAGGTCTTCCGTTGAATACCCGAAAGCTTTTTGGTATTTGAATATCTGCTCGTGTTCAAGGTGGGTGAACATTACGCGGGGCTCCGGCAGTTCTTCCAGCCTTATTTTATATTTATTCAGCCACTCGCTATATGGTTTTTGTGAACAGATGTTTTTTTTCAGCTCTTCATCGCTTATGATCCTTCCCTGCTCTAAGTCAACAATGAACATTTTCCCAGGCTGAAGTCTTCCTTTTTCCTTGACAAGTTTAGGGTCTACCGGAAGCGCTCCACTTTCGGAAGCCATAATTACACGGTCATCTGCGGTTACACAATACCGGGAAGGGCGAAGCCCGTTCCTGTCAAGTGTTGCTCCGATTATTTTGCCATCGGTAAACGATATAGAGGCCGGCCCATCCCAAGGTTCCATAAAAGCGGCGTGAAATTCATAAAAGGCTTTTTTTTCTGGGCCCATCTGTTCATTGCCATCCCATGCTTCGGGGATCAGCATCATCATTACATGGGGCAGGCTCCTTCCGCATAAGGTGAGCAGTTCAATCATATTGTCGAGGCAGGCAGAATCGGATTGCCCGTCAGTTACCACAGGCAAAAGCATTTCCATTTCCTCATCGGAGAAATAGGAGGATGTGAAACCTTTTTCGTTTGTGCGCAACCAGTTCAGGTTTCCCTGAAGGGTATTGATCTCGCCATTGTGGGCAATATATCGGAAAGGCTGTGCCAGCTTCCACGATGGGAAGGTGTTTGTTGCAAAACGAGAATGGATCAGGCCAAAGGCTGAAACAACACGTTTGTTGCTCAGGTCGGGGAAATAGCTCCGCACCTGCATGCTGGTAAGCTGTCCCTTATAAACGATGGTTTTATATGAAAGTGAAGCAAAATAAAAACCAATGGCATCTTTTTTTATGGTATCATTGATAAGATGGCTGGAATAATTTCGGAGGACGAAAAGTTTCCGTTCAAAATCTTCGGGATTATTGATATAGTCTGGCCTGGCAATGAACACTTGTTCGATTTCCGGTTCAACTGATAATGCAGTGGGGCCAATGCCATCAGGGTCTACGGGCACTTTGCGATAGCCCAGCACTTCGAGCCCTAATTTTTCTGCCGACCGATTGAATATATCACGGCATTCTTCTTTCAGGCGAATGTCTCTCGGGAAGAACATCATGCCAACCCCATACTTTCCATAGGATGGCAAATGAATGCCGAGTTTCACACATTCATCAAAGAAAAATTCATGGGGCAACTGTATCATGATGCCTGCCCCATCGCCAGTGTTGTTTTCGCAACCACAAGCTCCGCGATGTTCCATATTCTCCAAAATCGTCAGTGCATCCGAAACGATCTGGTGTGATTTGTTGCTTTTGATGTTCGCCACAAAGCCAATCCCGCACGCGTCACGCTCAAACTCGGGTGAGTAAAGACTTTTGCCTGCCATATTTCTGCTATTGGTTGAAGATTATCTAAAAAAATATAGTAAATAATGAAATTTAATCAAAAAAAATGGCAAGCAAGCCAGATGAAGTTACGGAATAATTGTGAAATACAGAGATTTATTTAACAGTAATTTTCCACAAATCTGGAAGGGTTATTAAGAATGGGTTTTTCTTTTTGGCGGGCACTATAATTCTCGTGGGCATTCCTGTCTTCTGTGCCAGTTCGTGTGGGCATTATATTTCGTTCGGCAACGTACAGCTATTGTTTTTTTAGTTCCCAGTATTTTATATTATTATGATCTGTCTTTTTACACTACGTAGCCAAACATATTGTCGTCCTTTTTCAGCTCTGTAAAATTGATGTTGTATTTTTTCAGGTTATCCATCAACGCCCGGTAATCCTGTTTTGATTGCAGCTCAATGCCCACGAGCGCAGGGCCTGTTTCTTTATTGTGTTTTTGGATATATTCAAACCTGGTGATGTCATCTGTTGCTCCAAGAACAAGGTTCACGAATTCTTTCAGTGCGCCAGGCCTTTGCGCGAAACGTATCAGGAAATAATGTTTCAATCCTTCAAATTGGAGCGAGCGCTCTTTGATTTCCTGCATCCTGTCGATATCGTTGTTGCTTCCACTAACTATGCAAACCACATTTTTTCCTTTTATTTCATCTGTATAGTCATCAAGCGCAGCAATGGCCAAAGCCCCGGCAGGTTCAACCACAATGGCATCTTCGTTGTATAATTTCAAGATGGTTGTGCATACTTTTCCTTCCGGAACAAGATGTAAATCATCTAACATTTCTTTGCAAATGGCGAAAGTAATATCACCTGTTCTTTTGACAGATGCGCCATCAACAAATCTTTCTATTGTGTCCAATGTTACAGGGTGGCCATGTTTAAACGCTTCATGCATGGAAGGTGCACCTTCTGGCTCAATGCCAATGATTTTCGTTTTTGGCGAATAAGTTTTGAAATATGAACCTACTCCTGATGCAAGGCCCCCGCCCCCAACTGGCACAAACAGATAATCGATATCTGCTTTTTGTTCAAGAATTTCAAGGCCAACTGTGGCCTGGCCTTCAATGATGCGGTAATCATCAAATGGAGGAACGAATGTCATCCCGTTTTCCACGGTAAATTTTTTTGCAGAAATTGCGCAATCATCAAATGTATCCCCAACCAATTTGATCTCGATTTTATCTTCTCCGAACATTTTGGTTTGGCTTACTTTTTGGTTGGGCGTAATAATAGGCATAAACACAACTCCTTTTACGCCCAGCTTTTTGCATGAATATGCAAAGCCTTGTGCATGATTGCCGGCACTTGCGCAAACCAAGCCTTTCTGCAGTTGTTCGGCAGAGAGGCTGGTCATCATGTTATAGGCGCCGCGCAATTTATAAGAACGGACAACCTGTAAATCTTCTCTTTTCAGGTACACATTAGCGTTATATTTTAAAGACAGGTTCCGGTTAAATTGAAGTGCGGTTTTTATCACAACTTTGCTTAACCGCTCACTGGCTTTTTTGTAATCGGGCTGGTAAGTCGATTTTCCTGTTACATTCATTTTCTTGACAATTGAATGAAGTATAAGGTGCATGGCGTAAGGTATATAAAGAATTGTGCTGAACCTTAAGCCTTGCACCTTTTACCTTATTGTTCATTTCTGGTTTTCCGGTCTTAGGCTTCTCACCGTTTTTCCGGCCCGCCACATTTCACTTTCGCGCAATTCTTTTAATTCTGCTTCCAATTTTTCGCGATAATCAGGTTGCGAGTTTGAATCGATTGAGCGCTGTGATTCTTTGCCTGCAGCTACGCTTTCATATAATTCTGTGAACACAGGAGATGTTGCATCACGGAATTTTTTCCACCAGTCCAATGCCCCGCGCTGTGCAGTGGTGCTGCAATTAGCATACATCCAGTCCATCCCGTTTTCTGCTACAAGCGGCATTAATGATTGTGTTAATTCTTCAACGGTTTCATTAAACGCTTCGCTGGGAGAGTGCCCTTTTTTGCGTAGCACTTCATATTGTGCTGCAAAAATTCCCTGTATGGCGCCCATCAGCGTTCCGCGTTCGCCGGTCAAATCGCTGTAAACTTCTTTTTTAAAATCTGTTTCAAACAAATAGCCGCTGCCTACTGCAATGCCGAGCGCAATCACTCTTTCCTTAGCTTTTCCGGTTGCATCCTGAAAAATTGCATAAGAACTGTTCAGCCCGCGGCCTTGTAAAAACATTCTTCGCAACGAGGTGCCGCTGCCTTTAGGAGCAACTAAAAAAACATCCACATCTTTTGGGGGAACAATACCTGTTTGATTGTTGAACGTAATGCCAAAACCATGAGAAAAATATAGTGCTTTTCCAGGTGTTAAATATTTTTTCACGGTAGGCCATAATGCAATTTGCGCTGCATCGCTGAGCAGGTAACAAATGATGGTGCCCCGCTGCAATGCTTCTTCAATTTCGAACAAAGTTTTGCCTGGAACAAAACCATCCCGAACTGCTTTGTCCCATGTCTTCGAATCTTTGCGCTGGCCCACAATCACATTAATGCCGTTGTCTTTCTGGTTGAGTGCCTGCCCAGGCCCTTGTACCCCATAACCAATAACTGCAACCGTTTCATTTTTTAAGATATCCTGTGCTTTGCTGAGCGGAAATTCTTCGCGTGTTACAACATTTTCTTCCACGCCGCCGAAATTTAATTTTGCCATGTTTGATTAAAAATTAAGAATTAAAAATTATTTGTGTTTTTTATTATGAGCCAGACTGCATTGCTACTATTAAGCAGCCGTTGCGTCGCACTCTTGTACATTAATAATACTATTCAGCTTTCTTCTGTCCATCTCCCAAATCTTATTTCATTACTCTTTCTCCAATTTTTCGTTAAAAGAAATTTGATTGTTAAAGGGGCAATCACCATTCATCGCTACATCGTGAACACTTCATCTTGTTTGTTCAGAAATTCGTTTTCAATTAATTCTTCTCCCGGCTCTGCGTGCTCAAATTCTTTTAATCGTTCATGAAAATCGTGACTGCCTTTGATGATTGCCACTCTTGCGCTGCGCACGAATTCAATTAACCCGTAAGGCTCCAGCGCTTTTATTAATCCTTCAATTTCTTCGCGGTGGCCGGTGGTTTCAAACACAATATAATCGGTACGAATGGCTACTGCCCTTGCTCCGTATTCACGAAGCAAACGTTCTACTTTTACTTTTTCGGCAATTACCTGGGTAGGCACTTTATACAATGCCATTTCCTGCCATATAATTTCTTCGTTGGTGTTGTAATACGCTTTCAACACTTCCACCTGCTTTTCAATTTGGCGGCAAAGTTTTCTTACTACATCTTCGGTTTCGTTAATAACAATGTTAAACCGGTGCACGCTTTCTACTTCGGTAGGAGAGGTGTTGAGGCTTTCGATGTTGATTTTTCGCCTCGTAAAAATAATAGCAATGCGGTTTAATAAACCAATTTGATTTTCGGTGTAAACTGTTACGGTGAATTCTTGTTTTTGCATAAGTAAAAAGTAAAAAACAAAAAGTAAAAACTACTTTTTGCAGTTAATAATAATTTTTGCAATGATGTTTGATATTTCTATGGCTTCCGAAATCAATTTATCAATTTCTTTATTGTCAACTTTTATAGTTTGTTTGATAAGATAAAGCCAGTATTTTGTTTCGTTTGCTGATTTTAAAGCAATGGTATTAAATTTTATAAAATCATTTTTGGAAGATCCGGCAACTCCTTCAACCAGGTTTGCCCCAATTGACGTTGCGCTTCTTAATAATTGGTCGAAAATTGAAAAATGTATTTTTTCATATTGTTGTTCGCCAATAAACAATATTACATCTTTAGAAAAAAAGAAAGCACGATGCCTTATATTGTAAATGTTTAATGGCTCCTCTACTGCAATTACTTTATCCTCATCCATTTTTTACTTTTTATTTTTTCATTTTTACTTTAACCTTATTTCAGCAACACTGCAACCTTGCGGCACCATCGGGAAAACGTTGTTTTCTTTTCCCACTTTTACTTCTAATAAATAAGAGCCTGTATGATTCAACATTTCCGCTAATGCTGTTTTCAGATTTTTTCGGTCTGAAACCCTCTGTGATTCTATATTATACGCTTTTGCCAGTGCTACAAAATCTGGGCTGCTGATGTCCACAAACGAGTATCTTTTGTCGTTGAATAATTGCTGCCACTGGCGAACCATGCCAAGGAAATTGTTATTAAGAATTAATATTTTAATATCAATTCCGCATTGCATGATAGTGCCTAATTCCTGGAGCGTCATTTGAAACCCCCCGTCACCAATCACAGCAACTACTGTTCTGTTTGGTGCGCCAAATTTTGCTCCGATGGCTGCTGGCAGCGCAAACCCCATTGTGCCTAACCCGCCACTGGTAATATTGCTTTTTGATTGGGTGAATTGTGCGTAGCGGCATGCTACCATTTGATGTTGGCCAACATCGGTAACAATAATGCTTTCCCCTTTTGTTAGTTCGTTCAGTAATTTAATTACTTCACCCATAGTGAGTAGGTCGCTGGTTGGGTTCAGCTCATTATTGATACATACTTCAAATTCATCTTTTTCGAAATTTCTAAAACGCTGCAACCATTGCGGGTATGTTTTTTTCTTAATTAATTCGGTGAGCATAGGCAATGTTTCTTTGCAATCTCCCCAAACCGGCACTGTTGATTTTACATTTTTGTCAATCTCTGCCGGGTCAATATCGAGATGGATCACTTTTGCCTGCTTTGCATATTTGTCTAACCTTCCGGTTACGCGATCGTCAAAGCGCATTCCTACAGCGATCAGCACATCACATTCATTCGTCAGCACATTCGGCCCGTAATTCCCATGCATGCCCAACATGCCCGTTGCCAGTGGATGATTGGTCGGGATTGCGCTCATTCCAAGTATTGTCCATGCTGCGGGGATTCCCGACTTCTCTAAAAATTCTTTAAACTCTTTTTCTGCTTTGCCAAGAATTACTCCTTGTCCGAAAACCACGAATGGTTTTTCTGCACCATTAATAATGTTCGCGGCTTCCTGGATATATTCTTTGCGAACAATTGGTTTGGGGCGATAGCTGCGTATATGCGTACAGGTTGTATAACCGTTAAAATCGAATTTTTGGAGCTGCGCATTTTTGGTAATGTCAATCAGCACAGGACCGGGCCTTCCGCTTTTAGCAATATAGAATGCTTTGGCAAGAACAGAAGGGATTTCAGTTGCATCAGTTACCTGGTAATTCCATTTGGTTACCGGAGTGGTGATGTTGATCACGTCTGTTTCCTGGAAAGCATCTGTGCCAAGCAGGTGGGCAAACACCTGCCCGGTAATGCATACAAGGGGCGTGCTGTCAATCATTGCATCTGCTAATCCGGTAACAAGGTTGGTAGCGCCCGGCCCGCTGGTTGCAAATACCACGCCCACATTTCCAGATGACCTGGCAAAGCCTTGTGCTGCGTGAATGGCCCCCTGCTCGTGGCGAACGAGGATATGGTGCAGTTGATTTTGATAATCGTAGAGTGCATCATAAATAGGCATGATTGCACCACCAGGATACCCGAAAATAGTGGATACATGTTCAGCCATCAGGGCTTTTATCACCGCTTCGCTGCCACTGATGTTTTCTGTTTTTTTTACTGAAGCTTTTGCTTTTTCTGCTGATAATTCAAGTGTGCTCATGATTATTTGATATTAGTAGTACATTATTTTACGAAACCAATTCTTTTACTCTCTTCCCATTTTTTTGCGCTGCTTTCTCATCCAATTAATTTTCCAGTGCATCATATATTTGATCCAGTTGTGCATCGTGTCCGTTTAATTTTTCTTTCAATTCTGTTAATTGTTCTTTTAGATCACTTTGTCGTAACAATATTTTTTGCACTTCCACAAATGCCCTCATAATAGCGATGTTTCATATTAATGGCTTTGTCGCTATTCAAAATTCCGCTGAGCATGGCCACGCCTTGTTCGGTGAAGACGTAAGGCGCTGCTGGTTTGGACGTTTGCCAGTTGATGTCATCACAATTTGTGATGATATCCTGTTGTTGTTTGAACTTGAGGTTACAAATTGTGACCTCAAGTTGTTCCATTCTTCTGCTGTAAGTTGAAACATGAAACCTTTTGAGAAACGTTTTATATTTCGCTTCACTGCCTGGTTTAATGTTCTTGTTTCTGTTTCGTATAAGGCAGCTAAATCAAAATCGAGCATTACGAGTTCGCCACGTAATTCATAAATCCTGTTCTGTATGCTATTTATTATTTGCACAACAGTATTTTAAATTTAATCCTCATCAGTCACGCAACCTTCCGCAGCATTCTTTACATATTTCGCATATTTATAAAGAATGCCGTTTGTTGCTTTTAATGCCGGTTTTTTCCATGCTGCTTTCCTTTTTAAAATTTCTTCTTCACTTATTTTCAAAGTGATGGTATTTTTTGTTGCATCAATTTCAATGATGTCATTATCATTTACCATTCCAATAAGGCCGCCTTCATAAGCTTCGGGAGTAATGTGGCCGACCACAAAGCCATGTGTGCCGCCACTGAACCTTCCATCGGTTATTAATGCAACAGACTTGCCCAAACCAGCGCCGATAATGGCTCCTGTTGGTTTCAGCATTTCAGGCATGCCTGGTGCGCCTTTTGGGCCGATGTTTTTTATTACCACTACATCGCCTGGGTGAACTCTTTTGCTTTCAATGCCTTTAATGAAATCATGTTCTCCATCAAATACTCTTGCAGCCCCTTCAAACCGCTCGCCTTCTTTACCTGAAATCTTTGCAACACTTCCGCCTGTTGCGAGGTTGCCATACAATATTTGCAGGTGTCCTGTTTTCTTGATGGGGTTTTCCAAAGAATGGATCACATCTTGTCTTGTAAAATCAAGGTCAGGTGCATCTTTCAAATTTTCAGCCATTGTTTTTCCTGTCACTGTAAGGCAATCGCCATGAAGCATGCCGTGGCCCAGCAGGTATTTCATCACCGCAGGCACCCCTCCATATTGGTGAAGGTCTTGCATCAAATATTTTCCGCTTGGCTTGAAATCTGCCAGCACAGGCGTTTTCCTGCTAATGGCCTGGAAATCGTCCTGTGTTAATTTCACGCCCACACTTTTTGCTATTGCAATCAGGTGCAGCACTGCATTTGTACTTCCGCCAAGGGCCATTACAATGGTGATTGCGTTTTCGAATGCTTTGCGTGTCATGATGTCTTTTGGCTTGATGTCTTTCTCCAATAAGTTTTTTATTGCTTTGCCAATGGCTTCACATTCTTTTTGTTTCTCTTCGCTGAGAGCAGGGTTTGACGAAGAATAAGGCAGGCTCATGCCCAATGCTTCGATGGCGCTTGCCATCGTGTTAGCCGTGTACATGCCCCCACATGCACCTGCGCCCGGGCAGGCATTGCGAACGATTGCTTTGAAATCTCCCTCATCCAAATTGCCTGCAATTTTTTGCCCTAGCGCTTCAAATGTGGAAACAATATTCAGGTCTTCCCCTTTATAATGACCGGGGGCAATTGTTCCGCCATATAACATGATCGAAGGGCGGTTCAACCTTCCCATTGCCATTAATGATCCTGGCATATTTTTGTCGCATCCAGGGATGGTGATCAGCGCGTCATAATATTGAGCGCCTGCATTTGTTTCAATGCTGTCGGCAATCACATCCCTGCTCACCAGGCTATAGCGCATGCCATCTGTTCCCATGCTGATGCCGTCGCTAACGCCGATTGTATGGAACCTGAGCCCAACAAGGTTTTCGCTGTTCACGCTTTTGCGCACTTCGGTGGCAAGGTCATTCAAATGCATATTGCAGGGGTTGCCATCCCAGCCCATGCTGGCAATGCCCACCTGCCCTTTTTTAAAATCTTCATCTTTGAAACCGATGGCATACAGCATTGCCTGAGCCCCGGGCAAGGTTTCATCCTGAGTTAGTGTTTTTGAGTGTTTGTTAAGTTCAGCCATTTCCTGTTTATATTTTTTATGTTATCGGCATTTGTTTTCTATCCTCATTTGTTGCTTGTCGTGCCCGCACGGGCGGATGTTGTACGCTTGTGTTGTTGAGCAGAGCAAGCATCTATGCCACCTCGGTTTTAAGCTCTTTTTCGATTACCCTTGCTTTATAGGCGTCCTGGATTAGCTTGCTTGCTGTTCCATTCCATTCTTTTTTCATTTTTATGCCATCAAGGCTTTCCCATCCGATCACTTCTGCAGCGGTGCCGCAAAAGAATGCCGCATCAGCATGCTGTTTCACTTCGTCAGCAGTGAACAATTTTTCTTCTGCAGGGATGTCAAGTTCATGGCATATTTCAAGAACGGTTGCCCTCGTGATGCCCGGCAAAATATTTCCTAGTGGCGGGGTAAATAATTTGCCATTTTTTTCATAGAACATGTTGGCCCCGGGGGCTTCAGCCACAAAACCGTTCATATCTTTCAACAATGCTTCATCAAAACCTTTGGCTTTGGCATCCTGGCTGGCTACAATGGAATTGACATAATGCCCGGCCGCTTTTGCTTCTATCTTAAAAGCTTTAGGGTTTGGCCTTTCAAATGATGATGTCATTACCTTCAGCAGTTTTTCCCCCAGGAACTTTCCCATTTCCCAAACCTGGATCGTAATGAAGGATACTTTATTCTGCGTAAAGCTCATATTGGCCGGCGCAAACACTAACGGTCTTATATATGCGTTTTGCAGGTTGTTGCGTTTCAGCACTTCGTAAGTAGCCTCAATTAATTCTTCGTTGTTGTACGGATAAGGGATGTTGAGGGCACTGGCAGATTTCCTCAGCCTTTCGAAATGTTCTGCTTCTTTGAAGATCTTCGTTTGCCCACTAACGTTGCGGTACGACCGGATTCCTTCAAACACCGCATAGCCATAATGCAATGACTGGCTATATAAATCAATTTTCGCTTCTGCTGCTTTTACATATTCTCCGTTAAAATAGAGAATGGTGTTTTCATTATAATAACCGGTCATTTTAATTTATGGTTTTAGATTTACTGTTTCTTCATTTTTGATTAAGGATCAAAGGGCTATTTTTTCATTGTTCTTCCTCATCTCGGCGATCTATAAAAATTCAGGTACGGGCAAATAAAAACCCGCCTTTTTGGAGGCGGGTCATATATTCATTTTATTTCTTACAATTTAATAACCACCTCCGCTTGTTGCAGGTATAATAATCACCACCACAATAATAATTGCAGCAAGAAGATTAATAACATGATCAAACCTGTTGTTCAACATAATGGATGTGTTGTTGCGCAAATATACAGCCTGCCTTTTTATAAACAAAGAACTATTTGCCTAAACCGAGTTTTTTGAGAGATTAATAGGATGGATATGTTTCGATGGTGGCCATTTATTATCTCATTCACCCCTTCAATTCTAAGAATCCGGGTTCAGGCTATATAATCGTTGACTTCCTCAGCTCAATATTCTCTTTATTCACTCCAACAGGAATTTTATTTGAAACGAAATCGCTGATAAGCTCACCGATTGTTGTTGTGAAATAGAAATTCACTGGGTCAATATCTTTTGTTACGAACCCATTGTCTAAAGTCCAGTTAACGGCTGTTCTTACCAGTCCGGCTTCTTTGTTTAAGCCGAAATGATCGAGCATCATAGCGGCCGACAATATCGAACCAACCGGGTTAGCGATATCTTTCCCCGCAGCTTGCGGGTAAGAGCCATGAATGGGCTCAAACAGCGCCGAACCATTCCCAACAGAAGCCGATGGCAATAGGCCTAGCGATCCACTGATTACGCTGGCCTCATCGCTAATGATATCGCCGAACATATTTTCAGTAAGGATCACGTCAAATTGTTTTGGGTTCAGGATGATTTGCATGGAAGCATTGTCAACAAATAAAAAGTCAAGTGAAACATCAGCGTATTGAGATGAAGTTTCTTTCACAACTTTTCTCCATAGCCTTGACGTTTCCAATACATTTGCTTTATCAACGAGCGTTAATTTTTTCCTTCTTTGTTGCGCATTTTTGAAAGCGAGGTGAGCTATCCGCTGAATTTCTTCCCTGGAATAGGTGCAATCATCCATTGCTCGATTGCCGTCTGCGCTGGTTTCTTTTTTGCCAAAATAAATGCCTCCTGTCAGTTCGCGGTAAATAATAAAGTCAACATTTTCTATATTCTGCGCTTTTAGCGGCGACAGGTGGTGCAGTGAAGGGTAAGTTGTTACCGGGCGTATGTTTGCGAACAATTGCAGCGATTTCCTGAGTTTCAGCAGGCCCTGCTCAGGCCTTACTTTTGCTGTAGGGTCATTGTCATATTTAGGGTGACCGATAGCGCCGAACAAAATGGCATCACTGTTCAATGAAGCCTCAATGGTGTCGTTGGGCAAAGGGCTGCCTGTCTTATCAATAGCATCGGCGCCCATTAAGCAATAATGATAATTAAATTCATGTCCAAACTGTTCGGCAATGGCATTCAGCACTTTTACTGATTGTCTTGTCACTTCCGGGCCAATTCCATCGCCTTCAATAATTACAATGTTCTTGTTCATAAAATTTTTCTAAGATTTAGTTTATTGAAGTTTCAAATTTTTCAATTTCATTTTTTATGTTGAGCAGGTAGTCAATATCGTCATATCCATTTAGCAAACAGGTTTTTTTATAGTTATTGATATCGAATTTTTCTTGCTCGCCCGAAGGCAATAGTGCTATTGTTTGTTTTTCGAGGTTTACCTCTATTTCTGTTCCTGGGTTTTTTTTGATGGCATCAAATAATTTTTGCAAGAAAGATTCACTGACGGTAACAGGCAGCAGGAAATTATTCAAGGCATTATTCCTGAAGATATCAGCAAAGAAACTGCTCACCACCACATCAAATCCATAATCCTTAATTGCCCAGGCTGCATGCTCACGGCTGGAGCCGCAGCCAAAATTTTTTGCGGCAACTAGTATTTTGCCATGATAGGTTGGGTTGTTCAGTATAAAATCGTTTTTCGGCTGTCCATTGCTGTTAAAACGCCAGTCGCGGAACAGGTTCTGCCCAAAGCCTTCCCTTGTCGTGGCTTTCAGGAACCGCGCTGGGATGATCTGGTCGGTATCTACATTCTCAATATTGACCGGGACTGCTGTTGATTTTATGTTGTTGATGCTTTTGCTCATTTTATCTTTTATAATACATTACCAATGTCGCTTTCTCTATGGTATTTGAATAAAGGTTGAACCCGACGTAGGCGGGGGTTGCATTTTTGTCTAAGCCAAGTTTTGCGGTTTTCAAAGCGTAAATTGTGATTTTGTATTCATGAAAACCATGGCCCTGGGGAGGGCAGGGGCCGCCATAGCCAGGCTGGCCAAAATCAGTCATGCTCTGGATCGTGCCAGGAGGCATTAGCCCTTTTGAGATATTGCCCGCACCGGTTTTCAATTCGGTTACATTTGATGGAACATCAAAAACCACCCAGTGCCAAAAGCCACTGCCGGTAGGCGCATCGGGATCGAACATGGTGATGGCGAAGCTTTTCGTTCCTGCCGGAGCATTTTCCCAGTACAGTTCCGGGGAAAGATTTTCTCCCGTGCACCCAAACCCATTATACACTTGTTTGTCTGTTGCCTGCCCGCCAATATCTTTGCTTTTCAGCGTGAAGGTTTGAGCGGATAATAAATTTGCCATTGTGCAAAAATTTAAGATCAGAAACAGGTTTTTCATATTGCTCTATTTTTCGAGATTTTATATTAATTCCCTGACATCAGTTACTTCACCTGTAATGGCTGCAGCGGCTGCTGTAAGCGGGCTTGCCAGCATGGTACGGGCATTTTGGCCCTGCCTGCCTTCAAAATTTCTGTTTGACGTAGAGATGCAATATTTGCCGGCAGGGATTTTGTCTTCGTTCATTCCCAAACAGGCGCTGCACCCGGGCTGGCGAAGATTAAACCCTGCTTCTTCAAAAACTTTGTGGATGCCTTCTTCAATGGCCTGTTTTTCTACCTGCTTGCTGCCCGGCACTACCCACACTTCCACATTATTGGCTTTCTTTTTTCCTTTTACGAATGAAGCTACCATGCGCAGGTCTTCAATCCGGCTGTTGGTACAGCTTCCTATAAAAACGTAATCTACCTTCTGGCCTTTTATATTAATGCCAGGCTCCAGGCCCATGTATTGTAAAGATTTTTCGAAAGAAGGTTTTTCTTTTGCAGCGATCTCATTTAGAGTTGGAACATGACCTGTAACGCTGATGCCCATGCCTGGGTTTGTTCCATAAGTGATCATTGGCCCGATATCGGCCGCATTAATGTGTATCTCTTTATCAAATTTTGCGCCTGTATCGCTGTATAACGTTGACCAATATGAGATTTTTTTATCCCACGCTTTATCTTTTGGCGCAAACAACCTTCCTTTTATATAATTGAAAGTGGTTTCATCAGGGGCAATCATCCCGCCCCGGGCGCCCATTTCAATGCTCATGTTGCAGATGGTCATGCGCGCCTCCATGGACAGGTTGCGGATGGCAGAACCGGCGTACTCGACAAAGTAGCCGGTAGCTCCGCTGGCAGATATTTTTGAAATGATGTACAGGATAATGTCTTTTGAAACCACGCCTTTATTAAGCGGGCCTTCCACATTGATTCGCATCAGCTTTGGCTTGCTTTGAAGCAAACATTGTGTAGCCATCACCATTTCTACTTCACTGGTGCCAATGCCAAATGCAATGGCCCCAAAAGCTCCGTGAGTGGAGGTGTGGCTGTCGCCGCAAACAATTGTCATTCCAGGCTGTGTAATCCCAAGCTCCGGGCCGATTACATGAACGATTCCCTGGTAAGGGTGGCCAAGACCGTATAATTCAATTCCGAATTCAGCGCAATTTTTCTTCAACGCTTCAACTTGTAACCTGGATAATTCTTCTTTAATGGGAAGCTCCTGGTGAATGGTTGGGACATTATGGTCGGCAGTGGCTACAATTTGTTTAGGGCGAAAAACATTGATGCCCCTTTGCTTTAGCCCGGAAAATGCCTGAGGGCTTGTTACTTCATGAATAAAATGTTTGTCGATATACAAAACAGAAAGGCCGCTATCAATGGTTTTGACAATATGCCTGTCCCATATTTTTTCGAAAAGAGTTTTGCCCATTTGTGCGTTAGGTTTACTTGTATATTAGTTTCCAGTCCTGGTTTTTTTCTCCTTTTTACAGGTATTATTTCAAGTGCTTATTTTATATGCTTATACTGCAGCCACTGAAACCAAATAGGTTTTTGCAAGTTCATGCAAATCGCTCTCCACGACTTCTTTTTTTGTGTCTGCTACTTTTAAAAACCGTTCATAAATCACATCAATGTCATTGCGTGTAAATTCATACCCGATTTTTTGTAAACGGAATGCCAGCGCACTTCTGCCGCTTCTTGCAGTAAGTACGATTTTAGATCCGTCCGCCCCTACTTCTTCCGGGTTAATGATTTCATAAGTGAGCGAATCTTTTAAGAAGCCATCCTGGTGGATACCGGAAGAATGAGAAAATGCATTGGAGCCAACAATGGCTTTATTAGGTTGAACAGGCATGCGCATGGTTTCTGAAACAAGCCGGCTCATTGGATTGAGCAGCTCCGTTTTTATGCCAGTATAAAAACCAAGATGTTTGTGCTGTTTAAGGATCATCACGCATTCTTCCATCGAAGTATTGCCTGCTCTTTCGCCCAAACCGTTAACTGTGCATTCGATTTGTCTTGCGCCGGCAATAACACCAGCAATAGAATTGGCTGTTGCGAGGCCCAGATCGTTGTGGCAGTGGCACGAAATGATGGCTTTATCAATATTTTTTACATTTTTTGTGAGGTACGCAATCTTTTCTCCATACTGGTAAGGCAGGCAATAGCCAGTAGTGTCAGGGATGTTGACAACTGTTGCGCCGGCGCCAATAACAGCTTCCACTACTTTGGCGAGGTATTCATTTTCTGTCCTGCCCGCATCTTCGGCATAAAATTCTACATCGTCGACAAATTTTTTTGCCCATTTCACTGCCTGGATGGCACGTTTTAAAATTTCTTCTCTGGTAGAATTGAACTTGCTTTTAATATGGTAATCAGACGTGCCGATGCCGGTGTGGATCCTTGGCTTTTTTGCATTTTTTAATGCTTCTGCGGCAACTTCGATATCTTTTTGAACTGCACGGGTAAGCCCGCAAACAGTTGCATTTTTGATGATTTTCGAAATTTCGTCCACCGAATGAAAATCGCCAGGGCTAGAAATAGGGAAGCCCGCTTCAATGATATCAACGCCAAGCTCTTCCAGTTTAAGTGCCAGCTCAATTTTTTCTGATGTGTTCAACTTGCAGCCGGGAACCTGTTCGCCATCTCGGAGCGTGGTATCAAAAATGAAGACTTTATTTTCAGCCATGGGTTTTCGTTAAAATGTCAGTTAAGTTTATAAATCAACAGTTTCAAAGGTATCTTTGTTAAACTTGGCAGAGAAATCAAAATAGAAACTGTTTTACGCGGAGCAAGCCGCTAAAATCTTGTGAAGATCCTTTGCTGTGCTGAGTTTTAAAGATTTTCAATTACAATGCCCAACCGATCATCCGACACGCTGTTCCAACTCGTGAAATCGCTTAAAAAGTCTGAAAAACGAAATTTTAAGCTCTATGTCAAAAGGAACTCTTCAGCCGAAGACCTGAAGATAACCCAACTATTTGACGCGATTGACAATATGGATTTGTATGATGAGCCGCAGGTGCTCAAGAAATGCAAGACCATTGCTAAGCAGCAACTGTCGAACATGAAAGCCCATTTGTACCGAGAAATTCTTTCAAGCCTGCGCCTGATAAGGAATGAAGACAATATTGATATGCAGCTTCATGAACAGCTCGATTTTGCCCGTATTTTATATAACCGGGGGTTGTACCTGCAAAGCTTAAGGACCCTGGATAAGATAAGAGAACTGGCACAAAAAAACAATCAGCTTACTTTTTTATTGCAGGTCCTTTTTTTTGAAAAGAAAATTGAAGCATTGCATATTACCCGAAGCATGCAGGACAGGGCCGAAAGCTTAGCCCTTGAAGTTGACCAGACAAACAGGCGGCTTCAGCTAATAGGCAGCTTGTCCAACCTTTCCCTGCAATTGTATAGCTGGTACATTAAAAACGGGCATGCCAGGAATAAAGCAGATGAAGAGGCTGTTCAAAAGTTTTTTGAAAAAGGGCTTTCCGGTGCTAATGGCAACTGCAATGGGTTTTACGAAAAGTTGTATTATTACCAAAGCTATTGCTGGTATGCTTTTATCAGGCAGGATTTTTTATTATACTACCGCTATGCACAAAAGTGGGTCGATCTTTTTGAGAAAGAAGAATTCATGATTGAGATTGAAACGGCTCATTACATCAAAGGAATGCACAATTTGCTCGGCGCCCATTTCGATTTGCAGAACTACAAAAAGTTTTTAGAAGCGCTGGGCCGGTTTGAAAAATTTTCCGAGTCGGCAATTGTTTTGCAAAACGACAATAACCTTATTCAATCTTTCATTTACCTGAGTATTTCGCGTATCAACAAGCATTTTATTGAAGGCACTTTTACTGAAGGGAAAGGAATCGTGCCGGGCATTCTTGAGAAATTGGGCCAGTACCAGTTGTATATTGACAGGCACCGCGTGTTGGTTTTTTATTACAAGTTCGCTTCGCTTTATTTTGGCAGCGGTGATTATGAAAATGCCATTGATTACCTTAATAAGATCATAAACTGGAAAATGGATTTAAGGACAGACCTGCAATGTTATTCCCGTTTGTTGCATTTGATTGCTCATTATGAGCTGGAAAATTATCAATTGTTGGAATACCTTATTAAATCTGTTTACCGTTTTATGGCCAAGATGGAAAACCTAGGCGTGGTGGAGGAAGAAATATTCAACTTCCTGCGCCGGTCATTCCGTTTATCACCGAAATCGTTAAAGCCTGAGTTTCAAAAGCTGCTCGATAAACTGAAAAAGCTTGAAAAAAACCCTTTTGCTACCCGTGCATTTTCTTATCTCGATATCATTTCTTGGTTAGAGAGCAAAATAAAAGATGTGCCAGTACAGGATGTGATACGGGAGAAATTTTTGCAGAAAAGTTGAACTTGTAAACATCATTTGGAGGGGTAAAAGCTTTCAACCGATTTGTCAATACACTTGCCGGCAGGCAAGGTGTTTCATTGCCTTTTTAATCGATGAATCGCCCGGTATAACTCGTCTTCACTTTTTTCAATCCATTTGGTATGCCGGCATAAACAAGGTGGCCGCCTCCATCGCCTGCCTCAGGGCCAAGGTCAATGACCCAATCTGCAGATTTGATTACATCAGTGTTGTGTTCTATCACAATTACAGAATGGCCCTGTTCAATCAATGCATTGAACGAAATCAGCAGTTTTTTGATATCATGAAAATGAAGGCCGGTAGTAGGCTCATCAAAAATGAAAAGAATATGCCCAACCCCTTTTCCTTTTCCAAGAAATGAGGCCAGCTTCACACGCTGTGCTTCGCCTCCGGATAATGTGTCGGAAGATTGCCCAAGTTTTACATAACCCAGGCCCACGTCGCTCAATGGCTTTATCTTGCTGATGATGTCTTGCTCGTCTTTGAAAAATGCAATCGATTCGTCCACGCTCATCTCGAGCACATCAAAAATGCTTTTGTTCTTATAGGCTACTTCAAGCACTTCTTCTTTAAATCTTTTTCCGCCACATACTTCGCAGGTCAAATGAACATCGGCCAAAAACTGCATTTCTACAATTTGTTCTCCTTCGCCTTTGCAGGTATCACAACGGCCGCCATCTACATTGAAAGAAAAATGTTTGGGCTGAAAGCCACGCGTTTTGCTCAAAGGCTGCCTGGCAAATAAATCCCTGACCTCATCATAAGCTTTTATGTACGTAACCGGGTTGCTTCGCGAAGATTTGCCAATCGGGTTCTGGTCAACCATTTCAACCTGAGAAATATAATCCGTGTCGCCGGTGATGGCCTTATGCAAGCCCACTTTGTCGCCGCTAAATTCTCCTTTCATTTTTTGCAATGCAGGGAACAATATATGTTTTATTAAAGTGGTTTTGCCGCTGCCGCTCACGCCGCTAACAACGCATAGTATATTCAATGGAAACTCAACAGAAATGCCTTTGAGGTTATGTTGCCTTGCTCCTTCAATAATTATCGAGCGGCTCCATTTGCGGATATTTTTTGATGGCTCAATTTTAAACTCCCTTTTCAGGTATTTTCCTGTAAGGCTATTAGGGTTTTTGATCAGTTCATCATAATTTCCATGAGCCACTATTTCGCCACCAAGATGGCTTGCCAGGGGGCCCATATCAATAATATAATCTGCTTCCCGCATCATCATTTCATCATGCTCTACTACTACAACGGTATTGCCGAGGTCTCGGAGTTCTTTCAATACCCTTATCAGCCTTTGTGTATCTCTTGGATGCAAACCAATGGAAGGCTCATCTAAAATGTATAAAGAGTTAGTGAGATTGCTGCCGATCGAACGTGTCAGTTGAATACGCTGGCTTTCTCCACCGCTTAATGAATTAGCAAGGCGATTTAATGTGAGATAGCCCAATCCAACATCCAATAAAGTCTGTAACCGGTGGTGAATTTCTATCAGGATTCTTTTAGCCACCTTTTTATCAAAATCGCTTAGCAATAGGTTATCAAGCCACCTCTGCAAGTCAGTAACCGGCAATTCACACAATTCTCCAATATGCTTATCGCCCACTTTCACATACAGCGCTTCCTTCCTCAGCCGATAGCCCTGGCATTCAGGACAAATTGTTCTGCCCCGATAGCGCGAAAGAAGCACACGGTACTGCACTTTGTAAAGGTTCTTTTCCACTTCTTCAAAAAAACCATTTATGCCATAAGCGTCACCGTTGCCTTTCCATAATGTTTCATACTGTTTCTTTGTCAGGTCCATAACAGGCTTGTGCACGGGGAAATCAAATTTTTTTGCAGCTTTGACGAACTGGTCTTTCCACCATACCAGTTTCTCTCCTTTCCAGGGGGCAACAGCCCCTTCGTACACGCTTAACCTTTTGTCTGGGACCACAAGATCCTCATCAATGCCAAGCACCTGGCTAAAGCCTTCGCAAACAGGGCATGCACCGTAAGGGTTATTGAAAGAAAACAAATTCGGCACCGGTTCTTCGAACTTGATGCCATCCAATTCAAATTTATTGGAGAAAGCGATCTGGTTGCTGTTATTTACTTCCAGCAGCATTTCTCCTTCTCCTTCATAAAATGCAGTGTCAATAGAATCCGTTATTCGATGAAGGTCATCTTCATCAAAATTTTTGACGATTAAACGGTCAATAAGAATATATGATTGCTTTGAGGCCAGGAATGCAAGGTTCGGAATGCTGGGCGACTGCCCGCTTTCGACAGCCTGCTGTTCTAACAGTTCCTCGATACGGGCAACCTCATTATTAAGATACAATCGCGAAAACCCTTTTTGCAATAAAATATTCAATTCTTCTTTAAGGTCACGATTTTTATGTTGTTTGAAGGGAACAAGGATAAGCGCTTTATCGCCGGGCTTCAATGACTTGACTGTTTCCAGTACATCATTCACGTCATCTTTCTTTACCTGTTTTCCTGAAACAGGAGAAATGGTTTTGCCGATCCTAGCAAACATTAGCCGCAGGTAATCATAAATTTCTGTCATGCTCCCAACTGTTGACCTTGGAGTGCGCATGATCACTTTTTGTTCAATCGCTATTGCAGGGCAAAGGCCTTTTATATAATCCACATCAGGCTTGTTCATGCGTGCCATAAATTGCCTTGCATAAGCGCTGAGGCTTTCGGCATAACGCCGCTGCCCTTCTGCAAATAATGTGTCAATTGTTAATGATGATTTGCCTGAACCAGAAACACCGGTAACTACCACAAGTTTGTTCCGGGGAATTTCAACAGTAATGTTTTTTAGATTATGAGCCCTTGCTCCCTTAATAAGAATAGTATCCCTCAAGGATGCCTCTGATATGGTTTCTTTCTTTATCTTTTCCTTTATTTGTGCCATCGCAATTAAGGAACAAATGTATCTGCAAATGGTTATAAAAAAACAGTTTTTTTGACAGGCAAGGATACTTATGGCTGATATTAAATGTGCAAAACATTTTAACGCTATATTATTAGATATACAAATATGGTATTGGGCGGCTTAACTTAAAAGTTCACCGTTCACCCGTTCTGGTTTAACATCCACCCCAACTGCTTCTTTCACAATCCCAAAAAGCCTCTAAATTATTTTTCAAAAAAAAATTCCCAAAATGTTGTTTATTCCAAAATTTGTATATCTTTAACATCGATTTGTACACTATTAACTAAACTAAACTCATATCGCCTATCGACTTTTCACTTCTACTTTAGAAAAACCAAACCATCATTTAATTTTTTTTATTTATAAATCCAAACAACAATCCTATCACCTTCAAAAACCGTAGAAGTATTATGAAATCTTTACGCCAAAAGACCGACCACGAATTAATCCATCTATTTCGCGACGGCGACTTAACTGCTTTAGAAGCATTAGTGATTCGCCACAAAGACAAGCTTTACACATCCATTCTTTTTCTTGTAAAAGACAAATATCTTGCTGAGGATATTTTTCAGGATGTGTTGATTAAAGTGATAGACACTATCCGAGGTGGCCGCTACACGGAAGAAGGCAAATTTCTGCCATGGGCTATGCGCATCGCACACAACCTTTGTGTGGACCACTTCCGTAAAGTAAAACGCACCCCGGCCATTAAAACCAGTGATGACAGGGACATTTTCGAAGTGCTCAATTTCACTGAAGAGGGCGCCGACACAAAGATGATGAAGCGGCAAAGCCACGACCGCGTTAGGCAAATGCTCGACATGCTTCCTGAAGACCAGAAGGAAGTCATCATCCTGCGCCACTATGCTGACCTGAGCTTCAAGGAAATCGCATCGCTCACCAATTGCAGCATCAACACTGCCCTTGGCCGCATGCGCTATGGCCTTATCAACCTCAGGAAAATGATGGTTGAAAAAAACATCGCTCTTTAATTTTTTAAAAAAATTAACCAAACAAAAAGGAACGGAATTGAAACAACTGCTACATTCACAAAATGATCAGCTCGGAAAATATTTAACGCAAAAATCCTGCAGTGCCATCACAAGGATTTTTTTAATTCTTGTCATTCTGTCGCTCCATCTGGCCTAATCTATTGCTTGCTGTCGGAAGGTTGTAACAGAATGACGCCTAACTAAAGCCCATCGCGAATTTTTTTGTGATGGGCTTTTAATTGCCTGATATCTCAATTGGTTTTCTGTTATTGATCTCGTCGATCGTTCCAATAATCATTTTTGGGCAGAATCTTATTGAAATAAAATTTTTGTCGCATTTCAAAAGTATCAGGCGGATTCATAAAAAATTTTAGATTCGGCCTTGTGTCCCTTTCGATGTGTTTTTTCAAAAGACAGGCATTGGGTTTAATTGGAAAGGATTTCGTATTTTGGATTTAATAAAACAGTTTTTCTATTAAAGCTTTTCTTATCATACTTGCTGCAATTGCCGTTTTCGGCTCACTTGTCTTAGTTAAAACCTATCTTGATAAAAACCAAAAAAGAACCGTAACAGTTGCACTGAACGGGAAAAATGCAGACACCTCGGTATTGAAGTCAAAAATCAAATCCGATTCCCTGTACAATGTGGAACAGGTTGCATTCAGGGACAGTGGGGTGCTGATTGCAGTCAGCAACCCAGACAAGTCGGGCATGGAAACCTATTTCGAAAAAAAATACAAACTGAACAATTACGATAACATTAATATGGTGTACATATTTCAGTATGATCCGAATAAGTCTTTACAAAGCGCATCACTGGAAGACGCCATTATGGCAAGGGGCAAAAAAATGGGCCGTTTCCAGGAACAATGGACGGCAAGGTTCATTGATACCACTGACGGCTCATGCAAGCCGTTGAAAAGATATATTCAGTTATCTTTAAAAAATCCAATGAGCTTTAAAAATGAAATCACCACCTACCAGCCTGAAAGCATTTATAAAATGCGCGTGCTATGCAAATACCTCTATACGGATAGCTCCGGGTCAAGAAAACTTGGCAATATCAGCGCATTAATTGATACGGCCGGCCAAATACATTCCACTGAAAAAATGCAATAGCTTTTACCATTTCCAAATCATGCCCACACTATTCCCGGAAAATTGAAGGCTACTTAATATTTTGTATAATTTTTTGCCATGATGGGCATGTATGAGTGACATTGACGCATCAAATAGCAATAACCCTGCGCCTTGCAAGATCAGGCTCTTGCCGTAACCGGTATACAAATCATGCCTTGAGTCATTATTGCCTTTCTGGATACAATAGGCCCCTGCAGTAATATACACCAGGTCAAGGCCCGCATTAAAAAGATATATTTTCTCGATAGTAGATTGCTGCTTTACCGTTTCGGCCGGCGAAAGGCCTGAAGCACTTCGCTTCATGCCGAAATAAGAAGGTGCCGCAATTAAAAAATTTGTTGCCCCCCAAATCAGGTTCATTTGGTGAAAATACTTTGCTTCGCCATTAGTTGTTGCTATGCCAATCGTGCCTTCAACAACATTAACTGCGCCCCAGGATCCCAATACCAGCATCGCATGTTTTGTGGCGTTTAAGCGCTCGATGTTGAACTCGTCAAACTCATTCTGGCAAAATGCTGAATAAAAAAAGCATAAAGCAACTGATAGAAATACAAAAGATTTCATACCTCAAATTACGGAACAATTTTTTGCACTGGGAATTTATTAAAATAGAAAGCCCTGTTCTCAATCCTCGTTGTTGCTTATCTTTATTTATTCAATCTATTTCACATTACCAAAACCATGCACACATGAAAAATTATTTATTCGTTTTGTTCCTTATCATATCAGGCCAAATAGCATTTTCACAATCCAGCCCCGATCCGCTTACAGTACAAAAGATCATGCGCGACCCGAAATGGATGGGCACATCGCCATCAGCACCTTATTGGAGCAGTGATTCAAAATACCTGTTCTTTGGCTGGAACCCTGAAAAGAACATCAGTGATTCTGCTTATTATATTTCTAAAGACAACTATACGCCACAAAAAGCAAGCTTCGGTTTTCAGCACGCTGTCATCAGGGCATGGAATGCTTCATACAACAACTCAAGAACCGCATATACTTTCAGTAAGGACGGGGATATTTTCGTTACGGACATTAAATCAGGCAAACAAAAAAGAGTGACGCAGACAAACGAGGAAGAAAGCGACCCTGTTTTTTCGTTTGATGATACAAAAATTGTTTATTCAAGAAACCAGAACTTATATGCCTGGGATATTGCAACCGGGCTTGTCGTTCAATTAACTGATTTCAGAAGAGGGCATCAACCAAAAACTGAAAATAGAGACACCCTGAATAAAGAAGAAAAATGGCTGACAAATGAAGCACTTGAAAATTCAGAAGTGCTGCAGAGCAGAAAAGAAAAAAGAGATATGGCAGACTCGTTCAATAAAACGCACAAAGAGCCTGAGCCAATAAAACCTATATATATAGGCGATGAAAGATTGAACAATGTAACAATCAGCCCGGATGGAAAATACATTACCTACAGGCTTATGAAATTTCCTAAGGATGCAAAGCATACTATTGTTCCGGATTATGTTACTGAAAGCGGCTATACAGAAGATATTCCAGGGAGAACAAAAGTGGGCTCCCCGCAATTGACCACTGAATGCTATGTATTTGATACCGGAAAAGATTCTTCCTTTAAAATAAATACTGACCAAATCCCTGGCATTACTGATGTCCCAGGCTATTTGAAATATTACCCTTCCAACGACAGCACTAAAAAGAAGAGCCCAATGCGCGAAGTTACCATCAACGGGCCAATTTGGAGCCCGAAAGGGGCCTATGCTGTTGTGGACATTCATGCGCATGATAACAAAGACCGGTGGCTAATGCTTCTTGATGCAGCAACAGGGAAACTGAAATTATTAGACCGCCAGCACGATGAAGCCTGGATCGGTGGCCCTGGCATTGGATACCTTTTCGGAGGCGGTACAGGTATTTCAGGATGGATCAATGAAAATACTTTTTGGTACCAGAGCGAAGAAGCTACAGGCTATTCGCATTTGTACAAAACAGATGTGGTTACAGGAGAGAAAACAGCACTTACAAGCGGGAAATATGAAGTGCAGCAGGCCCAGCTTTCGGCAGACAAAAAATATTTTTACATCATCACCAACGAAGTGCACCCCGGTGAGCAACAGTTTTACAAGCTTCCCGTTAATGGTGGGAAAGCAGAGCGGATCACTACCATGACCGGCGGAAATGAAGTGTCCATCTCGCCAGATGAAAAACAAATCGCCATCTTATATTCCTACACTAACAAACCAACGGAGCTTTATGTGCAGGAAAACAAGCCTGGCGGAAAGCTCACACAGATCACACACCTTGCCATGAGCGACGAATTCAAATCATATAAATGGCAGGACCCTGAAGTAATTGCCTTCACTGCAAGAGATGGAGCCCAGGTATATGCAAGGCTGTATCGGCCTTCCGTTGAAAGCCCTGCAAAACCGGGCGTGCTTTTCGTTCATGGTGCGGGCTACCTGCAGGATGCGCACAAATGGTGGAGCTATTATTTCCGCGAGTTCATGTTCAACAATATGCTTGCTGATAATGGATATACGGTGATGGATGTTGATTACCGGGGAAGCGCAGGTTACGGCCGCGACTGGCGCACCGGCATATACAGGCACATGGGCGGCAAAGACCTCGATGACGAAGTGGATGCTGCAAAATATATGGCTGCAAAACTTGGAGTAAATCCTAAACATATCGGCATGTACGGAGGATCATACGGTGGGTTTATGACATTAATGGCGCTGTTCACTGCGCCTGATGTGTTTGCCGCCGGTGCAGCCATCCGCAGCGTTACTGATTGGTCGCATTATAACCATGGCTACACTTCTGATATTTTGAATGAGCCTTTTACTGATAGCATGGCTTATAAACAAAGCTCGCCGATCTATTTTGCCAATGGGCTCAAGGGGCATTTGTTGATGTTGCACGGCATGGTTGACCAGAACGTTCATTTCCAGGATATCGTCAGGCTGACCCAACGTTTAATTGAGTTAGGAAAAGATAATTGGGAGCTGGCTGTGTACCCAATGGAAGACCACGGTTTTGTAGAACCCAGCAGTTGGACAGACGAATATAAACGCATCTTCAAATTATTTGAAACGACATTGAAATAACGTAAGCTCTTTTTTTAAAAACAATAATTAGCAAATACGGATGCATCTGACGGATTAACCAGCAATTATTTTTTTTAAAATCCGTACAAAGCCTCCTGAAGCTTTTAATAACCTTTTTCAAAAAGCTTTATAGAAAAACAAAAAAGATAAATAACCAAATCTTGGAAATTGCTTCAGTAGTTGTTGACAATTGTGATTGTGATCATGTAATGAGCCATCATTAGCAACCGGTATTTTTTAAAAGCTTATTAACGATTGTTAAACACTTGCAATTGCTGCAAAACAGGTATGATTTCATTTTATTAATGGTTAACTTTAATGTGCATTTAATTTTTGCCTTCGTAAAAAAGAATGCCATGAAAAAAGTTGGTGTTGTTATGATGTGCCTTTTGCTTTTTGTGGCGGTGGGCCTTGCGCAACGCGGAAGAAGTGGTGGGGGGATTAGCCGTGGCGGAGGAACTTCATTTAGGGGCGGAAGCTTTAGCAGGGGCAGCTCATTCAGGAGTGGAAGTTTTTCAAGAAACAGCATTGGTGTTTTAAGCAGCGGCCGGGCTGCCTATCGCGGCGGTTACTCGGGTTATCATGGCAACTATAGAGGATACCGCGGCGCCTACGGTTACCGGGGAGGGCATGCATATAACTGGGGATATTATAGTGGCAGGCCTTATTATTATAGCGGCTATTACAATTATTGGGGATGGCCTTATTTCGACCTCGGGTATTATCCTTATTATTATGACTATCCCTATTATTCGTACTATGGGTATCCTTATTACAGCGGCTATAGTTATCCATATTATGACGTTTCTCCGGCACAGGACAATGCAGTGGCTGACGAAAGTTTGCCTCCGCTCGACGATTCCTATAATGATACAAATGGCGCCAGCGATAATAATGACACGATCTACGCCAGGAAACCATCACAGGGTACGGTTACAGATACCCGGGGAAGGATTTGGGTTACGCCCCACTGGAAGCTCACCGATGAAGGCTGGTTATGGATAGAAGGTTATTGGAAAAAAACACAGTAAAAGGTCAGGCGGTTAATAGTTACAAACAAAGCGCCTCTTAAACCAGGGCGCTTTTGTTTTTTTTAAAATTTCTTATATAATAACAAGCGCTTGCACATTGGTAGGTATGATTGCTCATCTTCTGCCCAGGCTACAATATTTTTCGGCTACTTACAATTCAGGTAGGCATCGCTGTTAGTACCAGGCCCATGTACTTCTCCTTTTCTCGATGCCCGCCGAGCAGTCGCCCAATAGAAAATTAACAGAAGAACGGATTGTCGCAACGATATCTCATCATGATTCAAATGTCCCTCTTAACAAAATGTAAGTACTTTTATGCTGTTAACAAATCATAGCAAAGCCTACCTTTGCAAAAACCATTTTTGATTGCCAGTTCTCATTTTCTAAAAGATATATTATGTGCGGAATTGTTGCCTATATCGGGCCCAGGGAAGCCTATCCTATTATCCTGAAAGGACTAAAGCGCCTGGAATACCGTGGCTATGACAGTTCTGGCGTAGCGCTGCTTAACCATGGGTTGCATGTGTATAAGAAAAAAGGCAAAGTGGCTGACCTTGAAGAAAGCCTTGTTGGGAAAAACTTGCATGCCCATGCCGGCATTGGCCATACCCGTTGGGCAACACACGGGGAGCCGAGCGACCGCAATGCGCACCCGCACCAGTCTGCCAACGGAAAATTAGCGATGATACATAATGGCATTATAGAGAATTATGCACAACTGAAAAATGAGCTGCAGAAAAAAGGATATGTTTTTAAAAGCGACACCGATACCGAAGTGCTGCTGAATTTTATTGAAGACATCCAAAAAAATAACTATTGCGGATTGGAGGAAGCTGTGCGGATTGCCCTGAGAAGGGTGGTCGGTGCTTATGTAATCGTTTTGCTTGACCAGGATAACCCAGATACCATCATTGCTGCACGAAAAGGAAGCCCCCTGGTGATCGGCGTTGGCAAAGGGGAACATTTTCTGGCTTCAGATGCGTCGCCCATTATCGAATATACTAAAGAAGCAGTGTATGTGAACGATTATGAGCTGGCCATTTTAAGGCCCGATGAGCTTATCCTGAAAAACCTGGGTAATGAAAAGCTCACTCCTTTTATTCAAAAGTTAGACCTTGAGCTTGCTGCAATTGAGAAAGAGGGCTACGATCATTTTATGCTTAAAGAAATTTTTGAGCAGCCCGACACGATTTTCGATTGCCTGCGCGGAAGGCTTGATGTGGGCAACGCTACCATCACTATGGCAGGCGTGCAGAATAATATTGAGCATTTAAAAAATGCAAACCGCATTATTATGGTGGCCTGCGGCACAAGCTGGCATGCTGGGCTGATTGCAGAATATATTTTTGAAGAGCTGTGCAGGATACCTGTAGAAGTGGAATATGCATCAGAGTTCAGGTACCGCAACCCGGTTATCCATAAAGGCGATGTGATCATTGCGATTTCACAAAGCGGAGAAACGGCAGACACGATTGTAGCGATTGAAAAAGCAAAAGAGCAGGGGGCATTTATTTTTGGGGTGGTGAACGTGGTGGGCTCATCTATTTCGCGCATTGCAGATGCAGGCGCGTATACCCATGCAGGGCCAGAAATTGGTGTGGCGAGCACTAAAGCATTCACCGCCCAATTGGTAGTGCTTGCCCTGATTGCTTTAAAAATTGCAAAAGAAAAAAATGCCATCAACGATGACAGGTATGTTCACCTGCTGAATGAGCTGCACAATGTCCCCGAAAAGGCAAAGGCAATTTTGCCCATGAATGAACATATTAAAAAACTTGCGGAGAAATACAAACATGCAAAAGACGCCTTGTACCTCGGCCGTGGCTATAATTTTCCGGTTGCGCTGGAAGGCGCGTTAAAGCTGAAAGAAATTTCTTATATACATGCAGAAGGATATGCCGCAGCGGAAATGAAACATGGCCCCATTGCGCTGGTAGATGAAGCTCTGCCGGTTGTTTTTGTGGCCACAAAAGATTCTTGCCATGAAAAAATCGTGAGCAATATCCAGGAAATAAAGGCAAGGAAAGGAAAAGTCATCGCTGTCGTCAGCGAAGGCGACGATGTGATCCCGAAAATGAGCGACGATATTATAACTGTTCCTGAAGCGGATGAACTGGTCGCCCCTATGCTCAGCGTGATCCCTTTGCAATTGTTTGCCTACCACATCGGCGTAGCTAAAGGTTTAGATGTAGATAAGCCGAGGAACCTGGCAAAAAGTGTTACTGTAGAGTAGGCATGAACTATGGTTAGTAGTTGGCAGTAACCTATGATTGCGGCCTGTTTACATCCTGCCATCATAAAAGCCCACCAACATTGACAACAAGCCGCAACCTTCACAAACGGCATCAGCCTTCTTTAACCACCGACCGCCTAAATGCGGATTGTAGCAAAATAACCATTGCGCCTGTGGTAATGGAAAGATCAGCCATGTTAAAGACACCGGTATGAAAAATACCGAAATGAAGATATAAGAAGTCGGTTACTGAACCGTAAGCGATCCTGTCAATGATATTGCCAATTCCTCCGCCAATAATACAGCAGATCGCAACAAACGAAACGGCATTGATATTTTTTTTCCTATATACATACACCAAGGCTAAAGCCAGTGCGATCACCGGCAGCACGGACAACAAAAAACTTTTTACTGATTTGGAAAAGGAATCGCCGAAGCTGAGGAACGCCCCGGAATTTTCAACACGCATTAAAGTAAGATGATTGTGGAGCATTTCAATGCTGTCATTTTCACGAAGTTTGTTCCGCACTATTTTTTTTGAAACCTGGTCACAACTAATATTCAGAAAAACGAGCAATGCAATGATGATGATCTTGGAAATCTTATTTGAGGGCATTGAGGTGTAGCTTTATGCAAAAATATTGTTCCTCTTGAGAAGGATACCAATTTTAACTTTTGAAACTTATATTATTGAAATCGCCTGTTTTCAATTTTATAGCAGAATAAACCACAAGGCTTCCAGCTACAAACCCGCGACCGTTAATTTACTTTTCCTATACCCGTACAAAAAATAAATCACCAGCCCAAAAGCCATCCATCCGAAAAATACCATCCAGCTTTTTGCAGGGATTTCGATCATGAGGTACAAGCAGCATAGTGCGCCCAGCACCGGAATAAGGGAATAATTGCGCAAAAAGCTCAGTACAGCAACAAAAACCGCAATGGCCAGGAAAACCAGGAACAAAATCTCCTGGCGGCTTTCAGAGCTGATATTGCTGCATGCATCAGCGACTCTTCCCCTGAACAAAAAAATAAACAATGCCGTTAAAATTGGTATAATAAATTTCCCGTTCACATAAGGTATCTGGAATTTACCCGCTTTCTTTTCCATTTTTGGCAGATACAAAACTCCACCGCAAACCAACACAAATGCAAATAAGGTACCAATACTCGTAAGGTCGGTCATGAGTTTATCGTCCACAAATAATACAGGTATGCCAACCAGTAATCCGGTCATCACGGTAGCAAATGCTGGTGTTTGAAACCGTGGGCTTAAATTGCCGAAGCGCTGCGGCAGCAACCCATCACGGCTCATGCTCATCCAGATGCGCGGCTGGCCAATCTGAAAAACCAGCAATACACTTGTTGAGGCAATTACAGCACTGATAGAAATAATAAAACCAATTTTGTGCATGCTGATTTTATCGAACACATAGGCCAGCGGATCGGCTACGCCATTAAATTCTTTATAGTTCACCAGGCCTGTTATAACGAGTGCAGTTACAATATAAATGACTGTGCAGATCAGCAGCGAATAGATCATCCCCCTCGGCAGGTCCCTTTGTGCATCTTTACATTCTTCTGCAGTAGTGGATATTGCATCGAAACCGATATAGGCAAAGAACACTGATGACACGCTTTGCAGCACACCGCCCATCCCTTCGGGCAAAAAGGGAGACCAGTTGCTTTCCGTGCCTTTTGAAAAAATAAGCCAGAAACCTACCACCGCAATAAAACAGAGCACTACAATTTTCAGCCCCACCATGAAATTTGCGCTTTTGCGGCTTTCATTGATGCCGATATAGGCCAGTGCGGTAATGAGCCCGACAATAATAAATGCAGGCAAGTTGATGATGAACTTCACCCCAAAAATTTCCGGTGCATTTGTATATACCAGCCCTGCAACAGAATGCCCCGCAGCAATGGCTTCCTCATAAGCCATCTTTGCCGTCTGGTGGCCGATGGCAAGCCAGCCAGGAAGGTCTATGCCGAAGGCTTTCAGGATATTATTAAAATAAGCGCTCCATGAAATAGCCACCACCACGTTGCCGATGGCATATTCTAAAATCAGCGCCCAGCCAATAATCCAGGCGATCATTTCTCCGAAGGTGACATAAGAATAGGTGTAAGCGCTGCCAGACACCGGCACGCGGCTCGCGAATTCAGCATAGCAGAGCGCTGTGAAACCGCAGGTAACAGCCGTTATGATGAACAGAAAAATAACACCAGGCCCGCCATGGTAAGCCGCTGTGCCAATGGTTGAAAAAATACCAGCACCAATCACCGCAGCCACGCCCATAAAAGTAAGGTCGCGAACACCCAGCACTTTTTTCATGCTGTGGCCATGCGCATCGCCAAGGCCGGATTCCGCATCAGCAATAATTTTTGCCAGTGACTTTTTCCTGAATAACGAACTCGCCATCTTCAGTTGGTTTAGGTTCGGAAATTAGGCAAAATATGTTTACGAACAACAACAACTGCCAACAATGCGGCTTCTTGTTATCAGATTGATTATTTTTAGAACCAGCTCAAAAGCCCTGTTAAGCTTACCCTGCAGCATTCCTTCCACTTAGGGATGCAAGAGGCCAGGATTGCAAATGCAGCTTCACAATAAAATTTGATATTGCTTCGTCGCTGAAAAACCGGTATTTGTCGCAACATACACCTATTCCTGTTTTTCCAATGCTTACTTTAGCACCATGAAACAGCCCTGGTATTCAAAAAAATGGGTAATGGTTGCCTTCCATATCGCTGCATGGACATTGCTTTTTTCATTGCCTTTTTTACTGAGGCCGAGCTATGAAAACAACAGCCAGCACGAATCTCACGAGCACAATGGCTGGAACACGATGTTGAAGTATATTCTCACTAACCTGCTATGGATTTCTTTTTTTTATTTGAATGCTTATGTGCTGATGCCGCTGTTTATTTATAAAAAGAAATACTGGGAGTATGCTGCCTTACAGGCCCCCATTTTTGTAGTGCTTATTGCTTTAGATTGGGCTTTGTTCACTTTTTTTTTAAGCGACAGGACATACCAGCTAAGGCTCGCTATTCTTTTTGTTATTTTTCCTTATCTTTTTGTACTGGCAGGAAGTTTAGCTTACCGCATGATCAAAGATAAAATCCAGTCTGACCAATTGTTACAGGACAGGGAAAAAGAAGCCCTGAAAACAGAACTTTCATTCCTTCGCTCGCAGGTAAGCCCGCATTTTATGTTCAATGTGCTGAACAATATGGTGGCCCTTGCCAGGAAGAAATCAGAACAGCTTGAACCTTCGCTCATCAAATTGTCTTCTTTAATGCGCTATATGCTATATGAAGCTGATGAAGAAAAAGTGCCGCTGGAAAAAGAAACAGAATACCTTCAAAGCTACATTGACCTGCAGCAACAGCGTTTTGGGAATAATGTGGCAGTAAATTTCCATTCTGAAGCGCCAGATCAACATTATGACATAGAACCAATGCTGCTGATACCATTCGTGGAAAACGCTTTCAAGCACGGTACCGGTATGATAGAAAAAGCGACAATAGATATAGAGCTAAGGGCAAAAAAAAATATGCTTTATTTTGTGGTGAGAAATAAATTTAACCCTGAATCAATAGAAGTTAAAGACAAAACATCAGGCATTGGCATGGCTAATGTAAAAAGAAGGCTGAATTTATTATATGGTAGCGATCATTCTTTGCTCATCAGCAAAAACAACGGCTGGTTCTCTGTTTCTTTGCAATTAAACTTTCACTGATGCTTCACTGTATTGCAGTCGATGACGAACCCCTGGCACTGGAACTACTGGAAGACAACATCAGTAAGCTTCCTTATTTGCAGCTTGAAGCCAAATGCAGCAATGCCATGGAAGCAATGAAAGTATTGCAGTCAAAAAACATCGACCTGATTTTCCTGGACATACAAATGCCCGGCCTTACAGGTTTGCAATTTATACAAAGCCTTCCGCAAAAGCCGATGGTCATTCTGGTTACTGCCTATGAAAAATTTGCATTGGAAGGTTTCAACCTCGACGTAGTAGATTATTTGGTTAAACCTGTATCTCTTGAAAGATTTGTGAAAGCCTGTAATAAAGCATGGGAACTTCATCAACTCAAAAACACAACACATGCATCCCCTGCTGTAGCACCTGATTATTTTTTTGTGAACGTGGATTACAGCCTTCTGAAAATTTCCTTTTCAGATATTGTTTGGATAGAAGGGCTGAAAGACTACGTAAAAATACACCTGAAAAGCTCCGGTAAACCGATTGTTACACGGATGAGCATGAAAACACTTGAAGAAGAGCTGCCTCCTCAAAAATTCATCAGGATACATAAATCTTATTTTGTTTCTGTAGAACACATTACTGCATTAAGAAAAAGCAGCGTGTTCGTGGGAACAATGGAATTGCCCGTGGGTGAAAATTATAAAGATGTTGTTGCTGCACTTACGGGAAAAGCAGGATAAGCCCTGGATAAAAAACCATGTTCGCTTTGAAGAGCTATTGTACATGCCATACTGTTTCAGTTGAAAATTGTTTTATTGTTCTTTCTAAATAAATTGCGCTTTATGAGAAAAACCAAGACCCTCGGCAAATTAATTTTTCCTGTTGCACTATTGTTCTGTTTCGGTGTGCGCTTAAAAGCACAAAGGCCTTTGCCTCAGCTTAGGAAAAATTCAGTAAAAGAAGTGATTGCCGCAATGACGCTTGAAGAAAAAGCGAAGCAGCAAAAAGAGAATTTCATCCAGGAGTTCATGAACCCAAGCCCACCAATACCGGAATTTGCGCTACAACGTTAAATAAAAAAAAATGGACAAAAAAAAATTTTCGCTTGCGCTGATACTTACCTGCAGTTTTGCTGTGTTACTTGCGCAACAAAAAACAATCATGCTATACAAAGGGGCCGCCCCCGGTTCTGAAAACTGGAACTGGGATGAAGCATTGAATGACCACAATGCCTGGAACACAAAAGTGGTTTATAATGTTGTTCGCCCATCGCTGACTTTGTTTGCGCCCGATCCTTCTATTGCAAATGGCACAGCCATTATTATTTGCCCGGGGGGAGGCTTTCATGCATTGTCAATAAACAGTGAGGGGAATGATGTGGCAGAATGGTTAGTTAAAAAGGGGGTTACCTGCTTTGTGCTAAGGTACAGGCTTGCCCATAGCTTAACAGCCGACCCTGTACAGGAATGGATGGCAGGTTTTGGGAAACGAGAACAGCAGCAAAAAGACAGTGCGGTTATCCCTCTTTCTATTGCAGATGGGAAAACAGCGGTTGCGTATGTGCGCAGCCATGCGGCAGAATTTAAAATCGATCCCGGGAAAATAGGTATTATAGGATTTTCCGCCGGCGGCACAGTTGCAGCTGCAGCAGCTTTCAATTACACGCCTGAAAACAAACCGGACTTTGTTGCGCCAATCTATCCATATATTCCTGCTGGGCTGCAAGGCCCTGTTTTGCCCGATGCGCCTCCACTGTTCATTGCAGCAGCTACAGATGATCAGCTTGGCCTGGCGCCTCACAGCGTTGACCTCTACACAAAATGGACAAAGGCAAAAAAATCAGCAGAGCTGCACTTATACTCAAAGGGAGGCCATGGCTTTGGCATGCGCACGCAGCATTTGCCCAGCGACACATGGATAGAGAGGTTTGGTGATTGGCTGAAAGCGACCGGCTATATAAAATAATTTGTCCGCTGCTTTATGTTAGCCTAAACATTATTTTAGAAAACCAGCACGATGCCTTCTTTCAAAGCTTTTTCATAGCGGGGCTTATTGAACTTGTAGAGAAAAGGCGAGCGGTGAGCCCCAATTTTTTTTTGTTTGTTCAGCTTTTTAATAAGCCCAAGCGTAAGCAGCTTTTTGGGGAAATTCCTGCGGTCGATTTTTTTATCCAGGATCGTTTCGTATAAATCGTGGATTTCCGGCAATGTGAAATTTTCAGGCAAAAGGTTATACCCTATCGGTTGGTGATAAATCTGCATCCGGAGGGCTTTCAATGCTTCGTTAACAATTTGGCGGTGATCAAAAATCATTTTGGGCAGCCGGTCAACATCGCGCCACTCGCACAATTCAGAAAACAGGTCTACTTTGGGAATTACTTTTGAAAACTCAGTAAGCGCATAAAAGCCTACTGAAATGGTCCTTGCCAAAATCCAATGGTCATTTGCCACAACCATGTTGGCCTGCCCTGACAGGAACCCAATTTCTGCTGCCGTTCTGTGAGATCTCCCGGGATCGCCGAACACATGGAATTGCTGAAGGAACAATTTGTTCAGGCCGGTCCTTTCCTCCAAAATTCTTTGCGCAGCCTGGGCCAGGGTTTCGTCGAAACTTACAAAGCCGCCGGGAAGCGCCCAGGCGCCAAGTGTTTTCAGTTTTAGCAATAGTACCTTTAGCTGCCTTTCATGATAGCCAAAGATCACGCAATCAATAGACAGATGTTTTACAAAACGTTCATGGGCATGAAGCATAAAGTCCCTGAACTCTTTTTCATTATTCATAGCCTGAAAATAAAAATCATTTTTAAATTAACAATACAAAAAATAGCCTATCTTCATTGCGTATAAATTACGTAATAAAAATAATGGCCATGAAAAAACTTATCGCCACCTCCTTTGCGGTTGCTGTTGCATTCTTCATTCTGGCAGCTATCCCCCCACAACATAAAAAAAAGCATTCAAAACAAAGTGCGGCATCTTTGCTGTTTAAGGGATTCAGGGACCTGAATAAAAATGGCAAAATGGATATTTATGAAGATCCCCAACAACCCATTGAAGCCAGGATCAAAGACCTGCTTTCCCAGATGACGATTGAAGAAAAGGCCGGGCTGATGTTCATTAATGGAGCGAGGGTAAACGATGACGGGTCTATTGAAGACAAACCAGGCAAAGGGCTATTTGCCTTTGCGCCAAACGCATTGGGGCTGATCACTAAATATAAGATGAACCATTTCAACTTTTGGGCTGTCCCTTCAGTTGATGCACTTGCCAAATGGTATAACCTGATGCAAAAGTACGCTGAGGACTCTACCAGGTTAGGCATACCCATTACCATAGCATCAGACCCGCGCAATCATTTTTCCAATAATATTTTTTCGCTGAGCGGGAAAACATTCTCGCAATGGTGCGAGCCGCTGGGCCTTGCGGCTATTGGCGACGAAAAGTTTACCAGGGAATTTGCTAATGATGCACGGCAGGAATATATTTCAGTCGGCATCAGAGAAGCCCTGCACCCGCAGGTAGACCTGGCAACTGAGCCGCGATGGCCACGCATCATAGGCACTTTTGGTGAAGACGCGCAGCTCACTTCAAAAATGGCCACTGCTTACATACTTGGCTTCCAGGGAGAGAAACTGGGGAGCACAAGCGTAGCCTGCATGACAAAACATTTTAGTGGCGGCGGCCCTCAAAAAGAAGGGCTGGATCCTCATTTCCCTTTCCAAAAAGGACAAGTATACCCTGGAAATAATTTCAACTATCATCTCATCCCATTTGAAGCTGCGTTCAAAGCGCACACTGCTGCAATAATGCCTTATTATGGCGTGCCAATGAACCAAACCGGTGAGAATGTCGGGTTTTCTTTCAACAAGCAAATCATTACCGGCTTATTGCGCAACAAATATCATTTCAATGGTGTGGTTTGCACAGACTGGGGGCTCATCACTGATAACACCATTATGGGCACCGTTTGGCCCGCACGGGCCTGGGGTGTTGAAAACCTATCAAGAGAAGAAAGAGTGAAAAAGGCAATTGATGCGGGTGTTGACCAGTTCGGCGGCGAGAATTGCCCTGAACTGGTTGTTGACCTGGTGAAGACCGGAAAGATCAGCGAAAAGAGAATTAACGAATCAGTGAAAAGATTGCTCAGGCAAAAATTTGAACTGGGCCTTTTCGATCACCCATATATCGACGAGGAAAATGCTGTGGAAACTGTGGGCAAAGCTGAATTTGTTAGAGCTGCAGAAGAATCGCAAAGGCGTGCGATGACATTATTGAAAAATGAAAATAAGATCCTTCCGCTCAAAACAGGCCGGTTAAAAATTTATGTAAAGAATATTGATCCTAAAATCGCTTCGCAATATGGCACAGTGATGGACAAGCCCGAAGATGCTGATATTGCCATACTTCGCCTGAACACTCCCTTTGTTCCGGTTGAATCATCAATCATGATGGCTCGGATGTTCCATCATGGCGACCTCGATTTTAAGGAGCCTTTAAAAGACAGCATCCTGCAATTGCTGAACACTGTCCCAACCATTGTGGACATTTACCTCGACAGGCCGGCTGTGGTTCCTGAAATCAGCGAAAAAGCAAAAGGATTGTTTGCTGATTTTGGAGCCAGTGATGCTGCCGTACTGGATGTGGTATTCGGCAAATACAAACCAGGAGGGCATTTGCCTATAGAAATGCCTTCTTCTATGGAAGCGGTGAGGGGGCAGAAAGAAGATGTGCCCTATGATTCAAAAAAACCATTGTATAAATTTGGTTTCGGATTGAGCTATTGATCGATCAGCTCACAGGCTGGCTTGACCAGCATGACTGTATGAATTGCAAACACTTTAATAAATAGTTTATGATGCACAGAAGGAAATTTATAAAAAAGACCGGCGCAGTGACGATGGGGGCCTTCTTTTTTCGAATAGACTGAGTACCGTTCTTTTTAAAAAGCGCCATGCCGTTGGGCTTCAGCTTTATACTTTTTTTAGTAGCATTAATGATGATGTTCCCGGCACTTTAAAAAAAATTGCTGCTGTCGGTTATAAAGAAATTGAATCTGCATTCAGTAAGAAGGGCGGTTATTACGGCATGAAGCCAAAAGAATTTGCCAACATGCTCAATGGCATGGGGCTAAGCTGGAAATCGCACCATGTTTTAGGTGCTCCTTTTAAGTTGCCTCCCGGAGCAAAAATGCCTACTGATGCAAACGGAGAACCCATCAAGATCCCGCCCATGCTGAATCTAAAGGACAATATGCAACAACTGGTTGACGAAGCTGCTGAAGGCGGCCTTGAGTACCTGGTTTGCGCCAACACGCCTACTGCTACTTTAGATGACATTAAGTCTTCAATTGAAGTGTTGAATAAAACGGACGAGGCCTGCAAAAAAGCAGGGATTGTTTTCGCATATCACAACCACGACATGGAGTTTCATGCAGTAGAAGAGGAGGTCCCTTATGGTATTTTTCTGTCGCAAACAAAAATGAAAATGGAACTGGACCTGGCGTGGGCGACAAAAGGTGGTAAGGACCCAGTTGATCTGTTCCGCCAACATCCCGGTCGGTTTCCATTATGGCATGTAAAAGACCTGGACTCTGCAAGAGAAAACATACTGCCCGTTGGGTCGGGCACCATTGATTACAAAAGGATCTTTGCGGCAGCTTCAATAGCCGGCATGAAACATTTTTTTGTTGAGCACGACATGCCTAAAGATGCGCTGGCAAGCATTACTGCAAGTTATGGCTACCTTACCAATGTGCTGAAGGTGTGATGGCTCCCCGTACAGGTAAAAAATACAGAACACCAAAAGCCACCAATGAAATATTGAGCCCCAACAACAGGAGGGGAGAAAGTTTGACGCATCCGGCTTTTCATCTCAGCCTGTCCATGCTCTTTACCAGTTTTTCGTCTTTATATATTCCTCTTGCAGCCAGCAAAAGAAGAACCGGAATGGCAATCGTTAATATTGCAGTGAAACTGTAGTCGCCATTCAAAAATTTTTTTGTTTCGCGATGGTATAAAAATATATTGAGCAGGGAAACAATAAAGGCGACAAGTGTAACCCGCAGTTGAAGTTTCCTGTTCTTATATAGGAAGATGCATATAAGCGCCGCAATAAAAACAGCTACACTAAGAATAAGTATAATGAGGTTGTCGGGTGCTGCAAGTCTTTCATACTGGCCAACATGGTTCGCATCTAATTTGTTACCGGTAAAGAATGGGAACTTTATTGTCAGGAAGCCACAAGCTCCGGCAAGCAAAAGCCAGATGGTTTGTATTCGTTGCAACATAAAATAATTTTAATGTCAGCTCAAGGATATACGAAAAACAGAATGGCATTTTCTTAGTGAAGATCAGTGCTATCTGTGCCAGGTAAATGTTTATGAACAGCTATCCAAGCTCAGGGTACAGCGGGAACTGTTCCATGAACTCGTTCACTTTTTTTCTTGTTTCGCTGATTGTATGCTGATCTTCGGCATTCATCAGCACCTTATCCACTGCATTTACAATGAACTGCATGTGGTCTTCTTTCATGCCACGAGTAGTAACAGCAGGGGTCCCGATACGGATGCCTGAAGTTACAAATGCGCTTTTGTCATCAAAAGGCACCATGTTCTTATTGAGTGTGATATCAGCCTGCACCAATGCCTGCTCTGCCTTTTTCCCGCTGATGTTTTTATTGCGCAGGTCGATTAGCATTAAGTGATTATCGGTCCCGCTGCTGATGAGCTGATAGCCTTTATCCACAAAAGCTTTTGCCATAGCCTGCGCATTCTTTATGATCTGCCCGGCATAAGTGGCAAACTCTTCGGTTAATATTTCGCCGAATGCAACTGCTTTTGCTGCAATCACATGTTCTAATGGCCCGCCTTGCGTTCCAGGGAACACAGCCATGTCAATCAGGTTGCTCATCGGGCGGATGTTTCCTTTCACATCTTTCAGCCCAAAAGGATTGTCAAAATCTTTTTTCATCATGACTATCCCGCCGCGAGGCCCACGCAAAGTTTTGTGTGTGGTTGATGTTACAAAATGGCAATCTTCAAAAGGAGAGGCTAATAAATTTTTTGCTATCAATCCCGCCGGGTGTGCCATATCGCACATCACAAAAGCACCAACTTCATCTGCAATCGCTCTTATTTTCTTATAATCCCAATCACGGCTGTATGCAGAAGCGCCACAGATAATCAGTTTTGGTTTTTCTTTTTTGGCAACCTGCTCCATCATCTCATAATCCACTCTTCCCGTTTCTCTCTTCACGCCATAAAAAACAGGGTGGTATAGCTTGCCCGAAAAATTCACCGGCGAACCGTGCGTTAAATGGCCCCCCATACTTAAGTCCAATCCTAATATTTTGTCTCCGGGTTGCAGTATGGCAAGCATCAATGCGGCATTCGCCTGGGCTCCGCTGTGGGGCTGAACGTTGGCATATTCGCAATCGAAAATCTCTTTAAGCCTGTTGATGGCTAACTGCTCAGTTTGGTCAACAATGTCGCAGCCGGCATAATATCTTTTCCCGGGATACCCTTCTGCATATTTATTCGTCATTACATTGCCCATGGCTTCCATTACCTGAAGCGAGGTGAAATTTTCAGAAGCGATCAGTTCAATGCCATGGCGCTGGCGCTCTAATTCCTTCCTGATGAGGTCGAAAACTAAATTGTCTCTTTGCATGGCGCAAAAATAAGTGAACTATTATTAAATGATTCAAGCGAATCGATTTTAGTGTAAGATTTGCCGCCAATCCTGAGTATCTTGTTAATTTTTTTTACTATATCTTCCAGGTCAAGGCCCGTACGGTTCGATAATATGATCATAATATAATTTTTTGACGGGATGGAAAATGAAATGGCCCTGAACCCGCCATTCGAACCCGTGTGGTACACTTCTTTGAAACCGTTTTCGTCATTGATGAACCAGCCGTAGCCGTAAGATAACCTGCTTTTATCATCAACAGTAAATTCGGCAGACCTTGCTTTTTCAATCCATTCTTTGCTTAATAGTTTCCCGGTTTGCAAAGCACTGAACCACTTCAGGTAGTCGCTGACTGAAGTGTAAATGCCGCCATCACCTTCGGTTGAAAAGAAAATAGACTCATCAGCATCCAGCTTTTTAAAGCCGTTTTGTGATGTGTCGTAGCCAACAACACGGTTGGCAATAGGTTCCCCGATTTGCAAAACCTGTGATTTGTTCATCCCAAGAGGAGAAAAAATGTGCCGTTTGATGTAATCAGCATAACGCATGCCGCTGAGCTTTTCAATGATCATTGCGAGCAGGCAATAAGCTGTATTGCTGTAACGGTATTGTGTGCCCGGAGCAAAATAAGTACTGTCAATATTTTTTACCGCATCCAACACGTCCTTGTCAGTTGCATGCTTAGTCATGTTGGTATCCACAAATGCATAGTGGTCGATGATGCCGGATGAATGCGTGAGCAATTCCTGCACGGTAATGGAGCTGCCGGTATGTTTATTAAAGCCCGGGAAAAATTTTATGATCTTATCGTTCAGCGACAATTTCTTTTTTGACGCAAGTTGCAAAATGCTAAATGCGGTGAACTGTTTGGTTAGCGAGCCGATATTGAAATTGCTTTCAGGAGAAATCTTTTCTTTGGTTGCCATGTCAGCAAGCCCATAGCCTCTCTCGAAAATTGTTTTTCCGTTTTTCCGGATAGCAATGGCAATGCCCGGGGCATTGCTTTGATATACGCTGCTTAATAATGAATCGATTGTTTTTGTTCCTGGCTGGGAGAAACAATATTGTGAGGCCAGCGTGAAAAGCAGGAATATTTTTTTCATACGGATAAAGATAAAATTATATGGCGATAATTTTGCCTGATCCCATTCTTTGTTCTCTTTGCGTGAAATTATTCTTCAGTAACAATAAAATTGTTATTTTCACCCGCTTTTTGAGATTTTAATTAGTGTAAATCTTACATGTGACTTTGTGCTGAAGGCTTGACGAGAGTGAATGTTAAAAACCAAAACATGAAAGCTATTATCCCTGTTGCGGGAGCAGGCACAAAACTAAGGCCCCATACCTACACACAGCCTAAAGCGCTGATACCTCTTGCAGGCAAGACCATATTAAGCATTATTGTTGATCAGTTGAGCGAAGCGGGCATACATGAATTTGTTTTTATCGTGGGTTATCTTGGCAAAAAAATCCAGGATTATGTTAATGAAAAATATCCCCACCTCACCACCTATTTTGTGTACCAGAACGAACGCCAGGGAATTGGCCATGCCATTTTACTGACAAAAGACATTGTTGGGGATGACGAAATTTTTATTGTGCTTGGAGATACCATTTGCGAATACGATGTGCAGGCTGTACTGGGCACACCGGGTTCGGCGCTTGGCGTAAAGCGTGTGGACGACCCGCGCAATTTCGGCGTTGCCGAAATTGATGAAGACGGTATGATCACCCGCGTGGTTGAAAAACCCCAAATCCCAAAATCGAACATGGCGCTTGTAGGGATTTATCGTATAAGAGAAGCCTCATTTCTCTTTAGCTGCCTGTCGAGCAATATCAATAACCAGGTCACGAGTTATGGCGAATACAGCTTGACCGATGCCATTGAATGCATGATCAATAATGGCGCAAAATTTTTCCCTTTCAAAGTACAAAATTGGTTTGATTGCGGAAGGAAAGAGACCCTCCTGGATTCGAATGCGAAGCTCCTGAAAAAGTTTGGCGGCAGCATTTCTCCCGAGCACCAGTTTGAGAATGCCATTATTATTGAGCCTGTAAGCATTGGCGCCGGGTGCGACATAAGGAATTCCATTATAGGCCCGAATGTTGCGATTGGGGAAAAGACCAAAGTGAATTATTCGATTGTTAAAGATTCTATTATCGGGTCGTTTGCTGATCTTGATGATATTGTGCTCACCCACTCTTTAATAGGCAGCGATACGGAAGTAAAAGGGGAGAGCCGCAGCCTTAATATCGGCGATAATACTGAGATCGATTTGGGGGAAAGCTGATGACTTCAAAGCTATGGTCCAAAGCTTGTAGTGCTAAGCTGTTCCTGCCTTTATTATTTGTTTTTTTCTTGTATTTTTTCTGCTTTGTGATTCATTTGGCTAAAATATTAAATGAACAAATCAATTTAGTCTTTAGTAAACTTCTTTCAGGTATTCTTCAGTATCTTTATCTGTGTTAATGTATCCCGCTTATGCCTGATTTTTCCAATCGCATAACAGAGCTGCTCAATATTGATTATCCCCTTATCCAGGCTGGAATGATATGGGCCAGCGGGTGGCGCTTAGCCAGCGCCGTTAGCAATGCAGGCGGCTTAGGCCTGATAGGCAGCGGAAGCATGGGCCCTGAAGTTTTGAGAGAACATATCCGCAAATGCAAGGCTGCTACTGCTAAGCCATTTGGAGTCAATTTGCCATTGTTGTACCCTGGTATTGACAAGCAGGTCCAGGTGATATTGGAAGAAGGCGTAAAAATTATTTTTTCATCAGCGGGTAACCCAACAGCATGGACTGGCGTCTTAAAAAAAAAGGGCATTACTGTGGTTCATGTGGTAAGCAGCAGCAAATTTGCCAAAAAAGCAGAAGAGGCAGGTTGCGATGCGGTGGTTGCCGAAGGCTTTGAAGCAGGTGGCCATAACGGGCGGGAAGAGACCACTACCATGGTATTGGTGCCCGCAGTTTGCAATGCAGTAAAAATCCCGGTGATTGCTGCCGGCGGGATCGCCACCGGGAAACAGATGCTGGCAGCAATGGTGCTCGGTGCCGAGGCTGTTCAAATGGGGACCCGGTTTGTGGCAAGCGAAGAGGCTTCATCACATACCAGCTTTAAAGAAAGAGTGGTCGCAGCACAAGAAGGCGACACTTTGTTGGTGATGAAAAAACTTAACCCGGTAAGGTTATTAAAAAACGGGTTTTTTAATAAAGTGCAGGATGCGGAATTTGGAGGAGCATCAGTTGATTCGATGAAAGAACTGCTTGGGAAAGGAAGGGCAAAAAAAGGCATGTTTGAAGGCGAAATGGATGAAGGTGAGCTGGAAATTGGCGAGGTAAGCGCCATCATCAATGAAATCCTCCCTGCATCTGAAATAGTGAAGGCTGTTTGGAGAGAGTTTAATGAAAAGCTGGCAAACCCATTACAACACCTTTAAAAATGTTGTATGAAAAATTCAAAAACATGGCTGCTGTTGTTTGCGTTATTTATTACCGTGAATATTGGTAAAGCCAACACGGGCAAACCCGCCGTTTGCCTTCATGGCTTTGTTACCGATGCGGTTACCAAAAAACCTGTTAAGGGAGTAGTGGTTTCTGCAATCATTCCAGGGATCACGGAAGTGAAAGAAGTGACTACTGATTCTGCCGGGTATTTTAATTTTGGCGAATTGCAGGTTCAGCAGGTTACTCTTCAATTTGGGAAAAAAGGCTATATCAGTTACCGGCGCAACAATGTTTCAATGAAGGAGAATGCTTCTGTAAAAGTGAATGTTGAATTTGTTCCGGACAATAAAGAAGACGGCCTTGATGAATCCGAATACCCGATATTAAGAATGCTGGAGTTTAATTGAATCATATTTTCTTGGCGCTGCTGCGCTATGATCAAAGAATGAATACAAACAGGGCTGAGAACAGCCCCGTTTTTGTTCTACTACACATGAGGAGGTTTAATTTATAACTGTATTAAACCTGCCTTCATTTTATAAATAAACTATTGCCTTGTATTTTGTAAAACTGCCAGGGGCTGCTTTTGATGTTGAAACAAAAATGCTCCTGTTTTATACAATTTCATAGTTCTCTCTCGTATCGGGCGAAGCCTTTGTCTTGTGCTTTTGTCATGCATCCGGCCATCTTTAATTTAATAAAATGTGTTAAAGAAAGGCGCTTTGGCAGTAAATGCGATAACGGGAACCATACTAACATTGTTTAAAAAGACGACATTCTTCGTAAAATGTTGCATGCTCCTTCTTATGCACGAAATTTTGGCAAAAGCTAAACTAACGGAAATCGGGCGTAGGAAACCTGCCCGGTTGCGGTTTTGGTGAAAGCATGCAGTGCCCAAATTAATTTGCCAGGGCAGGGATCTGTTAAAACAGGGTTTTGTAGTTCAGGGGGTACATTGCCTTTTATTCAGCTACCTAACTTTCATTTTGCCTTTTCGCTCAAAACCACTAATTTCGCTGCCCATTTAAAAACTATTTATTCACAAAAATCAGGGAAATGAACAACTACGAATTGATGGTGATTTTTACCCCTGTGCTTTCTGAGGACGATTACAAAGCGGCCCAGAAAAAATACCTCGCCTTTGTGAAAGACAATGGCGGAAGTGTAGTGCACGACAAACCCTGGGGCTTGAAATCACTGGCGTACCCGATCCGGAAAAAAACCACAGGCTTGTACTGGGTTCTGGAATACCGTGCGCTATCCGACTTCAATGAGAAACTGGACATCCAGATTCTCCGGGATGAGTCCATCCTGCGTTCAATGGTCACCAGGCTCGATAAATACGCCGTCGAGTACAACACCAAAAAGAGAAGTGGCGTACCAACAGGAACCGAAAAAGTGGAGGCATAAACTATGGCAAAAGCAAATGAAATAAAATACCTCACAGCCATTAAGCTGGAGAAACGTGCCAAGAAATTCTGCCGCTTTAAGAAATACGGCATTAGGTACGTTGATTATAAAGATGCCGAATTTTTGAAAAAATTCCTGAATGAGCAGGGCAAATTATTGCCGCGGCGCATTACCGGCAACTCGCTGAAATACCAGCGCAAGGTTGCTGAAGCAATAAAAAAAGCAAGGCAAATGGCATTGTTGCCATATGTGGCAGATCTTTTAAAGTAATCGTTAACACTCACCCTAACTCCCGCGATCATGGGAAGACAGTCCTGCCAATGGCTTGATTGGGAAAAGGTGAACAAACAAAAAAATATGGAAGTTATTTTGATCCAGGATGTGGACAACCTCGGTGCCGCTCATGAAAAAGTAAGCGTCAAGAATGGTTATGCACGCAACTATCTTATACCGCGCAAACTGGCTGTGGAAGCCAACCCTTCTAATTTAAAGCAATTGGAAGAAAGGATGAAACAGTTAAAGAAGAAAGAACAAAAAATGCTGGCAGAAGTGAACCAGGTAATTGCTAAGCTGAAAGAAGGGCCATTAAAAATTGGCGCAAAAACCGGTACCAGCGGAAAAATTTTTGGCAGCGTTACTTCAGTGCAACTGGCGCGCGCCATCCGCGACCAGAAAGGTTATGAGGTTGACCGCCGCCGCATCCACATTATTGATGAAGTAAAAGAGCTCGGCACATATAAGGCAAAAGTTGATTTTGGCAACAGCAATGAAGCTGAAGTTGAATTTGAAGTGGTAGCTGAGTAAAATAAAACTTTCTTAAAAGCATAAGCCCCGCCAATGCGGGGCTTTTTTATTTTAAGGTATTAAGAGGACATTTTTGTGAGCGACGGGACAATAGCGAATATGGCACATTGATACAGTTAATATCACATGGTTATTGTTTCGTAAAAGAAAGCGTCCCGCTAGAAGTGCCAGAATATGGGCCGGTCATTGTGTTACCACTTATAGTGCAGGTAGCAGTGAAGTTTCCGGCAGAAGCGTAACTATATGTCTGGCTTACTTTATTGCCAGAAATAGTATATGTCCCATACCCTTTTGTTGGGCAGCTCGCCGTATCTGTTGAAGTTGCATTCCAAAAATCGTAACTAACCATAGTGCCATCACTTTTAAACACATGGCCTTCCTGAGCTGTTGGCGCCGAAGCGCCGGTAGCCGTAAAAGTGCCAAACCAATAACCAACTACTGCAGCATTGGTGTTATTTGGCTGGGAAGAGCTTTTCTGGCATCCTGCCACTGGAGCCAACCCTAATATTGCCAAAAGAACCATCGGAAAATAAAAACGCTGTTTCATAATCGTACAATTTTTATTATTTTTTAATGAAAGAATAAAGGCAGCAATAAATGCTGTATGATTAATGCAGGACAAAACTAAAATGGAGGCCAAGCAAAAAAAATACGAAATTTATAGTAGGGGAATATATTAACAGCAGGCTTATCTTCAACATTCAGTCTAATTTAAATGCTACCACACTTGCCATTGATCAACAAGGTATCGAAATGCATATTCTTCACCCTGATTGCTTTTTCCTGTTCAGGTTTTATAGCAGCTACCGCACAAACCAATAAAATCGAGATTTTAAAAACGGTATTCCGGAAAGCAACTGCTCCTGCGCAAAAAACAGATGCGGCTTTAGCCATTTGCGAGCAGTCCCATTCTTTAAGCACTGATACTCTATATTATTATGCCCAGGTCGCAAAAAAAAATGCAAAAGCGATCAGTGACCGTCAAAAAGAAATTCTTTCAAATTGTTTTATTGAGGATTACCTGGCCCGGAAAAACCTTTTCGATAGTGCCATACGATTGTGCGATGCCGATTTAAAAAACATCAGCTATGCCAATAACAGGCTGGCCTACACGAAAACAATGATGCAAAAATGCCATTGCCTTGAAAGAGCGAACCGGAACCGGGCCGCTTTGGACCTGGCTTATCAGTTTTTAGGAGAAGCCGAAAAATTTAACGACACCATCCCTCAGTTTTTTTTAAAAACCCTCATTGGCGTGGTATACCGCAACATGCAACAAACTGAATTGGCCATGCGATGGTTCCTTAAGGCCGATTCGGTTACAGAAAGCCAGAAGTACGAAGAGATAAAAAACCAATTCGGTATTTTTTTTCTTATTGGAATGATGTATAACTGGATATTTGATGGCGAAACCAACGCAAATAAGCGTTTAAGCGATTCGCTACTTTCCATCAGCTACCTCGACCGGGCAATAGCGGACAGCAGGCGGTTCGAGAACCTGCAGATACTGGCAAAAGCCCTGAATGTGAAAGCAGCCGCCATCGGGAACAAGGAGCATGCTAAAATAGAAGGCGAATATATCCTGGAAGCCCAGCACATCTATAATATCCTTCAGGACACCATCAGCATGCTCAACACCATTTCGCCAATGTGCTTTTATTACATTGATGAAGGCCATCCGGAAAAAGGGGTGAAAGCATGCTTAGACGGTATCGCCATCGCTTCAAGGACCAACAGCTATCCCATACTGGACCTGTATTCCGCGTTGGGCCAATGTTATTATGCTGCGAACGACTACAAGAGTTATTCCCAGGTCCTGGACAGGATCATTAAAATGAAGGACTCCATTTATAAAGTAAATACAGAAAAGGACCTTGCAGAATTTGATGCCCGCTATAAAGACAAGGAAAAGGAGAACATCATCATACAGCAAAAGCTTGATATTGCATCAAAAAAATATTCCGTGCAGATGGTTTCCACACTAACAGCCATGCTTTTAGCTGGCATCTTATTGCTTGCGCGCTACTACAAGCAAAAGCAAAAAAAGATGGAGCAACAGGAAACAGCAGCAGTAGCAGCAGCAGAAGAAGCTGAGCGGAAAAGGATATCTGCCGACCTTCATGATAATATCGGCGCCTATGCAGCCGCTGCAGCATCAACCATTTCATCAATACATGCCGGCGATGAAAAAAGCAACCAGCGGCTTAGCTCGCTTAAGCATAATGTGCAGGACATGATCAGCCAATTGAATGATTCGATCTGGGCGCTTAATAAAAAAGAAGTGCGGCTGACCGGCGTCAGCGACCGCTTCAAAATTTTTGTGCAAAAGCTTGAGCCGGCTTACCCCGACGTGAAAATATCCATCAATGAAGACATCGATGAGCAATACGCCCTATCTCCTTTCCAGGCGCTGCACCTGTTTCGCATCATGCAGGAAGCTTTGAATAACGCATTAAGGCATAGCCGGTGTTCAACAGTAAACATCTTTGTCGGAAGTAAAAAAAACAATATCCAAGTCGATATCGAAGACGACGGAACAGGCATTGCCTCGTTAAGCCAGCCGGGCAATGGCATCAATAACCTGAAAATGCGGGCCAAAGAATTGGGATGGAAAGCCGATTGGCAGAATAAAACTACAGGAGGGACTATCGTGACGATCAGCTCTCGCAGCTAATAAATACTACAAACTAAGCATTGGCAAGTAGTACTGATTAAATGAAATTTGAACTATGGAGCAGGAAAGCCGCATCAGGATAGGGTTAACGGAAGACAACATGATCAGCCGGAAAAGCTTTCTTAGCAAAGCACAAATGATACCTGAGTGGGATGTTGTGTTCACTGCAGCAAATGGCAGGGAATGCCTGGAGAAAATAGCTTCCCAAAAAGAAGACAGCCTCCCCCATGTGATTTTTATGGACATTGAAATGCCCGAGGTCAATGGCATTGACGCCATTTCAATGGCTACTACATTATACCCCAATATTTTTTTCATAGCCCTCACTGTTTTTGATGACGATGATAAAATTTTTGAATCAATCAAAGCCGGAGCTTGCGGGTATTTATTAAAGCATGAAGAATTTGAGGTGCTAAAGAATGCGGTAATCGATGTGCTTGAATTTGGGGGAGCGCCGATGAGCCCCGCCATAGCCAGGAAAACCCTAAACCTGCTCAGCAAATCACCAAACATTGCCGCACAGGGAAAACTGCCCATGCCCGACCACCTTACCAAGCGGGAAAAGGAAATCTTGCAATATACCGTCAACGGGTGGGATGCAAAGCGCATTGCTGCTGCCCTGTTCATAAGCACCCTTACCGTAAGAAAGCATATCGACAACATCTACCACAAACTGCATGTCCAATCTAAAGCAGAAGTGATCAACATGGCGCATAAAAACAATTGGGTGGAATAGGGCAGGTGCGGGCCAAAATCATGATTTCCCCAATTTGTTAGAAAATTTTCAGGAGCAATAAAAAACCCTATCTTTACAAAAGCTCAGTTAATGATAAGCCTTACTATGCGCTGTCGCAACTTCCTTTTCAGTTAGTCTCCTCAGTCCATCGTAGCTAATTTTTTTGAGTAAGTTTTTTTCATTTTTAATTTTTTTTACATGAACATTTACGTTGGTAACCTCTCATGGCAAATGACCGATGAGGACTTAAGAAACCTATTTGAGCAGCACGGCACTGTTGCATCTGCAAAAATCGTCAAAGACAAAGTATCGGGCCGCAGCAAAGGCTTTGGCTTTGTTGAGATGGAAGACAGTGCTGAAGCTCAGCAAGCTATTACCAGCCTCTATGACTCCGAAGTAATGGGCAGAAAGATCATTGTGAATGAATCTCAGCCCAAGCAAGGTGGTAGCGGCGGCGGCGGCGGTTTCAAGAAAAGAAACTTCGGCGGCGGCGGCGGTGGCGGGTACAAAAAAGGCGGCTATAATCGCGGCGGCGGTGGCGGCGGCTACGACAGAGATTATTGATCCCCTCTATCAAATACACCTTTTTAAAATCCTTCTTGCGAAAGAAGGATTTTTTATTTTAATAATTGATTAGATTGCCTGCGCAATCAAATATTCACAATCAAAATTTACTTTCAATGAGAAAATTGGCCCTTGCTGTTGTTTCATTTGCTTTTCTCGTATCATGCTCGCAACAAAAACAGTCTGCCGATAAAATTTATATCAACGCAAAAATCTGGAGCGGGGATACTGCAAACGACAGGGCAACGGCCATTGCGGTAAAAGATTCCCTGGTTGTTTATGTTGGCAACGAGTACAATGAGTATAAAGGCAGCAATACCGAGGTGATTGATTTGGGCGGCCAGATGATCGTGCCAGGTTTTATTGACAACCACGCTCATTTTCTTCAAGGCGGTTATCAGCTCGCTAGCGTTAATCTTCGCAATGCGAAAACAGAAAAGGAATTTATAGAAACATTAAAAGAGTATTCATCTGCGCACAAGGGAGACAGCTGGATCATGGGCGGGGACTGGGACCATGAGGCATGGGGCGGCAAATTGCCAACAAGATTTTGGATTGACAGCATTACCGGCAATCACCCTGTATTTATTGAACGTTACGACGGCCACATGTCTCTTGCCAATTCTATTGCCCTGAAACTGGCCGGGGTTGATAAACATACCCCTGACCCGCCCGGCGGCGAAATTGTAAGAGACGCTAAAACAGGGGAGCCAACAGGTGTTTTGAAGGATGGGGCAGCAGACCTCATCTCAAAAGTAATTCCTGCTCCAACACAGGAAGAACTGGATGAATACCTGAAACGCGCAGTCCAGGAAGCGTTTGAGCATGGCATTACAGAAGTGAACGACATGAGCACGTATGGCGGCTGGCCCGACATGGCTACATACCGAAAAGCTTACGCTGAGCACAAATTGGATTTGAGGATTTATTCTTTTGTTCCCCTGAAAACCTGGGCAAAGCTTGATTCCTTTGTGAAAAAAGAAGGCTGGGGCGATGCCATGCTGCATTGGGGCGGATTAAAAGGTTTTGTTGACGGCTCGCTTGGATCAACTACTGCATGGTTTTATAAGCCCTATTTAGATGCACCAGGTAAAACAGGGTTGCAGGTTACCGATACAAATGATCTAAGGAGGTGGATATTGAGCGCCGATTCTGCCGGCCTGCATTGTGCTACGCATGCCATAGGCGACAAGGCGAATGATTTTATATTGAGCGTTTATGAAGAAGCTGAAAAAAAAGACCCCGGGAAAGACCGCCGTTTCCGCGTAGAACATGCACAACATTTAACGCCAAGGGCTATCCTGAAATTTGAAGAGCTCCATGTAATACCGTCAATGCAGCCTTACCATTTGATCGATGATGGGAAATGGGCATACAAGCGGCTGGACAGCGACAGGCTGAAAAGGACCTATGCTTTTAAAACCTTATTGAATGAAGGCGCAAACCTGACTTTCGGATCAGACTGGCCTGTGGCTCCTCTTGACCCCATTGCCGGAATTTATGCAGCAGTTACCAGGCGGACCTTGGACGACAAAAACCCCGAAGGCTGGTTCCCTGCAGAAAAAATTTCTGTGGAACAGGCCTTGAAATGTTATACTGCCAACAACGCTTATGCCAGCTTCCAGGAAAACAAATTGGGAAAGCTGAAAGCAGGCATGCTGGCCGATTTTGCTGTTTTATCTGCCGATATTTTCGCCATTGCCCCAGAAAAAATACGAGATATAAAAGTAATGCGGACAATTGTTAATGGAAAGGAAGTTTGGGAGAGGAAATAGCCGCCTCAACGAAAACTACTTGGGAAAAAACGCTTGCAGGAAAGGGTCGGTATAATCTTTTATGAAAGCAAGCACATTTGAGTAATCGGTAAATTCATCCCGGTTGTGCATGGTTGTGAGCACAACCGAGCGCATGCCTGCATTTTGAGCAGCTTCCACGCCTTTTGGGGCATCTTCAAACACAATACAATTTTCCGGCTTTTCATTCAGCAGCTTTGCTGCTTTTGAATAGGTTTCCCCATCAGGCTTGCTTGCTTTCACATCATCTGCGCTCACTATCGCATCAAAGTAATCATGGAGATGCAGGTTGTCCAAAACAAAATTGATGTTGAATGGTATGGCTGCCGAGCCGATAGCGGTTTTGATTTTTCTTTCTTTTACATTTTTTAAAAAACCTTCAAGCCCGTTGATCAGTTTTAAATGCGGAAAAAAATTTTCCTGGTATCGCCTCTCCTTCTCCATTGACCAATGTTCTGTTTCTTCATCGGTAAAATAATTTTCTCCAAAAACCCTTTTGAACAATTCTGAATTTTTTCCATACATCTGTTTGCGCACGTCTCCCCAGCTCATATTGGCTTTCAGGTCGTCATTCAAAATGTCATGCCATGCTTTTATGTGGTATTCCATATCGTCAACCATCGTGCCATTAAGATCGAAAAGAAATGCTTTTGGAAAATTGCTCATCGGTATAGTTTTATTATGTTGTTTGATGAATGGATGCAAATATAAATCAGCAAGCGCTAAATAGTCAGATGGAGCTGTATGGGGAATGATTTTGAAAAATAACGATCAACAATCTTTGTTGAGAAATTATTATTGAGGCGCACGCCATGTAACATGTTTTGTTCAACTCGGTATTGTGCACCAAACTATTTCAAAAAACGATGAAATAGAAATTTAGTAAATTCGGTTAAGCATTTGTACCGGACAACATTACTAAATCAATAAGCTATGGTTAATTATTTGCCTCCAGTTGCGAGCAGGAACAGGCCCACTCATTATTATTTATTTTTTCCTTTTAAAAACCGAAAACGATTTTTGCAATTGTTTGCTGCATTTCTTTTATCGGGTGTTTTTGTTTGCGGTATACCTAAAGAAGGCAAGGCGCAGCATGGCTTATTACTGGCGCTTTCAAAGGCTGATCATACCCTGGCGATTGTCGATCCTGCAACTTTGAAGGTGATGGCCAAAGTACCGGTCGGCCAGGATCCTCATGAAGTGGCTGCCTCTTCTGATGGGAGGACGGCTTATGTTTCTATTTATGGAGGTGGCAGCCTGCACGAGATCAATGTTATCGACCTCGTTGCGCACAAAGCTTTGTTCAACCTGGATACAAGGCCCTTGCTCGGCCCGCACGGACTTGCTTTTGTCAGCGGGAAACTATGGTTTACTGCAGAGGGATCGAAAGCAGTTGGGAGTTATGACCCGGCCACCAAAAAAATGAACTGGTGCATGGGCACCGGGCAGGACAGGACACACATGATTTATGTTACAGCCAATGCAAAAAGGATTTATACCACCAACGTTTCTTCGGGAACGGTGAGCATACTTGTTGATACTTTGGTCGTGCCCGGGCCACCTCCCGGCGCAATCAATCCTCCCGATCGGCAAAAGCGCCCGGGGAACATGCCGCCACCTCCGGGCTTCAGGCCGCATGAAACATGGCAGCAGACCATCATCCCGACCTCCAGGGGATCAGAAGGATTTGATGTAACTCCTGATAGCGCTGAACTATGGACTGCATCTGCGGAAGACGGCGCTATTTCCATTATTGATCTCAGATCGAAAAGAATAGCAGGAAAAATTGATGCGAAAGTGTTTGGCGCAAACAGGGTAAAGTTCTCGCCTGATGGAAAACTTGCGCTTATTTCGAGCCTGGCCAATGGCGACCTGGTAATTTATGACGTGGCTTTGCGCAAAGAACTAAAACGCATCCGCATTGGCCATGGCGCGGCAGGCATCATGGTGCAGCCTGATGGCGCAAAGGCTTTTGTTGCTTGCACCGGGGACAATTATATTGCAGTAATTGACATGAAAAAATTAGAAATGTCCGGTCATATTGATGTTGGCGGCGGGCCTGATGGATTGGCGTGGGTAGAAAAATAAAGTGATTGGCTTTATCCTTTGTTAATAAGATCACTGTAAATTTTTCTATGCCTGTCGATGAAGAACATCGTAAATAATTTAGTTGCGAAAAATGTTTTTGTGCATTACCAAAAGTTCAAAAAAGGAAGAAGAGGATTTATTGGCACATCGCTGAAAGCAGCCGGGGCAGCGGCTTTTGCAGGCATGCCAATGAACGGCATTGTCAGGGATTTATGTGCTGAAAAAGAATATGCCGTTCAGGATGTGATCAATGTAATACTAAAAGAAATTCCAGGCGCGCCATTTGCTCAAACTGTTGACACCATCAAAAGCGGCAGCGCAACCAATAAAGTATCTGGAATCGTTACTACCATGTTCCCCACGGTAGAGGTGATAAGAACTGTTGTCAGGCTGAATGCAAATTTCATTATTGCACATGAACCTGTTTTTTATAATCATGAAGACAAATTGGACTATGTGCCCAATAATGCTGTGGTGAAACAAAAAATGGCGCTGTTGCAAAAACATAATATCACAGTTTGGCGATTTCACGATTACTGGCATGCGCACAAACCAGATGGCATAGGTTATGGCGTGCTGAAAACAATGGGCTGGCTGCCTTATTATGAACCGGGAAAAATGGTTGTCAAAATCCCTGGATTGAGCCTGGGGGACATTGCCAATCACTTGAAATCAAAACTGGACATTGCGCGAGTGAGGGTAATTGGGAACCTCGGCCAGCGTTGTGAAAGAATTGGTATTTTGCCAGGAGCGGCCGGAGGCGAAATGCAAATCTCGCTGGTAGAGAACGAAAAACCTGATGTGCTTGTTGTGGGGGAAGTGCACGAATGGGAAACTGCTGAATACATACGCGACTCCCTGGCTCTTGGCAGAATAACTTCCCTGGTCGATCTCGGCCATTCTGTAAGCGAAGAACCGGGAATGGGATATTTGGCCGAATGGTTAAGACCTAAAGTGCCTGGGCTGAACATTGTGCATGTGCGCTCTGGCAACCCATTTATTTTTGTGTGAAACAATCAGCGGGCCATAAGGCAAGGCTGAGTTGTGCAATACTACCTGGGAAATAAGAAGTTTATTTGGCTCTTGCTGTTCCTTATTGAGCGACCATTATTCATCTGCTTTCTTATTTTATTATCCAGCCTGTATGATTGATGTCAGCCGGTTAAGTAACTAATGTTACCTTATTGCGCACGTTTTCTCTATTTCTTTGCAACCGATTAAATTTTAGTATAGCATGAAGTATATTATTGTGGGTGCAGTGGCAGGGGGCGCAAGCACAGCAGCCAGGTTGAGGAGATTAGATGAGAAATCGGAGATCGTGATTTTTGAAAAAGGAGAATACATTTCTTATGCCAATTGCGGGCTGCCTTATTATATCGGCGATGTGATAAAAGACAGGGATAAATTATTTGTACAGAGCGCAGCGGGTTTCAACCGTCGGTTTAATATTGATGTCCGCATTTCTACTGAAGTAATGGCAATCGACCCCGTAGCTAAAGTGGTAACCGCAAAAAACCTTAAAACCGGGAAGGAATATAAGGAGCGCTATGATAAAATGGTTTTATCTCCCGGCGCTGAGCCCATCCGCCCGCCATTGCCGGGAATTAACCTCCCAGGAATTTTTACGCTGCGCAATGTAGCAGACACTGACCACATCAAAAATTACGCAACCAAAAGGCCATCAGCAAAAGCTGTGGTAATCGGTGGCGGTTTTATCGGGTTGGAAATGGCTGAAAACCTGCACCAGTTGGGCATGCAGGTGAGCATTATTGAAATGGCCAACCAGGTAATGGCCCCGGTTGATTTTCCTGTTGCTGCAATTGTTCAACAGCACATCCGTTCAAAAGAAATTGACCTGAGGGTAAATACAACTGTAACAGGCTTTGAAAAAAATGGGGAAGGGCTGAATGTGTTATTAAAAAACGGCTCTTTTATTCATGCTGGTATTGTTATCCTTTCTATCGGTGTCCGCCCTGATACCAGGCTGGCTTCTATGGCAGGCTTGCGGTTAGGGAATGCGAAAGGCATTTGGGTGAATGAATATTTGCAAACATCCGACCCCGATATTTATGCATTAGGCGATGCTGTCGAATTTGCAAATCCGCTTACCGGCCAGCCAATGCCAACCTTCCTTGCCGGGCCTGCCAACAAACAAGGCCGTATTTGCGCGAACAATATTGTAGATGGGAACCGGCATAAATATAATGGCTCTATTAACACAGCCATTGTAAAAGTGTTCGATATGACTGTAGCTACTGCAGGCGCCGCTTCAAAACAGTTAAAGCTGTATAATATCCCTCATATCGTTTCAACCATCCACGGGGCATCGCATGCAGGGTATTATCCCGGCGCTCAATTCATGTCCATCCAGGTTGCTTTTTCGCCTGGCGATGGCCGCTTGTTAAGTGCTCAAATAGCCGGGTATGACGGAGTGGACAAACGCATTGATGTGATGGCTTCCGTTATTAAACAAGGCGGCACTGTTTATGACCTGGCGGAGTTTGAGCAGGCCTACGCGCCGCCATATTCTTCTGCCAAAGATCCGGTGAATATGGCCGGTTTTGTGGCAGATAATATTTTGCATGCTAAGTTGAAGGTCTGTTACTGGAATGAGGTAAGCTCTTTGCCTGAAAACAGCGTGCTGGTTGATGTGAGGACAGAAGATGAATTTGCCGATGAACATATTGATGGGGCGATCAATATTCCTGTGGATGATGTGCGCGGCCGGATGAAAGAACTTCCAAAAGACAGGCCCATTTATATATATTGCCAGCAGGGCCTGCGCGGGTATATAGCGCATCGAATACTTCGGCAGAGCGGATTTACAGAAGTATATAACCTTTCAGGAGGGTATGCATTGTGGAAACCTTGCGTACTGGAAACACAGCTTGCCAAACAAACTGAAAAAATTTTAGCCATTGGAGCTTAACAAAGAACCTATAAGGTTTTTAAAATCTTATAGGTCCTTTGGGCAATATTGGCCATCTTCCTGCATGCCATTACTCGGGTGTGGTCTGCTTCAGCACCAGCGCCAGTATCTGTTTCATTGATGTCTCCATGCCTTGTGGGCTGCCATCTAAGAAAATGACATTGCCTTTTCCGACTTCAGCAAAATTTTTCAGCGCTTCAGTCCACATGCTAAAGAGGATCACATTCGTGTCGAGGTTTGCTTTTTTCATTTGCTCGGCTGCTTCGCTCATCCCTTTTGCTACTTCTTCGCGGAAAAGCGCAACGCCCTGCCCGCGCAGCATCGCAGCTTCCTTCTCTGCTTCTGCAGAAATTTTTATGGCATTCCCTTCTGCTTCTGCAGATTTTGTTTTTGTGATCAGCAAAGCCTGCCCTTCGTTTTCAGCAGCAGCTTTCAGGTTATTGCTCGCCACTACTTTGCTCATCGAATCAATAATGGCCTGGTCGAAAGTGATGTCGTTGATCTGCAGGTCCATCAGGTGGTAGCCCCAGTCCTCGAGCGAGTGGTCGATTTGCGCTTTTACAAATTCTACGATCTCTTTCCTCAATCCCAAAATTTCGGCCTGCTTTTTTGTGGCCACGAACGAACGTATGCTGCCTTCGATCGTTCGCGTCAGCGCCTGCATCAAATCTTTGTCGCTGATGAATTTGAAAGCTACTTTTATGATCGTTTCTTCTGCTGCATTTTGCACGGCATACAACAACATGCTTTTGAAATACACATTGGCCTGGTCAGCAGTAACAGCCTGGAATTCCAACTCAACGGAACGGTTCTGTATGCTAATGCGCTTGGATACCTGCTCCAGCCAGGGGATCTTAAAATTCAGCCCCGGGTTTAGTGCGCGCCTGTATTTCCCAAACAAGGTGATCACATATACATACCCCTGGTTTACGGTTACCCATGAACTTAGGAAAAAAGAGAGGACTAATACGCCAACAATAATCCATACAATGTTTGATAAGCTTTCCATAAATAAAATTTGATGATGAATGTACAAATTTTTATCACAACATAACCTACAGCCATTTGTTAATGGATTAAATTTGCCTTTTGAAAATTAATTTTGTTTTAATGCAGGTGTTCTTGGTAGTGTAACCGGCAGCACACTACTATCGGGCATCGTTGCCACGCTCGCTTGTGCTGAAGCAATGCTATTCAGCAACAGGCAACCCCAAAAACAAAAGCATCAAACTTTAACAGCACAATGGCCACGAGTTACGACATCATCATCATTGGCGGCGGGCCTATCGGGCTTGCCTGTGGCATCGAAGCGCAAAAAGCGAATTTGGGCTACCTCATCATGGAAAAAGGCTGCCTGGTGAATTCGCTGTACAATTATCCCGCCAACATGACTTTCTTTTCCACGTCTGAAAGGATTGAGATCGGAGGCGTTCCTTTTGTCAGCAATAATGCAAAACCCACAAGGGCCGAAGCGCTGGAATATTATCGCCGCATAGCCGTGTCAAAGCACCTGAATATCCATTTGCAGGAAAAAGTGCAGGAGGTTACGCAAGTGAAGGAAGGATTTAAAGTCGTTGCTACGAAACAAACATACCTGGCAAAAAATATTATTATCGCTACCGGGTTTTATGATATTCCTGTTTTGATGAATGTGCCAGGGGAAAATTTGCCAAAAGTTGCTCATTATTATAAGGACCCTCATTTTTATGCTATGCACAAAGTGCTGGTAGTGGGCGCTAATAATTCGGCTGTTGACGCAGCGCTGGAAACCTGGCGCAAAGGGGCAGAAGTTACCATGGTTATTAAAGACGAAGGGATCGGCAAAAGAGTAAAATATTGGGTGAAGCCTGATATTGAAAACCGCATTAAAGAAGGCAGCATTAAAGCCTTTGCTCATTCAACGGTAAGGGCTATCCGTGAAAACGAAGTGGACATTAACACGCCTGGTGGTGTGGTTACCATTGATAATGATTATGTCATCGCCATGACAGGCTATCAGCCCAATTTTGAATTCCTTAAAAAAACAGGCATTGAGTTATCCAAGGATCCAGTAAGGCAGCCGGTTTATGATCCTGAAACCATGGAGAGCAATATGCCAAATATTTACCTGGCAGGTGTGGTTTGCGGCGGCATGAACACGCATATATGGTTCATTGAAAACTCGAGAGAACATGCCATGAAGATAATCGAAGCGATTAAAAAAAACAATAACCAGCAGGCATCATAAAATAATCGTTATTTTTTCCCGGCTTTCAGCTTCTAACTTTTTTCTTCCCAAATCATGGCCAGCCTCACAATCGTTTTTACGCTTTTCTGCATGTCCTGGATGCTCACGTATTCTTGTTTGCCATGAAAAGCCATTTCGCCGGTAAAAATATTCGGGCAGGGCAAGCCCATAAACGATAACCTGGAACCATCAGTGCCGCCACGTGCACTGGTTTGCTTTACGGGTATGCCACTCCGTTGTATTGCCTCTATGGCATATTCGGAAACTTTGAGATGATTGTCCAGCACTTCTTTCATGTTGCGGTATTGCTCGGTCACATGCACCTCGTATCTTGCTCCCGGGAATTTTTTTATTGCATCATCGGCTTTGTCTTTCAGGTAAGCTTCATAGGCCGCCAGCTTGGCGGTGATAAAATCCCTGATGATGAATTTAACGGTGGCTTTTTCTACTGTGCCTGATATTTCCATCGGGTGCACAAAACCATAGCGCCCTTCAGTTGTTTCCGGCGACAGTTCATCCTTCGGCAATGAAGCAACAAAAGCGGAAGCTATTTTTACTGCGTTCACCATTTTATCTTTGGCATAGCCCGGGTGGGCACTTGTGCCATAGAAAGTAAATGTTGCCCCGTCTGCGGAAAATGTTTCATCTTCATAAGAGCCGAGTTCGCCGCCATCCAGTGTGTAGCCGTAAGCGGCGCCGAGCTTTTGCAGGTCAACTTTGTTGACTCCGCGGCCGATCTCTTCATCAGGGGTAAATAAAATTTTCAGAGGGCCGTGCTTTATTTCAGGATGTGCCATTAAATAATTTGCCATGTCCATGATCACGGCTATGCCTGCTTTATCATCCGCCCCCAATAATGTCGTTCCGGAAGCAGTGATTATGTCATCGCCTTTTTTCTCTTTTAGGTATGGGTGCTCGTCAGGCGAAATAACCTGCATAGGGTCGTCTGGCAGGACAATGTCCCCGCCATCATAATTTTTGTGTACAACAGGTTTTACATTTCCACCTGGGCAATCCGGTGAGGTGTCCACATGCGCACAATAACAAATGGCCGGCACCTGCTTATCAGAATTTGCCGGTATTTCCGCATACACATAACCGTAAGCATCAAGCTCAGCCTTGTTAAGTCCCATTTTTCTCAGCTCTTCTGCCAGCAGCCGACCCAGGCCTTTTTGTTTTTCTGTGGAAGGAATGGTGCCTGAGCCCGGATCGCTCTGGGTGTCGATCTGTACATAGCGCATAAATCTTTCCGCAACGGTGAATGAATAATCTTCGAACATAAATGATTTGATTAATTTAGAGCAGCGAATATAGCTACTATGGATAATCCGGAAGAAAAAAAACCGCTGATAAAACAGGGCTGGCTCCGCGCTCTTTTGTTTATTATAGCCTATATTATCCTGGCTTTGCTAATAACAGTGCCGGCAGTTTTACTGTTCACTTCCCTAAAACCTGGTGGCGAGGTAAGCAACCTCATTCAATCAGTTGCCGGCCTGGCAGCAAAAGAAACAATATGGATCGTTGCCCTGGTAGAATTTACGGCTTCTGTTGCCTGTGTGTTCGTTTTTGTAAAATTCATTGACAAAAAAAAATTAACTGATATTGGCTTAAGCCGTTTTGGCCAATCGGGCAATATACTTGCCGGGTTTTTTATTGCATCTGCCATCATTGGCACAGGCACACTGATATTGTATTTTACCGGGCACCTGGAATGGGATGATTTTTCTTTCAACCTAAACCAAATTATTATACAAATCGGGATCTTGTCTTTTATTGCCATCAGTGAGGAACTGGTTTTTCGCGGTTATATACTGAACAGCCTGATGCAATCATTCAATAAATGGGTTGCCTTATTTATATCTGCGCTGTTGTTTACTGCTTTTCATATCAGCAACCCTGGCATATCGGCCATTTCGCTTTCCACTTTATTTCTCGGAGGCGTTTTGCTGGGGCTGAATTATGTGTACACCAAAAACCTGTGGTTCTCCGTCATGCTGCATTTTGGATGGAATTTTTTCCAGGGGCCGGTATTCGGGTATAAAATAAGCGGGGTAGATTTTTCTCCTTTATTGTTGATCCAATTGAAAGGCGATGCTTCCATTACTGGCGGCAGCTTTGGTTTTGAAGGCTCATTTGTAGCCACTGCGCTATTGTTTATTACGATTGCAGCCTTGTATTTATACTTTGAAAAAAAATATCAAAACAAAGAAACCGGCAATTAACAGTTTGCGATTAAGGCTGATGAGAAAGTCAAACCTTGACCAGTATTGTTAACAAATTCCATTAAGGCATTATGATCCTCGACTTGCTTCCTGTAATCTCTACCAGCTCTAAATCAAAAATCAGCTCCTCGCCAGCGAGCGGGTGGTTGGCATCGATCACGATCACATCAGGCCTTACTTCTGCTACTACAACAGGTATGGGGTTGCCCGAACCGTCTCTCATGGTCAATTCCATGCCCACCTCAGGCTTCAGGTCTTTAGGCAATCCATCGATTGGGAATTCCATCATCATCTGGGGATCTGCCGGGCCATAGGCATCATCAACAGGGATGTTGATTGTTTTTTTGCCGCCCACCATCATGCCCATCACGCCATCATCAAAACCTTTTATTACCATTCCGCTGCCCACTTCAAATTCTAAGGGCTCACGGCCTGAAGACGAATCGAATGTTGTGCCATCCGTCAAGCGGCCATGATAATGCACTTTCACAGTATCACCTGATTTTACCTCTTGCATAAACCTGCATTTGTTTTTAATGAATTAATTATTATATCGGCGCCTCTTGCCGGGGCTGCCCACTTCATGCACTTCAAAAATTTGGTTTTGCAGCAAGCCAATGTTGCTAAGGAGGCAAAACTAACTCTAATAATTGCCTTTATCTAATAAAAAATTTTTGTTGAAATTTGAGGCTTGAACCATATAAGGCTTGCATGGTTAACCTAAAATTATACATGTGAAAAAATCCCAATTCTTTTTTTACTGCTTGTTTGTCTTCTTGCAAGGCACAGCACAACAGCAATCAACTGCCCGGCGTGCCAATCCTTCGGCTCGAATCCTCACCGGCGCAGACAGGATGGAGGTTTATCTGCCACTGATCAAAGACAAAAGGGTAGCTGTATTTGCGAACCAGGCCTCAATAGTAGGCAGCACGCATTTAGTAGATACTTTGCTCAAGCGCGGCATTATTGTAAAAAAGATTTTTTCACCTGAACATGGTTTCAGGGGAACAGCAGATGCCGGTGAACAGGTTTCGGGATCTGTAGATAAGCAAACCGGAGTACAGGTAATTTCTCTTTATGGCAACAGGGAAAAGCCTTCCCCGGAAGACTTGAAAGATATTGATGCCATAGTTTTTGACATACAGGACGTTGGTGTTCGGTTCTACACGTATATTTCTTCTTTGCAACGAATGATGGAGGCGGCATTTGAAAATCATAAGCCGATGATGATACTCGACCGGCCTAACCCCAACGGCTTTTATGTAGATGGGCCGGTGCTCGACCTGAAATTCAAGTCTTTTGTAGGCATGCAACCTGTTCCCGTTGTTTATGGGATGACGATAGGAGAATATGCGCTTTTGATTGCCGGCGAAAAATGGCTTTCCGATTCGGCCAACAAAGCGTACGCATATTATCTGCATGCACATAGTTCGCCCGACACCCCTTTTCATTTTTTGGTGGTCCGCTGCAAAAACTACACGCATAAAAGCAGGTATGCATTACCGGTAAGGCCTTCCCCAAACCTTCCGAATATGCAGGCAGTGTATTTATATCCTTCCCTTTGTTTTTTTGAGGGCACTAATATTAGCCTGGGCCGCGGCACGGATAAGCCTTTCCAGCAGTTTGGCAGCCCGCTTTTCCCCAATCACTTATACAGTTTTACGCCGGGCAGCGTCGAGGGCGCAAAAAATCCCCCATTGAAAGGCCAGCTTTGTTATGGTTTTGATTTGAGCAAGATAGATGTGCAGAAAGAAACCGATGATCGCTTGCAACTGAAATGGCTGATTGAAGGGTACAAGCTTTTCCCCGATAAGGAAAATTTTTTTCTTCCCGGCAATTTTATCAATAAACTTGCAGGCACTGATCGGCTGGCGCAACAGGTGAAAGAAGGAAAACCCGAAGCAGCCATCAGGAAAAGCTGGGAGCCTGCATTAACCAGGTTCAAAAAAACCAGGAAGAAATACCTGTTGTACAAGGATTTTTAATATCACGAAGATGACCAGTATGGAAGGGAATGGAATACAGAACGGTAGGCTGCAAGCACTCAGGATAATCTTCATGGGCACGCCCGAATTTGCCGTTGCATCGCTTGATGCATTGATAAGTGCGGGCTGTAACATTGTGGCTGTTGTTACTGCACCTGACAAACCAGCAGGCCGCGGCATGAAGATGAGCGAAAGCGCGGTAAAGAAATATGCAACAGGAAAAGCGTTGAAAATTTTGCAGCCTGAAAAGTTAAGAGCTCCCCAGTTTATCAACGAATTAAAGTTGCTGCATGCCGATGTACAGGTTGTAGTAGCATTCCGCATGTTGCCGGAAATGGTTTGGGATATGCCTCCAATGGGGACCATCAATGTGCATGGGTCATTGCTCCCTCAGTATCGCGGCGCAGCGCCAATCAATTGGGCAATCATCAATGGAGAAAAAGAAACAGGGGTTACTACGTTTAAATTGAAACATGAAATTGATACCGGCGATATTTTACTGCAGGAAAAAATTTCAATCGGTGAAAATGAAACTGCCGGCGAATTACATGACAGGATGAAAATAGTTGGAGCCGGTATTTTGGTGAAAACCATAGGTGGATTAGCAAATGCTACTTTGCAGGCACAGGACCAGTCAACGTTCTCCAGGCAACAGCCGGCATGCTTAAAACATGCTCCGAAAATTTTTACTGAAAACTGCAAGATCAACTGGGCAAAACCCGTTCACGAAGTGTACAACCTGATACGGGGACTGTCGCCCTTTCCTGGTGCATTTACATATATTGATAATAAACTGTTGAAAGTTTATTGTTCTGAAAAAAAGGAGGGGCATGTTGATATTGTTGCGGGCGATTTTGAAACCGACCATAAAACGTATCTTCGTTTTGCATGCCCTAACGGGTATATCTATCTGAAGGAAGTCCAGTTGGAAGGCAAAAAGAAAATGGTGATCAAGGATTTTTTACAGGGCTACAGGCGGCCAGGCTGATCAGTTGAGAAGCATACCAAACAGGGCTCGTTCATCAACCATTCAACCTATTTCAGTACCGGCAATATTACAGACGAGCTGTTTGCTGCATCATGATAGATTTTAATATCAGCTTTCTGAAAATCCTTGTCGCTACAGGTATAGATGTCTACAAAGCGCTGTGGGTTGCGGTCAACCAAAGGAAACCAACTGCTTTGGATCTGCACCATAATGCGGTGCCCTTTTCTGAAACAATGAGCGATCGAAGGCAATTCAAATTTCACACGCTCAATTTTGCCAGGCACAAATGGCTCGGGCCTTTCATAACTTTTCCTGAACCTGCCCCGAAAAACATCGCCCCTCACCAGCATTTCATAGCCTCCCATTGGGTATTTTTTTTCCGCGTCCATCTCGGCATAGATATCAATGTTATCATATCCCAGCTTGTCAGGAAAAACATCAATTATTTTCACTACAAAATCTGCGTCAGTAGTTGAAATGGCAGTAAGGATGTCAGCAATCACATTGCCGGTTACGGTCACATCATCGGCCAAAGTATCGGTTTGAAAAGCCAGCACATCCGGCCGCCGGGAAGCAAAACGCTGGTCATCTGTCATATAAGTTCTCGTCCTGTTGAAATGCACCTCCTGTGCATAAGGAACAGGGTGTGCGGGATCGCTTATATATTCCGAAAAACTTTTAATCGCAGTTGGCCTGGCCCAGCTTAGTTTTCCATTTGGCTGCAGGTATAAATTCTTATCTGCTTTTTCCGCAGGGGGCCACTGGCCAAATTTTTTCCATTCATTTTTTCCGGTAATAAAAATATTGGCTTCCGCAATCTGCGAAATATCACCTTCGCCTTTTAAGAAGTAATTGAAGAAAGGTATTTCCATGTTTTGCTGGAACCATTCGGCGGTGTTGCTCCCAAAATAAACATTACCAAGGTGCGTGCCATCGCTGCTTGCCCATTGCCCATGGTACCACGGGCCATCCACAATTTTATTGAATGCTTTGCCGGGGTTGTTTTGTTCTGCCGCTTTATAAGCATTCCATGCGCCCCAGCAATCTTCTGCATCAAACAATCCGCCAACCCAAAGCATGGCCGGCTGTAAATTCTTAGTCGCATTTCTTGCATCGCGTGCTTTCCACCATGCATCATAGTTAGGGTGCGCATACAATCCTTTCCAAAAGGCAACGCTGTCGTGCAATAAAGCCGCAAGATTTTTTAGGGCACCGGTTTCCAGGTAAAATTTATAGTTGTCGTGCGTGTAATAATCAAACCCTGTTGGCCATTCCGTAGTAGGCTTTGGGCGGGGCTTGCCGAATGCGGAATAAAAGGCAAATCCATCCATTTGAAAAAAAGCGCCATTGTGATGGAAGTCATCTCCCAGGAACCAATTGGTAACAGGCGCCTGCGGGCTCACCGCTTTCAATGCGGGGTGATTGCTTGCTGCCGCCATGGTAGAATAGAAGCCTGGATAAGAAATGCCGAATACGCCAACTTTGCCATTGTTATGGGGAATATTCTTTACCATCCAGTCGATGGCATCATAAGTATCGCTGGCCTCATCAATGTCTTTATTTGTTTTTTTGTTTGCATTGAAAGGGCGCACATCTTCAAATTGCCCATAGCTCATCCATCTGCCGCGCACATCCTGGGTTACCATAATGTACCCTTCTTTAAAATATATTCTTTTGTACGTTCCCCACCAATTTCTCCATTTGTCCTCGCCGTAAGGCGCACATGAGTAAGGTGTTCTTGTCATTAGTATGGGGTGCGCTTCATTTGTGTCTTTTGGGATATACATTGAGGTGAAGAGCTCGACGCCATCCCGCATTGGGATGTATTTTTCGACCTTATAATAATGATCGCGGATCCATGCGCTGTCTTGCGCAGCAGCCCTGAAAGAAAGGAAAACGATAAACAAAAAAAGAAGCCGTTTCATATTCATTATTTTAGGCAATTGGTTATTACTGGTATAATAGTTTGAAATCAAAAATTTAAATTACTTAAATTGGAACTCAATTTAATCTTTTAAACATGTTCAACAGAAGAAATTTTTTGCAATCTTCTTTATTAGGCTCTTTTGGTATTGTGCTTGGAAGAAAAAATTTTGCAGGGGAAGATCCTTGCCCTTTGACTCAAGACAACCCCATTGTCATTTCCACCTGGGACGCAGGGCTTGAAGCCAATAAAGCTGCATGGAAAATTTTGGGCAGCGGTGGCCGGGCGCTCGATGCAGTAGAGTCTGGCGTGATGGTCACAGAAGCTTCGAGGAATTGTTGCGTGGGGCTTTGGGCGAACCCCGATCGTGACGGTTTTGTTACGCTCGATGCTTCGATCATGGATGAAAATTTCAATTGTGGCAGTGTCGCATTCCTCGAACGCATCAAACACCCTATTTCGGTAGCAAGAAGAGTAATGGAGAAAACGCCACACGTGCTGCTTGTTGGCGCTGGTGCGCAGGAGTTTGCAGTAGCTGAAGGTTTCCCGCTTGAGCCACAAAAACTTTCTGATGATGCGGAAAAGAATTATAAAGAGTGGCTGAAAAAATCGGAATACAAACCCGTGATCAATATTGAAAATTCAAAAAGCAATGCATATCATGCCCCCAAAAAAATAAACGGCGAATGGAACCACGACACCATTGGAATGGTTGCTATGGATACGAAGGGGAACCTGAGCGGCAGTTGTACCACAAGCGGAATGGCATTTAAAATGCGCGGAAGGGTGGGGGATTCGCCTATTATTGGCGCCGGGCTTTTCGTTGACAATGAAGTGGGCGCTGCTACTTCTACCGGGCAGGGCGAAGATGTAATAAGGATTTGCGGCACCCACACCGTTGTTGAATTTATGCGCCAGGGCCTGTCCCCAGAGCAGGCATGTAAAAAAGCAGTAGAAAGGGTAATCAGGGCAAAGGGCAGTGCAGCTAAGGAAATCCAGGTCGCTTTCCTGGCACTCAACAAAAAAGGTGAAACAGGGGCTTATGCTATTCAAAAAGGGTTTAGCTATGCGCTCCGTAATAACAAAGAAGAAAAGCTGGTTGTTTCCAAAAGCCATTTTTCATGACAGGGACTTGCCTTGAATAGCCATGCTTGTTTTCTTTTTTTTACTTTTTTAATTACTTACTTATATGCCTTTCAAGCTTGAAATTTGTTCCTTCAATTTGCAGTCCGCGCTGATTGCGCAGCAGGCAGGCGCTCAACGGGTGGAGCTTTGTGCTGATCCTGAAGGTGGCGGAACAACACCAAGCCTCGGTGTGATTAAAATGGCGAGAGCGAAATTGCAGGTTCAATTGTACCCCATCATCCGGCCGCGTGGAGGCGATTTTTTATTTAATGACGAGGAGTTTGATATCATGATGAACGATGTGGCTTTATGCAAACAATATGGTTGCGATGGAGCAGTAATCGGGATGCTGAACGCAGATGGGGCCATCGACAAAAAGAGATGTGCAAAACTGGTTGAACTGGCCTACCCGCTTGGAATAACTTTTCATCGTGCATTCGATTGGTGCGCAAATCCATTTGAAGCCATGGAAGACATTATTGGCATTGGTTGCGAGCGCATCCTGACATCGGGGCAAAAGCCAACTGCTTTGGAGGGTGCAGCTTTGATTAATGAGCTGGTCAGGCAGGCAGACAACCGGATTGTTATTATGCCCGGATCCGGCGTGCGTGCAAACAACATTGTTGAACTGAAAGAAAAAACCGGTGCAGAGGAATTTCACACTTCGGCCAGGGCCTTAGTCAAAACAAATATGCAGTTCATTAATGAGAACATGCACGAAGACCTGTCTTGCGTAATGGCCAGCGACAATGAAATCACTTCGATACTTCAATTGCTTAAACCTGAATAAACCCGTTATTGCGCCTGTGCCTGGAGCATTGGTTTATTTATATAAATTTTACAATGAAGAAAATCCTATTGGCATCTTTGATAATCTTTGCCGGGACATGTTCAATAAATGCACAGCAAAGCAAGTTCAAAGAACAGCAATTAAACGATATCGTTACATTTGCCCCCGTTGACCCTTTGCAGAAAGTGTTTAAAGAAACCGCTTTTTTTGAAGATGTTGATGCAGTGGCAGACGTAGCCCGTGGTGAACATGCAAGTTTTCAGTTTGCTGTAAGGAGCACAAAAACCATACAGCACCTTAGTGTATCAGTTGCTCAGTTATCGAGGAACACTGACCTGCTTTCTAAAAACACATTTATTGGTTTTGTGGGTTATACCAGGGTAGGCAGGCCTTTGCCAAATCCTTCAAAGGACAGGCTGAGTTCTATTTCTGGATTTTACCCTGACCCAATACTGGATACAACAGTGATGGATATACGTAATTTTACAACGCAGCCCATTTGGGTGTCAGTCAACATTCCCGTTGGTTTTCCTGCCGGAGATTATATTGGCGCTATCACCATAAAAGGAAGTATGGACGGCAAAGCATTTTCCATGAACAGGCGCTTTACGGTGAAAGTATATAACGTGACCGTGAATAAAACCAGCTTATGGGTAACCAACTGGTTCGGGCTTGGAAAAAGCCAGCTCAAACAATTGAGCGGCGGAAAAGATTCTGTTGAGTTTGAAGGCAATTACTGGAAATGGCTGCAAGTAGTGGCAAAGAAAATGAGGGCCTACAACCAGAATGTGATCATGACACCTGTTTTTTCTTTAATAAAGTTCAAGATCAATAACGACCAATTTTCATTCGACTTCTCCAAATTCGACAGGTTTGTGCAGACATTCATTGATGAAGGGGCATTGGGAAGGATCGAAGGTGGTCATATCGGTGGCCGGATGGGCAACTGGTATGCACAGTTTGGCGTTTATACGCCTTATTTAAAAAATGACACAACCAGGTTTAAAAACATTCCTGTTAGCGAACCAGAGGCCCAAAATTTTTACACTCAGTTCATTCCTGCGCTGATGGCGCATCTCAAAGAAAAAGGTTGGGACAAAATTTACCTGCAGCATGTTTGCGATGAGCCCGAACCAGGAAATGAAAAATCCTATGCAGCCATTGCAAAGTTTATCAAATCCATTTACCCGGGTATCAAACTGGTTGATGCAGTGCATTCGCATGGCGTGGACAATACTATTGATGTGTGGGTGCCCCAATTAGATTTCTATGACAGCAATTATATATTTTATAAGGAAAGGCAGGAAGCCGGCAATGAAATCTGGTTCTATACATGCCTTGCCCCGCAAGGCGAATATGCCAACCGCTTTATTGAATTGCCCCTGATCAAAACACGTATCCTTCATTGGATCAATTTCAGGTTTGGAGCTACAGGCTACCTGCACTGGGGATGGGATTTCTGGAGCGATGATTGTTTTGACGAAACCAGCGGCATTATACCGGAAGCCGGAAATATCATGCCCGGCGGGGACGCATTTATTACTTATCCGTGGCATGGTGAAATTTTAAGCTCAATCAGGTTGGAAGCGATGAGGGATGGCATCATAGATTATGAATTGCTGAAAATGCTGGCTGAAAAAAAACCGGCCATTGCCAAAGAAACCTGCAGGCAGGTGGTGTACGAATTTTCGAAATACGATACAGGCATAAAAGGTTTCAGGGCAAAGCGAAAATATATTTTGCAGCAATTGTCGAATTGATTTGTAAATATTTGTCAGGCTTTGTACCACAAATCATTTTCGGTTGGCAAAATTGAAAGGAACTGTTGCTCAATACTCATAGTCATGCAAAAAAGAAAGCTGGGAAATACCAATCTTGAATTTGCTCCGCTTGCATTAGGGGGCAACGTGTTTGGCTGGACAATTGATGAGCCTGATTCATTTAAAGTGATGGACGTGTTTGAATCGGGCGGCTTTAACTTTATTGACACGGCAGATGTTTATTCAAGATGGGCACCCGGCAATACTGGTGGTGAATCAGAAACCATCATCGGGAAATGGATGAAGCAAAAAAACAACCGCCATAAAATTATTGTGGCAACTAAAGTGGGCTCGGATATGGGCCAGGGGCATAAGGACCTTAGCAAAAAATATATTTTGAAAGCTGCTGAAGGTTCATTGTTGAGGCTGCAGACTGATTATATCGATTTGTATCAAACGCATTGGGATGACGATAAGGCCCCGGTAGAAGAAACGCTTGAGGCTTATGCGGAATTGATGAGGCAGGGAAAAGTAAGATGGATTGGCGCATCGAACCTTTCGCCGGAACGATTAAAAAAATCTTTTGAAGCAAGCAAAAAACACGGCTACCCCGTTTATCAGTCTTTTCAGCCCGGATATAATTTGTACGATAGGGGAAACTATGAAAAAGAAATCGAGCCAATATGTATTCAGCACAATATGGGCGTGATCACCTACTATTCCCTGGCAAGCGGTTTTTTGTCAGGTAAGTACCGTTCGGAAAACGACCTGAGCAAAAGCAAACGCGGAGCAGGCATAAAAAAATACCTGAATGAAAGAGGATTTAAAATATTGCATGCATTGGATGAGGTGGCAAAAGAGCACAATACTGTCCCGTCGTCTGTTGCCATTGCATGGCTGCTTTCAAGGCCTAGCATAACGGCTCCAATTTCCAGTGCTACTTCAAGCGAGCAATTAAATGATCTGATAAAAGCTGTTGAACTGAAATTGACGGAAGCTGATACAGAGCTACTGAACAAGGCCAGTTTCAATTATTAACGGCCGTATATGGAATTGAACATGGTTGAGCACACCTCAGGATGAAAAGCATTGTTAGATAAAGTGCGAAAAGACGGCTTACAAAATACATCCTGGCTTTTGTTTACTATTGTGCGAAACTGAACTTTTCAGGATAATTTAAAATTTTTGTGCATTCGCAACGATAAAAACCCTTTGCAGGGATATCCTGCAAAGGGTTTTTAAAACAAAGCGATAAATCTTATTTCTTTACATTGACTTTAACTGTTGCGGCCATCTTGGCGCCATAAGAACGGTGCAGGCCATCTGCGAACTGAAGGGTAAGCGTGTGCGCACCCGGAGTTAGGGTTATTTTTGTTTCCTTTTCTGCTTTTCCAAAATGCAAATGGGTTGAGTCTTTTGCAACAACTTCGCCGGCAGGGATAGAATCGCCGGCATCGATCAGCAAATGATGGTGGCCGGAGCCTGCTTTTACAGTGCCTGCGGTATCGAGCGACATTCCCTCAACCCCAAACTCAACTTTCAGCGGAGATTTTACAGTTTCGCCGTTTTTCAGGCCTTTGAAAAAAACTTTTGCGTTAGCCGGCACCTCGGGAAGCGGAGCCACCATTTGAACAGTGTCTGCAGCCTTGTGTGTTGTGTCAGCACTCGCTGTTGCAGCCGTATCTGTGTTGCTTGTTCCACTGCCACCGCTGCATGCGGCTAATCCGATCATCAAAACAACCGGAAAGAATCTGAATTTTTTCATGATGAACTTTTATTTTAAAATTGAGAATAAACAATTGCCCGAAAAGTTTATGCCTTTCTTTGTTTGGGTACGGGCTAATAATAATGCTCCAGTCTTGTACAGGAATACACCATAATACCTTCATTTAATTTTCCTAAAAATTTTATTGGCAGTTGAGAGATGAGTAAAGGTAACACAAAATATATTTACCCGTCCACCCAGGTTGTTTTATTGGCAATCGGTTCTCGCTTACCTGCAATGGAAGGAGTTCCGATATAGCCCAGGTAAAAAAAACCAAGCAGCTTATCTTCTCCGCTCAACCCGAAAAATTCTTTTGCGCCTGTTTCGTAAGTAATACCACCTGTGGTCCAATAACCACCGATCCCATACACAGCAGCAGTCAGGTATATATTTTCAACAGCACAGGCAACGGCAGCGATTTCCTCCATTTCCGGGATGTTCGCTTCACTGCTGCGTTTCATTCCAATGGAAATAACATGCGAACATTGCAGCGGGTTGTTTTGCATTTTTTCATATTTGTCCGGTTTGAAATGTTGGCCTGCATTTTTCTTATATAATGCTGCCTGGAAAGATGCCAGCTTTTTCAGCCCTTCCCCGGTAAACACACAAAACCTCCACGGTGCAGTGTGTTTGTGCGTAGGCGCCCAATTGGCATTTTCGAGCAATTGCCAGATAATTTTATCGGGTACCTGTTCTCCTTTCATAAATTGTTTTAAAAAAACACTGCGGCGCGATTTGACCAGGTGGTTGAATTGCTCAGGTGCGATTGGTTGTTGGTCCATTGTATGAGCTTTTTTTGGGAGTGCAATTTATGGATAATAAGGTTTTGCAGTAACGATATTGGCATTCAACGCTTCTTGCAAAAACGTTTCATCAGCCTAAAAATGAAATGGAATACGGAACAGGCAAAAGTGCCAGCATAAAATTATTTGAAATCCTGCTTCATGGCGCGTTGCAATGTCGAAAGGCTCCAGTAGCCGGGAACGATCATACGGCGAATAGTATAAAGCGGGTCCTGGTCATCACGCTTGGTAATGAGTTGGAAGGCGGCTGCAAAATTCCTTTTCTTTAATTCAGGGATGGCCTGGGGGTTCCATAAGCCAAACGGGTAAGCAAAATAACGGATAGGCTTGCCTGTTATGGACTGCAGCTCCTTGGTTGGCCTGTCAATTTGTATTTCCCAGTCTTTGCCCTGGTATAGTTTTACATTGTGGTGGTCCCATGTGTGCGACCCGATTACATGGCCAGCATCACTAAGTTCTTTTACCTGGGCTTTGCTCATATAGTTCGGTTTGTTGAGCGATACCGTCATAATAAAAAAAGTGCCCTTGAAATTGTATTTCTTCATTTCAGGAAAGGCCACTGTATATTGGCCAAGGTCAGTATCATCAAAAGTAAGCATCACGGGCTTTGGAGGGAGCGCAGTCCCATGGGTAAGATAATCATACAATTCATCTGGAAGTATGGTATGGTACCCGCTGTCGGAAAGCATCTTCATTTGTTCTTTAAAAATATTTACCGGAACGATATAATCCTTTGCCCGTTTTGAATCAGTGGGTTTCCAGTCGCGTATCTGGTGGTAGCACAAAACCGGCACCTGCCTGCGGGCCAAAATGGCTGCTGCATCAGCAATGGGAGAATGAGTTTGAAATGACACCGGCACGGCCTGGGCAGTTTTGGCAATAGTATCTTTTTTGTTTTCGCTTTTTGCAGGAGATGGGCCAGCCTGGCAACTGATCAAAGTGATCATCAAAACAACAGCGCTTTTCATCAGGTCCTAAATTGTTGGTTTAAAAACGCGAAGTTCAGGTTTTTTATGCACAGGAATGTTTAATAAAAACTTAAAAGCCCCGCAAACCGCCGGGCTTTTAAAAATAAATAAGGGAAGAAAGTTTATTTGCCGGTTATAAAATCAGCAACATATTTTTTGAATTTTGCCAGTTCGCTGGGCTTGATGTACATCATATGGCCTGCATCAAAATACTTAAAGCTGATGCGGTCTCTTACGCTCTTTTCCAGCCCCAGGTGGTCCATGGTATATTCGGTTGCGAAAAATGGCGTGGCCAGATCATAGTAACCGTTAAAGGCCACCACTTTTAAGTTAGGGTTTTTAGACATTGCATCGGCCATGTCTACTCCTGTATTTGGGGTAACAGCAAATCCTTCCCCGTTCCTTGCGCGTTTCCAGTCCCAGTTGAAGCCCTCAGCGCCATAAGCTGAAACATGATAATCATATTTTTTGTCCACTTTCAGGTCGCCATAATAATAATTCATGAACAATGCGGTATAAGCAGGGCTGATAGCAGAGCTTTGAGGGTCATAATCGGAATATTCGCTCAGCAGGTTTTGGTTTATGCCTTTATACCTGGAATCGAGCCTTCCTACCGTCTCATGTTCATTGCGCAATAATTCCTGGGTGAATTGAGGTTCGGTCACGCGAAGGTTTGCTTTCGTGAGATAATCTTTGCTTAGGCCGGTATAGGCTGATAGTTTATCCAGCACTTTGTCTTTTTCTGCAGGCTCCAGGTTATTGCCTTTCATTAGGGCTGTTGCATATTCGCCTTCAGCAAATGCCCGCACTTCTTTTAGGAATGCTTCAAGGTTAGCAGGCTTGCCTGGCAGCTTGTTGTGGTAATAGGCCACCGCGGCATAAGTGGGCAGGTGCAAAATATAAGAAATGTCATCACCTGCCTGGAAAGTAAGCGTTCTCAAATCCAGCACTACGGAAACAAGTATTACGCCATTGATCTCCATGCCCAGCCTTTCCTGCAAAAAATCTACCACACCGGCAGACCGCATAGTGCCGTAACTTTCTCCAAGCAGGTATTTCGGGGAATTCCACCTGTCATAATCAGTAACATATTGTTTAATGAAACCGCTGACTGATTTTATGTCCTGGTCAACGCCCCAAAAGTCTTTGTTCTTTGCTTTGCCAACGGCATAGCTCAAGCCTGTGCCGATTGGGTCCACCATAACAATATCGGTCACATCTAAAATGGAACTGTTATTGTCTTCCAGTTTGTAGGGTGGGGCGGGGGTGGCATCAGGATCGTTGAGCACAACACGGCGGGGCCCTACAGCGCCCATGTGCAGCCACAACGATGATGACCCTGGCCCGCCATTGTACACAAAAGTTACCGGTCTTTTTGAAAGATCGGTTTCTCCATCTTTTGTGTAGGCAGTGAAGCCGTATATTTCAATCGGTTCGCCTTTTTCGTTTTTTAATAACAGGGCGCCAGCAGTGGCTGTGTAATTCACCATTTTATCGCCAATTTTTGCAGCGTGGCGCGTTACCGAAGTGAATGGTTTGGGAATAGAATCGGTTTCTTCTTTTTTTGTTTGCTGGCTGTAGGCGCTGCCTGTGCTTACTGATAAAAGAAGCACCAATGCTGTGTAATACATCTTTCTCATAATGTGTTTTTTTTCTAAACCGGCCTTGTGAAAATGCACGGTGTATTTGTTCGTTAATAAAAGAACCATAAAGTTTAGGAATTGTGATTATTTGACAAAACCTTTTATCATTTATTAAACCGGGTTTAAAGAAATATGCCCGGGCATTGCCAGGATTGAAGGTTAGCCTATTAAGAAGATCCTATTTTTTTTAATTTTTTTTTTGAACCGTCAATCCGCTTCAACTTTTCCAAAGCTAATACAGAATGTAAGAATTCATCAGCGATTTCAAGCTTTGAAAAAGCGTATCCGCCATTTTTAAAAATCCTTAAAATCAATTTTGTCAGCTTCTAAGAGAAGTTTAGGTATATTTATTGTTCGCAAAACTATTTTTTAAGATGCACTACCGGAATTTATTTTTACTGCTGGTCATGCTCAATTCTTTTTTTTGCTTCAGCCAGCAAAAAAATACTTTAGGCAGGCTGAGGAGCCAGGCTGACAGTGTGCTGGGACAGCAAAAAGCAGTATTTGCGGTAGCATTCAAAAATTTGTCATCGGGGGAAACGCTTTTTATGCACGAGCATGAAATATTTCATGCTGCCAGCACCATGAAGACATCTGTGCTTGTTGAAATATACAAACAAGCAGCCGCCGGGAAATTTTCGCTGAACGATTCCATAACCATAACGAATGAATTCAAAAGCATTGTTGACAGCAGCGTTTTCAGCCTATCGCCGGATGATGACAGTGAGCTTGAGCTCTATAAAAAAGGAGGGCAAAAGATGGCCATTCACGACCTGGTTTACCTGATGATCACGGTAAGCAGCAATTTTGCCACCAACCTGCTGATTGATCTGGTCGGTGCGGGCCATGTTACTGCTACGATGCGCAAAATGGGGCTGAAGGACCTGAACGTGCTCAGGGGTGTGGAAGATGAAAAAGCTTACCAAAAAGGGCTGAACAACGTAGTTACGGCTTATGACCTTATGTTGTTGTTTGAAAAAATAGCGAGGGGAAAAGCAGTGAACAAAAAGGCTTCCGCTGAAATGATTAAAACCTTGTCCGACCAGCGTTTTAATGAAATCATTCCGGCCAGGTTGCCAAGCACAGTAAAAGTGGCTCACAAAACGGGGTGGATAAAAGGAGTGAACCATGATTCAGGTATTGTGTTTTTACCTGACGGGAGGAAATATGTGCTGGTGCTTCTTTCAAAAAATGCCGGGGATGATAAAGCTGCAGTGAGCGCTTTGGCAGCGGTATCGGAAATGATTTATAAGTATGTTATGCATGATCCTATTTGAATACCATTGCAAGCAATTAAACTGAAGTTTTGCTGATTATCAATTGAAGGGTTTTTGTTGCTAAGTATTCTGTGCTGCGTGCCTTAAATAAATTTTCCGGCACATCGCATATTTAAAAAAAGGATAGGTGGATTAAAACAGCCTTCCCTGTTGCCCCGGCCTCCTGAAATGTGTTGTGTCCAGGCTCCATTCTTCTGCATTCATGCCATATAGCTTTCCGTATTTTTTATATTGCTGTGCCACCATCTGAGCGATATTCCCCTCACCGCGCATGCGCACGCCCCAGCGGGTATCGTTCACTTTGCCATCGTGGCTTTGTTCCACCAAATGCCACACTTTATCTGCGCGGTCGGGAAAATTTTTGTAGAGCCAGTCATGGAATAAAAATTTAATAGCGCCATTCAGGCGGATGAAAGTGTATGCGGTGAAAGTAGCGCCATTATCACGGGCTTCTTTCATGATGCGCTGCATTTCGTGCTCGTTCAGGCCGGGTATCATCGGCCCCATCATAATGCCCATGCGCACGCCGGCACTGCTCAGTTCATTGATCACTTTCAGTTTTTGTTTGGCAGTAGTCGTCCTTGGTTCCATCACCCGTCTCAATCCCTCATTGAAAGAAGTAATAGAAACCATGGCTGATACCAATCTTTTCTTCGCCATTTCCTGCAGCAGGTCTTTATCTTTTAATATCCACGAATTTTTTGTGAGGATGCCAACTGGCTGGTTGAATTCATTGCACACTTCAAGCATCTTGCGCGTCAGCCGATAGGTTTGTTCTGCAGGCTGGTAACAATCCGTGTTGCCACTGAGCATGATCGGGATGCACTCCCATTTCGGGTGCATCAGGAACTTGCGCAATAGCTGAGGAGCGTTTTTCTTAACTATGATCTTTCTTTCAAAATCAAGCCCAGCGCTATAGCCCCAGTATTCATGCACGTTGCGTGCATAGCAGTAAATGCAGCCGTGCTCGCAGCCTGCATAAGGGTTCATGCTGTACATCATGCCTACATCAGGGCTTTCCACTTTGTTCACAATGGTTTTCGATTCCTGTTCCAGGTATTGTGTCGCCACATTTGTTTCTTCCCAGTCATCGACCGCTTCGATATGTTCTTTGGACACTTCGTCTTTCAAAAAACGATTTTTGGTATTGAACTGTGCGCCGCGGCCGTCGAGGTATTGTTCGTGTTCTTCTTTTTGTTTGGCAGACACTTTATAATGGTCCTGCTGCAAATGGTTGCTCATTTTGATGATTCTTTTTTGATTTTTTAGGTGAACCAGAGAGACAAAGAGAACACAGAGGCAGGTGCTCTTAGAAAACAAGGGCATGGCGTGAATTGAGAAACTTTAGGGCAGGGCTCTTTTTGGCTGTATTTCGCCTTCTCGCTTAAAGGATCATTCTTTTTATCCCATCCTTCATCAATGGAACATTGAAGTTCATGATATAGCCGAGCCGCTTTCTGGTAAGTCTCAAATAGCTCAACAACTGCGCTTCCCAAACAGCATGATGGTTTTCCTGTGCTTTCAGTTGAATAATGATCAGGTCGTCAACCAAAAAGTCAATTTTCAATGCGTCATCGATTTCCATATCCTGATAAACAATCGGCAAAGGTTTTTGCCGCGCAAAAGGGATATTTCTTTTGGATAGCTCATAGCACACGCATTTCTCATAAATGCTTACCAGCAGGCCCGGCCCCAATGTTTTATGTACGGTTATGGCCGTATTCATCAATTGCGAGGTAAGCCATTGCTCCTTTTCCGTTAACGGCTTAAAAGTGTTCTTTGCAGTTTGTTCCATTACTGATTTTTATTGTATGCCAAAATAGACCAATGATAAGGTTTAATGGGGGCGCATTTCCAATTGTCGCCGGTTGGTGGAAAAGGCCGCCGCCGTGGTGGGCGTTTTCAACACATACAAGCAACGGGATGATGCGACAATTGGAAATGCCCCCTTTAAAGAGTTTTCGAAAACAGGGCACGGGTTGCTATATTACTATCCCATGCATACCATCCTTAACACGCCTGTTATTAACAACCCCGGTCAGGCAAACAGCTCACCCTGTTTTGTGCACACCGGCAGGTCCTGAAACGCAAACCTGCCTGCTATTTGATAAGGCATATCGCTGCGCTGCCTTTTCAACAGCAGCATGCTATCTGCAATAAACCGGCCGGTAAAGCTTTTTTGAGCATATTCTTTCCAGGCTTCTTCATATTGCCAGGGCTTCAGTTTCCACGAAATGCCCAGGTGCGGCTCATCGAGGAAATGTGGTTTGTTGTCATCGTTCAGTTTCAGCCATTTTTGCCAGGGCTTTATTTCTTTTACCAAATTACGGATGGGCTCTTTCGTTGTTACATTAATATAAATGGTGTGAGAAGGATAAGCCCCAAAATCTTTCAGCTCTACTTTGATAGGGCGAAAACCCATGGCCACTGTTTTCAACCGGTTGACGACACGATCTTCCATCATTTCCAATTGAGTGAATTTTACCAGCGTAACAATCGGCTTCCCCCATTTTGCATTTGGGGACCTGTACTTTTCATAGAATTCATTTTTTATTGCTTGAATTTTTTTGCGCAGTTCCTCATGCGGGCTCAATATCAGCAAGTATTCATTTTGCCGGTAGCCCGCATTTTCAGCGAACAGTGCCATTTTCTGTGTTGTTGTCTTTTTCATTTTAATTATAATTTAAATGCCAGCTTTCCCAAAATTTCGAGTTCTGAAAAAGTTAATCGCCTAAGAAACTGTTTAAAATTCATTTTAGAGATTTTGTATAATAGTCTTTTCCAAAGCTTGAAATCGCTGATGAATGCTTACATTCTGTATTAGCTTTGGAAAAGTTAAAGCGGATTGGTGATTCAAAAAGTTGTTTTTAAACAGGCTCTAAAAACTTGCCAGATTAATAATTTAGCATAAATTTACTAAAATATTTAGTAACAGCAAAAATAATTTTATGGATGGGGAAATTTTTTACGGAACAGCCTATAAAGGCTCTAAAAATTATTCGCAGCGCGACGTGCGCACGACCAATGCAACAGGCTTCACTGCTGCTGCGGATGACTACATGGAACGTGGCATCGATTTGAACGAACAGCTTGTGCGCAACAAGCCTGCTACTTTTTTTATGCGCGTAAAAGGCAATGCCATGGTTGGCGCAGGCATTTTTGATGGCGACATTGTGATTGTTGACCGCTCCATTAAAGCGGTGAACGGGAAAGTGGTTATTGCCACGCTCAATGGCGAAATGCTCATCAGGCGGTTTGAAAAAACGTTTAATAAAATCCGCCTGGTGCCCGAAACGGATAAGTTGTCGCCTATTGAAGTCGATGCCTCTGCAGCAGAGTTTTCGGTATGGGGAACGGTGACGTATAATATCCATTCCCCCGTATAAATGCCGGGGCTGGCCGAACCGGTGCGATTGAACATTAAATCTTATCGTTCATTTTGCCATTAATGATTAAACTATCCTGTTCTGTCGCTTAAGGAAACCTGGGTTCACGCAGTGTGGCAACCCAATTGCGTGAACCATTGCTGGCAAAAATTAAATTGAATGAAGGCCATTGTCGATTGCAACAGTTTTTATTGCTCCTGCGAAAGGGTTTTTCGCCCCGATTTATGGAATAGGCCTGTTGTTGTGCTCAGCAATAATGACGGCTGTATTGTTTCGCGGAGCGATGAAGCAAAAAGGATAGGCGTGAAAATGGCCGGGCCTTATTTTCAGGCAAAGCACATCATCGAAAAAAATGATGTGGCTGTATTCTCATCCAACTATCATTTGTATGGCGACATGAGCATGCGAGTGATGGACGCACTGCGTGCCATGGCCGGCAAAGAGAATGTGGAAGTATATTCTGTTGATGAAGCATTTTTAGACCTGGATCATATTCCTTTCGAACACCTGGAAGAATTTGCACAGGAGCTGAAACAGGTTGTTGAACAATGGACAGGCATTTCAGTTTCAGTGGGCGTGGCGCCATCAAAAACACTTGCTAAAATCGCTAATCATATTGCCAAAAAAGAAAAAGAAAAAACAGGCTGTGTTACATTATTAATAAATGATGAACAACAAAGAACTGCATTACAGCAAATAAGAGTGAATGAAATCTGGGGCGTTGGCGGAGCATACGCTGATAAACTGGTCAATTGGGGAATTACCAGTGCATGGGAACTTCGCAACATGCCCGAAGAATGGGCACAGGCCAACATGGGCGGTGTGGCCGGCGCCCGGTTGATCAAAGAATTGCGCGGGCAACCTTCTATCATTATGAAAAAAGAACTGGAAGTAAAAAAGAGGATTGCCACCACCCGCATGTTCGGCAGGCCAGTCACCGAATTATGCGAGTTGAAAGAAGCGATAGCTACATACACCTCCCGCGCCGCAGAAAAATTGCGCAGGCAACATTGTGCTGCAAAAACAATAAGCGTTTTTATTGTTCCGAGAGGAGATGACCATTCAACAAGCTTCCATCACGGGCCGGCAATCAGCAATTGCGCCAGCCTGCCTTCTGCAACATCATTTACTAACGAGTTAATAGGGCCTGCTTTAAAATTGGTAGATGATATTTTTGAGAGGGGGAAAGCTTATAAAAAAGCTGGGGTGATGTTAAGCGGGCTTGTTCCGGACGATTCGATTCAGGGGAATTTTTTTTGTTTTCCAGCAAAACACACAAACCGATTTTTGATGAGCGCTGTTGATAATGTGAACTTCAGCATGCGCGATGATGTAGTGAAGTTCTGCTCTTCTGGGATCAGTAAAAATTGGAAAATGCGGCAGGAGCTCCGTTCTAAAAGGCACAGCACAAGATGGAACGAGCTTAAAGTGGTCAGTTGATTTGCAGGCATGACAATTTGTGTGCCCGAGGCCGCAACCGCATTCAATGGCCACCTTGCTGCAAAACCATAAGGAACAAAGCTTCGCCGGTTGCGCTAAGCATTGGGAACAGGTTAAAAAACAAACAAACCCATTATTAAACGGTAAGCACGCTGTTCCACCCGGTCACGCCATCAGGCTCGCGGAGCGGGTTTTCAATGTCTTCCATCCACATTTTGTCGTCAATCAAAAATTTGTAGTGGTACTTGCCGCTGGGCAACATGGGAATCTCGATTTTCCATGAACCTTCTTTCTCGCATTTCATTTCTAGCTCATTTTTTGCCCAATGGTTAAAAGATCCTGCGAGAGCAATGTGCTGAGCCGCCCCGAGCGCAATGTGGAATTCGATTGTTCGTTTTCTTTTGTTAAGAAAGGGCGATTGATGCAGTTTCATAAGACCTCCTTTTTTTGAATTTATTAAAGCAGTATTCAATGGGTAGGGAGGTTAGGGTGAAGAAGCTCAAAACAAATAATGTTCCGCCATTAATGGCATTCAACAAAAATTACGATGAAAAAACAATATTTCAAAGCGGTTTTCAAAAAACAAGGTCATAGTTTAGTCATTTAACAAGCTCTTCTGGTTAGTTAATAAAAAATCAGGCAGCCACAATCCTTGCTTCTCTTCCCCCCTCGCCGTAGTTTATTCTTAAAAATTACAATCAAGCCCACTGGGCGCATGGCTGGGCCCCCTAAAGGTTGGTGTTGCCTTAGCTTTGTGCATGGCTTGCCAACGGCTGCATGCAATTGGCTTGTTGTTGGTGCAGCTAACGCCAATGCCTATACGAAACACCAACGGCGGATAAGATTTGCAGCTTCATGAAGCGCAACGTCTGCGGCAAAGGCACAAGGCCTTCGGCGAGGAGATGTTGATAGGAAAGGGGAAGAAGGGAGGGCGCGGTGGGCCTGGCACAAGTACACAACAGGCGCTACAGCTTATAAATTCGAATACGATTTCTTCGAGAAGGACCACCTCGGCAACACGAGGGCGGTGCTCACCCAGCAGCGCGACACCGCCAGCTACATGGCCACCATGGAAGCCGCGTACCGCACAACGGAGCCGCAGCTCTTCGCCAACATACAGGCGAGCAGCTACCCCAGGGCTTTGATAAGCGGCTACCCCACCGACAACACGACCGTGCCGAACGACAGCGTGGCGAGGCTGAACGGCAGCGGGCAGAAGAGCGGCCCTTCATTGCTGCTGAAAGTGATGAGCGGCGACACGGTGCAGGTGGCTGTGAAGAGCTTTTACAAAACGGGCACGAACAGTGCGCAGACAAGCTCGTTCAATGACATATTAAATTCTTTGGCTAACGGGCTCGTGAGCTCGACAAGCGGCGCACATGGGAATGTTGGCAATCTAACCGCCTCTAACAGCAATGTATATACGGGGCTGAACAGCTTCATAACAAGCAGCGACCCCAACACGGGCACATCTTACCCCAAGGCTTACCTGAACTGGATATTCTTGGATGACCAGTTCAATTACGTTAGCAATTTAAGCGGGGCCATAGCCGCGGCCAGCAGCACGTACCCCGCATCTGCGCTCAACACAGTTGCTCCCGGTTCTCCTTTGAACATCAACAGGAATGGCTATCTTTATATCTGGGTATCCAATGAGACGCAGGGCTGGGACGTGTTCTTTGACAATTTATCAGTTCAGCACAGGCAGGGGCCGCTGCTCGAAGAGAACGCCTACTACCCGTTCGGGCTCTCCATGGCCGGGATAAGTGATAAGGCGGTGAAGGGGAACTATGCGGAGAATAAGTACAAGTACAATGGCAAGGAGCTACAGAATAAAGAGTTTTCAGACGGAACAGGGTTAGAGGAGTATGATTATGGTGCGAGGATGCAAGACCCGCAATTGGACAGATGGTGGGGTATAGACCCGTTAGCAGATAAGAACAGAAGATGGAGTCCATACGTTTATGCAAACGATAATTCTATTCGATTTATCGATCCGGACGGGAATTGGACAGCGGATGTAAACGGTGGTGTTTCGACCAGTGATCCTAATGAGATTAGAGAGTTTGTGCAACAGTTGCAATCCCAGCAAGGCAATAGGGATAATGCAGAAAGCCAAGATAACAGCGCTGGTGGTGGCGGTGATGGTGGGAAAAATAAGAAGGGTTCAGGCACAACCGCCGGTGGAGTTTTAAAAAAGGGTTTTGCTACTGCTGGGACTGTAGTACTTACTGGTGGCGGACTGGTGGATATTCCTGCTGATTTTATAGCAGGGGGTATTATTGTTGGTACATTGGTGACAGCCGAATACTATAATTTGACTGAGAATGCCGATGGGGACATACCGACACCAGCACCTGCGGGTAAAATTACGGATGCTCCTATTTACGTTGCGCCAGGAGATAAGATAAGTCGCGATCTTCTCAATCCACCCGCCAATCCTGGGGATGCGCCTACGTTCAAAGAAGACGGAACCCCTGTTGAACTTCATCATGTAGGACAAAGCGCAACAGGGCCATACCAGGAACTGCATTGGAAGGATCATCGTGGAAAGGGGAATGATAAAGTAAACCATCCTAAAAAAGGAGACCCTAGTAATATTGATCGGAAGGGGTTCCAAAGACAGAGACGTGAATATTGGCGCAACGAATACCCGGAAAACCCCATTACATAAGTTAAAATATGGATGTTATTAATAGCGTAATAGAGGAATTGTTGAAATTTTCCAGAACGGTTTTGACTGTTGCGGATGGGGCTACTGAGGAAAAAATCAGGGATTTTGAGGGAAAGTACAGTTTAAAACTTCCTAACGACTACCAGACTTTTCTCAAAAGAACGAATGGATTAAAGCTTATGGGAACCGTTGTGTACGGAATTTATGATGAGTCGGTCTACATGTCATTAGGTCGGGCGTTCAGTGTCGAGCATTATGAGGTTGAAAATGAGATGCCGAAAAATTTGATCCCATTTAGTCCTGATGGAGGGGGTAATCATTATTGTTTTGACTCTACCAGATGTGACGAGAAATCCTGCAAAGTGGTTTTTTGGCAATATAATCGATCATACAGCGAAGAAAATCCTCCAGAGACAGTGAATGACAGTTTTGCTGCATGGGTAAAAGAGGTGTTGGTGGACTGGACTTTGGAGGATTATGATTATAATGGTAACAGGAATGTCTAGGGCTCTCTGCCTACGTGGTAATGTCTATTCTTAGTTTACACCGAACTTCCCTAGCTTTGTGCTGACGTAAACAGTGTCTTACCCTGAAATAGGTTGACCATTTTTTGGTTATTAAAAGTGGTTGTTTACAAATTTACCGGAACATTGATAAGTCTTAAAAAAAATCTTTTAAGGGATTTTTTCAGACTTATCAACATTCCTTTCCGCCGTTGTTGGTGTTAG
>JAFEAJ010000011.1 GCA_018266455.1 Bacteroidota bacterium
GGGCATTCACTTTCCGATACAAAACTTGCTGAAAATATAATCGAGCTGATCTTCATTCGTGATTTCACCGGTAATCTCTCCAAGATAGTGAAGGCACAGGCGGATGTCCGGGGCAATCAGATCGCCTGGGAGTTTTTCATCAAGCCCTTTTTTGATATCGCTTAATGATTGTGCAACTTTTTGAAGTGCATGTAAATGCCTTTCATTGGTTATAACGGTATCGCCTACCTGGACTTTGTCTTTCAGCACGGCATCTACCAATTGCTTTTTAAGCGTTTCAATATTTCTTTTTTCTTTTGCAGATATAAAAATCACCCCTTCCAATCCTGAAAATTTTTCCTGAGCATTCGGGGCGTTTGGCAAATCCATTTTATTTGCGACAAGCACAAAAGCCTTGCCCTGTTCCTTGAGCTCATTTAATTTTAACTGCACCTCCGTTTTATGGTCAGCAATATCAAACAGATATACTACTATGCCTGCCGATTGAATTTTTGACCGGCTTTTTTCAATACCCATGCTTTCAATCACATCGCTTGTGTGATCGCGTATGCCTGCTGTATCAACCAACCTGAAAAGGATGCCATCAATATTAAGGGTTTCTTCAATAGTGTCTCTTGTAGTTCCGGCTATTTCGCTTACTATTGCTCTTTCATCGTTCAGCAATGCATTGAGCAATGTAGATTTCCCGGAATTCGGTTTGCCAACTATGGCTACCTGCACTCCGTTTTTTATTACATTGCCAAGACTAAAAGAACTGATCAGCCGATTGGTTAATTGGGAAGCATCTGCTATGAGTTCATAAAATTTTTTCCTGTCTGCAAATTCAACGTCTTCCTGCGAAAAATCAAGCTCCAGCTCAATCAATGCCGAAAAGCCAAGCATTTGGTCCCGCAGCTTTTTCAGCTCACCCGAAAAACCTCCGCGCATATTATATAGCGCATTTTTATGAGAAGCATTAGTATTGCTTGCAATCAAATCAGCAACCGATTCGGCCTGCGCAAGATCTAATTTCCCGTTCAAAAAAGCCCTTTGGGTAAATTCCCCCGGCTTCGCTATGCGTGCACCGTGATCCAATACCGCTTTTATCAATTTTTCCTGGATATACGGGGACCCGTGACATGATATTTCAATAACATCTTCGCCAGTATACGATTTAGGGCTCCTGAATATGGAGACAACTGCCTCATCAATTATTACATCTCCTTCTTGTATCATTCCTACATGTAGCGTATGAGAAGGTTGAAGGGATATTTTTTTTGAAGGGAAAAGCTGGTCAACAATCTCGAAAGTTTTTTTTCCGCTTATCCTTATCACGCTTATCGCGCCAACGCCCGGTGGCGTTGCCAAGGCTACAATGGTATCATCCCAGCCAATCAGTTTGCCCAACATGCCCTAAAGTTTTTTCAAACCTACATGAAATAGCATTAAATAAAAAGCCCTCTCCCATACATGAAGAGGGCTTATGCAATCATTGAAATAATTTTACTCTGAAGCCAGCTTGAAAACGATAGGTTGTTTTTTGTAAGATTTTACCTGTCGCCCATTCTGGACTGCAGGTGTCCATCTGCCGCTTTTTTTGATAACGCGCACAGCCTCGTCTCTCAAACCGCCATCAGTTGGCCCGCTTACTGCCTGGACATCGCTCACATTACCTTCCTTATCCACAATAAACTGAACGACTACTGTTCCCTGGACTTCATTGTTAACAGCATCTTCTGGGTATTGTAAAGTTTTGTTGAGGTAACGTGCCCACGCATCTGCTCCGCCCGGGTATTGAGATTCGATTTCCACCTTGGTAAAAGTCTTATCGTAATCTTCTTCAACCTTTTTAGGTGCTTCAACAACTCCTTTGCCCTGATCGACCGGAGCGGCAAGGCCTTCGTCTTTTATACCTTCCTGGTTGATGGTGCCAATCTTGGTATCTTCCAGCTTTTCCTGTTCTGGTGGCTTTTCATCTTCCTTCACCTCATTGTCTTTTACAATTTTAGGCGGAGTGAACTTTGCCATTTCCACTTTTGGCGGCTCAATTTTTGGAGGCGGGGGTGGGGGAGGTTCGTTTTTCTTTTCTTCCTTCACATCCTCCAGTTGCACGTCCTGCACCACCATGGCCTGTTTTTTGGGGCCGCTGTTAATGACGCCCGCCAGCAGGTAGCCCACAAACAACAGCACAATCAATGAAACCATCGAAACCATTGCAATGGTGAGCCTTTTGTTGTACGTTTTCCGCAGCTCATAAGCACCATATTCTTTGTTCTTGCCGTCAAATATGATGTCAAGTATGTCGGCGTTTAAAATTTTATTTACATCCATTGTTGGAGTTTTTTAATAAGACACATTTAGAACAAATTTTCATAAAAACACTTCTTATTTTATCCCGTTCGCCACCTCGGTCTTCTGCACCACTTGCAGTTCTGCCGGGCTGATATCAACCAACGCATAGCGTTTTATTTCGTCGATGGTCATTTCGTCAAGAATATTCACGGTATTTTTATAAGTAGCGTCCGGAGTTGGTTTTAAGATCACCATAAAATCCTTAGGGTCGGTCCTCCTCTTCTTATCCAGGATCACGTCCCTGATGCCCTTAAAGTTAGAAGACTGCAATTTGGTTGGGTCGTCCCCTTCGTAATAATAAATCTGGTCATTCTTGCCTAACATGAGCGTAATTACAGCAGACATCTTCACTTTATTCTGTTCCTCAGGTTTATCAACATCCTTAGGAAGGTTTAACCGCATTGCTGTTGGCTGGCTCATTGTAGTGGTAAAAATGAAAAATGTAATGAGGAGGAACCCCAGGTCAACCATTGGGGTAAGATCTACCCTCGTAGACATTTTTTTTCCTTTTTTTACGCCGGGCCCTTTTTTATGACCACCACCCGACGATGTATCCATCTCTGCCATAACATCATTTTTTAGTGTAATGAAATTGATTAGGATGCCCCCTTTGTGCCTTCTTTCATATTGGTTTTCCAAAGCTCTGTTCCCTGGGGCACTGCAACCGGGTTGGTAACCATTTGAAACTTCATCTGGTCGTTCTTTTTAAAAGCCTGGATCACACCCTGAAAAGAAGGGTATTTTGCGGCATCGTCACCTTTTACCAGGAGGTTCATTTTAGTTCCCTGGAAAGCGGTTGCTGCAGCATGTATCCAATCTGTCATCTCATTGTTTGTGCTGTCAACCGGAATGCCTGTCAATTTAACCCCTTTCAGTTCTTCTGCAGACTTGCCCAGATAGGATTTCAACTGGCTGAACGGAACTCCGATATATGAAGAAGGGTTCTTTGAAAAATTAGCTTTTTCCGCTGCGGTGAGCCCCAGTTTCTTTTCGGTATTGACCTGATCGATAATATCAGCCTTTTGTTGGGCATTATTGTCTGAAACAGAAAAATAAGTCTTCCCGTCTTTGTCAATCGTTATCATTACCACATCTTTTTCAGGAGCCACTTTTGATGATACCGAATTGGGGGTGCTCACCGTGAGCGCTTCCGCCGGCTTAAATTTTGTAGCAAGAATAAAAAACGACAGCAACAGGAATGCCACATCGCACATCGCTGTCATATCAATGGTCGTGCTCTTGCGCGGTAATTTCGCTCTTCCCATTTTATATAATTTTTTTAGTGAGATTCATGTAAGGCGATATTCCACAAAATTTTGCAGAAATCGTTTAGGTTACTTGTACAAAGAAGCAAAGCTTTGTGTTAAAGTAAACCCGCTTTCATCAATACCGTAAGTGATGCCATCAATTTTAGTCGTAAAAATGTTGTACATAATGATGGATATGGCTGATGTGCCGATCCCAAGGGCTGTATTGTAAAGGGCTTCTGCAATACCTTGAGATAGCCTTTGAGCAGCCTCGCCACCACCACTGTCTCCCAAAGCAGAGAATGCGCGGATCATACCGATAACCGTTCCAAGCAACCCGAACAATGTTGCCACAGAAGCAATGGTAGAAAGGAACACCAGGTTTTTCTCAAGCATGGGCAGTTCAAGTGCTGTTGCTTCTTCCACTTCTTTTTGAATAGCCAACACTTTTTGTTCTGTATCAAGATCGGTATTAGTGATCATTTCTTTGTATTTGCGGAGACCGGCTTTCATAACATTGCCCACGCTGCCTTTTTGTTTATCGCACTCGCTTATTGCAGCGTCAACATTTTTGTTGGCCAGGTTATATTGCACTTTGCGGATAAATTCAGCAATGCTTCCGGCACCCGCTGCCTTGCTGATGGTAAGCAGCCTTTCAATAACAAAAGTCAGCACGGTCAATAATGCGCCAATCAAAATAGGAACAATAATGCCCCCCTGGTACATACGCTGAAAGCCTCCTTTTGGCCCTTCATGATCTGGCCAAAACCCGCCATTGGGATCTGGATGGGTAAAGTTGTCAGGATTCCCGATGATAAAACGCCAAATTAAGTACCCGGCAACGATACAAAGAATTGGGGCTATCCATGAAATTGAATTGCCTTTTTTCTTTGGTTGAACGGAGGTCGAGCTTTTTGCAGCAGCCGTTGCAGTTGGTTTTGTTTCAGCCATGATCGTTTGTTTTTAGTTTTTAAAAAATGAAGTATGTGATAGCAAATAATTAACTCTACAATTCTAATGAAAAAACTGTTCAATAAACCAATTCGGGTAACAAATTTTTAAAGGGACGCACAAGTTAAGAAATTATTTGAATCACAAAAATCAAAATAACATCAATCTGCGCCCAATGATATGGCATAGGGCGCTTGCCAATCTAAGGCATGAAATGCTTTGCCCTTCAATCCCAGGCACTATGCCTTCAGTCTAAAGCCTGAAGCCTCCCTCAAACGTTTAGGCCGATTAATGGCTGTATTACCAGTTCCTGAAAAAGAAGGCAAAACAAGCAAACAAACAAAATCAGGAAATAAGTTAATCCTGTTTATATCAACCCATTACTATATTGCTTCTATTGTGGGGTGTGCTATAAAATATGGAGCAAAGCCTTATGGCATGTAGGGCCTAAGTTAACAGGAAATGAAATAGGGGCAGGCCATTTGTAAAGCAAAAAGAGGAACCCTGGTAATATAGGCCGTGAGCAGTATGCCGCATGCCGCATGCCTCAATCAGCTAAACAGTTCAGCAAGAGTTAAGCCATACCACTGCCTTTTCAATCCCACGAACCGGTTTTATATAGAAACCACTTCCGCTTCAACAAAATTTAATTACAATGAAAACTTCAAGTCCTGGTTCTTCTCGTCAAAATGTATTTTCAGGTGCACATAGCCGTTATTCATACCTGAGCGCTTCAATGGGATTTAAACGGGAAGCCTTGTATGCGGGATATAAGCCTGCCAGCAGGCCAACAAAAAAGCAAATAACAATTCCTAAGAAAAGCCAGAAATAAGGCATCACAAAACCGGTATTCAACACCAAAGAGAACCCATTTCCAACCAAAACGCCCAGGATGATGCCAAAAATCGCACCGAACAAGCTGATGATAATAGACTCAAACAAGAATTGCCTTCTGACATTTTTTTGGCGCCCTCCGATGGCTTTGACCAGCCCTATTTCTTTAGTACGTTCAGTTACTGAAACCAGCATGATGTTCATAAGCCCAACAGCAGCTCCGATCAAAGTAATTAAGCCGATAACAAATGCGCTCAGAGTGATAAAATTAAGGTTGCGCATGAGCATCTCCACAATACTATCGCTTTTATCGATCACAAAATTATCGTCTTCGGATATGGCCAGTTTCCTGATTGGCCTGAAAATGCCCTCTGATTCCCCGATGGCATTATCCAAAAACTGCACATCGTTCACTTTTACGGCAATAGTGAAAGACGCATTGCTGTTTGAATTAAAAAACTGTCGGACATTGTTGTAGGAGGTAAGCACCATATTATCCCAGCTTCTCCCGAAAGTAGACCCTTTTGAATCCAGCACGCCTATGACCCTGTAAGGGATATTGTTGACCCTGATAATTTTTTCAATCGGTCTTTCGGGGTTGCTGCCAAAGAATTTATTAGCAATGTCGCTTCCGATAATACAAACATTCCTTCCTGATTTTACATCGAGCGTACTCAGGTCCCGCCCTGCAGCAATGGTATACCCATTCAATTCAGGATAGTTCTCGTCTCCGCCAAATATCCTTACTGTGGGAGTAGTCTTTTTATCATCCATCGAAACCACCGCATCACCCGATCCGGGAAAACTAAGGCTTATTTTTGCAGGGAAATCTGCTCGTTCTTTAAATGCTTCGGCCTGCTGTTTTGTGATGGGCTTGCCTACATTTGATTTTTTTTGTTTCCGCTGCCCTTTCTTTTCCTGTTCTACCTGGTCCCGCCTGTCGCCGCCCATCCGCACCTGGTATTCTTTATAATGAATGATAAAACCATTAGCGCCCATTGCCGAAAAACTTTCTGTAAATTTTTGCTTCATGGCATCAATAGCCGTATTGATGCCAACAAGTGCCATAATGCCAAAAGCAATAATGGCAACGGTAATGCCCGTGCGCAATTTATTTGCCTTGACCGTATTAAATGCAAGAGAAAAAACATCGCTGATTTTCATGAGCTTTCCAATTTTTGCTTTTACCGTTCAACAACAACACATCCAAAGCAGTTCAGTCCACGCAGGGCTGAAACAAAGGGATTGCAAGCGCATCCTAAATTAAACATTCCTTCGCTAAACAAGGGGACATTTTGTATAAACGGAAAAATAAAAACTTAAAAATAAATAATCGACAGCTTATTGATAAGCCATTGTGGAAAGATGCCCAGCAGGACAATAATGACAGCAACCGCCACAAGCATCCCTTTGAAGGCAGGGGATGCTTCGACCTCCTGCTGTTCCCCTTCTTTAAAATACATGGCCTGAATAACACGGAAATAATAATAAATGCTTATTGCCGCACAAAACACTGCAAAAATAACCAGCCAGAAATACTTCCCGGTTTGCAATGCTATGGATAGCATATAATATTTTGCAAAAAAACCTGCGGTAAGCGGAATGCCTGCAAGCGAAAGAAAAAAAACAGTATTTACTCCCGCCAAAAGAGGCTGTTGTTTTGCCAGGCCGTTAAACCCTTCAAAACTATGGTCTTTCATCCTTGCCAGTATAGCAAAAATACCAATTGAGGCAAGGCTGTATGCCGCTATATATAACACAATCCCTTCCTGGGCAGTATTCGTTTTTAGCCCAACACCTAAAATAGCAAAGAGCATAAAGCCAACCTGCGCAATGCTTGAATAGGCGAGCATCCTTTTCACGCTTTGCTGGAAGACAGCGGTAATGTTGCCAATGAACAGAGTGGCTGCAGTGATAAGCGCCATAATCAATTGCCAGATAGGCTGAGCTTCCAAAAAAGAATCAGCGAACAATCGTATGAAGGCCACGAAAGCAGCGCCTTTCACAACAGAAATCATAAAAGAGGTGAATACCGTCGGTGAGCCATCATACACATCGGGGGCCCAGAAATGAAAAGGTGCCGCAGATACCTTAAAAGAAAGTGCAGCTAGTAACAATAATAAACCGATTATGAACAAAGGTGAAGGCGGAACTTTGCCAATGCCTATGTCATCAATAAAAAATGAACCTGTTTTACTGGCTCCGTATAAAAAAGCAATCCCAAGCAGTAGGATACCGGTTGAGAATGCGCCCATTAAAAAATATTTTAGAGCAGCCTCATTGCTTTTCAGGTTCTGCTTGCTGCTGCCGGTGAGTATATATAGCGGGATTGATAATATCTCAATGCCAATAAAAAGGATCAAAAGGTTATTGTAGGATGTTACCAGGCTCACCCCGCATAGCACAAAAAAGATCAGCGCAAAATATTCCCCAGCATGAGGCCCAACCTCTTCAATGTCTTTTGCCGATAAGAAAAAATAAATCAATGTAGTGGCAAATGCAATAGCATTTACAAGCAGCCCAAACATATTGAATGTAAGCATGCCCTTTGTGTCGATATGGAAAAAAGGGTTCCCCTGGGCATACATGTCGGCAATATTTGCCAATAGCAAAAAGGCCGCCCCGGCAATGGCCAGGTAGCGGGCCCACATTTTGTTTTTGGAAAATGCCCCGCTGAACATCATCACTACTCCCCAAACTGCCGATAAAATAATTGCGTTCATATCTTCTTTGTCTATTTAAAAATCCGGGCTGCTGCAGGTCCCGGTGTAATCAGGGAAACAAATTTCTTTTGCCTGCAATGTCCCGTATAAACCCGGCCGCACATCGGTCCTTAAAATTTAAAATTCATTTTAGTAATAATTGTGTCAACTGTTGTTTTGGTGAGGTCAAGCACCGGCTGAGGGTACACGCCAATTGCTATGATCACTATAACCAGCGCTGCCAGTATCAACTTTTCGTTCCATTGAATATCCTTTGCATTTTCAGTAAGCGCATTTGTGTTACCAAAAAAAACTTTCTGGATCATGTTCAGCATATAAACAGCTGATAAAATAATGTTGATCCCGGCTGCTACCGTAAATACGATATTATATGTTGTAGCTGTGGATGTGTAAATGCCACTGAACATTAAGAACTCTCCTACAAATGCATTGGTAAGCGGCAATGCAATGTTAGCCAAAGCAACAATCATCAACAACACAGCTAAGGCAGGCGCCTTTTGGGCAAGGCCGCCAAGCTCTGAGATCTTCCTTGTGCCAAGCTTTCTTTCAATGAGCTCAACCACTATCCAAAGCGCGATAATATTGATCCCGTGATTGAACATTTGGATCATCACGCCCTGCAAACCGGTTTGTGTAGTAGCAAAAACCGCCAGGCACATTAAACCGATATGCGCAATAGATGAATAAGCCACCAGCCTTTTCAAATCGTCCTGCTGAATAGCAATTAACGAGGCATAAACCATCCCAATGATGCACAATGCAGAAGCAGTATCGCCCCATAGCCAGGTACCACCTGCCACTACCGGCGCCAGCCATCGCAATAAGCCGAACAGCCCCATTTTCACCATCACGCCACTTAGTACCATGGTTACCGCAGTAGCAGATTGCTCATAGGTATCGGGCTGCCAGGTATGGAAAGGGAATATCGGCATCTTTATCGCGAATGCGATAAAGAATATCCAGAAAATCCAGGTTTGGTCCTTGGCAGAGATAATAGATTTCAGTCTGTAAAATGATTCCAGCGAAAAAGAATGATCGCTTGTAAGCTGGTATAAATAGATAATGCCGATAAGCATTAATAAAGATCCGGTAAATGTGTAAATAAAGAACTTAAATGTCGCCTGTATCCTTTTTTCCCCGCCCCAGGTTGAACACAGGAAATAAAAAGGGATCAATGCGAGTTCCCAAAAGAAGTAGAACAGCAATGCGTCAGTGGCCACAAAGACACCCATCAATCCCGCCTGTGCCAGCAACATCAGCGCATAAAAATTCCCGGCATTTTTATATTCTGTGTTGTATGTAGCAATAAAAATAACAGGGAATGAAATAGAGGTCAGCAGTGTCAGTATCTGCGAAAGGCCATCCATGGCCACAGAAAATTTGCTCCCTAACGAAGGGAGCCATTCAGCAGAGTAATGTAATGCTGTTGACGTTTTGCTTAATGCTAAACCGCAAACAGAAACTGCAAATACGACAATTGAAGCAAACAATGACCAGTTTTTGGCAGTATTTTTATTTTTAATAAAAAAGCCAATAAGCCCGCTTAGCAATGGGATCAATATAAATAAAACCGGTATCATTTTTTTGTTATTCTGGTTCTTTTCCTGAATTATTTCCTGATAAAAATTTCTACGATAAATAAGATTACCATACCAATTACCATCAACAATATATATCCCCCTACCTGCCCGCTCTGCAACAACCTGATCTGCCTGCCCCCGTATTGCACAGCTTTGCCAATGCCGTTTACAACCCAGTCAATAATGGATTTTTCGATCACGTTGTTCAGGAATTTTCCTAAGGTGTTCAGCGGTTTTACAATAATGGCATCATACAATTCATCGACATACCATTTGTTAGCCAGTAGTTTTCCAAATCCGCTAGCTTCTTCCAAATCCGGTTTTTTGCTGAATTTGCGCCATGAATATGCTGCCCCAACAATGGCCACGCCAACTGAAACCGCCATGAGCATTATTTCCTGGCTTGAGCCCATAGCACGGGCTTTATGAATTTTTTCGGACCCGGCAAAAACAGGCGCAAGAAAATGCTGCAGGAAGTGCGCGTCTTTTGCAAACACTTCTGGAATACCTGCAAAACCGCCTACCACTGCAAGTATGGCAAGCGCTATTAATGGCAACGTGATTGCCGATGGGCTTTCATGCAAATGGTGCTCTTGCTCCTGGGTGCCTCTGAATTTTCCAAGAAAAGCAGTAGCATACAAGCGGAACATATAAAATGCAGTGAGCAATGCGGTAAAAGCCCCAATGGCATAATAAATTACATTTTTCTCATAAGCCGCTGCCAGTATCTCATCTTTTGAAAAGAAACCCGAAAAAGGTGGTATGCCTGCAATGGCAAAACATGCCAACAAAAAAGTAATGTGCGTGACAGGCATAAATTTTTTCAGCCCCCCCATTTTGCGGATATCCTGTTCATGCATAGCATGGATTACAGACCCGGCACCAAGGAACAACAAGGCCTTGAAAAACGCATGCGTCATGACATGGAATACAGCCCCGGTATATGCTCCTACGCCTAAGCCTAAAAACATATATCCAAGCTGGCTTACCGTAGAATAAGCAAGTACTTTTTTGATGTCATTCTGTTTTAATGCAATGGTGGCTGCCAACAAGGCGGTTGCCAATCCAACAATGGCAACAACGGTTTGCGCAACTGGCGCTAACGTGTACATGATATTGCTGCGTGCGATCATGTACACGCCTGCAGTTACCATAGTAGCCGCATGGATCAAAGCGGATACAGGAGTTGGGCCTGCCATCGCATCAGGCAACCAGGTGTACAGTGGTATTTGCGCAGATTTTCCGGTAGCCCCAATAAATAATAATAATGTAATCCCTGTTAAAACGGGCACAGGCGTTCCTGGCGCTTTGGCAAAGACTTCTGAAAAATTAACTGAACCAAATTTGCTGACCATCCAGAAAAGCGCTATTAAAAAACCAAAGTCGCCAATGCGGTTCATGATGAATGCTTTTTTTGCGGCATCATCATACTCCACATTTTTGAACCAGTAACCGATCAACAAATAGGAACAAAGCCCTACCCCTTCCCAGCCAATGAACATGATCACATAGTTTGCACCGAGAATAAGCATGAGCATGGAAAACACAAACAAGTTCATATAAGAAAAATACCTTCCGTAATGATCGTTCTCCTCATCATGCATATAAGATGTGGAATAAACATGAATAAGAAAGCTCACGCCTGTTACAATCAGCGAAAACAAAACGGAAAGCTGGTCTACCTGGAATGCAAATGATATTTTTAGCGAGCCGACGTTAATAAAGTCAAAAAGATTAACAATTACTGTTTCAAAGCCTTCTTTCCGGACATCAAAAAAAATCAAAAGGCTCACTGCGAAAGAAGCAAGCACAGTCCCGCAACCAATTATCCCCGTTAATGATTTGGAGAGGTTTTTCCTCAATAATCCAATCAGCATAAACCCAATCAACGGGAACAAAGGAACTAAGTAAACTAATTTGCTCATATCATACTGAACGCTGAACGCCGAAAGCTGAACGGTGCAGTAAGCGCCCAGCATTAGCGTTAGGCTTTTTTAGTGTTTCAATCGGTTTAAAAAATTCACATCTACTGAATGCGTCTTCCTGAACACCATCACGATAATAGCCAGCCCCACACTTACTTCTGCGGCAGCCACTACCATTATAAAGAAAACGAAAACCTGCCCGTTAATGCCGGCATTGGCATCGGCTATTGCCGCATGATGCATTTTTGAAAACGCGACCAGTAATAAGTTTACGGCATTTAGCATAAGCTCGATGCACATAAAAACGATGATTGCATTGCGCCGGGTCAGCACACCGGCCACGCCAATACAAAAAAGCGCTACTGACAGAAATATGTAATAGTTAATCGGCATCTTTATTTAGTTTCCCGGTATGAAAACTTCGCTATTGTGCATTTTAGGCATTGCTCGGTTCTCAGAATTTATTAATCATTTTTCTTCGCAATTACCACTGCACCAACCATGGCGCTCAGGAACAAAACACTGCTCACTTCAAAAGGAACAACATAATCATGGAATAATGAGAGGCCCAAATTATTGATCAGGCCTATCTCTCCACTATTGGTCTGGACAAGCTGATTCTTTAAATCCGCATTTTTCAATGCGGCAACAAACACCAGCAGCAGTGCTCCACCTGCAATTACCCCTGCCATTTTCAACCATTTGTTTTTTTGCGGCTCCGTATCTGCATTCAGGTTCATGAGCATGATCACAAAAAGGAAAAGCACCATTATTGCACCTGCATAAACAATCAGGTTCACAATAGCCAGGAATTGTGCGTTCAACAGGACATAATGCCCTGAAATAGCAAAGAAAACGATAATCAGCCAAAGCACACTATGAATGGGATTTTTACTGGCCACCATCATAATGGCGCTGAAAATCGCAAGCACGCTTAAGAACCAAAATAAAACTTGTGTGGCACTCATTTGCAGTATTCAGTTTACATTTTGCCATCAAAAATTGCTGTTCCTTTATGTACTAAATGTACAACAACCCGACAGTGCAATTGCTCATTTTTAAATTTACAACTTGTTACCTTTCGCTTTTGCGTACTCTGCCGGTTGCGTTTTAGGGTCCGGGATCAACAAATCTTCTTTTCTATAAATAAATGTAGTGCGGTTATAGTTGGCCGGGGCAAAAGTTTCGGACAAGTACACCGCATCTTTGGGGCAAGCTTCTTCACATAGCCCGCAAAAAATACAGCGAAGCATGTTGATCTCGTATTTCGCAGCATATTTTTCTTCGCGATATAAATTTTCTTCTCCCGGCAGGCGCTCAGCCGCTTCCATAGTAATTGCTTCTGCAGGACAGGCTAATGCGCAAAGCCCGCAGGCTGTGCAGCGCTCGCGCCCTTCCTCATCTCGGTTCAGCACATGCAGCCCCCGGAACACCGGGCTAAAAGGCCTTTGCTTTTCGGGATAATTCACAGTTGGCTTTTTTTTGAACATGTGGCCAAATGTGATAGACATCCCTTTTGCAATCGCAGGCACATACATCTTTTCCCACAATGTCATCGGCTTTCGTTCCACCTGTTTGGACCTGTTTGTTAATGATTGCATGCTTTGCTTATTAAGGTTTGCAAAAATATTTTTATCAGTTCAACCTGCCAATTAAATTTCACCAGTATATTCATTATTAATCAAGCTGAAATCCCGGTCAAAGGTGCCATCCATTATTTCTCAGCAGGATAATAAATCCTGTTGCCAGCATATTGATCAAAGCCAAGGGTATCAAAATTTTCCAGCCGAGCCTCATCAACTGGTCATACCGGAAACGCGGGATCGTCCAGCGCACCCACATAAAAAAGAAAATAAAAACACCCACTTTTACAAATAAGCTCAAGCCCTGCAAAATGGCCAATACATTTTGCCCATGTTGCTGGCCGAATGAAATATCATTGACAAAAGGAATATCATAACCTCCAAAAAATAATGTTGCCATCACCGCGCTGCTGATGAACATGTTCACATATTCCGCGAACAAATAAAAACCAAGCTTCATGGATGAATACTCCTGGTGATAGCCAAAATTGAGCTCGTTTTCTGCTTCTGAAAGGTCGAATGGCGTTCTGTTGCATTCTGCAAATGCACAAATCAAAAAAATAAAAAACCCGAGTGGCTGATATATAAAATTATAAAGATGGTCTTGCTGCTGCTCAACAATGGTTCTTAAACTGAGCGTACCGGTCAGCATCAGCAACGCGATAAAAGACAATCCCATTGCCAGCTCATAAGAAATGATTTGTGATGCGCCGCGAACAGCAGCCAACAATGAAAATTTATTATTGGATGCCCAGCCGCCAATCATTATGCCATAAACGCCCATGCTCACTACTCCAAAAATGTAAAGAATGCCAATATTTATATCTGCCACCTGAAGAGAAACCATTCTGCCCTTAATATCCAGGTGGCTGCTCCATGGCACCACAGCGCTCGTCATCATAGCCGTAAGCATTGCCAAACCAGGGCCAAGCACAAACAAAAACCGGTTTGAAAGATTTGGGATAATCTCTTCCTTCATGAATAATTTCAAACCATCAGCCATCGGCTGAAGAATACCAAACACCCCAGCGCGGTTAGGGCCTCGCCGGTCCTGCATTATTGCTGCTACTTTCCGCTCAGCCCAGGTTTCATACATAGCAACAACAAGCGAAATGCCAATAATGACCGCAATCAGAATACATTTCTCAATAATAAATATCCAATCAATTGATAACAACATGTGCGATTCTTTTTAATTATCAATTAATAATTATTAATCAATAATCTTTCAGTTTATTTTTTCTCTATAAAATCAGTTGAATGAGCCGGCCCTTCAATTTTCGACAAATCTCTTCCGGGCTCGTTCACTTCGCTCACATCGTGAATATTCATGAACAACCTCGGCTTTCTGCCATCAAGCACATCATACAAGACTTCCTGTGGTTTTTGCACGCCAACATAATGGCCCTGAGAAATTACCGAATGGCGATTGATTTTTCTTGGCCCTTCAATTATCCAATCGCTTGTTTGCTTTTTCTCGAAACGGCATTCATTACAGATCCAGTCTTCTGCTTCTCCCCATTGGTCTTTGCGGGTTGTAACGCGGAACACTTCATCGCCACGATACCATAATGTTGCTTTGCCGCAACATTGCGGGTTGCTGCATTCACGATGAGCGTCAACCGGCTTAGTGAACCACACGCGGTTTTTGAAACGAAAAGTTTTGTCTGTCAATGCGCCAACAGGGCAAACATCAATCACATTGCCGATAAAATCGTTCTTCAATGCTTTTTGTATATAAGTTGCAATCTCTGCCTGGTCGCCACGGTCAAGCACGCCATGCTCGCGCTTTTCAGTCAACTGGTCTGCCACAAGCACGCAACGGTAACAAAGGATGCAACGAGTCATGTGCAACTGAATGTAAGGGCCTATATCGTGCTTTTCAAAAATCCTTTTTTTAAATTCAAAGCGGGTCCCTGCTTCGCCATGCCCATAGCTGAGGTCCTGCAAATCGCATTCACCGGCCTGATCGCAAATCGGGCAATCTAGTGGGTGGTTGATCAGCAAAAATTCCACCACGCCATTTCTCGCTTCAATCACTTTTTCACTGGTAATATTCTTTACCACCATGCCGTCCATCACATTCGTTCTGCAGCTTGCCACCAGCTTTGGCATTGGCCTGGGGTCGGCAGTGGACCCCGCAGCTACTTCCACCAAACAAGTGCGGCATTTGCCACCGCTGGCCTTTAGCTTGCTGTAATAGCACATCGCTGGCGGAACAACATCTCCGCCAATTTTACGGGCGGCATTCAGGATTGTCGTTCCCGGCTCCACCTCAATTGTGATGTTGTCAATAGTTACTTTAAAAAGCTTTTTTTCTTCAGGCATATTAATATTTTACACAAAGGGCGCAACGAATACAAACTAACACGGCAATTTCTTAATAGGTACTTATGATTCTTTTTATTCCTTTTTAAATAAACGGTATTAAAATTAACAAGCAACCTCAATTTTAAATTTGCTAGTTTTAAATAGGCTTGAACTTGTTTATAATAAATAATCCTTACTCATGCAATTGATTTAAGTGCAATCAATAAGTTACTTTTTATAATTACATCAGCCCTGGGTCCTGCGTCCAATTTAATTTCTTGATGAACCAGCGCTATATATTTCTCTATATATGCACTTTCAAACAACCCTGACCTATACAATTTGCACATCCTGAAACAAATGCCAACACATTTTTTGCTAATTCATTTTCGCATTTTATTTCATTTTCAACATTCATCTCCTTTTGCCTACTGGTATTCTTAGCCTTTTTGTGCTGAACAAAAAATTATGCTGTTGTTACCTGCAGTGGGTCTGAATAATGTGCCAGCCCATAATTCCTGCTCAAGCATTCAACAGGGTTATTAATGTGCCATTCAAACTCGTCCCTGAAATGCCGGACAGCTGCTGCAACAGGCCAGGCGGCTGCATCGCCCAAGGGGCAAATCGTGTTCCCTTCGATATTTTTTTGAACATGCCACAATAAATCAATATCGCTCATCTTCCCTTTTCCGTATTCAATATTTTTCAAAATTTTTTCCAACCAACCCGTTCCTTCACGGCATGGAGAACATTGCCCGCAACTTTCATGGCGGTAAAATCTTGCCAGCGTATATGTGTGGCGGACTACGCACTGGTCTTCATCAAGCACAATAAAGCCCCCGCTGCCCATCATGGAGCCTTTTGCAAAACCACCATCAGAAAGGCTTTCGTAGTTCATTATTCTTGTTTCGCCTTTTGCGGTTTTTAATAATAAGTTTGCAGGAAGAATAGGGACTGATGACCCACCGGGGATACATGCTTTTAATCTCTTTCCATTTGCAATGCCGCCGCAGTATTCATTGCTGAAAATAAACTCTTCCACAGAAATCGTCATATCAATTTCATATACACCAGGCTTATTGATATTGCCGCAGGCAGATATGAGCTTTGTGCCTGTTGATTTCCCAATGCCAATTTTTGCATATTCTTCGCCACCTAAATTAATAATCGGGACAACTGCGGCCAGTGTCTCTACATTATTCACTACCGTTGGCCTGTCCCATACGCCTTTCACTGCTGGGAAAGGGGGTTTGATGCGCGGGTTGCCGCGCTTGCCTTCCAGCGATTCGATGAGCGCAGTTTCTTCCCCGCAGATATAAGCCCCCGCCCCGCGATGAACATATATTTCGCAATCGAAACCAGTACCTAAAATATTTTTCCCAAGCCAGCCATTGTTTTTTGCTTCTGTAATTGCCCGCTCCAGGATGTCGACGATCCATGCGTATTCGCCACGGATATAGATATACGTAGTATTGGATCCCAGCGCATAAGATGAAACAATGAGCCCTTCAATCAACAAATGCGGTATGAATTCCATCAGGTACCTGTCTTTGAAAGTGCCGGGCTCGCTCTCGTCAGCATTGCACACCAGGTGGCGTGGAACGCCTTCTGGTTTGGCAATAAAGCTCCATTTCATTCCTGTAGGAAAGCCTGCGCCGCCGCGGCCACGAAGGCCGCTCTTCTTCACTTCATCGGTAACCTGGTCGGGCGCCATTTCCTTCAGTGCTTTTTCCACGCTGCGATAGCCCCCTTCGCGCCTGTACACATCATACAGCCGGATGTTTTCAACATGTGCTTTTTCTAATAATAATTTTTTGGCCATTTATTTTTACGATTTATAATTTCTCATAATCGCTGGTATTACTATATTTCTTCTTAAACCATTTCGGTTTAATTATATATGCAACAAGTATAAAAAAGCCAATGGTAATAATTGACAAACTGAAACATCCTACAGTACTATTTGCTCTTTCATTTTTAACGAACGTGCTATTAATTAAATTAAGAATAATGACACCCATGGTTACAGAATATCCCCAAGCTTTAATTTTTTCGTTCATTACAATTTATTTACCCTTGCCATTAACATCCGCATAGGGTGCAGTGTTCTTGTAAACGGATTTAATACCAACCCCAATGCTTCTAAAGTAGTGGCGCCTAATAATGCTGCATCTTCAGGCTCGCCATAAATTACAGGCACAGAACCGCCTTCGCCTCCATACTCAAAATACGCATCTCCCACTTTTCTTGAAATTTCTGTGCCGTCAGCCAATGAAAATTCTACCACTTTGTATGGTTCAATCCCTAATTCATCAAGTGATTTTCCCGGGACAAGGCTATACACTGCACCACTGTCAATCATGAAATCAACTTCTCTTTCAGAGAGTGATTTTCTTGATTCTTTTATTTTAAATTTCGCATAGGTAATGCCCATATTATTTTTTTTCAGTAGAATTAATCATCCAGCTCACGCCGAATTTATCTTTCAGCATACCAAACACATCGCCCCAAAATTGTTTGGCAAGTGGCAAAGTAACAGTCCCGCCTTTTGCAAGTTTATTAAACGTTTCATAAGCTTTCCCTTCATTATCAAAACCGATTGCCAATTGAATATTGCCATCTGTTGATACTTTTTCTCCTTTACTGGCATCAGAGATCATAAGGATATTGTCATCAAACTCAATTTTCGCATGCATGATCTTCTGCTTCCAATCCTCATCGCTGGGCATCGGGCTCTCGCCGTAACGCCCCAGTTGAGCTATCGCCCCGCCCAATGCATTAACATAAAAATTCATAGCTTCTTCCGCATTGCCTGCAAACATCAAATAAGGATTCAACTTCATATTCTATTCGGTTATTTAATTATTCAATGCAGCAGTTTGCCGGCACTCTTCAATAATGGCGTCCACTTTTTGTTTCGTCAAATGTTCTTTATAAATTTTCCCGAGCTGCATCATCGGGGCATAGCCACAGGCACCAAGGCATTCGGTTGTTTTTAAAGTAAACAAACCGTCAGGGGTTGTCTCACCAACGTTAATGCCTAATTTCTGTTTGATATAATCAATAATATTATCGCTCCCGCACAACATGCACGGGCCAGTCTGGCAAACCTCGAACATATATTTCCCAATGGGCTTCAGGTTGTACATCGAATAAAATGTAGCCACTTCATATACTTCGATCGGTTCGATTTTCAATAAGGAAGCGACATAATCCATTGTATCAGTGCTCAGCCAATGCCCGAATTCTTCCTGCGCCAGGTGCAGCACGGGTAATAACGCGCTTTTTTGCTTGCCTTCGGGATAGCGCGAAACTATTTCGCTGAATTTTTTCAATTTTTCTTCTGAAAACGGAATGCTCATTATTAATTCATCATTTTTAATTATTGATTGCTCACGCATCCATTTCTCCCGCTATCAAATTCAGGCTGCTCATCACGATGATCGCATCGCTCAACATACTTCCTTTTGTCAGCTCGGAATAAGCCTGGTAATAAATAAAGCAAGGCCTCCTGAAATGCAGCCTGTAAGGAGTTCTTCCCCCATCGCTGATCAAATAAAAACCAAGCTCGCCGTTGCCGCCTTCTACTGAATGGTACACTTCGCCGGGGGGGATTTCCGTTTCGCCCATCACAATTTTAAAATGCCATATAAGCGCTTCCATTTTCGTGTACACATCTGCTTTGGGCGGCAAATAATATTCCGGGGCATCTGCATGATATACTTCTGCATCTGCTCCTTTAAATTCCTGTACTTTTCTATATGCCTGTTCAATAATCCTTAGGGATTGCCACATTTCCTGGTTGCGTACCAAAAACCTGTCATAGCAATCGCCTGTTGCGCCAACGGGTATATCAAACTCAAAATCCTGATAGCTGCTATATGGCGTATGAACGCGCACGTCATAATCAACACCGGCGGCACGCAAATTAGGGCCGGTGAACCCATAGTTCAATGCGCGTTGGGCACTGATAGGCCCTGCCCCAATAGTGCGATCCATGAAAATGCGGTTGCGGTTGAAAAGGTTTTCAAATTCTTTCAGCACAGCAGGGTATTCGTTCAAAAATTTTTCAAGCTTCTCAAAGGCAGTATTTGAAAAGTTCCTTTCAAATCCTCCTATTCGGCCAATGTTGGTTGTAAGCCTTGCCCCGCACACTTCTTCATATATTTCATAAATCAACTCGCGGTATTGCATCACGTATAAAAAGCCGGTATAAGCGCCCGAGTCAACTCCAACCACCGAATTGCAGATAAGATGATCCGAAATCCTGGCCAGTTCCATAATAATAATGCGCAAGTAATCCACCCGTTTAGGGGTTTGTACACCCAGCAATTTTTCGCAGGCAAGGTGCCAGCCCATATTGTTGATAGGCGCCGAACAATAATTTAGCCTGTCTGTTAGCGTAGTGATCTGGTATAAGGGGCGGCGTTCTGCCAGTTTTTCAAATGCCCTATGGATATAGCCTACCGTCTGCTCTGCTGAAACAATTTTTTCTCCGTCCAGCTCTACGATATTTTGGAACACACCATGAGTGGCAGGATGCGTTGGCCCGAGGTTGAGCGTAATGGTCGCTTTTTCAATGCTCCCTTCAGGCAGTTTTACATGATGATGTGTTATTGTTTCGGGCATGTGCGATTTACAATTTTTAATTGCTCAATTTGAAAATTTTTCAATTGCGCCATTGAGCCATTGCGCAATTTTCAAATTTGCCGGCTATCTCCCGAACATGGCATCATCTTTATCAATCCTGGTCTGATCTTCCAGGGGATACTGCTTCCGCATCGGGAAATATTCCATTTCATCAACATTCAATATTCGTTTCAGGTTTGGATGGCCAACAAAGTTTACCCCAAAAAAATCATAGGTTTCCCTTTCCATCCAGTTTGCCGAAGAATATAATTGGGTAGCTGTAAAAATGTCTGGCTTATTGATATCAGTAAAGACTTTGAAGCGGATGCGGATATTATCAGCCAGGTTGTGCAGGTGATATACCACAGCAAGTTCTTTTCCCGATTTATCAGGATAGTGGATAGCAGTGAGATCGGTGAGGAATTGAAAGCGCAGCTCTCCGTCATCATACAGGAATTGCATCACTTTCAAGTTCATATCTTTTGGCGCCTCGAAGGTGAGCATGCCATAAGGTTCTTCAAAACCCGAGACCTGATCGCCGAATTTTTCTATCAGCCTTGCTTTAATTGTTGCGTTGTTTAGCGACATAAAAAAAGTAAAAATTAGCGGTACCTCTTTTGAATTTTATTATTTTACTTTTTAATTATTGAATACCGTAGCTCTCTAATAGTTTTTTATATCTTTCGCTGTTCCTTCTCCTCAAGCTTTCATGCCCTACCAGGTCCTGTACCCGCATAAAGCCATCCAAAATGGCTTCCGGCCTCGGTGCACAGCCCGGAACATACACATCAACCGGAACAACCTGGTCAATTCCCTGCAGAACGGAATAGGTATCGAAAATCCCACCGCTTGAGGCACAGGCCCCGACAGCTATTACCCATCGCGGTTCGGCCATTTGCAAATAAACCTGTTTAACGATCGGCCCCATTTTTTTTGCGATGGTCCCCATCACCATCAGCAAATCGCATTGACGGGGCGAAAAGCCAAGGCGCTCTGCGCCAAATCGCGCCAGGTCATAATGGGAAGCCATAGTAGCCATGAACTCGATGCCGCAGCATGAAGTTGCAAAAGGCATGGGCCAAATGGAATTTTTGCGGGCAAGGCCCACAACATCGTTGAGTTTTGTCGCAAAAAACCCTTCCCCCACATAGCCATCAGGCGCATCGGCCATGCTGATGTTATCTTTAGGATCGGCAGGTTTAGGATGAATATTGAACTGAACCGGACGAGGCATATTTTTAATTTATAATTTACAATTAATAATTGGTGTTCTGATTGATAACAAATGCTAAGCATTAATGTTACATGAATTATTAATTATTCATTGTTAATTCTTAATTATCTAATCTTCCCAGGCCAGCGCGCCTTTTTTAATAATGTATATAAAACCAATAAGGAAAAAAGCCACGAATAGCAGAACTGCAGAAAAGCCTTCCCACCCTAACGCTTTAAAGTTGACGGCATAAGGATAGAAAAAAATCACTTCTACATCGAACAGCACAAATAAAATAGCTACTAAAAAATATTTTACTGCCATTGGCTGGCGTGCATTGCCAACGCCTTCTATACCACTTTCGAAATTGGATAGCTTATCTGAAGTTTTTCTTTTAGGGCCTAACAAATGTGTAACGCCTAAAACCAGTGCTACAAAGCCAAGCGCAAAGAAAAATTGTATGCCGATGGGAAGGTAAGATGCACTTGTCGTGCCTTCAGCAAGAGAAACCGGGTTTGCCTGCAAAAGGAAAATATCCATTTTGTTGATATTGCTTCACCAGCAAAAATAAGGCAGCAGGCGCAATTTCCAATTCTTAAAAAAAAATACTCGAAATTAAAAGCCCTTTACCGATTGATGTATTCAGCAAAGGGCCTTATTTGTTTTTATGCGCAATTAAAAAATTACCGTGCGCTTTTTTTTGTCTTGGGTTTTGTAGCCTGAGACTTGTTTGCAGGCTGGGCTTTTGGCGGCGGAGCCGTAAGTATTTCGATGAATTTTGCAGCGGTCGTGTTCCCGGGATCGACCTCTAACACTTTCCTTAAATAAAATACAGAGCTGTCTTTATCTTTTTTGATGTCATTAAAATAAGAAGCAAGATAATAATAGGACTCAATTGCCTGATTTTTATATTTTGCCGAATCAGGAGAAGTTCTTGCAAACTGAGCTAATTTTTTATAGGGCTCTACCGCTAACCCCTGCGAGTTCAATGAATCATCCTGAGCTCTTTTGGTTTTTGCGCACCATAGATATCCATATATCTCATTTGGGTATTTTTGTTCATACACGCCGCAGAAAATAGAATCGGCCCTTTGATAATAACCTGCACTGTAGTTTGCATATCCCCAACGGTACAGTTCTGCCTGTGCAGGGTTTTTTGTGAGCTTATAGGCTTCCCCTTCCCAATAGGCCATACCCGGTTTGTATTTGCTGCTCGTAAATGCGCCGGCAGCATCCTGGGCATCTTTTAATTTATCTGCAAGTGCGGTATCTGCATCTACCGCTTTTCTGTAGTTTAATGAAGCCAAAGAGTCATTGCCGGGGAACTTGAGCAGCACCTTGGCATAAAAGGTATAGTCCATTGGCACAAAATCTTCCGCTTTCTGATGGGCAAAATACTGGTCCAAATAATTTTTCGCGTTCAGCGAGTCTCCCTGGTCATTGTAGCAATAAGCAATCAACTTATAATACAAGGGGTCGGCATTTGTGCCAAGAGAAGAAATTTTTTGCTGCGATTGGGAGATACACTCCTGGTATTTTTTTGCTGCATACTGGAAGCTGATCCTGTCATAATCATCTCTGGGCCTGTGGTCAGAAACTGCGGCATATTTATCGAAATATTCGATGGCTTTGTTCACATCACGGTAAAACCAGTAATAAAACAATTCATAATATGCGGGGCCATAAGAAGGGTCAAGGGCAATGGCTTTCTGGAAGGCAGGCAAAAAATAATCCGTATTTTTTTGTGTAAGATAAATTTTACCGATTTTAAATTCCGCTTCTGCCAGTTTGGGATCCAGTTCCAGCGCCTTTTGATAATTGGTAACGGCATTGCCGCCATCAATCAGCAATTGACGGTACACATCGCCCAACAACACGTAAGTTTCCGGGTCATGAAATTTCTTTGTCTGTGTAGCCATATTCAGCTTTTCAATAGCATAAGCTGCGTCGCCATTTTTTGAGTTGGCATTGGCCCTGCCAATTGCATTGAGGATGTCAACATCTTTTCCTTTAGTAAGGCTTATTGCAGTTTCAAAACGTTGTTTTGCATCTGCCTTCTTTCCTTCCCGCAGCTCTATTTCTCCCATGCCCGCCAACAGCAAAGGCGCATTGCCATTTGTTTGAAGTGCTTTCTGGTACAACGCTTTTGCAGCAACAGTATCCCTGACGCCTGAGGCGGTAGAAGCTGTTAATAAAGTTTGCCCAAGCCAATAAGTAGCCTCGATATCGTTAGGATTGGAGGCCAAAACTTTTTCAAAAGTTTCCTTTGCGCTTTCAAAACGCTCATAATACAGGAATTTTTTCCCCTGGTCAACCGCTTGTGCAGACAGTGCGTTAGCTGCCAGCACAATGACTGCCACTAACCCAAAACGAACTTTCTTCATAGTAAACCTTGTTTTTGTTAGAGTGTGTAAATGTATTAAAATCTGATATCAATTTGCAATTTGTGTGTCGCGTATGTCAAAAGACATTCTCCCCGGCAATAAATAAGCCCTTTTGAATATCAACTGCCCTCTTTCATATTGAAGGAAGTTGACAAAATTATTCCCAATCCCACTAAAATTTTCTTTTAATATATAATATAGCCCCCTGATCATTGGATACCTTTTTAAATAAATATTGGCCTGATAGGGCTGAACATAAGTTTCACCGAGGCAGCTTGTGCATTGCACGGCAGCTATTTTAACTTTTTGCAAAAAAGCCTGTTGCTGTGGGTCCTCCTGGTTGCCGATCCAGCTTACCCCAATAAAGCCTACTGCATTTTCATGGTCGGCTACGTAATTGATTACTCCCTCGCTGGACCTTGCTGCCACCACGTTTTTTCCAAGCTTTCCGCCTTTTAATACCGAATCAATAGCAAACCTGACCGTGCTTGTTTGTGAGACGCCATCCATTACCACCTGTTTATTAGATGTTGTGCCATTTAACAATGATTGAACATCTTTCATAGTCAGGATCGTGTCTTTCGATTTGTTATTCACAATAATCGCAATGGCATCGTAAGCCAGCAACCCATAATTTGGCTCAAAATGAATCGAATCTTTGTAAAACCCCATTTCGCTTTTATTAAGGCCCCTCGTCACTATAATCATTCTTGTACTGTCGCTGGCAAGGTCTTTAAAGCATTCGGCCTCGGATTTGTAACGCACATTTATTTTGGCATCAGGAAATGAGGATTCGAATACTTTTATTTCCGAATCAATAACGGGTTTGAACGATTCATCCACGCTTATATTGATCGTGCCATTTGTCGGCGTTTCCACCGGAACCTTACCCGGGTTCCCGCAGGAGATCAATTGCACCACGACAACCAGGAAACAGGAAATGCAAACAATCTTAAATTTATCCTGAAAAAAAGGAAAACACATCAGTTAAAATAATTTTTTTTGTAGCCGCGATAAATCCTGAAACCTCCATAAAGCATGCACAGGCCAGCAAAAAAATAGCGGTAAGAATTGGCCACATTAAAACTAAAGCCAATGCGCTCTGAGAGCAAAAAAAAGACCCCCATAAAAAAAATAAGCACGCCCATGCCATAATCCATAATGGCACGCATAAGAATATAACCTTTTGTCCTTCTGTCTGGAGACTCATTTCGCATCTACCACAATTTTAATCGCTCGTGGCAAATTAAAGAATTAAATTAAAAAACAACATTAAAATATGATTAGAAGGGCCATTATTACAGCCTTTATCAGTTCGCCCAACTAATTTTCGACCGGCACAGTAAAAATAACAGGCAGCTTAAAATACACAGCAACATTTTTTCCATTAAGTTTTCCCGGGCTCCAATGAGGCATCTTTCTAATAACGCGCATCACTTCATTGTCAAAATCCCTTCCCCCGCTTTTTTCAAATTCAATGCCTGCAATCGCCCCGTCTTTGTCCACTACAAACCTGACCAATGTAGCAACCCTGCTGCCAGGTTCCATATCTTCCCTTGGCATTTTCAAATTCTTTACCAGGAACCGCATCAATGCATCCTGCCCGCCAGGGAATTCGGGCATGACATCGGCAGCCTCAACAATTTCTTCTTTTTCGGCCACAGTTCTGGCCGTTTCCCGACTGCCCTTAGCATTCCCATCGGGCAATGATTGTGTCATGCCTGCATTCAAATCGCTAGGTTTTGTTTCAGCCCCGGTTTGATTCATATCTAACTGGCTATTGGTAGGCGGGGAAATTGTTGCTGCCTCGTCAGGAACTATCCTAAGCGAAGTGTTCTTGATTTTTGCCACATGCTGTTGTTGTTGCCCAATAATTTTTGGTTGGATAGCCGGTCTATCCAGGCTAACCTGCGTTAATGAAACTGTGCCTGGAGAAAAGGAATTCGTGTGCACAGTGTTATTAGGCCATTGATTCAACCAATAATAACCCAAAACCAACACCGCCAAAAACAAAAACATTATCCATAATGATTTCTTCAGCCTTCTTTCATAATGACATCGCAGCTCATAAGCGCCATATTCTTTGTTCCGATTGTCGAAAATAATGTCAAGCACATCTGCCTGTAAAATCATTTCAGGTTGCATGGTAGTAGCTTTTGCTGTGAAAAAATAAGGATGGGCTTGCACAAGCTGGTAGTGAGATGCGGGGAAGAAAAGATTCCACAAAAACAAGGCCATGGCATAGTGCCAAGAAATGAAACAGGCAACTGCTTTGGCCCTAACAGCTTATCCCTTTTACCTCTTTATGTCTTAATTTCGCGCCATGAAAATTTTAATGGTATGCCTTGGCAATATTTGCCGTAGCCCTTTGGCAGAAGGCATTATGGAGGATATGGCCGTCAAAGCCAACCTGGACTGGTTGGTTGACAGCGCAGGCACCAATGGCTATCACATCGGGGAAGCTCCACACCCGATGTCGCAAAAAACAGCTTTAGAAAACGGGATCGATATCAGCATGCAAAGGGCGCGGAAATTTGTTGCTGCTGATTTTGACCGCTTCGATAAAATTTATGCCCTTGCAGAAGACGTGCTTGATGAAATGAAATGGATTTCGAAAAAGAAATTCGACCCTGTGAAAGCCGGCCTGTTGATGAATGAAATTTATCCGGGAAAAGATATTGATGTGCCCGACCCCTGGTCAGGGCCTGAATCTGGCTATGTCCATGCGTTCAAAATGATCGAGGAAGCATGCCATGCGATTATCGAAAAATATGCAGTGAAGAAATTGGAAAGAAAATAAACCAGATACAAGGTTGCCAGGACCTGGTTCCGAAACCTGTGCCGGGAAACGCCTCATCAGCCAAATCTTGTATCCCAAATTCAAAACAGCAACAATGCCCAAACCTTCCATACCACAAGGCACCAGAGATTTCGGAGCAGAAACCGTCCGCAAAAGGAATTATATTTTTAGCACCATACGTGAAGTTTTCGAGCTCTACGGCTTTCAACCATTGGAAACGCCTGCAATGGAAAATTTGGAAACCCTGATGGGGAAATATGGAGAGGAAGGAGACAAATTGATTTTTAAGATACTTAACAACGGCCTTGATAATCCTTCTAAGCGCCAAAAAGCAAACGAAGATTTTGAAAAAGTACTGGAAGGAAAAAACTCAACAGGCATTACAGAACGGGCATTGCGTTACGACCTTACCATCCCGTTCGCCAGATATGTTGCGATGAACCACAACCAACTCACGCTCCCATTCAAGCGCTATCAAATGCAGCCAGTATGGCGCGCAGACCGCCCGCAAAAGGGCCGCTACCGGGAATTTTACCAATGTGATGCAGATGTAGTGGGCAGCCATTCTTTATTAAGCGATACAGAATTTGCCATTATTTATGCTGAGGTTTTCAAAAGATTAAAAATTGATGTTGAAATAAAAATCAACAACCGGAAAATATTAACTGCGCTTGCCGAAATTTGCGGCAGCATTAATAAGCTCACTGAAATTACCGTTGCGATTGATAAGCTCGATAAAATGGGTATCAATAAAGTAAAGGAAGAATTATCGGAGAAGGGAATGACAAATGAGCAAATCGGCATTATTGAAACCTATCTTGCAATTGAGGGGAGCAATGTTGAAAAACTGAATAAGGTGGCAGGGTTGGTAGGCAACAACGAGACAGGCAGGAAAGGAATTGAAGAGCTCCGGTATGCTCTTTTTGCGTCCGGCCTTTCGTCCCTGACAGTCGACCTTGCCCTTGCCCGCGGCCTGAATTATTATACAGGCACCATCTTCGAAGCAAAAGCAAAAAATGTTGCAATAGGCTCAATCGGCGGTGGCGGCCGTTATAATGATTTGACCGGGCTTTTCGGCGTGCCCAATATTCCCGGCATTGGCATCTCATTCGGAGTCGACAGGATCTATGATGTGATGGAAGAACTGAAGTTGTTTCCAAAAAATATTTATATCGGGACAAAAGTATTATTTTTCAATCTCGGCGAGCAGGAAAGCAAAATTGCCTTCTTGCTGATGCAGGGATTAAGAGCGAATGGGGTTGCCTCAGAATTGTATCATGAGCACGCAAAATTCGATAAGCAATTCAAATATGCAGATAAGAAGAATATCCCATTCGCCGTAATCATCGGCAGTAAAGAACTTGAAGAAAAATTATGCATTGTGAAGGATTTGAAAACCGGGGAACAAATAAGTATCATGCAGGATGAATTGATTAATGCGCAATGGTTAAAAGGCTGATTTGTTAACCCTCAGCCTGTTGGTTGCTGAAATCAGTATTCAGCTTATCAGTTCATAAACCACAGCGCTCCCCTGCCCAACCCCCACGCACATGGTAGCCAGCCCATATTTCACATTCTTCCTTCTCATTTCGTGCAAAAGTGTTGTCGAAATTCTTGCGCCACTGCAGCCCAAAGGATGCCCAAGGGCAATAGCCCCGCCATTCACGTTTACTTTTTCCAGGTCCAAACCCAAATCGTGGATACAAGCGATCGCCTGAGACGCAAAAGCTTCATTCAGCTCAATTAAACCCAGGTTGTTTACGGTTATGCCTGCTCGTTGTAAAGCTTTTTGTGAAGCAGGCACTGGCCCGATGCCCATAATAGAAGGGTCGACCCCCGCCACAGCCATTGATATTACCTTTGCCATTGGCCTTAAATTATATTTTGCAACAGCTTCTTCACTGGCCAGCAACAATGCAGATGCCCCGTCATTAATGCCGGACGCATTTCCTGCAGTTACCGTTCCGTCTTTTAGAAATGCAGGTTTCAGTGCCGCCAGTTTTTCCATAGACGTTTTTCTCGGGTGTTCATCTCTTTCAAAATAAATTTTTTCTTTTAGGCCCCCAACAACTTCTACCGCAACCATTTCATCTCTCCATTTATCTTTTTCGAAGGCTGAGAAGTATTTTTCCTGGCTTGCCAGCGCAAACTCATCCTGCGCATGTCTTGATATCTGCCATCGTTTCGCTACATTCTCTGCAGTTTCGCCCATGGAGTAGGGATAATACTGATCAGTTAATTTTTTATTCTGGAACCTCCATCCTATTGTGGTATCAAAAATTTCTGTATTTCGGCTATACGCTACCGTAGGTTTTGCCATTACGAAAGGAGCCCTGGTCATGCTTTCCACGCCGCCTGCTATATAAAGATCGCCTTCATTGCAAAAAATTGCTCTTGCTGCATCCATGATTGCCTGCATGCCGCTGGCACACAAGCGGTTCACCGTATTGCCGGCTACTGAAACCGGCAAACCTGCAATAAGTGCAGACATCCTTGCAACATTTCGGTTGTCCTCGCCTGCCTGGTTTGCATCCCCGGCTACAACATCTTCAATCGCATGCACATCAATACCAGGGTTGCGAAATAATAATGACTGGATAACATAGGCCAGCAAATCGTCCGGGCGAACAGAACTCAATGCGCCACCATATTTCCCAATTGGCGTTCTTACTGCATCAACAACATAACAAGCTTTCATAAAAATTATTCCTGCAAATATAAGGCAGGAGGTTAAAGACATAAGATAGCGGCATTAAGAAGCTGTCTAAAAATGATTTCAAGAAGTTCATATAACAACGGTTCAACTTTTCCAAAGCTTGTAATTGCTTATAGATCGGGTAATCCTGTATGAGCTTTGGAAAAGATTAAGCCTATTGGTTGTTCGAGCAATCATTTTTAGACAGCTTCTAATAACCAGCCAAGAACATTCCATTTTAGAAATGCTTTCTTAGCATTATTGATTTCGCCTTATACTTATCTTTGCAACTTCAATGCAAACAGCGAAAAAAAACATCAGGCACCTCAGTCAAAAGCAGATCAATGAATATTTTGAGGCCATTGGCGAAAAAAAATTCCGGGCTATGCAGGTGTGGGAATGGCTGTGGCTAAAACATGGCCATAGCTTTGACGCCATGACCAACCTAAGCAAAGACCTGCGAAGCAAATTATCTGAAGAATTTTCTTTGCCCGCTTTGAAAATCGATACTACTCAATACAGCGCTGACGGCACCATCAAAAGCCGATTTTTAACTTTTGACGGGCACCTGGTAGAAGGCGTGCTGATACCGACTGACGAAAGAAAAACAGCCTGTGTTTCTTCGCAAATTGGTTGTTCATTGAGCTGTAAATTTTGTGCAACAGGTTATATGGACAGGAAACGCAATCTCAATTTTGATGAGATATATGACGAAGTGGTCCTCATCAACCAGCAATCCGAAAGAGTTTACGAAAAAAAATTGAGCAATATTGTTTTTATGGGCATGGGCGAGCCTCTGCTAAACTATAAAAACGTCTTAAAAGCAATCGAAAAAATTTCAGCGCCGGATGGATTAGGCATGAGCCCTAAGCGCATTACTGTTTCAACGGCAGGGGTCGCAAAAATGATCAGGCAACTTGGCGATGACAAGGTGAAATTCAAGCTTGCCTTGTCGCTGCATGCAGCAAACGATAAAAAGCGGCATGAGATCATGCCGATCAATGACACCAACAATATCAAGTCTCTCGTCGAAGCCCTGAATTATTTTTATAAGCAAACCCAAAACGAAATCACATTCGAGTACATCCTTTTCAGGAATTTTAACGACTCCCTTAAAGACGCTGATGAGCTTATAAGGATTTATCGCCAGGTCCCGGCTGACCTGGTGAACATCATCGAATACAATCCCATCGATGCTGCATCATTCATGAAACCGGAAGAAGAAACCATAAATGCGTTTATGAGTTATCTCGAAAAACATAAAGTAAATGCCCGGCTAAGGCACAGCCGTGGGAAAGATATCGATGCCGCATGCGGCCAGTTGGCAAATAAAGAAAGCCATTAGGCCGCCCATCCCTTTTTTCTTCCACTTACGAAGGTTTTCATAGGTTCTTTAAACTTTAGTACTTGCCAATTGTCTGAAATAGAAAATAAGTTCATTATGATGAAACTATTATCAGCTCTTGGCATTATATGCGTACCGGCAATTTCCTTAAAAGCACAGCAACCCCCTGACAGTGCCTGGTATTCTCACCACCACGGGATACACCATCGGCGATATGTTATGATGAAGCAGCTCGATCTTACAGAAACGCAAAAACAACAAACGAAATCGATCAACGAAAATTTCAGGAACAAAATAAAAGCACTAAATAAGAATGAGGATATTACCGTTCGCGAATGGAAACAGGAAAGGGCCGGCTTGTTAAAGGAACATAGGGTCGCTATTCAAAATGTACTGACACCGGAACAAAAAGCAAAAATGGAACAGATGAGGCAGACAGCTTCGGCGCATATACATGAAATGAGCAAAAAAAGATTGGGCAAGATGAAAGCCGAACTAAACCTTAGCAATGGCCAGGCAACAAAAATCAATGCGCTTTCAGCAAATCTGAAATCACAAATAAAAGCCATCCAGGAAAACGATGCCCTAAGCATAGAAGAAAAAAGAGAGCAGGCAATGGCCCTGAAGAGGCAGCACAAACAGGATTTCAAGAACGTGCTTACAGAAGACCAGTTGAGCAAGCTTAAAGAATTGAGGAGAGACCGGGCGGAAAGAAGGTTAAGCAGGTAGCATCGTTTTCATGGTTACAGGCCACAAAAAAGCGAGCTCATGGTAGTTCGCTTTTTTGATTTAGTTTCGCACATTGTTACTGTTGTAAAACAGCAAGTGTTATGAAAAGAAAAACAGACAACTTCAACAAGTTCTTTAACAAAAAAAGCAATAGTGCCGTTAAAGAACAAATTAAGCAGGATAAAAAAGCCGAAAAAAAAGCACGCAAAGAAGCCATTGACAGGCATTTTGAGGAGAAAAGAAAAATCAGAAAGCCGGAAGCCCGTCATGAGCCTACCGGCTCTGAACGCCGGTTACCTGGCTTAAAACTTAAGGGGCAGGACAACAACCCTGAATTTTTCCCACTCAACAAATACATTTCACACAGCGGCATTTGTTCGCGCAGGGATGCGGCCGAACTGATCAGGCTGGGCAAGGTAATGGTGAACGAAAAACTTATCACAGAACCAGGCACAAAGGTTTCAGCTAATGACCTGGTCAAAGTGAACGGTAAAAAAGTTTCTATTTTAAAAAACCTGGTATATATACTTCTTAACAAGCCTAAAGATTATATCACCACCACAGAAGACCCGCAGGGAAGGAAAACCGTATTGCAGCTTATCAAACATGCAACTGCTGAACGGGTTTTCCCCGTCGGCAGATTGGACAGGAATACTTCGGGCGTTTTATTGCTCACCAATGACGGCGACCTGGCACAAAAACTGGCTCATCCGAAACATGAAATAAAAAAAGTGTACCATGTTGTGCTGGACAAAATATTAGCTAAAGCTGATTTTGACGCAATACTTAACGGCATTCAGTTGGACGATGGTATGGCTTATGTTGATGCGATCGCTTACGTTGATAATAACGACAAAGCACAAATCGGACTGGAAATCCATAGCGGCAGGAACAGGATTGTACGGCGCATTTTTGAACGCCTGGGCTATGAGGTAAAAGCCCTCGACAGGGTAATGTACGCCGGGCTCACCAAAAAAAATGTTCAACGGGGAAAATGGCGTTTCCTCACAGAAAAAGAAATCCGCATATTGAAATACTTAAATTCTTCTACCAAATAATTTTAGCTTGCAAAGAAAAAGGCCTGAAATCATTTTTGAAAACCAGGATTTTATTGTGCTGAATAAGCCTTCCGGATTATTAAGCATTCCAGATCGGGAAGGGAAAGAGGTTTCTCTGAAGAAAATACTGAAAGATGAGTATGGCGAAATATTTACAGTGCATCGTCTTGACCAGGATACCAGCGGGCTGATTGTATTTGCAAAGAACCAAGCAGCCCATAAAATGCTGTCGCGCTTGTTTGAAGAAAGAACGGTTGAAAAAATATATACTGGTATTGTTATCGGCACGCTAACAGAGAAGAAAGGCAGTATTGATGCCCCCATCGCTGAAAATATGCATAAGGCAGGCGCAATGCTGGTCCATAATAGGGGAAAGCATGCCACTACAGACTATGAAGTGCTTGAAGAATTTGGTTTATTTTCCTTTGCCCGCTTCCAGATACATACTGGCCGTACCCACCAGATACGCGTGCACATGCAGCACATCGGCCATCCGATTGTGTGCGATAAAATTTACGGCAACGCACAACCGGTCTTTCTTTCCTCTTTCAAGAAGAAATTCAAACTTTCCAAATTTGCAGAAGAAGAACGGCCTGTATTAAGCAGGCTGGCACTACATGCCAGCCAGTTAAGCTTTACAGGCACAAATGGAACTGCACGTCATTTTGAAGCGCCACTGCCCAAAGACATGAGCGCATTGCTACAGCAACTGCGAAAGTGGGCCCATTAAACAAATGCGGATGAAGGCGCTTGAAGGCAAAAAACCTCAGGCATTTGACAGGCCTTTCAAATATCATATCTCAATTCGACGGCACTAATTGCATTTGTCCCAAACCCTATATTACAAGTGATTTTCTGCACGCAGGCTGTAACTAAAACAAAAAAAGGATTAATTTATTTAAAATTCATTGTGCTCTTCGCATGAGGAATGTTGGCTCCTGAGACATTCAATAATCTTCCTTTTGCTAAGAGCCTGTTTAAAATGATTTTTGAATCGTTAGTCAGCTTTAATTTTTTCCAAGACTGTAACAGAATGCAAAAACTCATCAGCAATTTCAAGCTTTGGAAAAGCCAAGTTGATATTATACGAAATCTCTTAAATCAATTTAGACAGGCTTTAATAATTTTCTTTTTTAATCAACCGCAAATTGTAGATTTGAACACAAATTGAAAGTATGAAATTTATTTTGCGCAGCGCATTCGTCATTGCACTGTTTATTGCTTCCACATCCATGTTCTTACAAAAAACCACACATATCGTTTTCTTTGGCGATTCCATCACCGAAGCAGGAGTTGCGCCTAATGGCTTTATCACAAAAATCGGGGAAGAGCTGATGCAAAAAGGAATAGCCGGCCAGTACAAGTTGACGGGGGCAGGTATCGGGGGCAATAAAGTGTATGACCTGTACCTGCGCATGGATGAAGATGTGCTTGCAAAGAACCCCAATGTGGTGGTAATTTGGGTGGGCGTGAACGATGTGTGGCATAAAGCCTCATTTGGCACAGGCACAGACCCTGATAAATTTGAAAAATTTTACAGGGCCATCATCAATAAATTACAGGAGAAAAAAATACGCGTGATCCTTTGTACTCCTGCAACCATTGGCGAAAAGAACGATTATACCAACCAGCAGGATGGCGACCTGAACGCCTATTCGCAGATCGTGCGCGACCTTGCAAGGAATTATCATTGCAGCCTGGTTGATTTCCGAAGCATCTTTCACCGCTATGAACAACAGAACAACCCGGAAAACAGAAGAAGTGGCATATTGACTGTTGATGGTGTTCACCTGAACGACAAGGGCAACCAGTTGGCAGCTGATGAAATGTTGAAAGCAGTGCTTGAACAGTAGGCCCCGTTATTATCAATGCGGGGCTGTAAAGCCCATCTTTAATGCTGAGCATGCTTCCATTAGTTGCCGAACAGCGATCCTTCAGCACAAGCGAGCGTGGCAAGGATGCTTAATGGCTGCACTGCTGCTCAGTACAGGGTTTTCACTTCTTATATTTTGAGAGATTGACCAATAGCACACCAGACAAAATAATAAACATCGCAAAGATTTCCGAACCAGTAATTTTTTCATGTAATATCCACCACCCAAGGAACATGGCCACGGCGGGGTTGACGTAAGCATAGGTGCCCACGATTGCCGGTGGGCGCACATCTAACAGCCATATATATGCGATAAAACCAATTAGCGAACCAAAAGTAATCAGGTAAAGCATGGCATTAACAGCGCTCATCGTAACCTGGCTCCAGGAAAAATGGCCGTATTCGCCTGTTGCCAGTGAAACCAGGAAAGCAAAAAGCCCGGCCGCCAGCATTTGAATACTGGCCTTCATGCCGGTGCTCCCTTTTGTTGAGGCGTATTTCGAGCTGAGCGAACCTGTTGCCCAAAGCACAGTGCCAAATATCAGCGCAAAAAAACTAATAAGCTGCATTTTGCTTCCTTGTAGGTCGATAGCGCCCCTGCTTAATGATAATATTACAATCCCTGCAAGGCCAATGACCAGCCCCAGCACAATGAACTTATCAGAAAAGTTTTGGCTCCAGTGTTTTTTATCGAGCATAACAAACCAAAATGGCGTGCTGGCAATGATGATGGAACAAAGCCCCGCATGCAGGTATTGTTCAGCCCAGATCAATGACGTAGTGCCAAAAAACAACATGAGCACGCCGGCAAAAGCGCTCCTGGATACAGATGCCCTATCCGGTATTTTTTCACCCTTGCTGATGCACCAGAGGTAAAGGATGGCACCGGCCCCGATAAAACGGATAGCTGCCATTAAAAATGGCGGCGTGCTTTTAACAGCGATAGCGATAGCGATATAAGTTGAGCCCCAGAAAACATATACGGCGGCAAAAGCAGCGGCCACCAGCAGCTTGGAAGGTTCTTTATATGTGAGCACAGGTTGCATCAGGTCGTTTTTGCTATGTAAAGGCAAGGCGTATATTAATTTGCAATTCTCACTGTTCCTGGTGTTGTTATGCTATGTTTTCTGTCAGTGCTCACGTTCTTCAGGTCCCATCCCACTTTTTTTATGAAGGGGCTTTTCCTGACATTACAATTTTCCTTTGTACAAATACTGCAGGAAAAATCGAGGCAGGGGTCGGTATGAACAAACAATTCAATTGAATTGTCAAATTTATTTTTTATTAACAAGGTGAGGGCATCCACTTCGCTGTGCGCTTGTGCAACACTCAGGTACCAGGGCACGGTGAGATGGCAGTCAATATGCAAGACGCTGCCATATTTTATTACGCGCAGGTTATGCAGGTCAATCCAGTTTTCCCTTCGGTTATTGTTAAGAAATTCAATAATCTCTGCCAATAATTTTTTATCGGCTTCGTCCATTATACCGGCAATGGACACACGTAAAACACCATAGCCGGCATACATAACAATCAATGCAAAAGCAATAGCAACTGCGCCATCAATCCAAACCTTGCCGGTAAAGAAAATAAGCACCAGGCCGATAATAATGCCGATGGTCGAATAGGTGTCTGACAAAAGATGCCTTCCGCTTGCTTTAAGCGCTGCAGAATTATTTTTTTTGCCTTTTTGCAGGCTGATTTGCCCAAATATAAAATTGATAGCTCCTGATAACGCAACTAACAGGATGCCGGCATCCAGCTGCCTGAGCGGATGGGGCTCGATGAAATCCCTGACTGCTTCATAAATAATAAATATGCCCGCAATCAAAATCAGGACGCCTTCAATAGCCGAAGAAAGGAATTCAGCTTTCCCATGCCCGTAAGGATGGTCATCATCACGCGGTTTGGCAGCTACATACAGGCTATACAATCCTACAAAGCCGGCAATCACATTCACGATGCTTTCCAGCGCATCGGTTAAAACTGCAACTGACTTTGTAAGGAAATAAGCAACTGTTTTTACCAAAAGCAAAATAACTGCTACAGAAACAATCCATTTTTGAATGCGCAAGTTTTCTCTGCTCTTATCCAAAACAAAAATTTCATGCAAAATTAGGAACAATATTGCTGTGTGAACATGGCTTCTCGTGAATCAGGCAGAAGCCATGCCTTTCATTATTGGGCGGTACTGCCAACGCAGAGAGACCAATCACTCTTCACTCTTTAATTTCAACAGCTTCAACCCAGCCCTTCTCCTTAGTTCATTGACTGGCATATCAAGCTGCCGCCCGATTGGCTTCCCATTCCGGTAGGCGATCGCTTTCAGCATCACAGCCTCTTTGGGCACTGTCAATGGCCCGGTATATTTCGGATAGAAATTGTCGGGGTGCGAATTGTCGAAAGAATAATAAATATCGAGGCCTTTCACTTCAGTAGAAAGCTCTATCCGCAATGAATCACTTACCGAGCCATCTTTTACAGCAGTAAAGATCGGATCGAACATGGTACGCGCATATTTAACCTGTCCTGCATCCATCCTGCTAAATTGCGCTTCCACCCTCCTGGCAAAGTCATCCCAGTTCTTTTTTTCTTTAGGGCTCCACAAGCTTTCAGCGGTGGCCAGGCTGCGTGGCCAAACCATGTATTGCAAATGGCGGGTATTATAAATTTGTTCCGTCCACAAATTCGCCTGTCCCCCTTTTATGTATTTTTCATCAACCCCGTCCGGAACGGGCTCAAAGGAGTATGCGGTATTCAAGCGGAGCGTTGCATACACGTGAGGCTCAACTATGGGGTCGCCCTGCATGTAATCAATATAGCAGTAAGTAGTTGGTGTCATCACCACCTGGTGGCCCATCTTAGCTGCTTCAATACCGCCTTTCATGCCCCTCCAGCTCATTACCACCGCATTTGGGGCAAGGCCGCCTTCAAGTATCTCGTCCCAGCCCATGAATTTTTTGCCTTTCGATTCAACAATTTTTTCTACCCGCTTGCTAAAATAGCTTTGTACTTCTTCCATGCTTTTCAGGTTTTCTTTTTGCATCAAAGCTTTCACCGCATCGCTTTTTTCCCAATAGGTTTTGAATGTTTCATCGCCACCCATGTGAATATACTCAAAAGGGAAAAGCTGCGCTACCTCGGTAACCACTTTATCCAAGAACGCATATACATTTTCGTTAGCCGGGCAAAGGTTGTCGTCAACAAGCGCTTTGTGTGTTGACCAGTCTTTGATTTCCTCGCCAGAGCTTACCCCATGATTATCTGCCCCATTTGAACAGGAAAGTTCCGGATAGGCAGTAATGGCAGCAAGGCTGTGGCCTGGCACATCTACTTCAGGCAAAATATTCACGTACCTTTCTTTAGCATACTGGACCACTTCTTTAATATCATCCTGCGTATAAAAACCGCCATAATTGCGCGGCTCGCCAGGCGAGGGGACAGAGAAAGTGCCGAAGTAACCCACCCGCTTCGCATTCCAAGCCCCAACAGAGGTAAGCCTGGGCAGGCTTTTAATTTCGATCCGCCAGCCTTCGTCATCTGTTAAATGCCAGTGCAGCAAATTGTATTTATATTTCACCATCTCATCAATAAATTCTTTTACCTGCTGCTTGGTAAAAAAATGACGCGAAACATCGAGCATCAACCCCCTCCATCCAAAGCGGGGATAATCGGTAACAGAAACACAGGGCGCCTCCCATTGCACATTTTTTGCCAATTTTCCCCCTTCAATTTCAGCAGGCAACAATTGCAATAATGTTTGCACCCCATAAAAAATGCCAGCAGGTTTGTTCGCTTTTATAATAACATTTTGCGGGGCAACATCAAGCCGGTATCCTTCATCGCCAATTGTTTTGTCGGGCGAAGAATTGATAAGCAGCCTGATGTTGCTTGTTCCGTTTTTATTGCCGATGGCTACTTTGCAACCTGTGGCCGTGCTTATTTGCTTTGCCAGTGATGAAGCAATATAATTTACTTCTTTGTCTCCTTTTACATCAATAGAAATATTGACAGGAAGCTTAAAATAGCCGCTCTGCAGTACTAAGGAAACCGGTTCCGGGATAATCGAAACTGTTTTATTGCCGGGTTGAGCAAAGGCAAACACAACTGTTAACTGCAGCAGTAAAAGGCCGGGAATCTTCTTCATGAGCTTGGTAATTAGGAATAAACAATTCAGTTTTGAAAAATGAAAATAGTAAAGATTTTCGTTAACTGTTTAATAATAAATTTTATTTAGTATTTTGAATTGCTTAGGTACAAATCGGCACAGGCTTATCTTATTTTTTCAGCTTGCTATTATCCTCAGCCAGCCTGGAAAAAAACATGTATTCAGCCTCTTTTATAATCCAGTATGAGAGTATTGCCATTCAGGTCTATGGCAGAAACAGGTTTAATACCTGGCTGGTTTTAATATTTTCCTATAAATTTGAGCAAAGTGGCAAGTTGCTCATTTTGCAGTTGCCATTGGTTTGCCAAACTCAAGTCGATCTTCACACGATAAAACATAAAGGCCATGAAAAAATTTATTGTTCCGGTTGATTTTTCAGAAACTTCCATCAATGCAGCTCGTTTTGCCGCTAAGCTTACTGAAGCAATCGGCGATTCGGCAATCATTCTTTATAATGTTTTTGAAAATGTGGAAGCTGGCTCTGACGGCACTCCCCTCGAAAGCGATGATGAGGGCAGAAAGTCGGTAATGGAACTGGTGTTGAAAAGCATTAAGACAGATATTTCAAATGCCACAAGTGCGCCTATTTCAATTGTTGCAGAGGAAGACAATGATTTTGTCGGCTCGCTTGAGCGGTATGTCCGGCATAACAATGTTGATATTATTGTGATGGGCATCACAGGCGCCACCAGGCTATCGCAGATAGTTATGGGGAGCAACACGTTAAAAGTGCTGAGGCGAAAAATTGCGCCGGTGTTTATCATACCTCCTGATGCACAGTTCGCCTTAGCCAAAAACATAGCAATGATTTCAGACTTTAAAGATGTTGATAAAACAGTCCCTGCTGGGCAATTAAAAAACGTGCTGGGCATGTTAAAGGCAAGCCTGCATGTGCTAAATGTAGATAGCGACCATTATATTGAGCTTACTGATGAATATAAAGAACAAAAGGCCAGGCTCGATAAAATACTTAAAGATTTCAACCCCACTTACTCTTTTATGCGACTTTTCGATTTCGTTGAAGCCATCGATGCATTTGTAAAAGATTATAATATTGACATGCTGCTGACCATCCCAAAAAACGACTCGTTATTTTCAAACTTTTTCAAAACCACGCACACTTCAAAACTGGCCTACCACAGCCGCATCCCGATCATAGCCATACATTCATAGCCCGTTTAATTATAGCAATCAACAAAGCTTCATTTAAAACTACCTTCAGGTTTTCCATCGTGGCCGCCTCACGGTCTCGATGTTATACCGCAGGTTCCTGCTGGCTCAGGCAATGAAAGCTTCCAAGCCCCCAGATGATTTCTGTTGAGTCGATGCCAGTAATTTTTCGACCTGGAAAACACTGTTCGATTATCTGCAAGGCTTTCTCATCTTTATCGCAACGGTAGGTTGGCACAATGACAGACTTGTTAGCAATGTAGAAATTAGCATAAGATGGGGGCAATCGCTGGCCTTCGCAAACGATTTCATCAGGCATGGGCAGTTCGATAATGTTTAACTGTTTGCCATTGAGCAATCGCATTTTCTTTAATTCGGAAAGATTCGCTTGCAGCAATTTATAGTTCTCATCATTTTTATTTTCTTCTATCACCGCAATCACAGTATCTTCATTAATGAACCTGGCGGTGTCATCGATGTGGCCGTCAGTATCATCGCCAACAATCCCTTCGCTCACCCAAAGCACCTGGCCAATGCCATAATAATCCTGCAAATAGGTTTCTATTTGTTTTTGGTTCAAATGCGGGTTTCGGTTTTCATTCAGCAAACAAGCCCTTGAAGTAATCACTGTTCCTTTCCCATTGAAATCGACTGACCCGCCTTCCATTACTATGCCTGGGTAATAAACAGGAAGGTGATAATGTTTGGCAATTAATGTTGGCACTATATCATCGAGGTCATAAGGCGGATATTTATTTCCCCAGGCATTATAGCCCCAGTCAACAATAATTTTTTTTTGTTGCGCATCAGGGTTGATCAAAAAAGCAGGGCCGTGGTCGCGGCACCAGGCATCGTTTGTCGGGTGAAAGAAAAATTCTACGTTAGCCAAATCCACTTCAGCCGTTTGCAAATGCGAAAGCGCAAAATTTCTCATTGTTTCATCAGCCACATTGATGCGCACCTTTTCGTTCAATGCAAGCTCTTTTACAAACTGCGCATAATAAGGAAACACAGTATGGATCTTCCCCGGCCAGGAAGCTTCTTTATGCGGCCACGAAAGCCATGTGGCTTCATGAAGGGCAAATTCGGCAGGGAAATAGTAGCCGAGCTCCTTTGGGGAGCGGGGAAGCCCGGAAGGGGAAAAGTCGGAAAGATTGTTCCTGTTGAATATTGGATCGCTTACAGTCATTGCTTTGGTTTAGTTCTAAGAAGGTTTGTTTTAAAATCAGTTTTCTCTCCTGTCTTTCGGCTTTACTAATTTCGGCGCGGCATTAATTTTCATCAATGAACCTCTTTATTATCGGCTGGTATGAGTCAATTCTCCTGTCGCGCATAAAAGGCCAGTGCGTTCTGTAGCTATCAGTTTTTGCCGTGTCGATCTCATGCACGATAACCTCTTCATTACCGTGAGAGGCCTCGTACAAAATTGAGCCAAACGGGTTAGCAATAAATGAGCCGCCCCAAAATTTCATAGCGCCATTTTGTTCAATTCCAACACGGTTCACGCTTACCACATGCACACCATTTGCTATCGCGTGACTACGTTGAATGGTTTGCCATGCATTGTACTGCTCAGCATTGGTAGCTTCGTCTTGCAAAGTAGCCCAACCAATAGCAGTTGGATAAAATAAAATTTCCGCGCCCATCAATGCAGTGATCCTTGCTGCTTCCGGATACCATTGGTCCCAGCAAATGAGCACGCCAATGGTCGCAAATTTGGTTTTAAAGACTTTATACCCAAGATCGCCCGGGGTGAAATAGAATTTTTCATAGTACGACGGGTCGTCAGGAATATGCATTTTACGGTATTTCCCAAGATATTCTCCACCTGCATCAATTACTACAGTGGTGTTATGATAAATGCCCTGTGCTCTCTTCTCGAACAAAGAGGCGACAATAACAACATTCAGTTCTTTTGCTATTTTGTGCAAAGCTTCTGTTGAAGGCCCTGGGATCGCTTCTGCAAGCTTAAAATTTTCATATTCTTCCACATCACAGAAATATAATGAGGCAAACAGTTCCTGCAGGCAAACAACCTGTGCTCCTTTTGCTGCCGCTTCCTTTATTTTGACCAATGCTTTTTGCAGGTTCTGTTGTTTATCATTTGTACAGCTCATTTGGATAAGCCCAACTTTTACTTTTCCCATTTTAATTTATTAAACTGCAAAAATAGGCAATGCGGTTGGGAGTCAGAAAGCCGGGGCATAGGAGATAAAAAAACAACAATCAGAAAAAAGGAGCAGGCATAAGTGAACAATGAGCCATGGAACAAAACAACAAAATGGCGAGCTGTAAACAGCAACAGCCTTGCGCAATGTTCAGGAATAGTTGTAGTAAATTATTTACCTTTAGTAAATGAAAGATGCGCCCCTGAAGGAAAGCCTTCGGACTTTGGCAGAAAAATTCAAAATCAACAGTTCATTTATTATTAATATGGAAAACAAGCATAATAATGCAACCATCCTGCGCCCCGGAGGTGACAGGGTTTTGGATGCTCCTGTGGTGGAAATGGGCCTGGGCGATCTCATTGTCCAAATTAAAGGGGAATCAACCTGGGCCGAAAACGACCGCAACTCGGTTACGATTTTCAAATCAGATGCCATGCGCATTGTTCTTGTTGGGCTACATGAGAACGCCGAATTAAAACCGCACAAAGCAAATGGCGTGATCAGCGTGCAAGTATTGGAGGGCAGAATAAAATTTTTGGCCGAGCAGCAAACATTCCTTTTAGAAAAAGGGCAAATGATTGCCCTGCATGAAAATATTACGCACAGCATCTCATCCCTAACAGAAGCTTTTCTTCTGCTTACGTTTGCAATGAACAAATAGGTGAAGGGCCTGGCCGATGTGCCTATACTAGTAACGTTTAAACCTCATGAAATCAAAATCCCTAAGCGAGAATCCGAGGAGCTTTTAGCTAAAAAGCCAAGCTTACACCGGGAAATTATCTTTTTCCCATTTGCCTGAGGAAAGCCACGTGCGAAGCCACAGCATAGCGCACCCGAGGGTATTCAATATATGCAAGCCCATACTCCTGGCATGCCTGCCGTATAATTTTGCTAATGGCAGGGTAGTGCACATGAGATATCTTTGGAAAGAGGTGATGCTCAATTTGGAAATTCAACCCGCCAACGAGCCAGCTTACCAGCTTGTTATTGGTCGCAAAATTAGCTGTAGTCTTAAGCTGGTGGACAGCCCATTCATCATCAAGCCTGCCTGTTTTCACATCTGCAACAGGAAAACTGGTGTGCTCAACGGTATGTGCCAACTGGAACACGATGCTGAGCACAAAGCCCGCCACACAGGAAAAAATAATAAAACCGACCAGCCAATCCACGAACCCGATTTTATAAATCGGCAGGAAAACAAAAAGGAACGCATTAAATAATTTAAAGCCCCAGAATACCAAGTGGTCTGACAAATTCATTTTTTTCAATTTCACAGAGCCGATCCTGCTTTTAAAATACTTTTGATAGTCAAGTACAAAAATCCAGAAAATATAGAGCAGGGAATAAAGAAACCAGAAATAGAAATGCTGGTATTTGTGCAGCTTATACTTTTTTTGTGTCTGGCTCATGCGCATCCATGGTTTGATGTCGATATCATCATCAACGCCATCCACATTGGTATAAGCATGGTGAATGATATTATGTTTCATATTCCACATGAAACTGTTGCCTCCTAAAATATTTACTGAAAAAGCTGCCACATGATTCAACCATTTATATTTACTGAAGCTGCCATGTGCGCCATCATGCATAATATTAAATCCAATAGCAGCAACCACGCAGCCCAAAACCACACTTTCAAGTATGGCAAAAAAAACATTGGGAGTAAAAAACACGAGGTGAATATATATAAATACAAATACGGCAATCAATATACCCGCTTTCATAAACAAACTGAGGTTGCCGGTAGTAGACTTGCCCACTGTTTCAAAATAATCACTGATCCTTTTTTTCAGCTCTGTATGGAACGACCCCGATACATTGGCAAATTTTGGCAAAGACATGGCACTTGATTGAGTGGTTAATATTTTATTGGCAGTGCAAGTTAGTTATAAAAAACAATTTTTGAATGTTAAAACTTGCACGACACCCACGCAAAAACAAATTTTATTTCAAAAAAGCTATGTATCTATTTGCACAAAGGCATCCATGCTTCGGATACCAATCATCTTTTCGCTGATGAGGCCTTCTGCGTAGGGCACACCAATCATTTTGCCGAACATCTGGTGACGCCCGATAACAGCATTCAGGAATTCTGGAGTGGAGATATAAGTCTGCGGTTCTCCATTGTCATATCCCGAAGAAAAAAACTGAGACGAATATGCTTTGATAGATTCTAATTTTCTGTCAAAGACTTTGGTGATGTCATAAACAAATGTTGGATTATAGTACCTGTCCTGTATGTAATGGAAAATATACTTTGGCCTCCATGCATCCTGCAAATTTCCTTTATCATCTTCCGTCATAATTTTCCGGAGGCCGCTTAAAAAACAGGCATCGGCTATCAAATGGCCGGCACGGCCGTGGTCAGGGTGACGATCATCCAGGTTATTGGCCAGCACAATCTCCGGTTGATATTTTCTAATGGCGCGGATCAATAATCGTTGGTGTTCTTCGTCGTTCTTAAAAAACCCATCGGCCATGCCCAGGTTTTCGCGAGCATCTAATTGCATAATGGCTGCGGCCTTTGCAGATTCCTTGGCCCTAAGCTCGGGAGTGCCCCGGGTGCCCAGTTCACCACGGGTCAAATCAATTACCCCGGTTTTTTTCCCGTTTATCTTCTCCACCATTAATATGCCGGCACAACCAAGCTCAACATCATCTGGGTGCACAGCTATAGCAAGAATATCAAGTTTCATGGCGCAAATCTAAAATGAAAATGCGAGAATGGCTCAATAGCTATATGAAACAATTAATGCTTACAATCTATATGCCCCGGCGATAAAACCTGCTGCAGTCATTGATGCATTTTCACATTTTCAAATTGCGCCATTTTCTCCTTAATTTCGCACCCGTTTCATTCAACCAATCAACAAATCAACTTATATGGCATACGATGTAGTTGTTCTCGGAAGCGGCCCAGGCGGATATGTTGCCGCCATCCGCGCATCTCAGTTGGGTCTTAAAACAGCTATTGTTGAAAAAGAAAGCCTGGGCGGCATCTGCCTCAACTGGGGCTGCATCCCCACAAAAGCATTATTAAAAAGCGCCCAGGTTTACCAGGATATACTTCATGCAAAAGACTTTGGCATTGAAGCCAGCGGGTCGCCCGACTTCCCGGCAGTGATCAAACGCAGCCGCGGTGTAGCCGATAAAATGAGCAAGGGCGTTCAATTCCTGATGCGCAAGAATAAGATTGATGTCATCATGGGCTACGGCAGGTTGAAAGCAAAAGGGCAGCTCGAAGTTACTGGCGCTGATGGCAAAGCACAAATGGTGGATGGCAAGCATATTATTGTTGCAACTGGCGCACGAAGCAAAGAATTGCCCAACCTGAAACAAGATGGCAAAAAAGTAATTGGTTATCGCGAAGCTATGGTGCTCTCTCAAAAACCGAAAAGCATTATTGTGGTGGGCAGCGGTGCTATTGGTGTTGAGTTCGCATATTTTTACCACAGCATGGGCGCAAAAGTCACCATCGTTGAATTCTTGCCAAGGATTGTCCCGGTAGAAGATGAAGAAGTTTCAAAAGAACTGGAAAAAAATTATAAAAAAATCGGTATTGATATTTTAACCAGTAGCGAAGTAACAAGCGTTGATACAAGCGGGGCCGGTGTGAAAGCAAAAGTAAAAACACAAACCGGTGAAATTATTCTGGAAGCTGATGTGGTTTTAAGCGCTGTAGGCGTAACGGCTAATATTGAAAATATCGGTCTTGAAGGGCTGGGTATAAAAACAGAGAAAGGAAAAATCGTTGTTGACAAGTACTATCAAACAAATGTTGCAGGCATTTATTCAATTGGCGACTGTGCCCCGGGACAGGCGCTTGCCCATGTTGCTTCGAAAGAAGGAATTATTTGTGCAGAGCATATCGGTTACAACGAAAAGAAATATGCGCACCAACCCGAACCGCTCGATTATAGCAACGTCCCGGGCTGCACTTACTGCACTCCTGAAATAGCCTCAGTAGGTTTAACTGAGAAGCAGGCACGCGATGCAGGTTATGAAGTGAAGGTCGGCAAGTTCCCGCTTAGCGCCTCCGGTAAAGCTTCTGCTGCCGGCCACACTGAAGGTTTCATTAAAGTGGTGTTCGATGCAAAATACGGCGAGTGGCTTGGCACGCACATGATTGGCTATAATGTAACAGAAATCATCATTGAAACTGTTGTGGGTAGAAAGTTAGAGACCACCTATCATGAAGTGCTCAACAGCATACACCCACACCCCACCATTAGCGAAAGCGTTAAAGATGCCATCGAAGTGGCTTATGGGGAAGCCATACACTTGTAAGCCCATAAAAAAAAAGCGAACGTCAAAAATCGTTAATAATAAAAAAGAAAGGCCACATCATCTTTCAGTAATACAAGCGGAGTTCATTTCCATTTTAGTGTATTGACCAAGTGTGCCATATCCACCTGGAGAAAATCATTTACAATCCCCAGCGAGTCGGCGTTCGGCGTTGTATCAAAATACAATGCCCCCCGCAAAAAATGTTTTGTTGAGTCGCTCACAAAAAACTGTTTTGCCGTTGCAGCATTCCCGCCAACATTAAAAAAAACTCCTGTTACCCCCAATGGTGTCCTCATCATCGAATCTTCAATAGAAGTTGCTTTATAGCTGTGCTTGAAGGTCATTTTATAAGCATCCTCTTTCAGCTTGTCAAAGCTATTTGCTCCTATTTGCTTATAGCTCATATAAATCCTGGCATTGAACTGCGGAAAGTCAATATTAATCCAATAAGGGTTCTCTGGTTTTGCATCGAAAAATGAAGTGTCTTGGGCAATGGTTGCATAAACCGGGTATTCAAATGAATAAGGATAACCCGGCGTGTCAAAAAGCCGGTATTCATGTTTTGGGAAGTCGATCTTGAAATACCCTGCGGGCTTAGGTGTATAAGTGCTGTTGCAGGCAACAAGCAATACGGAAAAAAAAACAAAAAACAGGGTATGGGGGAATGGCCAGTTTTTATTGAACACGTATAATAATTTCAAAGTAAGAAAATCAGCTTTGTTGAACTTTTATAGCCACCTTTACTTTTTTCACGCGGCTTTGGTTCGCATCAATAACAGTAAATTCAAAATCACCACAAGGCAATACGTCATTTGGCTTGGGGATTTCTCCTGCAAGCTCCAGTATCAAACCCGCAAGCGAATCACTCTCTCCTTTTACCTGGTCAAATGTATCTTCAGGTAAATGCATGGCTTTACACACATCTTTGATCATAGTCCTTCCCTCGAACATATAGGTGCCGTCATCCATTTGCCTGTTTATGTTCTCTTCTTCATCAAACTCATCTTTAATTTCCCCAATCACTTCTTCCAAAATATCTTCTAAAGTTATGATGCCACTTGTGCCCCCAAATTCATCAACTACAATTGCAAAATGGGTCCTTTTAGCCTGAAACTCTTTCAATAAATCTTCAATCAATTTATTTTCATGCACAAAATAAGGCTGTCGCATTAAACTTCGCCAGTCAAAGCCTGCCGGCTCGTTCAATACCAGCATCAGGTCTTTAGTATGTATCATGCCAATAATCTCATCGAGGCTGTGTTTGTAAACCGGCAAACGCGAATAATGAAGCTCTTCAATTTTAGCTTTCAGTTCAGCAAATGAAAGGGATGATTCAATCCCGCTCACATCCAACCTGGTTTTCATAACCTGCTTAACTGTGATGTTACCGAATTTAATGATGCCCTTCAGTATATTCTTTTCTTCTTCCGAAGCGTCGTTGTCTGTCGCAATATCAATAGACTGGTCAAGTTCGGCAAAGTCGAGCCCCGGTTTTTTTTTGCTTCTGAATAGTTTTTCAATAATCTCCGACTGGCTCACCATCCACCCGCTTGCCTTTTTGAAAAGAAGATGGATGATTTCCACAATACCCGAAGTATAATAAGCAAACTGCAGGTTATTCTGCGATGCCCAAACTTTTGGCATCACTTCTCCGAACAATAAAATCAAAAAACTAACAATCAGCAATTTTACCAACAGCTCAAACAACCAGAAGTTCTGCTTCAACAAGACCAACTGGTCGATCAAAAAATTAGAAAGGATAATGATTGCTATATTCACGATGATGTTTGCAATCAATAAGGAGCCGAGCAATAATTTTGGCTCCTCCAAAAGAGCAACAATCCGCTTCCATGATGCATCCTGCTTTGTTTTGAGGATATTTACATCTTTATAGCTTAGCGAAAAAAAAGCAATCTGTGAGCCCGAAACAATAAAAGAGACAATAAGCAAAAAAAGAATAAGAACAGCCAAAATGGATGTTGCCTGTGGGTTAATGGCCAGGAACCTAAAATGTAAGCAGTTAACAAAAAAAAGTGTAGTTAGATTCTCCAAAGCAAATTGGGTTTCATTAGCAATAAACCAAAGGCATCAGCCGGATACCCCCTGTCGAGTATGTGCGGCAAATTTAACAAATTGTTGTTCTTAAAATGTCAAATCTTCCGGGCGTTCATTTATTGGGGGCAAATCTTGAGACCCAGCTATGTCGCCACTTTCCGGCGGGATGTGGGCATGGTTAATGCTGTCCGTTCGTTTATCGAGCATGATCAGGTTGTCGCCCACCACTTCTGTAGCAAATTTTTTATTTCCTTCTTTGTCTTCCCAGCTCCTGGTCCTCAGTCGGCCTTCTATATAAACAAGGCTTCCTTTGTGAAGGTATTTCTGTGCCAGCTCAGCAAGGCCTCGCCACAGAACAACCGTGTGCCATTCAGTCTGGGAAATCAATTTTCCAGCTCTGTCTTTAAAAGTTTCTGTTGTGGCCAATGAAAACTTTGCCACCGCAATATTTCCTTCAAGATGTTGTATATCGGGGTCTTTCCCCAAATTGCCAATGAGCATCACCCTGTTAACTCCTCTCATAATATCTGAAGTTTGATTGGTTGACCATCCCGTTTGAACAAAATACCTTTCTAAAGTTAGATTTTTTCAGGCAAAAAGAAAAAGATAATTCCCGCTCAGGTTGTTAAGGGAAAGAACTGGTCGAGCAGGCAAACTTTAAAAAATACTGTTCACAAAAGAGCCCACTTAAAAATCAGGCAATTCAAAGCCGGTCTAAATATGCTGTTATAGGCTTTGGAAAAGGATATTTTTTGAGGTCGCTCATTTTGACAAGAAAATATTCTTTTATTAATATCGGGCTGGGTATAGCGACATGAATGAACCGGACATGGATGGTTTGATGAGTTAGCTGCCATCTGTACAGTTCAGAAATTTTCTCTGTCGATATATCTTCCCCCCGAAAAATGTCTTTGATAAAACTGCTTTCACTGATTTCTATTTTTTGTAGCGGCTTCTTTGACTCGAGCAAAACAAATTGATATAAGTTCTGCCAAATATCTTTTTCTGTGCGCTGGCTGATGTAAACATTATTGCCAGTCCTGATGATAAAATAATAAAGCCATCTTTCCTTTTTGAATTTTTTTTTTGCTTTCACAGGCAGAGCGCTCACAAGGTTATTTTGGTATGCCTGGCAATCTTCAAGCTGGGGGCATTGCTGACAAAGAGGGTTTTTCGGTTTACAGATGACCGCCCCAAAATCCATGATTGCCTGGTTATATGCCGAAGGTTTTTTTTTATCGAGCAAAGCAGCTGCAAGGTCTGCATACAGCTTTTTCCCTTCTGTGCTATCAACCGGGGCGCTTATGGCAAAATAGCGTGATAAAATTCTTTCAACATTTCCATCGACCACTGCATACGGCAAGTTGTACGCGAATGAAGCAATTGCCGCAGCAGTATATGGGCCTATGCCTTTTAGCTCCCTTATTTCATTATAGGTTTCGGGAAACTTTCCTTTTCTTGTTTTGGAAATAATTTTTGCGGTATCAATAAGGTTTTTGCAACGGTTATAATAACCAAGCCCCTCCCATAATTTAAATACTTTTTTTGAAGGAGCTTTTGCCAGGTGGTTAATTGTCGGGAAGGCTTTAATAAATTTCTCATAATAGCTCCAGCCTTGTTCCACCCTGGTTTGCTGTAAAATAATTTCGCTGAGCCATATTTTATATGGGTCTATTTCTCTTTTCCAGGGCATGTCCCGTTTGTTTTCCTGCTTGTCCCATTGCAAGAGTTTTTTGCTAAAGCCCGCTTCCATTTTCGATCGTTTCATGCTGGGGTTTTCAGAAAAAAATATCGAAAAAAAATTTCAAATACTGTATACTCATAATCAATCTTTTGCGTTATAGTCAAAATTTGCGTCAAAATTCATGGAACAGGTTATAAAAAATGAATTTTCATGAAGCGATTGCAGTTTAGTAATTTTGTTATATATTTAAAATCAGAAACTTATAAAATAAGCTCCAATGAGAAAAGCCGATTTGGTTAACAAAATTTCAGAAAAAACAGGTATTCCTAAAGTTGATGTGCTCGTAACTTTAGAAACCATGTTCAAAGAAGTTAAAGATACTTTGTCTTCCGGAGAAAACATTTATATACGTGGCTTTGGAAGTTTCATCACGAAAAAAAGAGCTGCAAAAATCGGAAGGAACATCAAGAAGAACGTGGCTGTTCATATTCCGGAACATTACATTCCTGCTTTTAAACCTGCAAAAGAATTCGTTGCTGAAGTAAAAAAATTGCAGTCAGTAAAAGAAGATCAGCCAAACCCCGAAGAAGAGATGTAACTTTGCTGCCTTAATTTTTTGATGTGAAAAGACAGCAATATCTTTTAGCGACAAGCGGTGCCGTTTTATTGGTTATTGTTTATTTTTTCGGGCAAACCATACCTGCTAAGAAGGCGGCATCTCCCCCCGCCCAGGGCAATACTGCCGCTTCTTCCGCTAAGCCCATTGATATACAGGATATATTATCTGCCTCAAAATCAAAACTTAAACCTGGGCAACAAGCCTATATTGACAGAATTGAAAATTCAGTTGTCCGGGGAGATGTAAAGGAGCAACAAAAAAAAGCTTACCGGCAATTGGCTGTTTTTTGGAAAGATTCTGTTCAAAATGGTTTTTTGCCATTTATATATTATAATGCGGAAATAGCTAAATTGGATAATTCTGAAAAAAACCTCAACTTTGCAGCCCAATTATTTTTGGAAAACCTGCGCGGGCTTGATAATTCCTCTCTGAAAACATGGATGGCTGATCAGGCAAAAGACCTTTTTCAGAGATCGTTGAAGATTGACGCCAACAATGATTCAACAAAAATCGGTTTGGGAGCATGTTTCATGTTCGGAAGCGGCGCCGGCAACCCACAGGAAGTAATGCAGGGCATCCAGCAAATACTTGAAGTTGCACAAAGAGATTCAACCAACATGTATGCCCAGTTTATGCTTGGTTTAGGCGGGGCCATTTCGGGGCAATTTGACAAAGCAATAGAACGCTTAACAAAGGTTGTTTCGCACGAACCGGGCAACCTTGAGGCGATCATGAAGCTGGCAGAAATAAACGAACAAAAGGGCAATAATGAACAGGCTGTAAAATGGTACGGGCAAAGTAAAAAGATTATTAAAGATCCTGAAGTCCTCAAAGAAATAGATGCACGGATCAAATCATTGCAATAAGACCTTATTAATATTTTATTGAACTGAATTTTATTATTAACTAAAAGAAATTTTTTGTATGCCTTGCGGTAAAAAACGAAAACGCCATAAAATCGCGACACACAAGCGTAAAAAAAGACTTAGAAAAAATCGTCATAAAAAGAAGAACAAGTAACCTTAGTTCCCGCTCAAGGGGAGCGGGGATTTCTTTCTCTGAGCTGAACACTTTAATTATTGTTATCGCTATAAGTTGCTGGCTAATGATAACATTAAAACAAGGCCACATCAGCCATATTCCTTTTTAGTGAGGTATTGACCAGAAGTAAATCTTTTTGCTTGAACAAGGAACTGATAATTAATGCTGCTCCACAAGGTGTTGAAATTGCCTTGCTGGAGGATAAAAAGCTGGTTGAATTGCACCATGACAAAGCTGATGCAAGCTTTGCTGTTGGCGATTTGTATTTGGGCAAGGTAAAAAAACTGATCCCGGGCCTCAATGCCGCTTTTGTTGATGTGGGTTTTGAGAAAGACGCTTTTTTGCATTATACCGATCTAAGCCCCTACATCCGTTCCCTCCTGAAATTTACCAATCAGTTTATTAATGCAACCGGCGAAGGAAGTTTTGATTTTGGCTCTTTCCAGGTAGAACCTGAAATTGTAAAAACCGGCAAGATCAATGAAGTGCTTAGCGGCAAACCGAATATCCTGGTACAGATCTTGAAAGAGCCTATTGCAGCAAAAGGCCCCCGGTTAAGCTGTGAGATTTCCCTTCCCGGAAGGTTTGTTGTGATCACTCCATTTAATGATATTGTTGCTGTTTCCAGGAAAATACATTCTTCAGACGAAAGAAAAAGATTACAAAAAATAGTAGAAGCCATTAAATCAAAAAATTTTGGCGTCATCGTAAGAACTGCTGCTGAAGGAAAAAACACGGCAGAGCTTCATGAAGACCTTACAGAACTTGTAGCCACCTGGAAGCTTATCCAGAACAATTTGAAAGGCGCAACCGCCCCCGCAAAAATATTGAGCGAGCAAACCAAGACCACCAGCATGCTCCGCGATTTGCTGAATGAAGATTTCAATAAAATCGTAACCAACGATAAAAATATTTATAACGATACCAAGAATTATATCCAAAAAATTGCGCCGGATAAAGCTGATATCGTTGCTTTTTTTCAAAACGGATCTCCTATTTTCGACCAGTTTGGAATAACCAAACAGGTAAAAGCGGCATTTGGAAAAACCGTGAACCTGCCGAGTGGAGCTTATCTTATTATTGAGCACACCGAAGCGCTGCATGTAATTGATGTAAACAGCGGTTACAAAAGCGTAAGCAATAACCAGGAACAAAATGCCATTGAAACAAACCTTGAAGCCGCGGAAGAAATTGCCAGGCAATTGCGCTTAAGAGACCTTGGAGGGATTATTGTGGTGGATTTCATTGACATGAAACTGCCTGACAACAAACGGAAACTGGTTGAATCCATGGAAGGCTTTATGCGCAGCGACCGCGCCAAACATGCTGTCCTCCCCATTTCCAAATTTGGCTTAATGCAGATTACCAGGCAGCGCATGAAGCCTGAGGTAAGCATCAACACCCTGGAAGTTTGCCCAACCTGCAACGGCACTGGAAAAATATCCTCAGCCCTGATACTGGAAGATGAAATCGAAAAGAATTTAAGCTACCTCATCAATCACCAGCATAAAGACCTTACCCTAATTGTGCACCCCATCATGCATGCCTATCTTACAAAAGGCGGCATCTTCCGCTCAAAGCAATGGAAATGGAGATGGAAATATAAGCAGGCAACTAAGATTATCCCAAACACAAATTATCATTTAACCGAGTTCAGGTTTTTTGATAAGCATGAAGAAGAGATAAAACTGTAACAAATAAAAAGCTCAGGATTTCCTGAGCTTTTTATTTGTTACGCTGTATTTCTACAGCTTTATTGTTTTTGCAAAATTAAATTAGAAATGCCCTGGTCTGCACCACCATAGAGGATATCATTAGCAAGCGTGATGTAGCCCACGCATGAAAATACATACCCTGACCCCGAGGCGATGGTTGCAACAGACCCATAATCTCCAAAATCAACTTTGGGCACGGTCGCCGCTCCAGTGTTCGGATCAATATTGACAATTATAGGGTTAATTAAAGTTCCATATGCCGGGTTTGGGTAAACTTCAGAAAGGTTAATTTGGTTTGGCCCAGGGCCATCAAGGACCTGCACCAGGTCACCTGCATTCCAATCCGCCCAGCCATCCTGAATAACCTTATACGTGCCTGCCATATTTCCGGTAAATGGACAAGTGATATAGGCAGTGAATGACATGGCCGCATAATAATATGTGCCCCCGTTAATGCCACTGCCTGAATTCGTTCCTGTATTATTTAC
>JAFEAJ010000012.1 GCA_018266455.1 Bacteroidota bacterium
ACATTGGTATCGCCATAAAACATCTTATTAATATGCATGATCAGCGAAAGCGAATCGAAACCAGCCTGGGCAGTGATGCTTTTTGCGCCAGAAGTGCCTAATTGCAAAAAAGACCTGGAAGTGATTGTGCCCATTTGGTTGTCTTTATACCTTCCCAGGATCATTGCGCCTGTTGCTGCTGTGGGAAATGAGTCGACGAGCACAGTGGAAAGCAGCACTGTGGAAGAATCAATAACAACAACACCAGTGTTGTTGTTATTGACGAATGAAGTGCCGAAAGCTATTGAGGGTTTACGGCAGGCTGACAAAAAAAATATTACAGATACCGGCAACAAAAAAAAGAGCAGGTATTTCATATTAACACTTCTATCAATTTTGCACATTGTAATGGTATAATCTCGTTCATTGTTTACCTAGCTATATAGACTGCCCAGCTTCTCAAAAGGCTGCAATAATAAGCGGAGCAACTGTTACGATTTTGTTAGTATGTATCAACGCCATAAATAAAACGACAAATATATAACATTTGCCTACTAAACAGTATTCTGTTTTTTATTCAGCGCATTATAAAATTTTAACTTTTGTGTTAACAAAATAGATGCAAATAACAAAGATGGAGTGTTTTCAAAAACCTATATATTTGCACACTCATTTTTTTTATCTATCAAAACTGAGGTTTTGTAGAGTATTATCTGTAACAAATACATTTTAACTATTTTAACACAACCTCATCAAATATTTTTAGTGCAAAATTTACAAAAAACCATGAAGCGTTTCCACATTTTAATTCTGCAGGCATCCTTGATTATTATTGCCTTTTCGTCATGCAAGCCAAGTGCCGTAAACCCGACTCAGGACGGAAACTGGGTGTATGTTGGTGACTTTGGCGGGAAAGCCGCACGAACAGAAGCGGTTGCATTTGTGATCGGAAACTATGCGTATGTAGGGTTCGGGGTAGACAATCAAAGCACACGCTATAACGATCTGTACAGGTTTGACCCCAGCGGCACTTTCTGGTACCAGGTTGCTACCTGCACAGGCTGCACGCCAAGGAGCTCTGCCGTTGCATTTGCAGTCAGCGGAAAAGGGTATGTTGGTACCGGTTATGATGGCTACCAGGCTTTAAGCGACTTCTGGCAGTACGACCCCGCTGCCAATTCCTGGAAGCAGGTTTCAAGCCTGGGTGATATCAACGGGCCTCAGCCAAGATATGATGCCGTTGCATTCGGCATTGACAAATACGGTTATGGTTATGTTGGCACTGGCAACGATGGCGTTAACCTGTTGAATGATTTCTGGCAATATGATCCTACCGCTGATACATGGACCCAAAAACCAACTTACCCGGGTTATAAAAGAGCACAAGCTGTTTCGTTTGTGTATAATGATAAAGGCTATCTTGTTACAGGCGTTGGCACTGGCGGTACTACCGTAAACGATTTCTTTTCATTCGATCCTTCAAAACCAGATACATCTGCCTGGACAATGCTCAGGCATATTACTAATTACAGTCCTGATTCTTATGACGATGGTTATACCAATATTGTGCGTTCCAATGCAGTTGGTTTTGTGATGCTGGGAACAAAAAGCGATGGCGGTGGAGACAGGGCTTATATCACCACAGGTTCTGCCGGGTCATCAACATGGGCTTACAATTTCGCAACAGATCTGTGGAACCAAAAAACACCTTATGAAAGGGCTGCAAGAAATGGTGCAGTAGGCTTTACTGTTCAGAACCGTGGCTTTGTAGGCCTTGGCACAACAGGTTCTACCACTTTGGCTAATATCGATGAATGGTTTCCTGATGAAACATACAACCAGCAAGACTGATCGTTTCAAAAAAAATATTTTTCCCGGGATATTGATTGTCCTGGGAATTTTATTTTATACCGTTTATTGCTCACAATTGAAAAGAGAATATGGCCTTGTGTATATACAGTTAGCCCCTTTTCAAACTGGAACGGGCTGGGGATATGAAATTTTAGCCAATGGAAAAACCTATATCAGGCAAAGTTTTATTCCTGCTGTTGCAGGAGAAAAAAACTTCAAAACAAAAGAAGATGCCATTGCCGTAGGCAATAAAGTGATCCAAAAAATGAAGATGGGAGAACAACTGCCCACCATCAGCTTTGACGAACTGAAACAATTGGGGATTATCAAAGATTCTCTGCATTGACCTGCTCCATTAAATTCAAAAAACAAAGCTGCCCGCTTCAATTTATGCAAAACGAAAAACAGGCAGCCTGCTTATGGTAATAAGCGTGAGGGATATTTTAAGCGAAGGGATGGTCTACTGATCCGCTTGTTTTTGAAAACCATTTCGGCCCATCTTCGGTAATATGTGCGCAATCTTCCAGCCTTATCCCAAACTCGCCCGGAAAGACAATAGTAGGTTCAATGCTGAAACACATGCCTGCCTGTAACGGTTGTTTGTTGCCAAGCACCATATTTCCCCATTCGTGCCCATCCATGCCAATACCATGGCCCGTCCTGTGGGGACATCCAGGCAATTTATATCCTGGCCCATAACCCGCATCGATCAACACTTTTCGCGCAGCGATGTCTACGTTCTCACAAGGTTGGCCAATTTGTGCAGCAGCAAACCCGGCATCTTGCGCTCTCTTTTCCAGGCCCCATATTTCACGCTGCCTTTTGGTAGGTTTCGCACCGAATACAATAGTACGTGTTATATCTGAACAATATCCTTCAACAGTGCAGCCACAATCCATCAGCACAATATCTCCATTTTTGATATGCTGCGGCTTTATGCTGCCATGAGGCAAAGCAGAAGATATACCAATGTTTACCAGGGCGCCGTCTGCTGCGCCACCTAATTTTCTTTGGGCCTCACCAATCATACTTGATATCTGCGCATTCGACATCCCTTCTTTTAATTCTTCTGATACAATTTTTATTGCAGCAAGTGTAATATCATTAGCCTTCTGCAACAATGCGATCTCGGCAGGAGATTTTATCATGCGGCAGGGGATGGTAACCGGGTCCCCGCTAACAAAGTTAATCCCAGGTGCTTCTTTTCGCACCCCATCATAAACAAAAAACCGCAACCTTTCTTCAATGCCCACATTCCCTGTGCTGATGCCATAATCTTTCAAAACACCTGCAATCACTTTATATGGGCTTTCATCTTCTTCCCAAGTGCGAACTTCATTACCAATTTTTATAAGCTCACGCAACCTGTCGGCTTCAAAAGCGGGGCCCACATATTTTACTTCCCCTTTTGCAGGAATGATCGCAACCATAGTGCGCTCGCTTGGCCACCAATGAATGCCTGTAAAATACACCAGTGAAGTGCCGGAATCAAGAAGCAGCGCATGAATGTTGTTTTCAGACATTAGCTGTTGCGCTTTTGCAATGCGCGACTGCCTTTCTTCTAACGAAATGGGCACAACATCACCCGTCATCTTTTCCAATTTTTCAAATACCCGCATATTTGCAGTCGATAACGATGCGAAAGGAGCTATCCCGGAAACCATTGCTGTGCTTGCTGCTGCACTTCCAGCCGATAGCTTAATAAAATCTCTCCTTTTTAAGCTCATAAATTTATTTTGTATTAAATGCGTGACTAAAGATGTACTAAAATTAAAAACAATTATTGAAAACAGGTTTATTTTATTCCTGCCGGAAACTTGTAAAACACCAGCCTGATTAAACTTAACCCAACTAACGTATATTAGACAAATAATAGGTGATCAGTTACACCACAACTACCAGTCAATTGGTTCAACATTTTTATGCCCCAGGATTATAACCAACTAAGCGCCGCATTTGCTATTGCCAGGGCAAGCCTGCTGGCTACCCTGAGAAGCCCTACTTCCGTAGTGTTCTCCATTTTATTTCCCATCATTTTTATTGTTGTTTTCGGGTCTATGGTCGATAATTCGCAGGTAAATATAAAGGTAGGCATTGCGCCGGGCTGCGATACCGGCAATATTGTTTTCAAAGTCATCAAATCCATCTCCATCATAAAGCCTCAAACCAATGTAGCGATGGATAAAATGATGGATGACCTTCAAAAGGGGCAAATAACAGCCATACTGAACGTTATGAACGATGCGCCTTTCAGCCCATTCCCACATTACCGGATCAGTCTTACTACCTCAAATTCTGCTATCAATAAATTAAGCCTGCTGGAATCCGTCATTAACCAGGCCGTTAGCAATATGAATGAAAAGATGTTCCCTAAAAGCCCGACTACGGCAACAGTAGCAATAACAACTATACCGGGAAGGCTCTACCGGCAAATCGATTTCATTTTGCCGGGGCAGTTAGGGTTTTCATTATTGATGGCGGGTGTATTCGGTTCCTCATTTTTGCTTTTTGGCCTTAGGCAGAACCAGGTGCTGAAACGTTTTTTTGCCACGCCCATTTCGCGCAGCTATCTTATATTGGGCGAGCTGCTCAGCCGCCTGTTCTTCCAGGTCATTGGTTTCAGCATCATGGTAGCACTTGGTTATCTTGCTTTTAATTTCACGCTTGTCAATGGCCTCTTCACATTCCTTGAAATGCTGCTGCTGTCTGTTATTGCATTGATTATTTTTTTAGGCATAGGCTTTGTTATCAGCGGGATTGTTCAAAATGAAAGTTCTATTGCGCCAGTCGCCAACACCATTACCCTGCCTCAAATTTTGTTGTGCGGGCTTTTTTTTCCTGTGGACAGCTACCCACACTGGCTCGAAACATTCTGCAAATATCTTCCACTCACTTTTTTTGTGGATGGGCTAAGGAAAATTGCTTTCGAAGGGTTGCATATCTGGCAAATACCTGAGCAGGTTATTGGGTTGGTCATTTGGGCAACCCTTATTAGTATCATCACAATAAAAATTTTCCGGTGGGAGTGATTTTAGATTGAACGATCAAAAAAATCACAAACTAAAACAACTTCGATTCTGCTTATCCGCAAGGCCCCAATTCTGTCAATAAGAATTACTGAATAAAGTTCTTGCCTGTGCTCATTGCTATACCAAAAACATTATTATGACGATGATGTTTTTTATATAATACGGCTGCCCATGGGGAAGTGCTATCAATCAAAATACGTTTTTGGCAATTGAAGTCCTTTTTGCTTCTGTAGCGTCAAGACCAGGCTGTTTACACAACACCAGCCAGCTCAAGGCTTTTCTTTTTTAGTTTCCTGATCTCAATGTCCTCAATAATAGCATCTGGCAGCAAAATCAAAGAAGTATTGTTTTCTTTCCACCAGCTATTTTCTTGCAGTTCGCTAAAATGAAGGCCGCCTACAAGATATTTTCTTGCTTCGCCGGCGTGCCATTCTTCGATCCATTCAAATTTTTCTCTGGGAATGAATTTCCAATCATCAAAACTGACATAGGCTTTCACAAAAAAGTCGCTTGTCAGTTTATTTGGCACATGGTGATACAGCTTTTTGTATTCATACTTATATTGATAGCGTAGTGCAGATATGTCGCTCAGTACTGCTGATGCAGTAGGAAAACTACCTGCACCTTTTCCATAGAAAAATTGTTTGTCAGCAAAACCGCTCTCAATTACCACTCCATTGTATTCATTCCTCACAAATGCCAGATGATTTTCTTGTTTAACAAATTGGGGCAGCACAAATGCTGCTACCTTTCCGTTGGCCAATTTTTTTGCCTGGGCCACCAGTTTTATATCGTGATTTTTTTCTTTTGCTACAGCCGCATCACCAAGATTGACATTTTCGATGCCATTAAACACCAATTTCTGAGGATGCTCAATTATTCCATAAGCATGAGCAAGCATAATGGCCCATTTATTTACCGCATCATGGCCCTCGATATCCAATGCAGGATCGCTTTCTGCAAAACCCAGTTGCTGGGCCAATAAGAGGGCCTCATGAAAATCAAGTTTTTCTTCAAACATTTTTGTAAGAATGAAATTCGTGGAGCCGTTTACTATGGCCTGGATAGAATGAAGCAGGTCATTATCATAATATTCTTCGAGGTTCCTTAGAACAGGTATTGAAGCACAGCATGAGGCTTCATATAAAAAGGGCTCACCTGTTTGTTGTTGCAATTCCAGCATCTCCGGCAAATGTTCTGCAATCATTTTTTTACTTGCGCTTACTACAGCTTTCTTGTTTTTGAGCGCGGTGGAGACAATCTGAAAAGCAGGCTCTGTTTCATTGATCACTTCGACAATTACATTTATTTCCGGGTCGAACAGGAGCTCATTTCGTTCTGTAGTGAACAAATTTGCGGGGGCATCTCTTTTCTTTTCAGGATTTTTGATACAGATTTTTTTAATAGTTGCATTCAGCGAAGGGGTTTGTTGAAGCACCTTATACAGCCCCTCTCCCACTGTCCCAAATCCGAATAACCCGATGGTCAATTGCTTATGTGCGTCCATTTTTTTGTTTCTTTTGCTTTATTTGTTTTTTTCCGGCCAGGCCCGTTTGCATATCCCCAAAAGGTATTCCCGAAAACGGGCATTATTTATTTACAGATTATTTTAGCTTGTTGCAGCAAATTTAGGGGTTGAAATTTTTTTTGAACGAATAAATTCCTCGATCAGCTCGCTTATGGATTCAAATTCCAGCAAAAACCCGTCATGACCAAAATTTGAAGTAATGCTTTTATAAACGCCGCCCGGAATGTTTCCCGCAATAAATTTTTGCTCAACTACCGGGAAAAGAATATCTGTTTCTATACCGATAGCAAGTGTTTTAGCTTTTATCCTTTGCAAAGCTTTCTCTGCGGTTTCACGCCCGCGCCCCACATTATGCGAATCCATGCTTTGGCTAAGTTTATAATAACTGAAAGCATTAAAGCGCTTTGCCAGCTTTTCGCCCTGGTAGCGCTGGTAAGATTCGCTTTTGAAGTTTTGTATTTGCAGGTTGTCATCATCATGCTGGCTTTGTAAATATGTTTCATAATGCCGGTATGAAATCAATGCCACAGACCTTGCTACTTTCATCCCTTCAACGCCAGCTTCAGGATATTCTTCTTTCCATGTTGCATCAGCCTCAATACATAACCTCTGTGAAGCGTTGAATGCAATGCCCCATGGAGAATGTTGCGCATTGGTAGCCAGAGGGAAAATAAATTCAAAAATCTCCGGCTCTTCAATTGCCCATTCCAGCAATTGCTGCCCGCCCATTGACCCGCCAATCCCGATCCTGATTTTTTTTATCCCTAAAAATTTACGCAAAGGCTGATAAGCCCGGACCATGTCCCGCGGGGTAAAGAAAGGAAAGTCGTGATAATAACGCTTATGTGTATGCGGGTTTATGTCCAGGGGGCCAATGCTGCCGTAACAACTGCCCGGCATGTTTGCGCATACAATAAAATATTTAGAAGGATCAAAAAATTTCCCCTCTCCTACCAGCCCAGGCCACCATTCTGCCGGGTCACTATTGGCTGTGAGTGCGTGAAAAATCCATACTACATTGTCTTTTGTTTCATTCAGTTGCCCATGTGTTGTATATGCCAGGTGATATTGAGGGATGACAATACCCGATTCAAGAACAAATGGGTCTTTATTATGGAATGATTTAGTAGGCAATTTTAAATTTTTTGTGTTACCCATACCAGGTATTTATTGAACATCGATGCCCATTGGCCCAGGCGCTGATGGACAGCGCAGAAAAATACCATTTCAACAGCCACCAACCCATTCAATAATGTACAAAAAACATTATGCAGGTGAACGGCGTGCCGCACGATGCCCAATAGTTATTCTATCGCCCCGGCAATGCTATGTAATGACTTCCTGTTTATTGTTTGCCGCGTTTATGCCAATTCTTTTGCGAACACTTTTTCAAATGCCTGTTCGAAATCAGCTTTTATATCTTCAATATGTTCGATCCCAACACTGATGCGTACCTGGTTTGGCTGAACTCCTGCTGCAATCTGCTCTGCTTCGCTTAACTGTTCATGTGTTGTGGTTGCCGGATGGATAGCCAGTGTCTTAGCGTCGCCCATATTTGCCAGGTGGCTTGCGAGCTTCAACGAATCGATAAATTTGCTGGCATTTTCTTTTGTGCCCTTCACCCCAAAATTCAGTACACCGCCAAAACCATTTTTCAGGTATTTTTTTGCAAGTTCATGATAAGGGCTGCTTTTCAACCCGGGGTATTGAACAAATTCCACTAACGGATGCTGTTCCAGCCATTGTGCTAAGTTCAATGCATTGTCAACATGCCTTTGTACCCTTAGCGACAAAGTTTCCAGGCCCTGCAATAGCAAGAAAGAATTAAAAGGAGCCTGCGACGCACCAAAATCCCTTAAGCCTTCCACCCTTGCCCGGATAGCAAAAGCAATATTGGGCAAGCCCAGGGGGTTCCCTTCTCCAAAGACTTCCCAGAATTTCAATCCATGGTACCCTTCAGAAGGCTCGGTGAACTGGGGGAACTTCCCATTGCCCCAATTATAATTTCCGGCGTCAACAATTACCCCGCCGATTACCGTTCCGTGGCCGCCAATCCATTTTGTTGCCGATTCGACCACCACGTTAGCGCCCCATTCAATTGGCCTGAACAAATATCCGCCTGTACCGAAAGTATTATCCACAATCAATGGCAATTCGTATTCTTTTGCCAGTTTTGCGAATTGTTGAAAATCGGGGACATTAAGACGGGGGTTACCGATAGTTTCGAGATAAATGGCTTTCGTTTTTTTATCAATAAGTTTTACACAGCTTTCCACATTATCGCCATCGGCAAACCTTGCATCGATGCCCAGGCGTTTAAATGCTACTTTGAACTGGTTATATGTGCCGCCATACAGATAGCTGGCAGTAATAAAATTATCTCCTGCTTGAAGGATATTGTTTAGTGCAAGGAACTGAGCTGCCTGGCCTGAACTCGTAGCCAGTGCAGCAACCCCGCCTTCCAGCGCAGCAATGCGCTGCTCAAACACATCTGTCGTTGGGTTCATAATGCGGGTATAAATATTGCCGAATTGTCTCAGGCCAAAAAGGTTTGCGGCATGCTCGGCATTGTCAAAACCGTATGAGGTGGTTTGATAAATCGGAACAGCCCTTGCTTTCGTTGTGGGATCAATTTGTTGACCGGCATGAAGCTGAAGCGTTTCAAAATGATGGATGCTCATAAAGTGATTTTTTTAGATGAAATAATAATTTGTATTCAAAGGATGAGCTTGAACTTTATCAAGAAGAAAACAATTAAAGCCTTTATAGGTTAGAGAAACAATTAAAGTATGCCTTGCGGCATACAGCAACACCAAATACAACAAATTTGTTGAGTGCAAGAGAAAATATTTTGTTGTGCAAAAAACATGATGTGTGTTAGTAGCCAACAAATTTAATAGACTTTTTACAAAACAAAACATTTTACTATTATTTTTTTTCTTCTGTTCACCGCTTTTACTAAACATCTTAAAAGCAAAACTAAATTCGTAAATCAAGAAGGCATGTGGCAAAGGAAATGAGGGGATATAAAAAAACCCTTCTGAAAGCCAGAAGAGTTTGCCATATTTTGAAATGATATCAGCAAGCATGTATCTGACTTATCTTTCCCGATATTGCCAATCGGGGTGGAGTTGGCACCTTGCTTACGCTTTACTATAAGTTCTGCATTACAGGTTGCCAAGGCTTCTTCGGGCCATGTCCCTCAGCCTTTCTTGATAAGAGAACTATAAAGAACTGTCGCAAAGATATATCGAGCAAGTTGATATTGCCAAACAGAGTTGAAATTATTTGGGTGCCAGGTCGTCTATAAAAACTCGAACTTGACTTCTTCACTTCTTAAAAGCTTCAAATGAAACCGATTACAAAAAAAAATAAATTTTGAAGGCCATTAAACTTTTCTGCAACGTAGTAGTCTATTTGAATCCGAACAGTATTTTCTGTAAAAACAACCTGCTGATATCCTTAACCGTATAATCCCTTGTTAAGAATTTATTAACGGTACCTGTCTAACCGTGGAATGATTTTTGAAAACATTAAAACGAGAAAAATCTACCAAAAACTATACAAACATGAAAACAATCGGAAAATGGCTCGCCGTATCAGGTAGCCTTGCTTTGATTATTTTAGCAACAGCCTGCACTAAAGACAATTCGCCTTCTTCAACCATTCCTCCCGGCCATTCAAAAATGTCAATCTACATTAATGATGGGCCAATCAGCTATTATAAAGTAATGATTGATATTAGGCAGGTTGCCGTCTTGGTTGATACTGCCAATCATCAAAATGCACCTGATGACGATGACCAATGGAATCCTGGCTTTTGCGGGCATGAAAGAGGGCAAAACAATAAATCATTAATATGGGATACCCTGTCCATCAAACCAGGTGTATATAATCTGCTCCAATTGCGCAATGGTGCTGATACTTTGCTCGGCTCTGGCACATATCCATCTGGTAAAGTAATTAAAGTGCGCATTACTTTAGGTTCAGACAATGCGGTATTTACAGATAGCCTTACCAGTTACCCACTTGTAGTGTTTGGGTTCCATCCTTATTTTGATATTAATGTCAGGAGGGAAAATGTGCACAACATCTCCAATAATGACTTCCAATTATGGCTCGATTTCAACCTGCACAGGTCTATTTTTTTCTGGAGCGGCACTTTCTATCTTAAACCTTATGTTGTAGCTTACAACAAAGTAAAGCTTTCTAAAATCCAGGGATTGGTGTATCCCCATGCCGCTGCGCCTTTAGTCGGAGCTATAAAGGGCACAGACACTTTATATACAATACCCGGCTGGGGAGGCTATTACCAGTTTGTTGGTATAACTTCTGGCACCTATTCGCTAGTATTTTACGGGCACAATGGTTACAATGACACAACAATCAACAACATTGTTGTGGATTCATCTTCAGTAATCAACGCCCCGACAATCACGCTACATAAATAAGCTCTGTATAAGGTACCCGATAAACCGGCATTTCAAAAATGCCGGTTTTCTTTTTCTCCATGTTACCATTCAACCAAACCTTATTAGTTTTGTTCTTACCTTAGTTTCAATCACAAATAACAGAAGCGGATATAATTGATGATTCCAGAAACAAAACTGAACGGCGACTGCTTAGCAGCAGACGATGCCATTGAAGTATTCGGAGCCAGGGCACATAACCTGAAAAATATTGATATCAGGATACCTAAGAACAAATTGGTAGTAATAACGGGGATCAGCGGAAGCGGGAAATCCTCTTTAGCTTTTGACACCATTTTCTCTGAAGGGCAACGCCGCTATATGGAAAGCTTCGGAGCTTATGCCAGGCAATTCATTGGCGATATGGAAAGGCCGGATGTAGACAAGATTACCGGCCTTAGCCCGGTGATCTCGATTGAACAAAAAACAACAAATAAAAACCCCAGGAGCACTGTCGGGACCGTAACAGAAGTGTACGATTTCCTTAGGCTGCTGTATGCAAAGATTGGCGAAGCCTACTCTTTCCACACCGGGAGGAAGATGGTGAAATTCAGTGAAGAGGAAATCGTAGAAAACGTGTTCTCGAAATTCAGCAGCAAAAAAATTTCGTTGCTGGCGCCTGTAGTAAGGGGCAGAAAAGGACATTACAGGGAATTGTTTGAAGAAATCCGAAAAAAAGGATACCTGAAAGTACGAGTTGATGGCGAGATCAGGGACCTTGTCCCGAAAATGCAGGTCGACCGTTATAAAATTCATGATATTGAAATTGTGATCGACAGGCTCGCTGTGACAAGCGACATGAAAGTGCGCTTGAGCCAGAGCGTACAAAAAACTTTGCAGGTCGGAAAAGACCTGATGTTTGTGCTGTTGAAAGATAATGAAAGGATCATTCAATACTCCAAACAACTGATGTGCGAAGAAACAGGCATCAGTTATGAAGAACCATCTCCAAACAGTTTTTCTTTTAACTCGCCATACGGTGCATGCCCTACCTGCAAAGGCCTTGGCGATGTTTATACGATAAGTATTGATGAAGTTCTCCCAGACAAAACAAAAAGCGTTAATGAAGGGGGAATTGCCCCATTGGGAGAAGAACGCGACGCCAGCGTATTTCAGCAGGTCGCAAGGTTTGCAAAAAAGCATAAAATAGGCCTGGATAAACCCATTAAAACCTTGCCTGAGCCACACCTTCATTTGTTATTGTATGGAGATGGAAATGCCGCTCAAAGTTTTGATGTGGATATGGGCGATGAAACCATTCCGGATACCTATACAGGCAGCTATGAAGGGATAATACCCATGTTGAAACGATGGTTTTCGTCTTCATACAGCACGGAAACCTTAAGGGCCTGGGTGGAAAAATATATGGTGCTAAAAAAATGCGAATCGTGCAATGGAGCAAGACTAAAAAAGGAAAGTTTGTGGTTTAGGGTAGCTGAGAAAAATATTGCCGAACTAAGCAGCATGAACCTGAACAAATTGATGCGATGGTTTGACCAGATCGAAGAAAGGTTGAATAATAAACAAAATATTATTGCAAAAGATATTTTAAAAGAGATAAAAGAACGCTTACAGTTCCTTTTAGATGTTGGATTGACCTATCTTTCTTTAGATCGGCCTTCAAGAACACTGAGTGGTGGCGAATCGCAGCGAATCAGGCTCGCTACACAGATAGGCTCGCAGTTACAAGGCATTACGTATATCCTCGATGAGCCTAGCATCGGCCTTCATCAAAGGGACAATCATCGATTGATAACTGCCCTAAAAAATTTGCGCAACATTGGCAACAGTGTGCTGGTGGTAGAACATGATAAAGACATTATGATGGCTGCAGACCATTTGATTGATATTGGCCCACGGGCTGGTTTTCATGGAGGGAAAATCGTTGCACAGGGGAATCCTGAAGATTTGTTGAGGCTGGATACGCTTACATCCTCTTACCTGAATGGGCACAAAAAAATTGAAGTGCCAAGCCAAAGAAGAAAAGGAAATGGAAAGGCAATTGAAATAAAAGGCGCTAAAGGGAACAACTTAAAAAATATTGACACAAAATTCCCATTAGGGAAATTTATAGTAATAACCGGAGTAAGCGGCAGCGGAAAATCCACTTTGATCAATGAAACACTATATCCTATTTTGAGCAAATACGCTTACGGTTCAAAAGCTGTGCCGATGGAATACCGGTCAGTAAAAGGATTGGAAAATATTGACAAAGTGATAGAAATTGATCAGTCGCCAATTGGAAGAACACCACGAAGCAACCCGGCAACCTATTGCGGCTTTTTTACTGATATCCGTACTTTATTTGCATCGGTGCCTGAAGCTAAAATAAGGGGATATAATGCTGGCCGTTTTTCTTTCAATGTCAAAAGCGGAAGATGCGATGTGTGCGAAGGCGGTGGAATGCGTGTCATCGAAATGAATTTCTTGCCTGATGTATATGTACATTGCGAAAAATGCAATGGAAAAAGATATAACCGGGAAACACTTGAAATCCGCTATAAAGGCAAATCTATTAGTGATGTGCTGGATATGACAGTTGATGAAGCGGTAGGCTTTTTCCAGAACGTACCTTTCCTATACAGAAAAATAAAGGTATTGCAGGAAGTGGGGCTCGGCTATATTACACTAGGCCAATCTGCTGTTACATTAAGCGGAGGGGAAGCGCAACGGGTGAAACTGGGAACCGAACTATCGAAAAAAGACACCGGAAAAACATTTTATATCTTAGACGAGCCTACTACAGGTTTGCATTTTGAAGACATCAGTCACCTGCTGAATGTGCTGAACAAATTAGTTGACAGGGGCAATACGGTTTTGGTTATTGAACATAACCTTGACGTGATAAAGGTAGCTGATTATATTATTGACCTTGGCCCAGAAGGAGGTGATGGAGGTGGAAAAGTTTTATTTGAGGGAATACCTGAAGACTTGGTGAAGAACAAAGAAAGTTTTACTGCCAAATTTTTGAAACAGGAATTGGAATGACATGAAATTTTCATGACTTAATTTGCCACAAAGAAAATTATGAAAAGAGTTTTAGTTGATATGGACGAAGTCATTGCCGACACCACCAGCGGCATGATAACATGGTATAAAGACAACTTTGTCGGAAATATCGATTACCCAAAAATGCTGGAAGGCCAATCGCTTGTAAAAGGGTTCCCTGAGGAACATCAAAAGATAGTGCGCCAACAATTATTTGAGCCCGGTTTTTTCCGAAATCTTCCTGTTATGCCAAACAGTATTGAAGTAATCAATGAAATGAATAAAAGGTATGAGCTATTTATTGTTTCTGCCGCAACTGAGTTCCCCAATTCATTAAAAGAAAAGTTTGACTGGCTGGAAGAACACTTTCCCTTTCTCAACTGGCAACAGGTTGTTTTATGCGGCACCAAAAAAATAATGCATGGTGATATTATGATTGATGACCATGCGAGGCACTTAACCCATTTTAATGGAAAAGCATATCTTTTTTCAGCACCACACAATTTGAACGAAAACCATTTTGAAAGAATAAAAGACTGGCAGCATGCTGCTGAAATATTTTTGAAATAGCATCAAAGCGTATTTTTTCCTGATGGCATGCGATTATTTATAACCTTTCATTTACCACTTCTAAAAAGCAAATAGCCGCAACTATTCGTCACGGCTATTGGGTTGTATTAGGGTTCAGGACATAAGGCTTTTAAAAATTCCAATAAGCGGGCGCAGGGAGTGATCAATAAAATCGTTTATGGGTACTAAAATAGGGAACGGATCAGGTTATAAATAACCTTGTTTTCGGATATCAGATTTTACTAATTTCCCTGCTGCTTATTGGTTGATCAGTCATAAAATTTATAATAACTTGTATTTATCTAACCATTAATTTTCCAACTTCGATTTTTTCTTCATCGCACAAAATTTCATAATAATAGTTTCCTTTTTCGATGTTTACGAATGAGATATTTTCATTGCCAGGGATATCAATTTGCGCTTTTAAAACTCCGTCTGTATCAAACATGTAGAAATGGTAATTCTTTTTTTGTTCTTTGTTTATTGTAATCAAAAGCTTCCTGGGCAGATCACCTGAAGAAAATCTGATGGAATAATTCTTATTAACAGAAAGCTTGTTGACGAAAATGGAATCTTTTACGAATGAACAGTTTTTTTTTAGGTTTCCTGATGAAACATTAGCTGAAGAAAATACAACCATCATAAATAATGCGGCCAACACAGTTAAACAAAATTGCAGAGATGTCTTTTTTTCAGGTATAATTTTCTTCATGCAAAAAAATTGGTGGCAGGCTTATATTTTGTTATGCCAATTTGTTAGAACCTCATGACCGGGCAACGAGTTGAATTTCTCCATTCAGATTCTCTGGCGGAACCAATTCGGATACCGATTTTGAAGCCCATTGTGAAATAAGCATCATTTTGGCTGGGATCGCCTCTCTTGTTTCCCGGGTTATAGCCGCTATTCGGAACACCTCGCAAAGGGCTTTTATTAGACATCTGATCGGCAATTTGTGCCATCGCCGGAGAAAGGTGTGCGTAAAACACGCTTGGGTCAACAAACTGTGTGCTCACATCATCAATATAATCTGTGAAAGTCTTACGATGAACAATCTCGAAAGCTATATTGAGATTTTGAGTGAAATAATATTTCACACCTATCCCCATGGGAATATTGATCTGTGTAAGGCTATATTCCTTTCTTGTAGGGTATTCAGGGAACCCCTCTCCTTCTGTATGCAAAGGTCTTAGGTCAACCCAGCTTGTATATCCTGATGGATCAGTGTATGTGCCCTGGGGATTAAAATGGAATACTCCTACGCCAAGAAGGCCGTAGGGCCTTAATCTTCCTTGCACATCTGTAGGGTCATTTTCTAAGAATACAGTAGGATATAATTCGAGTGCCAGGAAACCTTCATAAATATTTGAACGAAAGTTAAGGTTTCGATTTTTGCGCGCCTCTTCTATACCTCCTTTAGTTGTGGTTTTTGCATCATCGCCTTCTACCCCACCATAATTTAATGCTACACGAACACCGAGCCATTCCGCCGGGTGTGCTGCAAGGAATACTCCATAGGAAAGTTTGGTAGTATTCATATTATAGTCTTTCAGGAAAGTAGTTCCTTTGCCATAATGCCCCCCAAGATCCCCTAGGAAACCCATTGGAGCAATGGTGAAACCGCCTTCTAGATAAGTGCCTGCTGATAATTGGCTGAATGAAGCAAAATGAAATGCGAGAAGTAATGACAGGGTTACGGCACACTTCTGAGCAAAGGAGTGTAAACTCTTTTTCATGAATATTGTTTTTAGTTTTCGATGGTTTGGATTCTAGTTACAAAATAATAAAAACCAGATTTCAATACAAGAAACGCAAAAAAGATTCTTTTTGTGTGCTGGAGTTAAAAATTTTATTTTCCTCTTTTAATAAAAAGGAGTTTTACTATTTTTTTTGTAGTATCATTCGGATATGCTCGATACCGTCTTCGAGGTATATATCGCTACATTGAACAAAACCAAGCGATTTATAAAAATTTTTCAAATATAATTGCGCCCCTATTTTTATTGATGAAGCGCTGCTGAACAAAGAGTAAGCTATGCTGATGCTATTTTGCATAAGCGCTCTTCCCAGCCCCCGGCCCCTTGCAGATGGTGATGTTACGACACGGCCGATAGAAATTTCCTCATAGCAGATTCCCGGGGGAACAATACGCGTGTATGCAATAAGTTTTTTTTGCTCCCATCCCATTAAATGAAAGCAAAATTGATCCTTATTATCTGCATCCTGAAAAACACAATGTTGCTCAACAACAAAAACTTCATTTCGCAATTGTAAACAAGCATATAGCTCAAGTACAGTAAGGTCTTCAAATTTTTTATAAATCCAGGTGGCCATCGTTTACAGTTTCGAGTTCACAGTTTGCGTCGTGCTCACCACAAACTGCATTATAAATCAATATCCATACTTTTCCTTCCACAAATTCTTCAGGTATTTTCTCATCTCTTCTTCCCGAGCATTTTTCCCTGGAACAAAAAATGTAAAGCCTGAAACTTCATTTGGCAAATATTCCTGTGGCGAAAAATTATCTTCATAACTATGGCTGTACTGATACCCTTTCCCATAATCAAGGTCTTTCATCAATTGGGACGGCGAATTTCTGATATGCAATGGAACGGGCAAATCCCCATATTTCCTAACAGCCTCCGAAGCAGCGCCGATGGCTTTTAAAGCGGCATTGCTTTTAGGAGACGAAGCCAGGTAGGTTGCGCACTGGGATAAAACCAGGCTGGCTTCAGGATAACCAACCTTATTGACAGCATCAAAAGTTGCATTTGCCAACAACAATGCATTAGGATTTGCATTGCCAATATCTTCACTGGCAAATATCAGCATCCGCCTGGCAATAAACTTTACTTCCTCCCCGCCTTCAATCATACGCGCAAGCCAGTATACCGCAGCATTAGGGTCACTGCCGCGCAGCGACTTTATAAATGCAGATATGATATCATAATGCTGTTCGCCATTCTTATCATATAACACCACGCGTTTCTGGGCTATTTCCATCACCTTGTTATCAGTGATCACCACATCGCCTTCAAAAGCATTACAAACCAGTTCAAGCAGGTTTAATAACTTTCGGGCATCGCCACCTGAAATATCAATTATTGCTTCTGTTTCCTTTAGCTCAATATTTCTTTTTTGCAATTTCCCGTCATGTTTCATAGCAGTAGTCAATAACTGCTTAAGATCGGTATCATTGAGCGGCTTTAGTACGTATACCTGGCAGCGGCTCAACAATGCGCTGTTCACTTCAAAAGAAGGGTTTTCTGTTGTCGCGCCAATAAGCGTGATAATACCTTTCTCCACAGCTCCTAATAATGCATCTTGCTGGCCCTTGTTAAAACGATGGATTTCATCGATGAATAAAATTGCCCCGGGCTTTTGTTTTGCTTGTTCAATGACTTCGCGAATTTCTTTGACACCCGATGAAATGGCGCTCAAAGTGTAAAAATCAGCCTTCAAACTGTGCGCTATGATATTTGCAATGGTAGTTTTACCTGTGCCGGGCGGCCCCCAGAGAATCATTGAAGGAATTTTTCCATGTTCGATTGCATTCCGCAAAATGCTTCCCTTGCCCGTAAGGTGTTTTTGGCCAACCAGGCCTTCAAGCAATTGGGGCCGGAGCCTTTCTGCCAATGGTGCATCAATCTGGCTCATTAATAAAATTTAAAATACAATAGTACAACAACTTGGTTATTTTAAAGTTTTATGAGATATTGAGCATGACAAAGAAAAGCAGGAGCGGATGAGAATATCGATAATCATTATTTTATTTTTTTCTTGCGCTATGCAAAAGCATGCATGTGCGCAAGGATTTTCCGGGGCACAAAATTATGCCCTGAACAGGCCTGGCGTAGTTATGGTCAAAACTGTTTTTTCTGCCAACGTTTATGTGAACAAAATGAGGATGGACATGAGGATTTTTTACAAACTTCTTGATTCCATACAACGGGCAGATACTGCGGGTGCGATCTTTTCAGCAGAACAGAAATTGAATATCGTTTTAAAAACAATGTATGACAACCCGGCTAGGTTCTTTAAAAGGACTCCTGACAATATTGAACAGACGCAGGAGATAACGGCAACGGGCACTGGTTTCTTTATTACTGGCGATGGGTATGTGGCTACAAATTGCCATTTAATAGACCGAGAAAATTCTTTTATAAGAAGGCAATTTATACTTACTGCTTTCCGACAAATCACCCAGGCAAACATTGATGCGCTCGAAAGCTCATGGGCAGCTAAATTCACAGACCAGCAAAAAGCGCTTTTATATGATACTTATGCCTCGGTTTATTCCAGGCTTTTCCCTATGACGTTAAACGGTTTGAAAAAATCCATTTATGTAGTTTATAGGAAGGACACTACTAATGGCGACTCTACCCAAACAAAAGCAGCAAATATCATTATCAAGGGAAACCCTATGCCAGGGAAAGATGTGGCCATTTTAAAAATCGATGCAGATAGCAATTTGCCTGTGCTTAAACTGGCAAATGATGAACTGCCAAGAGTGGGCGACCAGTTGTATGTTTACGGATACCCTGGGCCGGTAACCAATAATGATTTCGTTTCTGCTGAATCAGCTATTGAGCCAACGCTTACTACTGGTATTGTGAGCGCTATCAAAAAATCGGTGCATGGGTGGCCCGTGATACAGATGGACGCGAACATTAACCACGGCAGCAGTGGCGGACCGGTATGCAACAACAAGGGCGAGGTTGTTGGGCTAACAACATTTGGCAGCCTTGAAAACTCGGGAGGACTTGCAGCAGGGCTTAATTTCTCAATCCCTGTTTCCATATTAAACGAGTTCGCAGACTCTGCGGGGATTGAGCCCGATATCAGCACAGCCACAGAATTATTTTCAAAAGGCCTTCAGTCTTTCGATAAACATTATTATGGCGAAGCATTGAAATTCTTTAAAAAAGTAATCAGGCTGAACCCTGGTTACCCTACTATCTATCAGAATATGAAAGAATGCGAAACCCGTATCGCCAATCGTGAGGACGAAGGTTCATCTGGACTGAAGTACATTTTCATCGGCATTGGCCTATTCTTATTTTTATGGGCCTTTTTTGGTTTCAACAAAAAGAATTAATACACTGCTCATAGGCAACTTCTAAAAATGGACAGGAAATGATGTTTTGAGGAAGATGTCATTTCACATTCTTGTATAGGAATGCCTGTACCTTCTGATAGGAATCAACCAGGTCAGCGCCTGCCCAGCCATGCCCCTCAGAGGGATAATAAACCAGTTGGCTTACCACATTATTTTGTTGAAGCAGTTTTTGCAGGGAAATAGCTTGCGAAGGCGGCACCAGTGGGTCAAGCCCTCCTTGCAATAGCATTGTCGGGCAACATTGCTTATTAACAAAATTAATTGGGCTGGATTGGTTATAAATATCAGCATTAACAGATGGGCTTGTGCCCGTTGCTTCCAATAAAATCAATGGGGTGGCTATAGAGGGAGGATTATTATATAAAGCCGTCAGATCAGTCGGCGCAAAAAAAGCAATAACTGCTTTGGGCTTCACCATCGAATTGTTTTTATAGGCCTGAAGCAAAGCCAAGTGCCCTCCTGCGCTGGCCCCAAGCAAAACAAACTTATCGGAAACATTGAAGCCCTTCCTCTTGTTAAAAATAAATTCAACAGCTGCTTTCACATCGTTTTCCTGTGTGGGGAATTTATTGGCATTGCTGGTTGCGAGCCTGTAATTAATGGAAAACAAGGCATATCCTGGTAATCGTTTTTTTATGTCTGAAATAGTTGAAGAGAAATCGCTTTTATCCCCGCTTGTCCACCCTCCTCCATGGATCAGGATCATTACTTTGGTTGTGTCGCTGTTTCTGCCGGAAGGCAACCACATATCAAACTTCTGATAAGAGTCAGTGCCATACGAAATGTCCGTGCTATCGGCCTCGGTCAATATATTTGATGCACCAAGACCTGCCTGCTGCTTTGTACAGGATATAGTTAAGATGGCCAATAACAGGAAAGACAATTTTTTCATGACCAGGGCTTTCGGCTTCATTAACGAATGATCATGTTAATAAATTGAAAAAGAAATGTGAAAAATACTTATTGGTTATAGTTATTGTTGTTCACAGAAACAAAGTACCATCTCAATAACCTGAAATTCACAATCACGTTAATGATTATGCTCAAGGAAAAAAGCAAAACAAAGGCTCCTGTGAAATGAATGATATTGATAAACTCCTTCTGGCTTAACTGTGATGGCAGTGATACTTGTTTTATTAGTTCTTTTGTATTCTGCAACATGAAAATGGAATTGGAAAACATCATGATTGCAAAAAACAAAGCCATATAGCCCATCATCCTGATGCCAATGGGCGTTTGTTTGTTAAGAGGGGTTGCCGGGCTGACAATGCTTTTTTGCAATTGAATAGCTGCATAACTGTGCAGCACAACGCAACCAATCAGCACAACCGATAATAATACTGCAATAGCAGGAAGTGCTATTATGCTTAGCAATGCGAGCAATGCAATTATACTGCCTATAACCAGGTTCCCCCAGGATAATACTTTTGAGATGGCCAATGCTTTTTTCATCAAAACCGATATTATTTTTTAACATGACTGAACAGGTAATGCTTAGGCCTGTGCAGATCCGGCAATGTGTTACTTAACATTCAATTGAATTGAAAGTTCTTTCAATTGTTTTTCATCAATAGCTGAAGGCGCATCGAGCATTACATCCCTTCCTGAATTGTTTTTTGGGAAAGCGATAAAGTCTCTGATGCTTTCGCTGCCGCCCAATATTGAACAAAGCCTGTCGAACCCAAATGCGATGCCCCCATGCGGGGGCGCGCCATATTCGAAAGCTCCAAGCAAAAACCCGAACTTATGCAATGATTCTTCCCTTCCCATGCCTAATGCCGCAAACATTTTTTCCTGAAGGTCGCGCTGGAAAATTCTTATAGAGCCGCCCCCTATTTCATTTCCATTAAGCACCATGTCGTAAGCATTCGCTTTAATGCTTGCATAAGGATGCTTCAAATATTCAGCCGCTTTTGTAATAACCGGGTCATTAGAGATCATAGTGCCAATGTGATCAGGCTTTGGCGCAGTGAACGGGTGGTGCCTGGCTACCCAGCGGTTGTCTTCTTCGCTATATTCAAATAACGGGAAATCGAGCACCCATAATAATTTAAATTCCTCTTTTTTCCTACATCCTAAACGGCGCCCCATTTCCAAACGGAGCTCACTTATCGCTTTACGCGTTTTTTCTTCTGTGCCTGCCAGGATAAAAATCAAATCACTTGGCTTTGCATTGGCAAAAGCCGCAATGGCTTTTAATTTTTCGTCATTATAAAACTTATCCACGCTGCTTTTAAAAGTACCGTCGTCGTTGCATTTGATGTTTACTAATCCTTGCATCCCAATTTGTGGCCTCTTTACCCAATCGGTAATCTCATCTATTTGCTTACGCGTATAGTCGATGCATCCGGGAACAGCAATGGCTACAACCGTTTCTGCATTATCAAATATGCCAAAACCGGCACCATTGATCAGTTCGCCTGTTGCAGCAATCTTGCCATTTCTTTTAAACGCTGATTTCAGGTTGGCGATTTTCATGTCGAAGCGGATGTCGGGCTTGTCATTGCCATAATCCCACATCGCATCTTCCCAGGTCATCCGATGGATCTTTTCAGCATAATCAATACCTTTTACTTGTTTGAAAATATATTTAATCATGCCCTCAAACATGTTCAAAATATCTTCCTGTTCCACAAAGCTCATTTCGCAATCTATTTGGGTAAACTCAGGCTGTCGGTCTGCACGCAAATCCTCATCGCGGAAACACCTTACGATTTGATAATACCTGTCATAACCGCTCACCATCAGCAATTGCTTAAAGGTTTGCGGGCTTTGGGGCAATGCATAGAATTGCCCGGCATTCATCCTGGATGGCACCACAAAATCCCTTGCCCCTTCCGGAGTAGATTTGATGAGAAAAGGTGTTTCTATTTCCATGAAATTATTTTCATGCAAATAATTCCTGGCAGCACGGCTAACTGCATAACGCAGTTCCAGGCTTTTTTTCACTTCGTTCCTTCTTAAATCGAGATAACGGAATTTCATGCGAAGGTCATCTCCGCCATCAGTGTCGTCTTGAATAGTAAATGGCGGCGTCATGGACTTGTTCAAAATAGAAAAGGATTTCACTTTGATCTCGATATCGCCTGTTGGGAGGCCCATGTTTTTGCTACTCCTTGCCTGTACTATGCCGTTCACTTGCAGCACAAATTCACGCCCCAATGCATTTTCATTTAGTTGAGCGCTAAGCTCTTCGCCAAATAATAGTTGGGTAATCCCGTAACGGTCGCGCAAATCAACAAAAGTGATGCTGCCAAACTTTCGTATGGTTTGTGCCCATCCGGCGAGGGTGGCTGCTAAGTTAATATCCTTCGCCCTGAGTTCTCCGCAAGTATGCGTCCTGTACATGCCTTCTTGGTTTTCGTTTAATTTTAAAGAGCAGCAAAGGTAATTTAAAACAAATGATTTCAAGCTATGGCAGGAAGATCGGGTTTCGCAAAATATTTCCCCAAAAAGCAAAGCGCATGCAAGCACAACGCTTTTGCAAAACCCCATTTTTGCTCCTTCTCATGTATTGCGCTTTTGTACGAAATTATGATTTTTGAGAGAGGGCTTTGCTAAAATGAATATAGTATTGACTGTAAAATTGGGTTTAAGTGTTGCTTTCACAATACAGGTTACCAGCTTTATTGCAGCACATAAATTGAATGGAGAATACAACCGAAATCAATAACCTGTTTCCTTCAATTGAAGGAAGGTTTCTTTTCTGGTTGGCCTTATGCTGCAGGGCCATACAAGCTCTACAAACAATTCTCATGACAGCATCCGCTGGAAGGATTTCTTGCAATCTTTATCTATTGTGCGGGCTAATGGCCAGTCAGCGAAAAGTATGGATGGCAAAGAAGGATTTGCGTTTGGCACATATCTCAGTTCCATACATGAGCTTGTCCAGGCATTGACCTACTTGAACTTCATGGTTGATGCAGGCCGTGACCGATGCCTTCACGACAGGTTTAAAAAACATTCAAGGGTAGCAAAGCCTATTTTTTGAACAGTTGCAAGCCGGTGGCCTAAATTTAATGAGCAGCTACACAGCAATTGATTTTAAAAAATTTTGGACAGTTTTGGTTGTAACTTTTTCGAAAGCCCAGGGGCACCCCAGTGATTGGTTTCCTGAACTGTATTTGGGTTTATGCAATTTGCTGAGCCAAAATCCGCTTACCTATAAAAAAATATTTCCGTTATTGAAAATTGATTAATAGCCACATAATTATAAAATCCTAAAAAACCATACCTAAGGGCTTTTATTTTCTGAAAATTGTTTCTATCTTGTTTTCTGCTCACGTGATTCTTTATCCTGCAAGATTAGCCAAATCCCCCTTTAAACTTAATAAACTGATGGTTATGCTCAGCTAAGCTTTATCCTTTGGTATCCATCGTCTCTATGTAAGGCCTTTTCTCTGTTTTCACAATCACAAAAGAAAAGAGACCTCATGGAAATTGTAATCATCTGCTCACTGGTTCTCGGGGTGCTTATTTTGCACAAGCCCCTGAGCTATTTTTTTCATAGGTTGTATATCAGGCGCCAGGCAAAAAAATTTACCAGCAAAGAGACTTTCTACCACTCGGTGGTTTGCGGAAGGCTAAAATATTACAACAGGCTTGGTCTTGAAGATCAGCACAAATTTCTTTTCAGGACTTTTTTATTCCATAAATCAAAGCGCTTTCATTATATAGAAGTGAACGAAACGGCAGAAATGCCGATTTTGATAAGCGCGGTGGCAGTCCAGCTCACTTTTGGTCTTGAGAAATTTCTTTTTAATTATTTTGATGATATCTATGTAATCCGCGATGACTATCACTATGGCGTTTATTCAAGGCCCTTCCAGGGACATGTTGACCAAACAGGCATCTATTTGTCATGGGATAATTTCAACAAGGGCATAGCAGGGCTTGCTCCCAACTGCAATATTGGCCTACACGAAATGGCTCATGCGCTTGCTTATGTGAACTTCATTACCCAAACAGACGAAGACCGGCATTTTAAAAGAGAGTTCAATAATTTTTCAAAAGTAGCCAGGCCAGTTTTTGCTGACATGCAGAACGGTCATAAAAATTTGTTGGGCGAATATGCCGGGACAAATTATCACGAATTTTGGGCTGTTGCAGTAGAAATATTTTTTGAGAACCCTGTTAAGTTCAGGCACGAACTTCCTGAATTATATTTATCAATGACCAGGGTACTTAACCAAAACCCACTCGATTTTACGCAAGGAAGGATGACCATTATAAAGAAGCATGTATTGAAAGCGGTTTAATGGCTTCTTTCATTTTTAAATCAGCTATTGGAAAGTTGATAGGTCAGTCATTTTATTTTATTGGCCTTAACTCCTCCTCAACATTTTTTCGAACCTAAGCACATCAGCCTCTCTTTGGATTGGGGATCGATTAATAATATTCTGCACTAACTGGTGCGCAAAATAGGGGGCAAGCGAACAGCCCTTTGTTCCCATGCCATTTAGGATACCTATATTCTTATACACTGGATGAAAGCCCACAAAAGGCCTCCGTTCTAATGTGGCGGGGCGAACTGAGGCGAAATGCGAGATGATTTTGAATGGTGCTTTCAACCACTGGTTTAATAGCGTTTCAGTTTTTTTACAGAAGGTTTTACTTGGTTGGTCGTTTGTGAATTTCCACTCATATGTTGACCCGACCCAAAACAAATTGTTTTTTAAAGGAACTATGCTTATCCCCTTTTTAAAAACATCCTCAGCATAAAAATCTTTCGCTTCTATAATCAAAGCTTCACCTTTATTTGGTGCAAAAGGAAGGTTTTTGAACCAGGGATTAGTAAAACTTTCCATGCCATCACAAAAAACCAGTTTGTCAGCTGAAATATCGTTATAACTAATTTTATGTTCTTCGACTTTTAGTTTTGTGGCCTTAAAATTCGCTTCGAGCAATTTTCCTGCAGCAAACATTTTTTTTCTGAAAGAAGATATTAAAGGCTGAATATTGATGAGATAAACGGGCCGGATTTCTCCATAACCAAAATCATAATTGAAATACCCCCGCAGATTATTTTCATTTTCCGGAAGATTAAGAAATGTTTTATCTGCTTCATAACGGGACAAAAAAGCATCACGGATTTGAGGGGTGGGGAAAAAATCAATCATCTTCGTTTCTTGTATACATTCTATGCCAAGGTCTTCCCCGATTTGCCGGTAACTCTTTATTGCATAAGCCATCAATTCCTCAATCATCCAGGTCTTCACGAGCCTTCTGCCGGTAATCGGGTTAATAACACCTGAAGATGCTCTTGAGGCCGCATTGGGCCTCGCATCATCAATAATCAAAAAGGAGAGGTTTGATTTGAGCAGGCAATGAGAAAGGAAAGTTCCTGAAATGCCCTGGCCAATAATCAATACGTCATAATGCATAATGCAAAAATAAGCGTGGCGCAATTTGAAACCGCGGCACGAAATATTTATTCAACATTTATCCTTACCCCTTCGCTATGGCTGGTAAATTCAGGAGCATACATACACTGTATGGTTGCTATCCCATTGCTAAATTGGCCTTTATTGGTTATGAATAGCGAATATTCAAAAACAAAAGTTCCTTTTGGCAGCCAGCTAAAAAAGAAATTGGTGCTGGCATCTTTTGTGCTTTCATAATAACCCAGCCCGTCCTGCCATTTGTATTCGCTTATCACATTCACAGGCTCCATGCAGGAAGCACGCATATCTTTCAGGTGCACGAATTCCAGATTGCGATCAACCTTTAACTCGATGCGCACTCTTACTTTGCTGCCTACTTTTAATACTGCATTGTCGCCTACCGATTCAAGCACCGGCCCTTTATCGGTATTTTTTTCAACAAATAGCTTTTTGGTCAATTGAAGCGGAGTAGAAGCTATGGTAATCTTGTCCATGTCTTCAAAATACTGCCAGTAAACAGCGCCCCAGGAGGGAGAATTGGTTGGTTGAGATGCTGATGAGCTGGCTGGCAGGGATATATTAACAGCTATATTGCCCATTTCAGGTTTAACAAAATGGCCATCTATTGTTTTTTTCAGATAACCACTACCCAGTTGGGTTTTGTTACCGGCCGAAGAAATAACGGTATTGCCCAACCGGATATTTACTTCTTTGCTTTCATTAAGCCAGTCTGTGCCCTGTAGCAGTAGCGCATAGCAAGCTTCTGCGGTGGCTTTGGTGGTCTGCCAGGCTTCCGTTTGTTTTTGTTTTATAAGCCAGGTTTTTAAACCGGCAATGGCCTTCTTATCTGCACTGATTTCGCTGAAAGCTTCGATCAACAAAGACTGTGTTTCAATTGGGTGCTGATACCAATAATAACCTGAGCTAATCTCCTTCCAGTACATTCCCGTTTCTTCATTCACAATAGCATTTTGTTTCAATGATGCAAGAATATCCTTCGCTCTTTGCAGGTCTCCGGTCCTGTACAGGGCAAGCGCAATCATGCCTTGCATATATTTATTCTGGCTAAGCCAGTATTGCTGCGATTGCTTTCGGTAATAATTCATTGCATTGAAAATATTTCCCGGGACATTTTGTTCACTGAAAAAACTGCGCATATACAAATACTGGATTTGTAAATACCCCAGGTTATTTAAAACAAGATTCGATTTTCGTTTAATAAGATAATCATAGTCTTCCTTTATTTTATTGTCGAGATAAGGCAGTGCTGCTTTTTCCATCTCTCCTATTTTTTCGCTCAGGTTTGCAGGGATGGCGTTTAGCTTTTTCAAATGCCCGATGCCTGTGATGATATATTGTGTGATATAACGGTCATCAGGCCCTCCTTTGAACCAGGCAAAGCCCCCATTTTCCAATTGCGCTTGCTGCAATTTGTTGATTGCCGATTCAAGAGAAGCGCCCATTTTTGTTATATCGAAAAGCAAGGCGATGTTTTTTTTCTGCTCTGATTCGCTTTTCCCCTGCAGTACCCATGGGGTCTCTTCCAATAATGCAGATTTCAGTTCTTCATTTTTCTGAAGGTTGGAAAGCAAAGCAGCAGTATCAGCAGCCTTCCAGTTTTCAAAAACTCTTTTGATGCGAGGGGAGCTGCTCACGATTTTTGATGCCAGCGCATTGGCATAAAAACGGTTGAAAGTTTGTTCGGCACATTCATAAGGGTATTGCATCAGGTAGGGCAATGCTTCTAATGCATACCATGCCGGGTTGCTTGTATATTCAACCGTAAGCAAATGATTATTGAGGGTCTCGCTTTCCCCACTTTTTAAGAGCTTTTCAAATTTGAATATTTTTTTACCTGTGCCATTCATATTCAAAGGAAGGCTTTCTGTTACCAGTGCCCTGTTGCTTAAAACCGGAATGGTGTTTTCTTCGCCATCGCTGAGCTGGTTTGAACGGGCTATAAACCGATAGGTAACCGGTTTATTAAACTGATATGGGATTTGCAAACTAAAGGTGACCGGCTCACTTTGCTTGGCGCCTACAGTAAAATATTGATTGGGCTGGACATTCAGGAACCAGCCATCAACAGACTGGTTTGTGGTGGCATCCAACAACTGCAGTTCCACCTGGCCGGTAAGCTCCGAATCGGTCAGGTTCACCACTTTTGTTGTTACATATATTTGGTCGCCTTCCCGAAAAAACCGAGGCATATTTGGCTGTACCATCAGCTCTTTTTGAGTAGTAATGGATTTTTCTGCATAGCCAAAACGCAAGTCTTTGGTATGCGCAAACATCATCCATTTCCACTGGGTGAGTGCTTCCGGCATAGTAAATGACAGCTCAACATTGCCTGATGAATCTGTTTTTAGATCAGGGAAGAAAAATGCCGTTTCATTAAAATTTTTTCGGATCAAAGTTTGTTCGGGATTATTTATGTTTGAATTTGGCGCTGGTTTAAAATCTTCGATTAGGGCCACTGAAGTGTCCTCTTCCTTATCCTTTACAATTTTTGGTGGAGTAAATTTTGACATCTCTACTTCAGATGGTCTATTGTTGTTTTTTTTTCATTATTTGCACTCCGCTTACATCCCCCATCAGTGCTGAAGCATATCCACGGATCCTCAAACCCATTTCCTCAGATCCGGTATTCAGTAACCGATCATAATTCTTTTTAAAAAAAGGGCCCTCGTATTCTTTCCATTGTGTTTGTTGCGAAAAAACAGAAATAAAATTGCTTTGATTATCCCATTTGCTATAGGGATTATTTTCCTGGTAAATATCTGGAGTGCTCCAGCTATGTCTATTAAACTGATCCAATGAGGCATCATACATGCTTGTGAGTACCTCTGCAACTACTTTATCTTTTCTGTATCCTGAAATTTTTACTTTCCATTTTTCCTCACTTCCGGGCAGGGTTTTATCGCGATAGGTTTCATAACTTATGGAGAGCTCTTTGTTCGTCCATGGCACGCTGATGATGTTGTTGCTTGTATAAAACCGATTGTTTTTTACAAAAGCATAAGAAACACCAAACCCTCCCCGGTCATTTTCGGTAACAATAAAACCTGTTGATCTTTTTTCGTTGTTCATCTGAAAGAAAGAATAGTTATGTGCTTGCCAATTGCCTCCTGATTGCACGGAACTGTCGCTTACTGCCGGCCTGTAGTCGGATTTTTCAATCACGAACACCTCGTTCGCAGATGATCCCATTGAAGTAATTGCTTTTTTTCCCGGCTCAGCAACCTGGTAATTATCGTAAGCCCAGTTATATTGCGGGCTTGCCGGGCGTCCTGTTTTGGGGTCAAATAGCTGGATATATTTTATGTTTTTTACTTCTTCGCCATATTTATCTTTAGCTGTTGCCTCAATAACGTACCATCCGGTATTAAACGATGAGCGGTCAATGAAGAATATTGAGCTCTCTTTTGTTGAATCTGTTTTTTCAAAAACTTTCTGTTCCTTTTGCCAGGTTTCCTTTTTTGTCTCATTGCTGTATTCATCATTGGGAAAATACCTCAGGTATTCTTCTTTGTTCATCACAAACTGGTCGGGCTGTTGCCAGTATCGCTGGCGGATCAGCCTGTTAGGCGATTGCAATTTATATATCGCCACGTTCACATTGGTTGGTTCAAATTCGCCGGAAAGGTTTCTTGTTTTGATAAGAATATTTTTCAGGCTGTCGGCCGGAAGGTTATCTCCATAAGGCAGGTTAATGGAAAGGTCAAGCGCCTTGTAGCCTACCGAAACCTGTGTTTCGCTACTTCGTGTTTCCCCATTAATATCTGTAACATCTGCACTCACAGCATATTCAAACACTGGCGCTAATTCTTTCCTGATGGAATTGTCCGGAATGGCTTTAAACCGGATGAAAAAATTTCCCGCGGCATTTGTTTTGATTTCCCCATGGGCGATTTCCTGTGAAGCACTTTGTGGCATGCCCCATCGCCAGTAAAGCCATGGATAAGGAAAATTAGCACGGCGTGTTACGCTGTACTTTACTGTTGCCCCGTCAATATTATTCCCTGAATAGGCTTTGGCAAAACCAGTGATCCCTATGGTGTCATTGAGGCGATAAGAGCCTTTCAGCTTATCATAAGATAGATAAAATTTTGGCCGTTTATATTCTTCCACCGAAAAAGCCTGCTCACCTTCAGTTGAGTCGTCAGCAATTTTGAATTCACCGTTTAGCAGGCCTTCCGGCAACTTGAATTTGCCGTTGTAAGATCCAAAATCGTTGGTTGTTACAAAAACTGAATCGGCTTCTTGTTCGTTCACATCGTATAAAATCACTTTGGTTTTGAATTGGGGCAGGATTTTCGGTTGTTTTGTATCAAAATCTTTTGTAGTGACTATTCCTTTAAAATAGACGGTTTGACCCGGGCGATAGATTGAACGATCAGTGAAAAGAAATGACCTCAGGTTCTTTTTCTCATATTGATTTCTATCAGTGGGCGTTTCGCCATCTTCCCTATAAGCATATTGATAGGCGTTGTTGTCAATAAACAAATGGTCGTTTGAGGTAGTAAATTCCAATTTAAGCTGATTGTTGTTCTGTGTTTTTGATGGGACGATCGTAAAAGAGCCGTTCTTGTCTGTGCTGAAATTCTCCCCTTTCCTTTCAAGGTATTTATTTTGCTTGCCATCATAATACTGATACCATGCCTGCACGCTTGCCCTGGCAATAGGTTGCCCGGTTTCTCTATTCAGCACAAAATAATCGCTGCCATTATTAATATAGGCAATATTCGACACATAAAAGAATGCAACAGTTATTGGGCTTTTATCCAGGCTGAAATCAGCATCAGGGCTAGCCAGCAATGCGTATTCACCAACAGGCAGGCTGTCAACTTTTATTTCTGCAGAGTGCTTTTGATAATCATTTGTTCCAGAAAAAACCTGCTGAAAACTTTTGATCGGCCCAAACCGCGTAACTTTCTTCCAGTAATCATCCTGCCATTGGTTGCCGAGGCCCTCCCGGATAGCCCGGTTTGCATTAATAATGCGGAAGTATAGTGTTGTGCAATTGCGGTAACTCACCAATGCCCTGAAAGGCAAAGCGGGGACATTCACTTTTTCAAGCTGTAGGCTTAGTTCTTTTTTGTTGATCTGGCGCAAAAGGCCAGCACAATTTGCTTTTCCTTCCGAGCTGTCTTGTTGAGCCATTACTCTTTCACAAATTTGTTTTGCAGGCAGGTATGATAATCGGTTAGCCGTATCTGTTACAGGATTGTATCTTGAAGCTTTGTCGGCATATTGTTGCGCCTGCAGGTACCATGCTTGTGCGGCTGCAGGCTCATCGGGGTAAGAGCCAGTGATATTCTGAAGAGATTTGAAGTACAGTTCATCTTTATTATCCATTACCCCATACTGATGGGCAAATTGTAACCTTTCAATATCTACATCAATTAGCGCATCAGGTTTTATATCGTGATCATGAAATAACAATAGGCCCTGGAACAATTGCAGCGCTTTATAATGCAGGGAAGCTGAATCGGTTATTTTAAAATGATAACGCGAGAATACGCTTTTGTCAGCAAAAATTTCCGGGCTATTCAATTCAAAAGCATAAGCAGGTTTACTGATATACCGTTCATCACTTGTAAAATATTCCAAAGCACGATGAGTTAACAGGTCGAAAAGTGTTGGCCTCAAATTGCGCACGTTACCTTTGATAATTACAGCATCGAAGGGTTTCAGTTTTGTTTGTTGTAAAAGACCTTCATATTTAATGGAAGCAAGGTATAGTTCGCTGATTTTTTTATGAAAGTCATCAATGCCCCAGGTAAGGGGATCTTTCTTTTTGAAATTTACTGTCGCTGTACGGTCATACAATCTCCACCTGTTTTGTTGGAAATAGCTCCAATACAGCCCTGCTTCTATGCTCAGCAAAACCGATTTTGCAGGTTCTTTTATTGAAAGGATTTCTTTGTCCAATGCAGCAGTGCCGTTCATTAGTGCGTTTTCATCAGTCTTCTGCTGAATGCTCATTTTGTACAATAAGGTCTTTATCAATTGTGCTTCATTATTTTCTCTTTTCGCATGAGCATATACATTGTCAATTTCCTGTAAAGCAGATTGCACTAACCCCTTTTTCAAAATCAACGAATCAATTTTTCCCCATGTGGTATTATAATCGAATGGCCTTTCCTGTGCATGTGCATTTCCAATAGTAATAATTAAGCTGGCTATGATGATTATAGATTTACGGCCCATGGAAAGTTTTTTTAAAAGTTACTTCTTGTTTTGCATGAATGAGATGCAAGGTTATGCTTTTTTGCATAAACTGCTTTAAACCCGGGAGGTTGAAGCATAACAAAAATTTAAAATTACTTCTCCCCTTTATTCACCATTCTTATAATAGTATATACAAGGTATTATTAACACCACGCTAACTGTTCCTGTTTAAACAAACGCATTTCCCGCTTTTCTTATTAATGCATTCAATCTTAATTAAACAAAAATCAAAAAAAATGAAAACAAAATTTACTCTTCTTATCGTCTCGTGCTTATTAACTTCAGTTGTTACTAAGGCACAGGATTGGAGCCACGAGAATGATAATCGGGATTATGCCTACAAAAATGACCGGCATTTTGACAACCGCAATAATTTTGATTACAGGTCACAATTGTTCTATCTGCAACAACAGCTCCGTTATGAATTAAATGAACTTGATCGGGCAAAGGCTTTTGGCAACTGGGAAAAAGCACGCCATGAAAAACATGAGATTGCCCAATTGCGTTTTGAAATCAGGAAACTGCGCCGCCACAGGTATTTTGACAGAGATGATTATAAAGATTACGATTACCACTGAAGACTGTAGAACAAATAGTTTCCCGGAACAACTATAAAAAAATCCCCCCGAATTTTCGAGGGGGTTTTCTTTAGGTGTACGATCAACAAAGTCCAGGCTAAATAATATAGATAAGGAATACGTATATCAACTACTACTAAATGAGATGCTGCTTGAATTATCAAAGCCAAAAAAACAGGAGCATTTGCCATAAACGCAACTCAATCCAAGCCCTCCAAAACCAGATTGTGCTATCCAGAAAGAAAGGTCTTCGAGAGTATCCAGGAATGCGATTCAAAAAACAATACGAAAGTACCTGCTGGTATTGTTAACTACAGAACAAGATTTCAACACAATGTGGAAAATTAATGTGCGATGAGCCAGTAAAAAAGGCATCGTAAAAAAAAAACTGTTTTGCTTGTCGAGGCAAATAATTAGCTATGCACCATCCTGCTGGCGATTATTTTTTGCTTCACCAGCCCAATCATTTCTTAAGCAATTTTGCCATTGTTGCGCCAATATCTGCAGGGCTTTTCACCACAGAAATACCGCACTCTTCCATTATTTTCATTTTTGCAGCGGCTGTGTCATCTGCGCCGCCTATTATTGCGCCGGCATGGCCCATACGCCTTCCCGGAGGCGCTGTTTGTCCGGCAATAAAACCGATTACCGGTTTAGAGCTGTATTGTTTTATCCATCTTGCAGCATCAGCTTCCATGCTGCCTCCAATTTCTCCAATCATCACTATCCCTTCTGTTTCGGGGTCGTTCATCAGCAGTTCAACGGCTTCTTTGGTAGTAGTCCCGATAATGGGGTCGCCACCTATCCCTACCGCTGTTGATACACCAAGGCCTGCTTTTGCTACCTGATCACTTGCTTCGTAGGTAAGCGTTCCCGACTTAGAAACGATGCCAATTTTCCCTTTCTTGAAAACGAATCCCGGCATAATACCCACTTTGCATTCATCAGCAGTAATCACGCCAGGGCAATTGGGCCCTATTAATCGGGTATGCGTACCCGTTAAATAATTTTTTACTTTTACCATATCCTGTACGGGGATCCCCTCTGTAATACACACAACCAGTTCAATTCCCGCCTCGGCAGATTCCATAATAGCATCGGCGGCAAATCCGGGGGGAACAAAAATAATCGATACGTTTGTGCCGGTTTTTTTCACTGCATCAGCTACGGTATTAAAAACGGGCCTGTCCAAATGCTGGCTTCCGCCCTTACCAGGCGTAACGCCACCTACTACATTTGTTCCGTATTCGATCATCTGCGTTGCATGAAATGTTCCTTCCGTTCCGGTAAAGCCCTGCACAATGATTTTTGAATTTTTATTCACCAAAATACTCATAGCAAAAAATTAATTGCCGCAAAAATAATACATTATCGGTTTCAAGTTTCAAGTTTTCTGCTTCAGGAATTCTTTATTTGCATTTTACTGATGTGCTGAAATTTGTATTTTAATACAAGCACCAGTGCCCTGTGTAGTACTTCGTACATCGGCATTACCACTGCTGGGCTTTAGGCTAAAAAAATAAAAGGTTGGCCGTGCAATCATACGGCAATGATTAAAAAAAGAAATTTCCCGGTTATTAACAAACAACCTATCATTAAAAGAGAAAGCCCCATTTTTAAATGCTGTCCAACCGGTAATATATTATAAGATATTCCCCGTTTCGTCGCTAAGTTTCTCGAACTGGTCTCATTTGCAAGAAATAGGTTGCGCAGCGTGATTATTTTTGTGTCGTTATTGATTCTTTCAATTTATTCATCATAAAAAACTAAACAAATGAAAAAGAAAATCGCAATGCTCACAGCAGCATTCTTATTAACCTTTGGCGCTTCTTTTGCCAACAGAACAAACAAAGAAATACCCAGCACAGTGAAAACCGATTTCAGCCGGCATTTTTCTACTGCTAAAAATGTACAATGGGAGAAGGTAAATGATTATTACAAAGCAAGTTTTCTTCTTGGCAGCAATGTGCTTTTTGCTTACTATTCGGATGATGATGATTTTATCGGGGTCGCCCACAACATAACATCCGACAAATTGCCTATGATGTTGCAGGCAGATTTAAAAACGAATTACCCGAATTACTGGATCACCAGCCTGGCAGAATATACTGTAAAACACCAGCCAGGTTACAGTATCAGCCTGGAAAGCGCTGACCAGTCAATTATTCTCAAAAGCGATAACCTCGCCAACTGGTATGTTTTTAGGACTGTAAAAAAAGATTGAGGAATAATCTTCTGTTAATGCCCTGGTGGCCTCCGGGATAAATTTTTACGATTGTGAAGTTTGTCCCGGAGGCTTTTTTGTGGTCGCGAATCCGTAAAATAACCCCAAGGAAAACGTTCATAAAATTTTAATATTCATATAGAACCAATAACTTTGGCTCGGATACTATGAATCTGCCTACCTGAATGGAACCCCTTAAAGAAAATGTTTGCAAAATAAGCACCTTATATTGATGCAACAGCAAACTTTAAAAATGAATCATGTTTTCCTATTTGCTACTACGCGATAATAAACAAGTAGGGCCCTACTCATTGGAAGAATTAAAATCATCCGGCATTAGGGCTTCGGACCTGGTTTGGGTGGAAGGCAAAAGCATTAGCTGGCGCTTTCCTGATGAGATTGAAGAATTGCAGCCCTATGTTTATGCGTCGCCGGTTACCAGCAGGCAATCATCGGGCATGGTTGCTGGAGCTGAAAGCCCCTTTCCAACAGAAAACAAGTTGTATAGCAACGGCAACCGTGAAGACACCGTTATTATCCCCGCTATTGAAAAAAGGGCAACCCCTTCCAAAGATGACGCTACCGATCAACAACAGGTAAGCAAAAGGGCACTGGACCTAAGGAAAAATATTTTTTCAAGAGAAGAAAAAGAAAATTACCAGGCACATAGGCAAGCTAATTCCCAAAAAGAAGAAACAGGTTCACCTGGTATGCCCAATACAGATATCGCCAAAGTGGTCATAGCCGATGACCATGGCCTGTTCCGGGAAGGTGTAAAAACAGCCCTTGCCCAAAAAAAAGACATCAAAGTAGTGGGCGAGGCAGAGAATGGCATGCAATTGCTTAACCTGCTTAAACACAACAAGGCTGATGTAGTGTTGCTTGACATCCAAATGCCTGTGATGGATGGCATTTCTGCACTGAGCTCAATCCGAAAACTTTATCCCGACCTGAAAGTGATTGTGCTTTCCATGCATGAAGGGCATTCCATGGTTTCAGCCTTGATGCAATCGGGAGCAAACGGGTATCTTACCAAAACCGCAGACTCCGAGTCGATATACCTTGCTATTAAAACCTGCCAGGAAAAAAACTATTATTTTAATGAGCTGACCAACGTATCCATGCTTGAAGGCCTGCGATCAAAAAAGAAAGCCCCTGAAAAAATTGTTCCCAACGATTTTGATGGCGCTGATTTGATGAGGAAACTCGCGGCTTCACAAAAAAAATCCAACGGCTATACCTCATCGAAAACGCAAACAAAGATTTTGTTGGCTGTCTTTTCTGTATTGCTCATCGGCGCCAGCGTAATGGCCGCCATTACGATCCTCGGCTCAGCAAACCAGCTTCCCGGTTCTGTGACAAAAAAGAAACAAGGCGGATTTACAGACCCGTTAAAAACTCAACAATCTGCACCAATTGCTTCTGTTGGCACTTTAACCCAGCAATCGCCTGATTCATTACAAACCAAAATCAGTGCGAATGTTACTGTTGATGAAAAAAATAATTTGTTGCCTGGCATTGCAAAAAGCAATTCAGAAAAACATCCCACAAGAAAATTTAGGGACACTGCAAATACACACCCTGCCATAAGTATTCAGCAAGTTGATTCGGCAGGCAATAAAAACAATGCCGGCCAGGAAAAACCTTCGCCATCACCTGCTTCTGAATTAAAAGCGATGTCTAAAAAATATTTACACAGCCTGTTGACAGCTTCTTCAAATGACTATCACAAAGGTTTTTTTGGGGGGGTATCCGATATTGAAATAACAGTGAACAATCGTTCTAACTTTACTATTGACGAAGCCGTTGTAGAAGTTCAATACCTATTGTCCAATTCAAAATTGTACAAGACCGAAACGCTGACATTTCAAAATATCCAGCCTTCTTCTTCAAAAACTTTAGAAGCCCCTAAAAGCTCCAGGGGATCTGCAATTGATTATAAGATTGTTTCTGTAAAGTCAAAAGATCTCGACCTCTGACCAGTTGTCTCTCGCGGAGTATGTTTAGCCAATTTACAGCATGTGCTACTCCCCTCTTTTGCAGGGAAAAACGGATGGCTTATTTTTGCACACCATGCTAAAAGAAAAAATAAAACAGCTCGCTAAATATTATGCCCCGGAATTTATTGAAGTGAGGCGCCACCTGCACGCCTACCCGGAATTGAGCTACCAGGAATTCGAAACATCGGCATTTATTCAGAAAAAATTAAAAGAATTCAATATACCCTGCTCAACAAAAGCAAATACAGGAGTAATTGGATTAATTGAAGGGAAAAATCCTTCGAAAAGAATTATTGCTTTGCGCGCAGATATGGACGCCCTTCCAATCAAAGAAGAAAACAATGTCTCTTACAAATCGCGGCACGAAGGCGTAATGCATGCCTGTGGGCATGACGTGCACAGCACGGTGCTGTTGGGGGCATCAAAAATCTTGAGCGAAATAAAAAACGAATTCGAAGGAACAATCAAACTTATATTTCAGCCCGGGGAAGAAAGAAACCCGGGAGGAGCAAGCATATTAATAAAAGAAAATGTTCTTGAAAACCCAAAACCTGAAGCCATCGTGGCATTGCATGTGCACCCAGGCTTGCCCGTTGGCAGGCTTAGCTTCCGGAGTGGTGTGGTAATGGCCAGTGCTGATGAGATATACATTACCGTTAAAGGTAAAGGCGGGCATGCAGCATCGCCACATACAACTGCTGATACCATCTTGATAGCATCTCACCTTGTTGTGGCATTGCAACAAGTCATCAGCCGCAACAGGAACCCTTTTTCACCTTCCGTATTGACCATCTCCTCCTTCCAGGGAGGGCACACTACCAATGTGATCCCAAGCGAAGTGAAACTGATGGGCACTTTTAGAGCGATGGATGAAGAATGGCGGTTAAAAGCACATGAGCTGATCAGAAAAGAAGCAACAGGGCTGGTAAAAAGCCTGGGGGCCGAAATCGATCTGCATATTGATGTGGGATACCCGGTTGTTTATAACAATGAAAAATTAAATGCAGAAGCAACAACGCAAGCTGAAATTTTTTTAGGCAAAGAAAATGTGGAAGAAACAGAAATGCGAATGGGCGCAGAAGATTTTGGATATTACACGCAAAAAATCCCAGGCTGTTTTTTCAGGCTTGGGGTGATGAACAAAGAAAAAGATATTACCTCGGGCGTGCATACACCCACTTTTAATATTGATGAATCAGCTATCGAAATCGGTATGGGCATAATGGCATGGTTAGGATGTGCCATAAAATTAAGCTGATGAACTTGACCTTGCAATATTTCAGTGCGATTAAAATGGCCCCTCCTGGACTATTGAAATTGCCGATATAAAAATCCCTTTTAATTTCTGCTTAACCTTTTCAAACAAAAAGTATTTAGAAAATCAGCTAATCAACTTGTTCCAGTAGGCTCACTTTCTAAATAAAGGGAATAAACAAATGAAAGCTTTCGAATCAGCCCGAAATTCCCGATTCAGGAACAGTCTCCACAATTGAAACCAATTCCGAATAACGAAATGTTATATATCTATGACAAACAATGACCTATTTATTGGCATTTTTTATGAATCTATATTGGCACAAAGTACCGTCATGAAAAAGCATTTTAAAATCTTTGTTCTGTTTTTTCTGTTGACACCGGTCTTTTGTACCGCACAAACAACAGTTAATATATATGCTCGCGTAACGGCGATCAGTGGCAGCACCCTTACTATTTCAAATGCTACAGCGGCATTCCCTACAGGGCAGGCCATACTGATGCAAATGAAAGACAGTGTTGTGCAGACCAGCACAGGCAATAACAGTAGTTTTGGCAATGTGGACAATATCCGCAATGCAGGCATATCAGAACTGGTAACCATTAACTCAGTAAGCGGCACAACCATAACACTAAGCGGCGCTCCAAAAAACAGCTATTACTTGTCTGCGAATTCAAGGGTCCAGTTGATTTCATACCCTACATTAGGCAATAATTACACATTGAATTCATCACTTACCGCAACAGCCTGGGACGGCAATATTGGAGGCGTGCTGGCATTTAAAGTTACTGGCACACTTACTTTAAACGCCAATTTGGTTGTTGATGGAACAGGTTACAGGGGCGGCAATGCTGGTGCAAATGCGCCTTCAGATTATAGCTGCGATCCAAATACGTATTATGATAATGCAGGTGGGGCTACTACCACCTATTATGGGTTAAAAGGCGAAAGTATTCATGTGGTAACAAATGTTTATACAGTTGCGAAAGGTAAAATGGCAGGTGGCGGCGGCGGCGGCAACCTTGACAATGCAGGCGGTGGCGGTGGTGGAAACTTTACGGCTGGCGGCGGCGGCGGGTATGGATGGACATGCACATCAAGTACGAATGGGGGCGGTAATGGCGGAGCAGACTTGAGCAACTATATTAGTTCTTCTCGCTTCTTTATGGGCAGTGGTGGTGGTGGTGGCCAGCAAAACAACAACGTTGGTACAGCCGGTGGAAAGGGAGGTGGGATCATTATGATCAGCGCTGCAACAGTTCAAACAAAAAACGGGTGCTCAGGTGGTTCCATAACCATTTCTGCAAACGGAGCCAATGCAGCCAATTCTGGTAATGATGGCTCAGGCGGCGGCGGCGCAGGCGGCACAATATTGATACAAGCAGCCAATTATTCAATAAACAATGGCTGCCCTGTAAATATTCAGAATAACGGTGGCAGCGGCGGTACTGTGCAAAATGCCGGTTCTCACGGCGGCGGGGGCGGCGGCGGAAGAGGTGCTGTTATATTTGTTCCACAGGCTTCCACTCCTACAAACGCTACGGTAACCAGCAACAGCGGCGCAGGCGGCGGGAACTCAAATGGCGGGGGCGCAACTTATGCAGGCGGCGGCTCCACTACGTCAGTATCAGGCGGCACAGGTATAATTTATGGCACAATATCTCCGCTTCCTGTTACCTTCATCAGTTTTACTGCAAGCCAACAAAATACGGCAGCGGTACTTTACTGGACTACCACTAATGAAATAAAAAACGAAAGATTTGAAATTGAAAAAAGCAATAACGGCACTACATATACTTCGATAGGCAGTGTTTTAGCAGCCACTAATGCGGCAAATGTGCACAACTATAGCTTCACAGACGCTAACCCGACTCAGGGCAATAACTATTATCGATTAAAACAAATTGATCTAGACGGAAATTATTCCTATTCGCAAGTATATCTTTTACAATTCAACGCGATTACGGGTGCAGGAATAAACATGTATCCCAACCCGGCAGGCAATCATCAAAGCATCACCTTGTCAGTAGGAAAAAGATACCAGCAAATGACCGTAAAGTTTCTCAATACCGCTGGTCAAGTAGGCTTTGCTCAAACATTTAATAATGTGAATGGATCTGTTTCTTTAAATCCGGACAACTTGGTAACAGGAATTTATTTTGTGGAAATAATAGCTGATAACCAAATATTGCAGCCTTTAAAATTTGTTTCAAAGTAGAAATGAAAGTTTAGTTAAAACGTGTTGAAAGTTTCAACACAATCAAACAGGCCTGCAGGCAAATTGCTTTGCAGGCTTTTTGATTTTTTATTCTATTAATGGTAAAAAACTACAAGTTTATGACTGGGGCAAATATTAAAACCAAAGTTTATCTTTTTCTGTCCAATGAAATCAGGCTTCATTTGTTATGGGCCTGGGATTTCAGGTTCAACTAAATTTTTCAACTTGTCTAACGATTCCTGCCAGCCAAGGTAGCACATTTCAGTTGGGATAACTGAGGGGATACCTTCCTGCTCAATTTTCAGCTCTGTACCACACGCCACTTTAGCCAGCCATATTGAGGTGGTCATATCTCCAGCCATATTCGGGTCGTCAAATTTATCAGTGTATTGGATGAATTCGATCGGCCTGATTTCTACAAATTTCCCTCCGAAAGAATGGCTGTTGCCTGTTGAAAAATTGGTGAATGACATTTTGTAAGTGCCGCCTGTTTTAAAATCGAATTCATGCACTAAGCATAAAAATCCGTAAGGGGGTAGCCATGATGCCTGTGCTACAGGGTCTGCAAATGCCCGGAACACTTTTTCAGGGGCTGCTTTTAAAACCCGATGAAGCGTGACTTTATTGCCTGCCATTTGATATTTGTGTTTGTTAGCTTTATTGAGGCTGGTTTGTAATGTTGAACATCCACCGAATTCCAAATTTGTCTTTGCAAGTGCCCCAATAACCCCAAAATTCATCATGGGGCGCTACGCTTTCAGGGCCTCCATCGCTAAGTTCTTTAAATAACCGGTCAGCTTCTGCTTTCGTGTCTGGGTTTAAGCTAATGGTAACATTGTTTCCTTGAATTAACTTATGCCCCATGCTTTCTATCATATCAGTTCCCATGATTTCGGTGCCGCCTAAAGTAGGTAGGGCAACATGCATGACTTTGTTTTTATCTGTCTCCGAAAGTGCTGGCATTCCCGGGTAAGGGGGAGCATTTTTCAGCCGCATGATTGGGGCAGAAAATTCTGTTCTAAAAACTTTCTTATAATGGTTAAACGCTTCTTCAGTATTTCCCATGAAATTTAGATAGATGGATACATGTGCCATATTTTTTATTTTAGTGGTTTCTTTCAGAGCTTGTTTAAAAACGACTTTTTGAATCACCAATCCGCTTCAACTTTTCAAAGCTAATACATAATGTAAGCATTCATCAGCGGTTTCAAGCTTTGGAAAAAATCAATCCTTGTGATACGAAATCTCTGAAATGAATTTAAAACTGTTTCTTAAAATTTTTCATTTTGCAAAATATGATTGCCGTATTATTATTTGTTCGCTGCAGCTACCAGCGGCTATTCCGGTTTGGGAATTTAAGCGGTGGTGTTGGCTTAACAAACTGAAGTTTGCTAAAGCTATAACAACTTTCATTGAACACCTTTTTAAGACAATAACCAAAGATTGGCACTTTAAGCAACCCTTATGTGCTTTTGTGTTTTGAGTTCATTGTGTGCGCTATCCATTTTATCCCCGAATATGATAAGCCTTTGGCTGCACAAATGCGCGTATGCCGTGATAAGATAAAGTACTTCCCAGGCCTGAGTGTTTCCTGCCGCTCCAGGGCAATGCGCCACTAACACGGTCGCAGCAGTTCCAGTAAACAGTGCCCGTGTTCATCTTTTTCATTACTTTTTCAGCTCGCTCATAATTTTTTGAATATACTGCTGCGGTCAGCCCATATTCCGTATCGAGCATCAGTGCAACAGCCTCATCGTCATCTTTTACCTTTTGTATGCCCACCACCGGGCCAAAAGATTCTTCTTTCATAATGCGCATATCATGATTCACGTTAACCAATACCGCTGGCTTTATAAAGTATCCTTTTCCCTGCAACGCCTTTCCACCGTATAAAACAGTTGCTCCTTTTGCTTTCGCGTCTTCAATCTGTCCCAGAAGAAAATCTACCTGCTCTTTCCTGCTCACTGCGCCTACATCAGTGTCTTTCTCTAAAGGGCTGCCGACTTTCAATTTGCGTGCCTGCTCCACATAACTTTTTACAAATGCGTCATAAATTTTTTCCTGCACATAAATCCGCTCCACTGCACAGCAGCTTTGGCCATTGTTATACACTACACCTTCCAGGGCAGCGGCGGCAGTTTGAGCAATATCTTCCACATCATCCATTACATATAGCGGATCTTTGCCGCCCAGTTCTAACTGGCAAGGCACCAGTTTGTGCACTACCTGTTCAGCAATATACTTCCCGGTTTTATAGCTGCCTGTAAAATAATACCCATCCAGGGGCAGTTCCAGCAACGCTGCTCCCACATTGCCTTTGCCTATGGCCAGCTCAAAACAGCCTTCATGCACTCCGGACTGGCGCAGCAATTTTCGTATATGCATCCCTGTTAGCACGGTATATTCTGATGGCTTATAGAAGACTGCATTGCCTCCGATCAATGCAGGGATTACCACGTTGACGGCAACAAGGTAGGGGTAATTCCAGGCAGAGATATTAGCTATTATGCCCAAGGGCTCATATACAATCTTTTCCTTTGTTGCCCCTTCCCTGATCACCCATTCTTCTGCCAGCCATTTTTCAGAATGGTCCATAAAGAAGCTGATCCTGGACTTAGCGCCATTTAGCTCATTATATGATTGCTGCAATGGCTTGCCCATTTCATCAGTCAATGTTCTTGCGAGTCCATCCTTATGCGCATCCAGCAATTCCACAAATTTTCTGATACATGCTACTCTTTCTTTTACCGTCAGCGCTGCCCAGCCGGGCTGCGCTTTCTTCATCAGCTTAAACTTTTCACCGAGGGATTCTTTTGTGTCCGCATTCAATGTGGCAATCACTTCTTCTGTTGCGGGGTTGATCAATGTTAATTTTTCCATGTTTGTTTTTCTTATTTCCTGCAAAAATCTTTTTTTAATATTTTCTGAAAAAGGATTTTGCTCTTTCCCTTCTATCCGTTCGGGGTGCCATTGCACGCAAAGCATGAAGCCTTTGTCGGATTTGTCTTCAAATTCCAGCCCTTCTATCGTGCCATCAGCAGAAACGGAATAGGCATTGGGCTTTAAATTCTTTCCCAACTCATTTTTATGAATGGCCTGGTGATGGGCGCTGTTGATAGAGCCCATTGTAGTGCCTGCAATTTCATGCATCAAAGTATTTCTTTCTGTTTTTACTTCATGCTGTTTGTCCGCTTCTTCTCTTTTGTGGGTTTTGTTATGCTCACCAAGGTCCTGGATGAGCTTGCCGCCCTGCAAGGTGTTCACCAACTGCATGCCCCGGCAAATGCCCAGCAATGGTAATTTCTGTTGTTGCGAATATTCAAATATTTCTTTTTCAAAAAAGTCCCTTTCCATCTGAAAAGTGCCCGGGGCATTATCATACAAAGCTGAATAGCCATAAAGCGAAGGCTCCACATCAACGCCGCCGGTTAAAATAAACCCATCACAGGTTAATATCTCATCGCTATTCATTTTTTCGAAAGACAGATTGACCAGTTCTATATCATCTTTTAAGTCTTCGCTGGTAAACCAATCCCAGTAATATGGAAAGTTGGTGTGGGTAAAACTAATGCCGATTCTTTTTTTCATGTATATAGTGAATATGGCGCAGCCAAAGTTATCGCACAATACTTGCTCCTAAAAGGCTTCCCCGTACAGCTTCCTGAAATCTGCCCTGCTTACCGGTTTGGGGTTATTGGGGTGGCAGAAATCTGCAAACCCTAAATCTGCCAGCGTTTCAAGATGTTCTTCTTTTACTCCCACATCGCGCAATTGAACAGGCATGCCTATCTGTTTATTCAAACTGAACAAATGGCTAACCACAGCCTCCCCCGTTTCTTCTTTTAGTTCCATTGCTCTTGCGATCCTCCTGAACCTGTCTTCAAAACCGGCAATATTAAACTTCATGCCATAAGGCAAATTTACAGCATTTGCAAGGCCGTGATGTGTGTCCAGCAAAGATGACAAGGGGTGTGCCAGTGAATGCACTACGCCCAGCCCTTTCTGAAAAGCTACTGCACCCATTAATGAGGCGATCATCATTTTGCTTCTTGCTTCCAGCGAAGGGGCGTTCACGGCTTCTGCAATCGATTCATTAATGAGCCTGGCTCCTTCCAGCGCTATGCCATCTGCCATGGGATGAAATCCCTTAGCAAGAAATGCTTCCATATTATGCGTGAGCGCATCCATACCGGTGGCTGCAGTAACGAAAGGGGGGAGTTCCATAGTCAGCAATGGGTCGGCAAAAACAATCTTTGCAAGCAATTTTGGGGAAAACAAAATCCTTTTCCTGTGTGTTTCGTCTTCGGAAATGATGGCGCTCCGCCCCACTTCACTGCCAGTACCGCTGGTTGTCGGGATGGTAATAAAATGAGGAACGCTCTCCGTTACATATTTATCCCCGCCAATCAAATCATCATAATCGAACAAATCGCGATGGTGGTTGATGCGCAATGCGATCGCTCTCGCCACATCCATTGCCGCCCCGCCACCTATGCCAACAATCGAATCCCGTTGGGTATTTTTAAAGATATCGCCTCCTTTCAGCACATCAGACTTAACCGGGTTTTTATGGATATCGGAAAATATTTCTGTTGATATGCCCTTGCCAGACAACCCTGCTTCCATTTCTTTAAAAAAGCCCAATTGTTTCACTACGGGGTCGGTAACAATCAATGGTCGCGCCAGGCCATTAGCCTTTAAATAATCGGGCAGTTCTTTTACTGCTCCTGCTCCAAATCTGATGATGGTCGGAAAATTGTATTGCCTTACTACATTAAAATCTATCATGTTTATTTACGATTTACATTTTATTACAAGTTCTTCACCCAGAAAGGGCGATCTGCCCCAATCTGTTAATAAGCCGGCATTTATCATCCTCTATTTCATATGATCTCCAAGTATCTTTTCAGCTCCCAATCGGTTACGACTTTTGAGAATTGCCTCCATTCCCACTCGCGTGTTCCAGTAAAATGTTCTACAAATTCTTTCCCGAAAAGTTCTGACGCGATTTCTGATTGCTTCATGGCCTGCGTTGCTTCCCACAGGTTGCGGGGCAGCGATCCATTTTTTGTATCCGCATAACCGCTACCGTTAGTTGCCGGTGTTTTTAGTTCCAGCTTATGTTTGATCCCATATAAACCAGATGCAAGGCATGCCGCCATGGCCAGGTATGGATTGGAATCTGATCCCACGACCCTTGTCTCCAGCCTTGCCGATGTGGCGCCATTGGGGAGCACGCGAAGCGCAGTGGTGCGGTTGTCTATTGCCCAGGTCAGCGTGGTCGGCGCCCACGCTCCTTCTACCAGCCTTTTATAGCTGTTGATGGTTGGCGCATACATGGGCAGCACAAAAGGAAGGCAATGCAGCTGGCCTGCGATATAGCTTTCCAGCAATGGGCTCATGTTTGTTTTTGAATTGGCGTCATAAAACAAATTCTTTTTTCCATCAGTGCTCCATAAACTCTGGTGAACGTGGCCGCTGCAGCCTGGCAAACTTTCATTCCATTTTGCCATGAATGTAGCGATCAGCCCATGCCTGTGCGCAATTTCCTTGACGCCGCTTTTAAAAAGCACGGCCCTGTCAGCCGCTTCCAGTATCTCCCCATATAAAATCGCAGCTTCGTAAACTCCGGGGCCCGTTTCCGTATGCAGTCCTTCCAGCGGCACATTGAATTTTTTCAGCAAATCAAAAAGCTCATGAAAAAAATCGCTTTTTTGTGAAGCCCGCAAAACAGAATAACCGAACATGCCATTTGTCATTGGCTTCAGCCTGCTGAATTTGCTGCTGTACAGTTCATCATTGTTATCAATAAAATTGAACCACTCAAACTCCTGTGAGAAAAAAGGGACATAACCGGCATCGGCCGCCTGCTTAGCGATTTTTTTTAGCAGGCTGCGCGGGCAGGCAGCAAGGTCTTTTCCTTCAGCATCACGAAAATCGGCCAGGAAAAAGGGCAGCTCATTTTCCCAGGGCACCTGCCTGAAAGTATTGAGGTCAACTATTGCAAGGGCATCAGGATAACCGCTATGCCAGCCTGTTATTTTTGCATTGTCGTATGCAACATCGTTGGCATCCCACCCAAAAACCACATCACAAAACCCAAACCCTTTTTCGATTATTGACTTGAATTTCTCAAAGCTAATGACCTTGCCGCGCAAAATCCCATCTACATCGGTAACAGCCAGTTTCACCTTTGTTGCGTTCAGATCTGATAATTGTTTTAGCAAGATTTCTGTATCTTTTTTGGTCTGCATTCACTTGGTTTTATAGCTGTCAAATATAAGAAGGCAGTACTGGAAATCATCAAAACGAAAGAATAAACTTAGTTCCTGCTCCTGTAACAGGGTTCATTTCGATATGGCAATTGATTGCTTTTGCCATATCGCGAATAATATGGAGCCCAAGCCCGTGGGCTGAGCCGCTGATCGCGGTTTCGTCATATAAAGCCTTTATCTTTTCTTTATTGATGCCAGGGCCATTGTCTGAGATAGATAAAAAAAACTGATCATTTTCGTGCCAGGCTTTCCACTCAATTTGCCCGTCGGCCCTGTTCGTTAGCGCTTTTACCGCATTGGCCGTTAAATTATACATGATGGTTTTCAAAAAGTTCTCGTCGGTTTCAACAAATACCTCATCCTCATTAGAAAATGACAGGGTTATATTTTTATTATCCATGAATATTTTTTTTAAATACGAAAACAGGGCATCGATCCTCACTGGCTTTCTCTCTGCCCTGAACTGCTCCATCTGGCTTTTGCTCCATAGCAGCATGCTTTCCATAGCTTCCAGTAATGTTTGCGCTGAGTTGCCAATCTTTATTTCCCTATCCTGCGCTTCTTCTCTGCTCAAGGCATTGGGGTCAATCTTCCGGAGGTTCAGGAAACTTACCAGGTTGGCAACCGGGCTGCGGAGGTCATGGCTGAGAATGCCAAAAAATTTTGCTTTTAGTTTGTTGGCATCATCCAGTTCTTTGTTCAGCCTGGTAAGCTCTTCATTTTTTTGCCGGCGGACAGCGCTTATTCGATAATACAAAAAACCAATAGCCGCAGCAATTAACAGCAGGGCCAACGCAATAAACGTATTTTTCTTTTGCTCCTTCACCTGCAGCTTTTGCTGTTCTATTTCCAGGGTTCGCTTATCCATTTCATTTTTGTTCTCCAGGGCGGCAATTTTGTTTTTATGCTCCTGCGAGAAAATCGAGTCAGTAGTATTTTGATAATCCCGAAAATTTAAATAGGCATTTTTATAATCTCCTTTCACCGCCTGGAGCTCTGCCAGTACCCCGGTGAAATAAGCAATGTTTTCCACATCTTGCTTTGATTTGCCCATTGTGATTGCGCTGTCGATATACTTCTCCGCCAAATCCAGCTTTTCTTTATTGCTGGCCGGGATGATGGCGGATGGTTTGGTACGATGAAGTGTATCATACCTGACTATATCAAGATATGCGACACCGATATTCCCCACATTTATAGTAGGCGAATTGCTATTCTCATACAAGGTGTCCCATATTTTTTTTGCCAGCAAAGCAAGCTCAATCTTTTTCTGATAATCGGCAAAGCATAATATCGATTGGTTCATGTATATCCCGGCTTCCCCTTTCTTATCGTTGGCTTGTTCATACAACTGCAAAGCCTGGTTGTAATATTGTTCAGCTTTTATACGGTTTTTAGCAGTGTCCTTCAATGATAAAACCAACTCTAGGTAATCGCCGGCCATACTTTTCAGGGCAGCCCCCTGCCCGGGAATGTCTTTTAATTCCTTATAAATGGCAAGAGATTTATTATTTTCCTCATCGGCCTTAACCAAATCTTTATTTGAAAAGCTTATCAGCGCTATATTGCGATAGGTTTCAGCCAGCAGGCGCTTTTCATTCAGCCGTTCACTTATTTGCTTGCATTCATAAAAACATGCCGATGCTTCTGTATAAGCAGAAATATTCAAATAAGCTTTACCTAAATCATTTAAAACTTTTGCTCGTTGAAGAGAATTTCCGGGCGGAATGCCAGGCAGCGCTCCATGCAAAGAATCTACAAGTGCCTGCCCTTGGCTTTGTGGGAAAACTTCTTTTGAGAGAAAAAAAACAACAACAAATAAAATGATTTTTTCCATGCCGTCAGTCCATGATGCTGTTTAATGCTTCTTTATAAGTCCTTCCAACCGGCAACACAATATTTTCGTCCACCAGCACTTCATCTGTCCTGATTTTTTTGATAAAATTTTTTTGGACCGCATAACTTCTGTGGATCCTGACAAAGCGGGTAAAAGGTTTTTCTTTCAACAAACTGCTAATGGGAGAAAGGACAGTATATTTGCGGGCGCCCGTAACTATGCCCGTGTAATTGTTCAAGGCCTCAAGGTAAATGACTTCATGCAACTGCAGCCTTACCTGGTCATGGCCGTCTTTAATAAAAATTGTATCTGCGCCAAGAGTATGGCTTAATAAATCAGACCTTCTGCGGAGCGTGATATACTCCTGCAACCTGTCCATGGTTTTTTTAAACCGTTCTGCAGAAACAGGTTTCACTAAAAAATCAAGTGCTGCCCTTTCAAAACCTTCCACAGCGTAATCAGGATATGAAGTAATGAACACACATGCGGGTATATGCAACAGTTGCTCCCTCAATTCCAGTCCGCTCATTTCGGGCATGTCAATGTCAAGGAACAGGCAATCAGGAATATCTTTTTTTACCGCCTTAAGTGCATCTGCGGCAGATCCAAAGATGCCGTTTATTTCGATAAAAGGATAAGCTTTCAAATAGGCCTGGACAATTAGCCTGTCCACCAGATCATCGTCCACCACAATACAGGAAATCTTATTTACCATAGAGACAGTGATATTGATAATAATGCCGCTTCAAATATAATTGTTTTTGCAGCAAGAATGCTGTTCACCCATTATACGTGCAGTTCGCCAATGAAGCATTTTATGAAATGTTCGATACAATAGCTTTGGCATAGGGGCTTATCCTTTATTCTCATCCAATTTAAAACAACCGATAATGAAACGCCTTTCTGTTAGCATTGCATGTGCTCTTGCGTTGATTGTGGCTTTATCTTCAGCCAGCCAGAAACAAGGCCACAGCATGGTTTTTTGGGCAGAAAAATTACTGTCCGGGATCAGCGAAAAGAATACTGCATATATACATAAAAACACTTCGGTGAGCTGGGGCGATGATGGAAATACAATTCAATGTTATGCTGATTGCAGCGGCTTCATCAATTCACTGATCGCAAAAACTTATAATTGGAGCGAAGACGATTTCAAAAAAAGCTTCGGCAAGAAAAGGCCATTTGCCTATACTTATTATGATGCCGTTGCAGCCGGCAACCATTTTCAACAAATAAACAATATCAAGGATGTGATAACCGGGGACCTGGTCCTGCTTAAGTATACCGACCGCTCGGAACATGAAGACAACACAGGGCATTGCATGTTGGTGATTTCTTCGCCCCGGAAAATGGCGCCTGAAAAAGTCATAGAGCGCAATACGGTTCAATATGAAATAATGGTGATGGACTGTAGCAAGAGCCCTCATGGCAAAAACGACACAAGGAACCTTGAAAATGGAGAAAAATATGACGGGCTTGGCAAAGGGGCCTTTCGCTTGTATGCAGACAGAGGAGGTAAAGTTGTTGCCTATAGCTGGAGCACCGGCCATCCCAAGCCCGGTTTCGATCCTTACGAAAATCCTGTGACCATAGGCAGGTTCATTCCATAAAATTGAGTTATCGAAAATAGCCCCTGTAACTGATTGCCATAATATTTTTTAACCAACAGCACTTGTGCCTTTATTATCGGTTTCCTTTGCTTCACCATTATTTTTACAATTAATGTTCCCCATTAACCCGGTTCAATGCACAATCATGCTCATAAACAGGCTGCCTGTGGCTAAAAAGCTATAGTTTGGCATGCAGTTTACCCTTATAAAATGCAGTCTGCCAAACTAATTTTTTTTCAGCCATTATGCATGATAAGTTTGCTTTCAAAAATGAGTTATGAAAATATTTCCTCTTTTCGCTTTTTCAGCTTTGCTGCTCTTTGCATGCAAAAAAGAACAGGGCGGCAACGGCAATGGTGGCGACAATAATAATAGCAGTTCGTATTTAAAGATCAGCGGCCGGTACCTTAAGGACGCGAATGGGGCAGATGTTTTTATGCGGGGCGTTAATGTTGATGCCTACAAAGAAGGATGGGAAAATGACGTGGATGATGTTGCTGCTGCAGTCGCAAAAACCAAGGCTAATGTTGTTCGGTTAGCGTGGTGGACGCATATTAACGGAAGCCCCGAGCCACAGGCAGGCACCACTTATTATACCCCAAATGATCTTGACCATGCCATAACTGCATTTGCGGGCCTTGGCATTTTACCGATCCTCATGCTGCATGACCTTACCGGGAAAAACGATCCCCAGCAGTTCCAGAACATCATCACAGCATTTTGGACAAGCCCGTCAATAGTATCTGTAATAACCAAACATCAAAACCATTTAGTGATCAACATGGCGAACGAATGGGGCGCTAATTATTTCACCAATCAAAACAATTATTCGCAGAACGACATTACTACCTACATTGATACCTATAAAACAGCTATTACTGCCATCCGCAATGCCGGCATAAAAGTTCCGCTGGTGATCGATGCTTACGGGTATGGCGACAGGGAGGAAATTTTTACTTCCGGTTCCTATGGTCAAAATGTTAGCAACGGGCAGCACCTTTTGAACCAGGACCCATTGCATAATCTTATTTTTAGTGTGCATGCCTATTATTGGGAAAACGACTGGCAAACGAATCAGCCCACAGTAGATCCAACGCCTCGATTAAACAGTATTGCAAACAGTGGCCTGCCATTTGTTATTGGCGAAATGGGCAACATATTGCCCGATGGCAGTGCCGGTACGGGATATGCTGATTTTTTAACCAAAGCGAACAACCTGGGCATTGGTTACCTGGCATGGGCATGGTACAACGATGGGACAACAGACCAGACCGGTACAGCGCCTTATGCCATGAACATTACGATCAATAACAAACCACAGGGAGATGGCGTAACCATTCCTTCCTCACCCAATGATAATTCATGGGGCTATAATATTTTAAATGCAAATGGATATGGGATAAATACTGCGTTACCGGCCACAAAAAAAATTGCATTCCCCAACTAAGGTTATATACTCTGAAAAAAACAAACCTGTAACCATCTTCATTGCCTGTTGTTGCTGCTGTCCCCGCTGGAAAAGCAGCAACACGCTCTTCGGCTGTTGCCAGTTCAATTTAATGAGCTTACCTGCCATGTGCCCAAGAGGCGTGGCCATTACCTAATGAAAAATTATTGCCTTACAACTCAAGGCTGGCCTATATTTAGCCCTTTTTTTAGAATCGTTTCCTCATCGAAAAACAGATTTGCATTTTTTCTACAGAGAATGCAATTGTGCCCCATCATCACTATTCGCCCTTTTTAAATGCTGTTCACCAATATGCCTATTTTTAAAACTTCCCGAGTTTCTAAGTTTGGCAGGAAAATAATACAATATGAACCGCACCGCTTTTTTCTTCTTTTCTTTTATTATTATTTTCGGCTGTAAAAAAAATCCGGGGATACTTGTACCAGCCCCTACTATCACTGCTATCAGCCCTTCTTCGGGTGTTGCCGGAGCACTGGTAACAATCACAGGAAAAAATTTCAGCACAACTGCTCTTGATAATACCGTCAGGTTTAATGGCACTTCTGCTACAGTAAAAAGTGCCAGTGCAACAACGCTGGTGGTAACCGCACCTTCTGGTGGAAGCACCGGGCTTATAAGTGTATCTACAGCTGGCGGCAATGCAAGTGGCCCGATATTTACTTATCAGGCAACGCCAATACCAACAATCACCTCCATCACACCCGATTCAGGAAGCGCGGGGACTATCGTAACTATCAGCGGCTCCAATTTTAAAACCACTGTTGCCGGCAACACCGTAAAATTTAATGGTGTAGCCGCCTCTGTGCAAACAGCAACTGCAACAGCGCTCACCGTGCTTGCCCCAGGTGGTAGTTCTTCAGGTGCTATAACTGTTACAACCAGCGATGGCGCTGCTACCGGGCCGGTGTTTACATACACATCAGACGTGTATGTTGTTGGCAAAGGAACTGGCGGATGGGGGTACTGGAAAAACGGGTCTTTCACTGCAATGCCATCCAATTGTGTGGAAGCATGGTCCATTTATGTTGATGGTTCGGATGTTTATATTGCTGGTGCAGATATGAATACAGGAGGCCCTGCTTATTGGAAAAATGGCGCTACAATAGACCTTCCAATGACAGCGGGCCACAATGGAGGCAGGGCACATTCTGTGTTTGTTAATGGCACGGATGTTTATGTAGCTGGTTGGGATTTTGTGAATGGAGCTAATGCATTGCCACGATGCTGGAAAAATGGTGTTCCGATCACTGTTTCTTTAAGTAGCGGAAATATTAGCGCCGGCCAGCCTGTTGTAAGTGGCGTAATATATAAAGTGATTGTGTCAGGCACCGATGTATATCTGGCCGGATCACAAGCTCCATTCTCAGGGAACCAGGTTGCTACTTACTGGAAAAACGGCACTCCATCTCCTTTAACAGACGGGACTGCTGTTTCAGAAGCTTATGGCATTTTTGTATCTGGATCAGATGTATATGTTGCAGCTAACGATGGCACTACTTCTAAATACTGGAAAAATGGGGTTGCCAGTGTTTTAAACACTCCCGGCAATTTTTCAGCTTATCCAACTGGCATTTACGTCTCAGGAACAGATGTATATGTAAGCGGTTACTATCGCGATGTGGCTAAATACTGGAAGAACGGGACTATGGTTGACCTTACCGCCACGGCTTCCAACCCGATTGCAAACGAAGCTGCAACGGGCATTACTGGGCTTGGTTCAGACATATACATCTGCGGAAATGATAATTCTGCGGGATACGGTTACTGGAAAAACGGTACATTCACCACCTTATCTGGAGCGAGTATATTGAATGGCATTTTTGTGAAATAATATCCAGTCATTTTTTTTCACAATTCAAATTCATAATTCAAACTCTTATTAAAATTGTATATGCAACTATCTTGCAGACAAATAATTTTGGCCTCTGTAATTAGCTTAACCTGCCATTCTGTTCGGTCGCAAAGTATAGTGGGCTCGTGGAAGACTGTTAGCAATATTATTGAGGACGTTGACGGGAAAAGCAGGGACATGTCTGCCCGGTTAAACCAAAAATGGCCATGCCTGGCAGAGCTGCAAACCATTTTCAATGCGAATGGCACACAGGTCATGAAATCGCCAAAAAACTGCGGGCCTATTGATTACAATAAACTGCCGGCCTCTACATGGAAGATGATAGGGAATACCATCAGCATTACCAATAATAGCATGCCATCGCCTCTTGGCAACACAGCCACGTATTCTGTAAAATTCATTGGTAACAGGGCAATTTTTATTCACGAATACACCAGGGAAGAAAAAATAAAGCTACATACCCCTAATGCTAAAAAACTGGTCATCACCTACCAAAAATTTTAACCATTGCGGGTCAGGAGCGACTTAGCTGGTTTGAAATTTTTAGATTTAAGATTATTCTCAGGCAAGTTGTTATGCATCTTAATTAAATGGACAGCTCCTTGATTTCTACGGGCAGGAGAAGCCAACATGCAATTATTTATTTTGCTGCCGGCAAACCAATGCTTTTTTCTTATTTTCAGGATGGCAACTGTTCGTCAATCTATTCCTTTCATCATGCGCCATCTTATCTTTTTTGCGTTCACGGTTCTTTGTCTTAATAATAAAAGTTCCGGCCAACAACACAACGGTCCGGTCCCCATCAGCGAAGCCCGGGCAGCTTTTAAGCTCAGCCCGCAACAACCGGATTCAGCGCTGGCCATCTCTGAAAAACTTATCCTTCAATCGCAAAAATCAGGCGACAAAATACTGGCAGCATTTGCATACAAAGCAAGGGGCTGGGCTTATAAACATAAGGGCCTTCCCGAAAAATCTTATCCTGACCTGTTTGAATCAGCAAAATTATTTAAAGAGCTCAACGAGCAAAGGGAAGAATTAATGATGTATGTCAACATAAGCCTTGCCTATTCCAGCCAAAGTGAATTTATTAACAGTGCCAGGTATCTTATTCTTGCTGATTCACTGGCTCAGAAATTAAATGACCTGAAAGGAAAAGCCGAAATCAAACGGCTGATGGGCATCCTGTACCGCGAACAGGGACAATATGAAAAATCAATCCCTTTTTTTAAGGAAAGCATGTCCATGTACCAATCGTTAATGGATACAATAAGTTTTTTTGGCGCAGCTTCCAGCCTTTGTATTGCCTATATGGCCATACATCACCCCGACAGCAGCCTGTTGATTTTGCGCCAGTGCAGCCCGCTCATCAATGCATTGCAGGGAAGGGACTATGAAAAAAGCATGCTGAACGAACGTTTCGGAGATGCCTACTATGCCTCTTCTGAATATGAAAAAGCTTATACCAGTTATAAAAATGCATACAAGGTTTTTGAAGCAACCAATAGCAAAGCGGATATGGCTTATGAAGAGATGAATATGGGAAAGAGCCTGATAAAACTAAAAAGAACCAAAGATGCAGCATCTACCCTCCTATCGAGCTACCGGCTTAATGACAGCCTAAAGATGCTCAATTACCTTCCGGACGTTGCACACCAATTTGCCCTTCTTTACCAGGCCACCGGCGATTGGCGCAAGGCATATAACTGGCTTGAAAAAGAAAGTGTGCTGAAAGACAGCTTGCAGCTAAAGTCACAGAACGAAAAAACAGCCCAGTTGCAGGCACAATATGAAACTGATAAAAAAGAAAAAGAGATAAGCCTTTTGAAAAAAGACCAGGAGCTCAGCCATGCTATACTCCAGAAACAACAAGCTGCACAGCGCTGGTACACCATATTTTCCTTTCTGATTTTATTGATTGCAGTGCTCATCATCAACAGGTACAGGACAATTCAAAAAGCAAAACGTTTATTGGAAATCGAAAAAATGCGCGGTAGCATTGCCAGCGATTTGCATGACGACATTGGCTCCACTTTATCAAGTATCAATATCATGAGCAAGCTTGCCTTGGAAACCCCTGCAGAAGAACATAAGATCAATAAACAGCTTTTGAAAATTAATGAAAACTCCAGGTTTATCCTGGAAAACATGAGCGACATTGTTTGGGCCATTAACCCGGTGAATGATGACTTTGAGAAGGTTATTTATAAAATGAGAGAGTTTGCAGCCGATATTTGTGAGCCATTAAACATCCATTATGTTTTTACGGAAAGCGGGAATTTTAAAGGCAAAAAACTGAATCTCGATGAACGAAAAGAAATATACCTCATTTTCAAAGAAGCCATTAACAATGCTGCCAAGTATAGCAAGTGCTCAGAAATCAATATTGATATTATTGCAACAGGCAACGAAATGGTATTGCAGGTAAAAGACAACGGCGCCGGTTTTGCCCGTAGCGAAATAGCAGAAGGAAACGGCCTGAGGAATATGGAAGAAAGGGCAGGAAAAATAAATGCCTTCTTTGACCTGAACACCGGCAGGGGCAAGGGCACTTCAATAACCTTAACCATAAAATCACATGATTAGGGCAAACCTTTTCCCCGGCATAAACCGGAATTTTACAAAAGGCAACTCATGCAACCGGGCGTAATCATATATGAAGATAACCACCAGTTAAGGGAAAGCATAGCCCAACTGATAACCTTTTCCAGCGAATATGTGCTGCTGGGAAGTTTCCCCAATGTGATCCATGTAGAAGACCAGCTAAAAGAATTTCGGCCCGACATTATTCTGATGGATATTGAGATGCCGGGAGGAATGAATGGGATTGAAGCGGCCCGAAAAATACGTGCCATTGATCAGCAGGTGCCCATTATCATGCTCACCGTTTTTGATGACAATAAAAATGTGCTGGATGCCATCTGCGCGGGCGCCTCCGGCTACCTGTTAAAAAAACATTTATCAGGCCGCCTGCTGGAAGCTATCCGAGAAGTGCTGACTGGAGGTGCACCGATGAGCCCAAGTGTAGCCCGAATGGTCATTAGCAGCATGCAGAAACCACCACGAGCCCCTGAAAATAAATATCACTTAACCCCCCGGGAAACTGAAATACTCCAGGCATTATCCCAGGGTGCGGGGTATAAAACAATCGCATCGCAATATTTTATCACATTGGATACGGTGCGGAGCCACATAAAAAAAATCTACCAAAAACTACAGGCCCATTCTCAATTAGAAGCTGTTGCAAAAGGCAAGGATGCGGGTATTGTTTGATACTGGCCGCATCTATTCAAAAAAACCACATCAATAGGGGATTTCCTTAAACTGTTTCCTGAGCAAACTTTGCCTCATCAATCATTTAAAGTATGAAAACGATTTACTCATTACCGGTCATTTGCATTTGCTGGTTTGCCGCATGCAAAAAAACCAATTCAAACCCGTCCGGCAACGGTGGCAATGGGGGAAACAATGGTGGCCAAAGCGATACCTTATCTGTAACAAGTTTTTCTCCCGCCCATCCCTATTCTACAGACGAAGTTACCATCACAGGCACCGGCTTTAACCCCGATAAGACTAAAGACAGTATTTATTTCAATACAGCAGATGCGCGAAATTTCGGGACAGGCTATGCCACCATCACCCAGGCCAGCGCTACGCAAATAAAATTTATAATGCCTCCTGATTCCGTTACCGGGTTTATGGACCTGGCTGGTGACGATGACGGCGTGGTTGATATCAAAGTAATTGCCAACGGCAAAAGCAAGTTGATCACCAAAGCCATTAAATTTAAAATGAAATGTCAATTGTACGGCATAAGTATTCCAGCCAATCTTCCTGATTATCCGCGACCTGATGATACGCTCTTTGTAGAAGGCCGTGGGTGGAGCTTAACAGGCACTTCTTTATCCATTAATGGGCAGGCAATGAATTTATCTCGTATTGACAGCAGCCAGGTATGCTGTGGAAATTATGCTACCTGGTGGTTTGGGTATACTTTTTTGCCAAAAACATTTTTTGGAGAGATTAATAACGAGGACACCACAAAACTGATCCCCGCAACTGTTACCAATGCTGATGGAAGCACAGACCAAAAAATGATCCCGTTTTTTCTTTCACCTATGATGCGCATAGACAGCATAACCATTCCAGGCGCTACTTTTGTTCCAAGCATTGGTTACGAAATATCCAAAAACCAGGTTATGTCCAGCGGCGGAAATTTGAACGTAGCTGTTTTTGGGAAAAACCTGAAAAGCTGGACCATTGCTACTTTTGGCAAAAGCGACGGGTTTACCGCAACCACTATCAGCCAAACGAGCCTCGGTGTTTCGGGATTTCCAGATAATACTTCAATACCGATCAGCGCCGGTACACTAACCCCCGGTTACACGTATACTTTATTTTTCTCAAGGCCTGGGCCCAGCGGCCCTGTCAGTTACGGCGGCACTCATTTTTTGGTGCTGAACTGAGCGCATGCCTGTATTTAAATGTTTGTGGCGATCTGAAAAAACATGAAATCAAAAAGAAGATCAAAATGATTACCATTCAGAAAAGGCAAAAATTACCCGTAAACCGGCATCCTCTATTCAAATTATTAAACCCTGTAAAAGCTAATGAAAGAGGCGGAAGCCATCATCCGCCTCTTTTTAATTAGTTATGACCAAAGGTTTACCATTCCCTGCGGCGACGCTCGCCCCTCGGGGCTGTATTAGGGCGTGGGTTGCTCATCTGCCGCTGGTTTGGGCGCATCTGCATATTTTCATTATTCCTATTATTGGGGCGCATCTGCACCGGATGGCCATTGCCGTTAAACCTGTCTCCACCAATTTGGTTCATGGCAACGGTATGTGGTGCACCATGGTTTACGGAAGCCAGTTGATTGTGGTCCATGCCGGCTGTATGCTGGTGGTCAAGTTGTGCTGAGGTTGCTTCCACATGTTGCTCCCGCATGGCAGCCTGCTCCTGCGCATTTGGCTGGGCAGTAACCCCACCCGGGCCATTAAAACTTGTTCTGTTTATAACGGTCGTATTATTGATCACTGTTTTGTTTACGTAAGTATTGTGCACAACCGTCGTGTTCACATTCACTACTGCTGTGTTATAACGGAACACGCCTCCCATCCACATGCCTCCAACAAAGCCAATGCCTCCATAACCAAAACCATAATTAATGCCACCATAGTAGCCAATGTGCATGCCCCAATAACCGGGATGCCATCCATAATATCCGCCTACAAAACCCCAATAGCCCGGGGTCCACAAAAAGCCCGGCCTCGGAGGAGAAACCCAAACGCCTGGCACCCAATAATAGCCGTCAGGGCCATAAGCCCAGTAACCCGGCGTCCATAAATACCCGTCAATAGGGCACGGTGGCTGCGCATAAACCGGCATAGCCGGAGGTGCAATCGTTATTGAAACACCGGCACTGATCACCTGCGACTTTGCATTTGAAATAAGGAACAAGGAAAGTGCTAAAGGAATGATGTTTTTAAGTGTGATTTTCATAAAAGGGGTTTTAAGATGAATAAATATCATCATAGACCGTACAAATTACAGGCCGTTTAAGAGAAATTAAGTTAACGGGATGTAAACGGGGCTGGTCGAAGATCCAACGTGGTTAAGAAGCTGTTTGAGCCCGATTAAATAATCGGGCAAAGCCAACGCTGCCGAAGCTATTACGGAGGGAAAGAAGTTATCAGCTATTTAAGCTTTGGAAAAGCTTAATTGCGGGCATACAGCATCTCGATACCATTTTAAACAGGCTCTTTATCTCTATGCACAAACAAAAAAAATTCCAGGAAGAAACATTTTAATAAAGTGCGCACAGGATATTAATAAAACAATTTCGATAATATATTCTCTGCATCATTGGTTGCCGGTTTCAGCCCCAAAAATTTATTCATTTGCTGCTTAACTAAAATCCCGGCAAGTTTTGTTTTCAAAGCGCCGAAGAGGTTGCTTTGCTTTTTTGCGTATGCTTCCTTATCCGACGACATATAAGGAAGGATTTTTGATTTATTGGACAAATAACTGCTGACTGCCGAGGTTACTTTAGGGGCCTGCGCTTTTGTAAGCGACAATGCAGGCTCCAGTTGGCCCATAATATTTTTTGTTAAAGTGTTCACATCAAAGCCTGTGGCCGAAGCAGCCGACGGGACATTGCCCAGTATATCGTCAGTTTGGGCAATAGAGGCTTTAACAAGCAGCAGCAAGGCAAAAGCAAAAAATACCTTCTTCATGGTGTTTAGCTTTATTGATTAGCAATTGTTCAAATGTAAAATAAAGAAATTTTTTATTTAACAAACCTGACAAGAATCATTATTTAATACGGCATTGCTTTCACCTCGGCAATACGGCTCAAACATGATTAACTTTGGGAATAAAAATTAATATATGCAGGAAGATTATATTACCAGTATCAAAAAACAATTTGCTTATTACAAAACCTTGGGCGAAAAAACATTTGAGCAGCTTTCTGAAGAACAACTTTCCTGGAAGTATAATGAAGAAAGCAACAGCATTGCTGCCATTGTAAAGCATCTTTGCGGGAATATGCTTTCTCGATGGACGAATTTCCTTACAACCGATGGCGAGAAAGAGTGGCGCAACAGGGAGGCAGAATTTGAAAACGACATTAAAAACAGGGAGGAACTGTTGAACAAATGGAATGAAGGGTGGGATTGCCTTTTCCATGCGCTGGATGCATTGGCCCCAAACGATCTTGAAAAAATTATTTTCATTCGCAATGAAGGGCATACGGTTGCGGAAGCCATCAGCAGGCAACTGGCACATTACCCTTACCATGTGGGGCAGATTGTTTTTGCCGGCAAAATGCTTTGTGGCAAACAATGGAAATCCTTATCTATCCCTATTGGGGGATCAAAAAAATATAATGCAGAAAAATTTTCGCTGCCAAAAGAAAGAAGGCATTTTACCGACACCATGCCAGGTAATGGCATTAATAAAGAATAGCACGGCAATATTGCACAATCAGTACCATCTGCCACAGATAAAAAAGATTTATTTTAAAAACCTGCCGGCATGTAAACGAATGCTCTTGATCATAACCGCAATAAAACAACGATCCCCTCATGCCAGGCGGCTGCATTTCCAACTTTCATTTCGTTATTAGCACATTTTAATTCTTTGTAAGAAGGTCAAAATAATATAGCTTCATGTACAATCTCCAAAACAATTTTTTTTCATTATTCAACAAAAAATAATTGTTTATGAAAATAGACCATCACAATAGCAGGCGGCAATTTCTCCAAAGCGCTACAATGGCAGCTTTCTGTGCAGGAACAGCCACTATTTTGCCTTTCAGCAGTTTCAGCAACACGTTTCTTCCCGGCGAGGGAGACATCAATATCATTCGCCCGTTAGAAGGATACTCCCCGCAAATTGGGCTATTTGTTTCCATGATGAACTGGATGAGGGATAGCGTCATCAGGAACGTGAAGGGGCTTAGCCAAACTGACCTTGATTTTTTGATGGACCCCAAAGCCAATACCATCGGGGCCTTGCTCATGCACCTTGCCGCAACAGACACGATTTACCAGGACCTCACTTTTTTTAAACTGGGAGACTTCAGCGAAGAGAATAAAAAAAGATTTGGCGTTGCCATGGAGCTTGGCGAGGAAGCCAGGAAACAAATCAAAGGGAATGATCTTGATTACTATTTATCAACCCTCAAAGAAACAAGGGAAAAAACTCTGGCTGAATTTAAGAAAAGAGATGACAAATGGTTCCAGGAAGTTGACCCTCATTTTTTTGGCAACCTGCCGACCAATAATTTCTGCAAATGGTTCCATGTGTGCGAACATGAAGCCAACCACCGTGGGCAGATTGCCCTGATAAGGAAAAGGATCCCCGGGAAAGAAAGCAAAGAATGATGCCTGGAAATTAAAAATGAAGCAAAAAAATCGTTCCTTCGCCCGGGGTAGATTGGGCCTGAATGCTTCCCCGGTGAAGCAACATGATTTGTTTACATAAACTCAGGCCAATACCACTGCCGGTTTTTCTTGTGCTGAAAAAAGGCACAAAAATCTTATCCATCAGTTCCGGCGGAATGCCAGCACCATTATCGCTTACTTTGATCAGGGTTTTATTGTTTTTGGAAATAGCCGCGCTCAAAATGATATGCGGGGCGGGCTTATCTTTTACCGCTTCCACTGCATTCACAATAAGGTTGATCAGCACCTGTTCCACCAAACTCGGGTCAGCTTCCATGGTAATGTCCGGGTTTTTCAGCACAACTTCTATCTTAATGTTTTTTTGTTCCAGGGTAGGCTGCATCAACTGGTGAATATTTTCAAATAAATCTTGCACATAAACCTTCTTTACATTGGGAGCTGAAATCTTATTCAGGTTCCGGTACGTTTCTGCAAATTTCAGCAGGCCTTCGCTTCTTCTTCTGATGGTTTCGATCCCAAGCACCAGGTCTTCGATGGCAGCAGGTTGTTCGGGCAGTTGAGCAACCGAATTCTGCAAGCGATGAAGCATGGTATCAGCAAGCGATGAAATGGGGGCAATGGAATTCATGATCTCATGCGTCATCACGCTCAACAATTTCTGCCATGCTTTTGCCTCTGTTTCATCGAGGGCTTCATCTACATTTTGAAAAGCCACCAGTTTATAAACAATATTTCCAGTTTGAAAAGCTGTTGCCGAGATGAGCACTTTAAAAATACCACCATCCCTGGCAACAGGCACCACCCTGTGTTGGCCCGGCCTTAACGCCAACACTTCTTTATAAAGCACTGCATCGCGCTTTTCAAGCGAATGAATGGTTTTAAGATAAGGGATGCCCAACATCTGCTTGAACGATTCATTCATCCATCCGATATGCCCGCTTTCATATTCAAAGGAAAGGATGCCCGTATCTACCAGTTCAAGAATTTTTTGGAGATACTGGTATTGGGTTTCTTTCTCCCTGCTGATGTCCTTAAAAGTAGTATTGATCTCGTTGAAACCCTTTCGCAAAGGCTGAAGTTCGACAGGGGCACGTTTTACATCGAAGTACCTTGAGAAATCGCGATAATGAACAGATTCAACAAACTGCTGCACTTCATCCTGCGCTTTTTTGTTGAACCGGTAAAAATCCATCAGCTGCACAATAATGACAGGGGCTAATATAATCATGTACATATACCAGCCTTTCACAACAATAACGGCAGCTGCAGTAATGGCAATAAATAAAAAAACCACCCTGATGAGTAACCGTAAATAATGGAAGCGCTCAAATATCATATTTGTTCAGCCGGCGATACAAGGCAGTCCGCGTGAGCCCGAGCTCTTTTGCAGCTTTGCTGATATTGCCATTGTGTTTTTCAATAACCTTTAAAATGGTGTTCTTTTCTACCTGGCTTAAATTGAATTCAACAGGTTCATCCAGTACTTGTTCCGGCGACTCGATGGGCGAAAAAATCAAATCGCTTGCATGCAGCACATCGTTTTCAGCCATAATGACCGCGCGCTCTATGGTATACTGCAGTTCCCGCACATTCCCGGGATAATGATAACTGCGCAATTTCTCGAACGCACCGGCATCAAAACGATCGGCGCTTTTCATGTACTTTTTTGCATAGATGCTGAGAAAATGTTTCGCCAGCAGCTCAACGTCGCTGCCTCGCTTGCGCAATGGCGGAACGATGATTTCAACAGTGTTGATGCGGTAGACCAGGTCCTTGCGGAAACGGTTTTCGTTAGCCAGCTCACTTAAAGGAATATTCGTAGCGCATACCAGCCGGATGTCGATTGGTATCGGCTGGTTGGTGCCGATGCGCGTGATCTTCCTGTTCTGCAATACTGATAATAGCTTGGCCTGCTGGTGTAGCGAAATATTCCCGATCTCATCCAGGAAAAGTGTGCCGCCCGAGGCTGTTTCAAAAAGCCCTACCCTGTCTTCCCTCGCATCGGTAAATGCCCCTTTTTTGTGGCCGAACAATTCGCTTTCGAATAAAGTTTCGGTGAGCGCACCCACATCTACTTTAATAAAAGGCTTATCTGCCCGGAGCGAATGCTGATGGACAGCTTTCGCGATCAGGTCTTTCCCGGTGCCGTTTTCGCCCAATAATAAAATATTCGCATCGGTTGGCGCAACTTTTTCAATTTTATAAAAAATTTGCTGCATGGCTTCTGATTCGCCCATCAGTTCAGAGCCAATGATGGAATCAGCCGCGCCCACATACATCATTGGTGTCTTGTTGCTTTCTTTTTTTCTCAAAGCATCTTTTATGGTGCTGATCAGTTTTTCATTGTGCCACGGCTTTACTACAAAATCAGTAGCTCCTTCTTTTAATGAGCGCACAGCAAGATCAATATCGCCATAGGCCGTGATCATGATCACGGCTGCATTGCTTCGAAGCTCTTTGAGTTTTTTGAGCCAAAACAAGCCTTCGTTGCCCGTATTGATGCTGCTGTTAAAATTCATATCCAGCAAGATGATGTCAAAAGATTGTTTTGCCAACAGCGACCGGATGTTCTCCGGGTTTTTTTCAACCACTACTGCAGCAGTTTCCGTTTTTAGGAGCAGGCGCACCGCGGTCAGCACATCCATGTCATCATCTACCACCAATACCGATGCATTTTTCAGGTTCATGTGTAACAATTAAAATATTTTGATCGTCCAATGCAACAATTACTGCCACAAGTTTACCTTAAATATAAAGTTGTGGCAATTAATTTTTTAGGCTTTTTCTCAAGACATAAACTGTATCAAAACCGTACACTTTATGTATCGGTAACGAACAGCTTCGTATGTTGAAAGTAATTAATAAACTGGAAATCATTAAACTGGAAACTGGCATGTGATTGACTATAAAGCAATGAACTTTTTTTGTAGTGTAGTAGAGAACGCCACCTGGTATTTTAATGCCGGGTGGTTTTAACGCTAAACGTAAACAACAGTTTTCATGGTAGACAGAATTATAGAAAAGAAAAAATGGTCAACAAAAAGGGTGCTCACCATTGTGGGCATAGCCGCATTAGTGGCATTGATAGGCGCCAGTTATTATTATACAAAAGGCCCGTCAAAACTAAGCGTGGACATGGAGCGCCTCACCATTAGCGAAGTGAAGAAAGGTGCTTTCCAGGAAAACATCCCGGTAAATGGCGTGGTGATGCCGTTAACGACCATTTACTTAGATGCGACAGAAGGCGGCCGGGTGGAGGAAAGGTATGTGGAAGATGGCGCTATTATGAAAAAAGGCCAGCCAATTTTGAGGCTATCGAACACCGACCTGCTGATGAACATGATGTCGCAACAAAACACGGTATATAATACGCTCACCCAGATGCAGATCAACCACAACAATGCCATGCAGAACACCGTGACCAAGCAAACGCAAATGGCTGATGTGGAAAGCCTGTTCAAAGAAGCGGAGCGCATTTATAACCTCGACAGGAAACTATATGCCGAAAAAGTAATCGGCTTGCAGGAATATCAAAAAGCAGTCAATGATTACAACTACTACCTGAGCAAAAAAAACCTCACCGAGCAGATCTTGCAACAGGACTCTGTTTCACGGGCCCAACAGGAGGCGCAGGACAAGCGTTCGTACCAGGGCTCACAGGAAGCACTGACCATAATGCAACAAAAAGTAGGCGACCTTATTGTGAAAGCGCCTATTGACGGCCAGCTCACTTCCCTTGATGCAGAAATAGGGCAAAACAAAACACAGGGCCAGCGCCTTGGGCAAATTGATGTGCTGGGCGGGTTTAAAGTAAGGGTGGATATTGATGAACATTATATCTCGCGCATATACACAGGGCTCACGGGCACATTCACGTTTGCTGACAGCAGCTATAAATTAAAAATTTTCAAAGTCTTCACCCAAGTCACCGGCGGCAAATTCCAGGTGGACATGAGTTTTGTAGGCAAAGTGCCAAAAGGCATCCGCCGCGGCCAAACTTTACAGATCACGCTTGCTTTAAGCGATGAAAGACAGGCATTGCTTGTGCCTAGAGGAGGCTTCTATCAGCAAACAGGTGGCAACTGGATCTTCAAAGTAAGTGCCGATGGCAAAACTGCGTACCGGGCCGATATTCAACTGGGCAACCAGAACATAGATTATTATGAAGTGCTGCAGGGGCTAAAAGAAGGCGATAAAGTGGTTACCTCAGGCTATGACACCTATGGCAACATGCAGGAACTGGTGCTGAAAAAAGATTAAAATCTTTACAATAAAACAATTGGCATGAAAAGTAAATCATTATATGCATTGACCATATTATTTTGCTTATGCATGTTCAGCGTCTCTTCAAAAGAGTGCGGGAAGGCTATTGATGGCAAAACACCAGCCGGGGCCGGGAAAAGAAAACCACCTGCAGGCAATCAAACTGAAGTTAAGGCCGAAGCCCAATCAGAGTTTTCTTTCCTGCACACTATTTTCTTTCAAACAACATAACCAGTACAAAGGCTTCTTAAACATTTTTAAATAAAAAAAACAATGATAAAAATTACCGAGCTCGAAAAAGTTTACCGCACAGAAGAAGTGGAAACAATTGCCCTGAACAAATTAACAATGGAAGTTAAAGACGGCGAATTTGTTGCAGTAATGGGGCCATCGGGCTGCGGCAAATCTACTTTATTGAACATCCTTGGGCTGCTGGACGACCCTGACAATGGGAGTTTTATGTTCAATAATATTGAAGTGGCACATTTCAACGAGCGCAAGCGTGCCGACCTGCGCAAGCACAATATCGGTTTTGTGTTCCAGAGCTTCAACCTCATCGACGAACTGACGGTTTTTGAAAACGTGGAACTTCCCTTAATATATACCGGCGTAAAAGCGGCCGAAAGAAAAAAAAGAGTAGAAGAAGTGTTGGACAAAGTGCAGATCATGCACCGGCGCAACCATTACCCCCAACAACTTTCGGGCGGTCAGCAACAGCGTGTGGCCGTTGCCAGGGCCGTTGTTAACCACCCCAAATTGATATTAGCTGATGAGCCTACAGGAAACCTCGACTCACACAACGGCAATGAAGTAATGGAATTGCTGACAGAATTGAATGAACAGGGCACAACCATCGTAATGGTCACGCACAGTGAACATGATGCCCGCTATAGCCACCGCATCATCAGGATGCTCGATGGGCAAACAGTTACAGAGAACGTACTTGTTTGAACCAGGCTTGGGCTTTTTAATTTTTCAAAATTCAGGACCCTGGAAAAGCTGTCAGGCCCGAAATTAATCAACCGGCCAAACAAATACTACACTAAACAGAAGGCTTCCACAGAATGTTGAACACAGCATCTGTTATCACTGCCTTATTATGCCTGGTAACAAAAGCAATTATTGGAAACCTGCCTGTTGCGGCATTTCACAATTTTAAAAATTGAATAAAGCATGCTTAAAAATTTCTTTCTTGTTGCTTTCCGGAATTTTAAAAAGAACAAATCTTTTTCAGTTATTAATATTTCGGGGTTAGCCATTGGCATGGCTGCTGCCATACTTATACTTTTATGGGTACAGAATGAAATGAGCTTTGACAGGGGCTACCCAAAAATCAGCAGGCTATACCGCATGTACAACCGAGATAAATTCAGCGGCGACCTGTGGGCATGGGGAACCACACCGAAGATCATGGCCCCCACTTTAAAAAAAGACTATCCTGAAATTGAAGATGCCGTGCGCATCACCTATGCTAATTTTCTTTTTACCCTGGGAGATAAAAAACTAACCTCAAGCGGGAATTTTGTTGACAGTGGTTTCCTGAATATGTTTGATCTGCCCATGATCAGCGGAAACCCGAACAAAGCGCTCGGCGGCATTTATAATATTGTGATCACCCAAAAATTCGCTAAGAAATTTTTTGGCAATGATGACCCAATGGGCAAAACGGTAAAAATTGACAGCGCTGATTTTTTTACCGTTACCGGCGTTTTGAAAGATCTTCCCAACAATACTTCCTTCAATTTTGATTATTTGCTGCCCTGGTCCTACCTGCGGCGCATAAACCAGGATGATGAATTCTGGGGCAATAATTCCGTTACCACTTATGTATTGCTCAAACCTAATGCTTCGCATGCTTCATTCGATAGCAAGGTAAAAAACATGACTATCGAGCATACCAAAAACGGTGAAAAATCAACTACCGAAGTGTTCAGTTACCCATTAAGCAAAGTGTACCTTTACGGCAAAAGCGAAAATGGCAAGCTGACAGATGGGAGAATCGCAACAGTAAGGCTGTTCTCTACCATTGCTGGTTTTATTTTATTGATTGCCTGCATCAATTTTATGAACCTCTCCACTGCACGCAGTGAGAAACGGGGAAAAGAAGTCGGCATACGAAAAGTGGTAGGCGCCGGGAAATTTTCGCTTGTCTCCCAGTTTATCGGCGAAACGATTTTGCTGGCGCTTTTTGCTGGCATTATTGCATTGATCATTGTGCAGTTCAGTTTGCCATTATACAACCAGCTTGTTAATAAACTGCTTTACCTGGATTATTTCAATGTTTATTTCTGGCTTGAATTTTTTGGGTTTATTTTATTCACAGGTATTGTAGCAGGCAGTTACCCGGCATTCTTCCTCTCTTCTTTCCAGCCTATAAAAGTGCTCAAAGGAACTTTTCGCGCTGCCCATGCTGCCATTAACCCGCGCAAAATCCTTGTGGTTGCGCAGTTCACATTTGCCATTGTCCTGATCATCTCCACAATCATCGTCCTGAACCAAATTAACTATGCGCAGTCAAGAGAAACGGGGTATCAAAAAAATAACCTTATTTATATGTTCCTTGAAGGCGATATGGGAAAAAATTACGATCTCATTAAAGAAGGTTTGCTGAATAACGGCGCTGCCACAGGCGTAACAAAATCCATGAGCCCGATCACGCAGCGCTTTAGCGATGGCTGGGGTTTTTCATGGCAGGGCAGCACGCCAGAAGATGCCAAGCTTGATTTTGTCAGGCTAAGCTCAGACGCAGATTTCCTGAAAGTGATGGGCGCAACGCTTGTGGAAGGAAGGGACATTGATATCAGGAACTATCCGGGCGATTCGACCGCTATGCTGCTGAATGAAACGGCAGTTAAGAAAATGCGGCTGAAAAGCCCCTTGGGCCAAATCATAAATGGTGATGGACAGAACTGGAAAGTAACGGGTGTCATCAAAGATTTCATATTCGAATCGCCTTATGACCCGGTAAACCCTTTGATGATCATGGGGCCAAAGAGCTGGTTCAATGTAATGCACATCAAACTGAACCCCGGAAAACCTGTAGCCGAGGACCTCAAACTGGCCGAACAGGTGTTCAAGCAATACAACCCCCAATATCCTTTCGGCTATCATTTTGTAGATAAAGAATATGCCAAAAAATTTGAAGACACTAAGCGCACAGGCACTTTAGCCGGGTTGTTTGCGGGGCTAACCATCATTATCTCCTGCCTGGGGCTATTTGGCCTTGCAGCATACATGGCTGAAAACAGGATCAAAGAAATTGGGGTCCGCAAAGTGCTTGGCGCAAGTGTTGCAAACATCGCCTCGTTGCTGTCAAAAGATTTTTTGAAGCTGGTTGCCATTTCATTTGTCGTTGCTTCACCTGTTGCCTGGTACGCTATGCACAAATGGCTGGCCGACTATAACTACCGCATCAGCATTGAGTGGTGGGTGTTTGCTTTAGCCGGGTTGCTTGCTATGCTGATCTCATTGCTCACGGTAAGTTTCCAGGCAGTAAAAGCAGCAATGGCCAACCCGGTGAAGAGTCTGCGAACCGAATGAGAATGCCTGAACCATGATTGATCTGATTTATAGGATTAACATGATTCAGAAAACATAAAATCAGATAAATCATTTAATCACATAAATCCCAGTTCAGACAATGATCAAAAATTATTTCATTCTGGCATTTAGAAAATTGAAACATCAAAAAATATTTTCTTTTATTAATATTATTGGGTTAACAGTTGGAACTACCTGTTGCCTGATGATCTTTCTTTTTATTGCTCATGAACTGAGCTATGATAATTTTCACAAAAACAAAGAGAATATCTATCGCGTAATGCGTGTGGGGGGGCATTTGAATGGGGGTGGATCGGAAGAAATAGCCTATTTGTCTCCGGCATATTCAACCGCATTGCTGAACGATTATCCGGATGCCATTCAGCAAGCAGTACGCGTGATGCCCGATAATGACCTGATCACTTACAAAAATGTTGGCTTCAACGAAAAAAAAATTTACCTCGTTGATGACAATTTTTTTGAATTCTTCAGCTTCCCATTGGTAAAAGGGAACCCGGCAACAGTGTTGAAAGACCCGCTGAGTATTGTTCTTACTGAATCAACTGCTAAAAAATATTTTGGTAATGAAGACCCGATTGGTAAAGTCGTGGACTGGAACAAAAAACTAAAATTGAAAGTAACCGGCATTGCAAAAGATGTTCCTTCGAATTCTCACTTGTATTTTGATATGGTTGCTCCCCTATCTTATTACAAAAATGAACCGTGGTACAGTCAGTTTCCAAACAATATGTTGTTTACCTATGTGCAACTAAATCCCCATACCGATCCTAAAAAATTGATAAGCAGGTTTCCCCAATTCATGGATAAATATCTCGGAAAGTATTATCGCGAAAATGGCTTTTCAATGGGGCTGACGATTGATCCGCTAAAGGATATTTATTTTCAAAACCTTGTGTTTGATAATGTAAAACACGGAAGCAAAAGCGTTGTGTTTACTTTTACTTCCATTGCAGTTTTAATCCTGATTATTGCCTGCATCAATTTCATGAATCTTGCAACGGCGCGGGCTACTGACCGTTCCAAAGAAGTCGGACTTAGAAAAGTGTTGGGTGCTTTGCGAAAGCAGCTCATTATCCAGTTTATTGGTGAAGCATTTTTGTTTGCAATGGTATCATCCATTTTAGCGCTCGGCTTGCTGCAACTATTAATGCCCGCTTATAACAATTTGTTGGGTTATAATTTGTCATCTTACTGGACTAACCCGCTCGTATATATTTTTCTCGCAGGCATTGTTCTTATTATTGGATTGCTTGCCGGAAGTTACCCTGCTTTGTTACTTTCTTCTTTTTCTCCCATCGAATCATTAAAAGGAAAATTGAAAGTTGGCAAGAACGGTTCCCTTTTTAGAAAAACACTGGTTGTTTTTCAGTTCAGCATTTCAGTGTTGCTTATCATCAGCATCACCATTATTGTGAAGCAGATGAATTATGTGCAGGGCGCCGATCTTGGATTTAATAAAGAACATGCACTAGTAGTGAAGTTAGATAACAATACTATTGGTGAGAAGAAACTGCTTTTCAAAACTCAGTTACAAAATGATCCTGATGTGCAAAATGTTTCATTAATGTCCGGAGAACCCGGCGGCTTTCATGACGTGCACAGTTTTGAAACAGAAGCAATGCCTAATGAAAAGATAATGTTGAGTACCGAGTTCACGGATTTTGAATTTGCAAAAACACTCGGGTTAAAAATTATTGCTGGCAGGGATTTGTCATCGCAATATTCAACTGATACGTTGCATGGAGTATTGATAAATAGAACGACAGCTGCAAAATTGGGATACACTCCGCAACAAGCTGTTGGCAAATGGATCAAAAATACTATGCGTGATAGCCTGCGCAGGAACATTGTGGGCGTGGTTGAAGATTTTCATTTTTCTTCATTGAAAGACCCGATTCAACCTTTTGTTATTGCGCCAAATGATGACAGGCGCGTTGCATTAATTCGCATTAAACCGGGGAACCTTCAGTCAACGATAAACCGGATTAAAAATATTTATACCAGTCTTGCGCCGGCATACCCGTTTGAATATGATTTTTTGGATGAGCAGTTCAATCAACAATATAAATCTGAGGTAAGGCAGCAAACAGTATTAAGTATTTTTTCTGCGATTGCTATTTTCATTGCATCTCTTGGCTTATTTGGGCTTTCTTCTTACACAGCCATAAAGAGAACAAAAGAAGTGGGTGTCAGAAAAGTGTTGGGCTCTTCAGTTGAAAATATTGTATTGCTGCTTTCAAAGGATCTTTTAAAACCGGTTTTACTTGGCGCATTAATTGCCATGCCGGTTGGTTATTATTTTATGAATAAATGGCTGCAGGGTTTTGCATACCGAATAGTGTTTCATTGGTGGATGTTTGCGATGGCAATTGCCATTGCTGTAATTATTGCATTATTAACTGTGGGAGTGCAGGCGGTAAAAGCCGCAATGGCAAATCCAGTGAAAAGTTTGAGAACAGAATAAAAAAAAGCCTGAACCATGATTAATCGGATTATAAGATTAACATGATTCAGAAAAATAAAAATCAGGTAAATCATTTCATCATACAAATCATAGTTCAGACAATGATAAAAAATTATTTAAAAATCGCCTGGAGAAATTTATTTAGAAACAAAGGGTTCTCCATTACGAACATCCTTGGTTTAACGATTGGCATTACCTGCACCATCCTGATATTTTTATGGGTAAGGGATGAACGTACTTACGATAAATTTCAAAAAAATTACGACAACATTTACCAGCTAATGGCTAATCGTGATTTTAAGAATAACATCATGACTGACCCCAACATGGTGTTGCCATTAGCCAGCACACTTGAAAAAACCTATCCGCAAATAAAAAATGCAGTGGTGACCACCCAGGACGAATGGGATGTTTTTTCTTACCAGGATAAAAAAATAAAAAAAACCGGGCTGACAGTGGGCGGTAATTTCTTCGATGTGTTTTCCTGGAAGTTTATAAAAGGAAATGCAGCAACTGCTCTTAGCGATCCTTTTTCTGTTGTACTTACTGAATCATCTGCAAAAGCATTTTTTGGGGATGACGATCCCATAAACAAAGTGCTTAAGATGAATAACACAACCAGTATGAAAGTAACCAGTGTAGTAGCAGACCCTCCCGGTAATTCAAGTATCCAGTTTGAATTCATTAAGCCATTTAATTATTCTGACCCGACTGTAAAAAATGACATGAATGAATGGTTAAATTCATCCTGGCGGGTATATCTGCAGGTGGCGCCCGGTACCAATATGGCTGAGTTGGACAAGAACATAACGGCGCTGAAAATACAACGCTCTCCTGATGACAAGATCAGCACATATTTTTCTTTTCCCATGAGCAGATGGCGATTGTACAGTGATTTTAAAGATGGGAAAAATACAGGCGGCATGATAGAGTACGTCAGGCTCTTTACCATTATTGCCATCATTATTTTACTGATCGCCTGTGTCAATTTCATGAACCTTTCTACTGCACGATCAGAAAAAAGGGCGAAAGAAGTTGGGGTAAGAAAAACCTTAGGCTCTGATAAAAAACAGCTCACTCTCCAATTCTTTTTTGAATCAATGATGATTGCTTTTATAGCCTTTATTTTTTCTGTTGGTATTGTATTTCTCCTGTTACCTGCTTTTAATTCTTTAGTAGATAAACATTTATTTTTGGATATTGCACAACCCTATGTTTGGATTGGAGGCTTGGTTATTATTCTTTTTACAGGTGTTGTGGCGGGCAGTTATCCCGCCCTGTATCTTTCTTCTTTTAACCCGATTAAAGTTTTGAAGGGGACTTTTCTGGCGGGCAAGCAGGCAGTGTTACCAAGACGCATTCTTGTTGTAGCACAGTTTGTCATTTCTATTTTATTGATATCCGCAACCATTATTGTTTATCAGCAAATTCAACATGTAAAAAAAAGGGATATGGGCTACAACGCTGATAACCTTATTATGCTGGATTCCTCCCCTGACATACAAAAAAATTATACAGCCATAAAAGATGAATTACAAAAAACCGGCATGGTAAATTCAGTTGTAAGAACATTTTCGCCCATTACGGATATATGGTGGAAATCTCCTGCGCCGCATTGGGATGGTGAGCCGGCAGATGCAAAAATTATTGTTACCGGTTTTGCTACCGATGGTGATTTTACAAAAACCCTGGGCATAAAAATGCTGCAGGGAAAAGATTTTAGCGCAATGCCATCTGATTCCTCTGCCATGATGCTGAACAAAGCTGCAGTGGAAGTAATGGGATTGAAAACCCCGATTGGGATGCAAATGCGCTACGGACCTAAAACATATACGGTAACAGGAGTAACGGATAATGTGGTCATGGAATCTCCTTTTAAACCCGTACAGCCTATGATTATATTTTATGACCCAAATAATACCAACATGGTATGTTTGCGCTTAAACAATACAGCGCCTCTTCAGAAAGCATTAAAATCAATTGAAGCAGTTTTTAAAACTTATAATCCTTCCATACCATTTGAATACAAATTTGCCGACAAAGAGTTTGAAAAAAAATTTATAACGGAAGAACTCATTAGCAAGCTCACAAATATTTTTGCTGGACTTGCCATTTTTATTTGTTGCATCGGCCTTGCCGGTTTGGCTTCCTTCACCATAGAAAAACGAATAAGAGAAATAGGAATCAGGAAGGTCTTGGGGTCATCAGTACAACAGATTTTATTATTGATATCAACAGAGTTTTTAAAACTGGTTTTTATTGCTTTTGTTATAGCGATGCCTTTAGCCTGGTGGGCCATGAACAATTGGCTGGAAAAATACGAGTATCGAATTCATATCAGTGTTTGGTTGTTTGCATTAGTGGGTTTCCTGGTGCTGTTACTCACTTTAGTGGTAGTAAGTTTAAATACGTTGAGGGCTGCAACGGCCAACCCGGTGAAGAGTTTAAGAACGGAGTGAAGTAATTGACAATAGATAATTGAGAATTATTAATTCAAAATTATAAACTATGTTTAAGAATTATTTTAAAATCGCCATAAGAAATCTTTGGAAAAGCAAAGGTTTCACCTTTATCAATATTGCAGGATTAGCAATTGGGCTAAGTTGTTTTATATTGATTGCATTGTATGTGGTGGATGAACTGAGCTACGATCGTTTTTATCCAAACGCAGAGCGCATCTATCGTGTGGATGCCGATATTAAATTTGGTGGCAACCAGTTAAACCTGTGCGTCAGCAGCGACCCGATGGGGCCTACGCTGAAAAAAGATTATCCACAGGTAGAAGAATATACCCGCATTTATTCCAGCGAAGGGGATAAATTGGTTCGGAAAGGAAATGACTATATAAATGAAGAAAAAATCGTTTATGCCGATTCTACCTTCTTCCGAATATTTCCTCAAACCGTTTTATCCGGAGATGCAAAAACTGCATTGTTCGAGCCAAATACAGTAGTGCTGTCTGAAACCGCAGCTAAAAAATATTTTTCAACCACTAACGCTTCCGGGCAAACAATAGAGATTGATAAAAAACCATTCAAAGTCACTGCCGTGATCAAAGACATGCCGCATAATTCTCATTTTCATTTTGATTTTATCATGTCCATGAAAAATGTGGAGTACGGTTGGAACAATTACCTCAGCCACAATTTTCAAACTTATATTTTATTAAAGCCCGGTACCGATTATCATGCTTTTGAAAAAAATTTTCAACAGGTATTGGATAAATATGTCTTAGTGCAGGCAAAGCAATACATGCCGGGCTTGAACAGCATGGCGGAATTCAGGAAATCCGGCAATTACCTGGATTATTTCCTGATGCCGCTTACAAAGATTCATTTGTACAGTAACCGATTTCCAGAATTTGAAGCCAATGGGAACATTCAATACGTATATATTTTTAGCGCCGTAGCATTATTTATTTTACTGATCGCCTGTATCAATTTCATGAACCTTTCTACGGCACGAAGCGTAAATCGTGCCAAAGAGGTGGGTATTCGCAAAGTGCTGGGTACCGGGAAAAAAAACCTGGTTGCCCAATTTTTATCAGAATCAACATTAATGGCAATCATTTCTTTGGCGCTTGCTGTTGCAATTGCTTACTTTACTTTACCCCTTTTTAATAAGGTTGCAGCCAAATCACTAAACAGCAAAAGTATTTTCAGTTCAAATTTCTTTCCTTTCCTGGTTGCTCTTCCTTTTGTTGTAGGAGTACTTGCAGGATTGTATCCGGCTTTTTTTCTTTCAAAATTTAAACCTGTTGTGGTATTGAAAGGAAAGATCAATGCAGGATTTAAGAAAAACATTTTTCGAAGCGGATTGGTGGTATTTCAATTTTTTACTTCTATTGTTTTGATCATTGCTACTGTAGTTGTTTTCAAACAACTACAGTTTATTCAAACAACCAATCTGGGTTTTAATAAAAGCCAGGTATTGATGATTCAAGGCGCGGGTGCATTGGAAAAAAATGATGCAGTATTTAAAAACGCAGTGCTGGAATTGCCGGGCGTGAAAAGCGGTACCATGAGCGGCTACCTACCTGTAACATCTTCCCGAAGCGACAACACTTATTCCAAAGATGCGGTGATGGACCCTAAAAATGCTTTATCCATGCAGTCATGGGTGGTAGATTACGATTATATCAACACCATGGATATGCAGATTGTAAAAGGGCGGAATTTTTCAAAAAATTTTGGCACCGACTCTACTGCGGTTATTCTTAATGAAACTGCCGCCAGGGTACTTGGTTATGAAGATCCGGTCGGGAAAAAATTATACCAGGATTACCAGGATCAGAACGGGACAAGAAAGATAGTCCTGAATGTGATAGGTGTGGTCAAAGATTTTCATTTTGAATCCCTGCGGCAAAATATATTTCCATTAGGCCTCAGGCTTGGCCACAATAATTCTATCATCTCATTTAAAATATCTGGCACCAATGTAAAACCATTGATCTCACAAATTCAAAATAAATGGAAAGCGCTGGCGCCGGGCATGCCCTTTAGTTATCGTTTTATGGATGAGGCATTCACCAATATGTACCGTGCCGAACAGCGGGTGGAGCAGGTTTCTATCACATTTGCCATACTCGCCATTCTTATTGCCTGTTTGGGTTTGTTTGGACTGGTAACTTATATGGCGGAGCAGCGCACCAAAGAAATCGGTGTTCGAAAAGTGTTGGGCGCAACCGTGCCAAACCTGGTAGCCATGCTCAGCAAAGATTTTTTGAAACTGGTTGGCATTGCTTCGCTGATAGCTTTTCCTGTGGCATGGTGGGCTATGCACAAATGGCTCCAGGACTTTGCTTATCGCATCAATATCGAGTGGTGGGTGTTTTTATTAGCTGCATTTATTGCATTGTTTATTGCATTGCTGACAGTGAGTGTTCAGGCAATAAAAGCGGCAATTGCAAACCCGGTGAAAAGTTTGAGGACGGAGTGAAGATGCCTGAACCATGATTAACTTGATTCAGAAAATATAAAATCAGGTACATCTTTTAATCACATAAATCAAAGTTCAGGCAATGTTTAAAAATTATTTCAAAATAGCTTTCAGGAATTTGATGAAGTATAAATTTATTTCCTTCATCAATTTATTTGGGTTAACGGTTGGCTTTACCTGTTGCCTGCTGATCCTTACTTTTATTTTGAATGAATTGAGTTATGACCGGTACAATAAAAATGCAGGCAATATTTATCGTATTACAAGAACATTTTATAATGGCAACGGGGACGCAACACTTCAACTAAGTACCATATCCCCACCATTTGGATATTACCTGCCTACTGATTTTCCTGAAATACAAAAGATGACCCGGCTATTGAATATAGGCACAACCCCGCTTCGGTATAAAGATAAATTACTAAATGAAGAGAATGTATATTTTGGAGATGAGAACATATTTGACGTTTTTAGCATTAAAGTGCTTAAAGGAAACCCCATCACCGCATTGAAAGATCCTTTCTCTGTGATGCTTACGGAGGAAACTGCAAAAAAATATTTTGGGGATGAAGACCCTATAAATAAAGTACTAAGGGCCAATAACCAATTTGATGTAAAAGTAACCGGAGTTTACAAGGATTTTCCGGCTAATTCCCACCTGCATCCCAATATCCTGGTTTCATTCAACACATTGAAAGATTCTGTAGTGTATGGCGAAAAAAACCTGCGCACCAACTGGGGCAATAATTCATTCTTTACTTACATAGTGCTTCCTGAAAATTATAATATAAAAAATATGGAAACGAGGTTTCCTGGTTTTATTGATAAGCACATGGCGGGGCAGGAATATATCGGGCAACAAGCATCAAAGTTTACAAAACTGGACCTGCAAAAGCTTACTGACATTCATCTTCATTCGCACACCGATTATGAAGCGGAACCCAATGGCGATATTAAACGGGTATATATTTTTTCCGCTATTGCCTTATTCATTCTACTGATTGCCTGCATTAATTATATGAATCTTTCAACAGCACGTTCGGCATTGCGTGCAAGAGAAATTGGCATAAGAAAAGTAATCGGAGCAAGGAAAAGAGAATTGATATTTCAATTTCTTGGCGAATCAGTATTGATAACCTGGGCTGCTATACTTATTGCATTCGGGCTGCTTTACTTACTACTTCCGTGGTTAAATAAAGTTTCCGAACAAAACCTGTCAATAAATATTTTATTAAACTGGCAAATACTTCTTCCACTATTATTAGCGCCATTTGTTGTAGGAGCAATTGCAGGTTTATATCCCGCTCTCTTTATGTCGTCATTTCAGCCAATAAAAACTTTAAAAGGTTTATTTAAAGTTGGCGGCGCCAGCATCAGCTTTCGAAAAGTGTTGGTGGTGACACAGTTTTCCATTTCTATTATTCTTATAATAACTACAATAATCGTATTTCAACAATTGCGGTATATGCAAAATGCCTCATTGGGTTATGACAAAGAGCATATTATCACCATGGCTTATAATGCACAGTTGAACAATGGCTATGAGTCATTCCGGAATACGCTATTGCAAAATACAGGTATTAAGGAGGTGGGGCGTTCTTCAAGGATCCCTACTGGGAGATTGCTTGATGGTATGGGCGCTTCCGCACCGGGCAATGATTCTATGGTGCCGGTAAAAGCAGATATAAGATTTGTGGCAACTGACTACGATTTTATTCCTGTTTATGGGGTAGAGATGGCCGGCGGCAGAAATTTTTCAAGAGACTATGGTACTGATACTTCCAACTTTGTTCTTAATGAAGCTGCTGTAAAAGCAATTGGCTGGAAAACGCCTCAGCAGGCTGTTGGAAAAAATTTCAGGTATGGAAATACTGCCGGGCATGTCATCGGCGTAATGAAAGATTTTCATTTTGAATCGCTGCATCAAAGCATTGCGCCTTTGATTTTTATTATGCCTGTCCCGGTGCCGAATCAAACTTTTTATAATTTCATTTCAATAAAAATTTCAGGGCAACATATTTCTTCTTCCTTAGCAACCATACAAAAAACCTGGGAAAAGTATCTTCCGGACTTTCCGTACCAATATACTTTTTTAGAGGAGAATTTTGATAAGCTCTACGCATCAGAGCAAAAACAGGAAACCATTATTACAACATTTGCCTGCATTGCTATTTTTATTGCTTGCCTTGGATTATTTGGATTATCAGCATTTGCCATTACCCAAAGGGTTAAGGAAATTGGAATGCGAAAGGTCTTAGGCGCCAATGTAAGCGGTATTGTAGCATTACTTTCCAAAGATTTTTTAAAGCTGGTGGGCATTGCCGCCATCATCGCTTTTCCCATCGCCTATTTCGCAATGAATAACTGGTTAAAAGATTTTGCTTACAGAATACATATTCAATGGTGGGTATTTCTTATTGCCGGGATCTTGGCAGCGATTATTGCATTTGTAACGGTGAGTTTCCAGGCGATAAAAGCGGCTGTGGCAAACCCGGTGAAATCCTTGCGAACGGAGTGAATAAATGGTGAATGGTCAATTGACAATTAAAAATTCATTAATTCTAAATTATAAACCATGTTCAGGAATTATATAAAAATCGCCTGGAGAAACTTGTGGAAACACAAAACAGACAGCGCCATAAATGTGATTGGATTGTGCATTGCATTTACCAGCGCTTTGCTTTTGCTGTTAAGCGTAAGCTATGAATTCTCATTCGACAAATTCCATACCAGTGCCGCCAACATTTATCATCTTTATTTTAAAACAGAGCGCCCTAGGCAAACCGAGCTCAGCAACTCAATGCCCGCCCCATTGATGCCAACTTTAAAAGCAGCATACCCTGATGTGAAATATGCTGTCCGTGAAGTGAGAAGCAGCGGCATAATCCGCTATAAGGATAAAAAAATCTCTCAAAAGATCACATACACCGATTCTTGCTTTTTTAGGATGTTCTCTTTTCCAATTATTAAAGGAAATGCTTCTGGCCCCCTGAGCGGCCTGAATGGCATTGTGCTCCGGAAAGGCGCAGCCAAAGCTGTTTTCGGCAACGAGGACCCAGTTGGAAAAACCGTCGAAATGCAGATGGGCAACGGGTGGCTGCCATTCACGGTTTCTGCAGTGACAGATGATTTCCCTGATAATTCTACTTTTAAATTTGACGTGGTTACAAGATTTGAGAATTTCGATTTTTATAAACAGGCAGCTACGGCCTGGGACTCCCGTTTTCATGATGTGTATATACAACTGAATGATAAGGTGAGCGGGAAATCTTTTGAAGCTAAACTTCTTTCTTTTGTTAACCAATATTTTGCTGAAGATATAAATAAGCTGAAGAGAGATGGGGCGCATCCCGATAAGGATGGGCAATATATCAGGCTTGCTTTACAACCATTGCTCGATATGCACACGAACCCTGAAATCAATAGTGGTGATTCTATCAATAAAAGTTTTTTATACCTGCTCGCTTCTGTAGCTTTTCTGATTATTGCTATTGCCTGCATCAATTTTATTAACCTCAGCATCGGCAAATCTTTCACCCGCTCTAAAGAAATCGGTTTGCGCAAGACCATGGGCGCACTAAAAAACCAGGTAGTCATTCAGTTTTGGGCAGAAGCGCTGCTTATTTGTTTCATTGCCTTTATCATCAGTTGCGCTGCTGTTTATTTTTTAATGCCCCATTACAAATTATTGTTCGACCTGAACATCAGTAGAGATATGATGCTATCACCAAAAGCTTGGGTGTTCATCATGATTGGTTTTTTTGCCATTACCTTAATTGCAGGCGGCTACCCTGCCTGGCTAATGTCCCGTTTCAACACGGTGCAGGTGCTGAAAGGAAAACTTTCTGTAAGCCGTTCAAATAAACTCCGCAACAGCCTCATCACATTTCAGTTCATTATTGCTGTGCTGCTCATCTCATGTACAATTATTTCATGGCAGCAGGTACATTACCTGCGCACAAGGCCGCTGGGCTATAATACCAGCCAGGTCATCAGCGTTCCGATAACCGGAGATATCAGCCCCGCACAGGCTTTGCAATTGATGAGGAATAAATTAGCATCTTCCCCATTTGTTGAAAGCATTAGCGGCATTTATGACAACTTGGGAACCGGCACAGACGGCTCAAGCCGTACTTCCATCACAGGCTTTGATTACAAAAACCGGGAAATAAATAGCAACTGGATGGGCGTAAGCTATGATTTTGTGAAAACACTTGGCCTTAAACTGGTTGAAGGGAGAGATTTCTCGACTGCTTTCGCAACCGACAGCAATGCAGTCCTTATTAACGAAGAAATGGCAAAAGAAATTGGCGAGAAACAAATTGTAGGAGTGAAACTCCCGGTTGACTCTGCGAAGCCTGTAACTGTTATCGGTGTGGTAAAAAATTTCAACTTCAAATCGTTAAGGAAAAAAATTGATCCGCTGACATTGGTGCTCGACAAAAACTTCAGCATTAATTATATTTTGGTAAAAGTAAAACCAACCAACCTCCAGGCGAGTATGGCGTTTATAAAAGACACATGGAAATCAATTTCGCCAGAAGGAGATTTTAAAGGTTCTTTTCTTGATGAGAACGTGAACCGTCAATACACACGCGAAGAAAAGCTGATGGAAGTTTTTAGCATTGGTTCTGTAATTGCTATTGCGCTCTCCTGCATGGGGCTGCTGGCAATGGCCATATTGATTATTTCACAGCGCACAAAAGAAATCGGTATCAGGAAAGTATTAGGGGCATCAGTTAGCGCTATTGCCACTTTAGTTACAAAAGACTTCGTGCTGCTGGTGCTGGTTGCAACCCTCATTGCCTCACCAATTGCATGGTATGCGATGGGACAGTGGCTGAAAAGTTTTGCCTACCGCATCAGCATCAGTTGGCATGTATTTTTGGCAGCAGGCCTATTATCGGTGACGATCACATTGCTGACGGTAAGTTTTCTTTCCATCAAAGCTGCGCTGGCAAACCCGGTGAAGAGTTTGAGAACGGAATAGTAAAAGGTCAATTGATAATTAAAAATTCATAATTCTAAATTATTATACGTGTTTAAAAATTATTTAAAAACCGCTTTCCGGAACATTAGGCGAAACAAAGGCTTTGCGTTTATAAATATTGCCGGGCTTACTGTAGGTATGGCTGCGGCTATGCTTATTTTGTTGTGGGTGCAAAATGAATTAAGCACTGATCGTTTTTATAAAAATGAAAGCCGTATTTATATAATGTACAACCGGGATAAGGACGGTCAGGGCAATAAATGGGCTTGGCCAAACACACCAAAAATTCTTGCCACCACTTTAAAGAAAGATTATCCCGAAGTAGAGGATGCGGTACGGTATAACAACGTAACTTTTTTACTTACGCAGGGTGAAAAACACCTGAACATACAGGGCGCATTTGCCGATAGCGGCTTTCTTAATGTATTTGATTTCCCATTGAAAGAAGGGCGGTTACAGCAATGCCTGGGCAGTGTTTATAATATTGTGATTACAGATAAACTGGCAAAAAAAATTTTTGTCAATGAAAGTGCCATTGGCAAAACCGTTCGCATTGACAGCACACACATTTGTACAGTAACAGCTGTATTGAAAGACCTGCCCAACAATACAAAATTTGATTTTGAATACCTGCTTCCCTGGTCTTATATGAATAAAATAGGCTGGAGCGACAGCAATTGGCAGAACAACAGTGTCTATACTTATGCACTATTAAAGCCCGGCGCTTCACAAGCCATTTTTGATGCTAAAGTGAAAGACATTACGATTGATCATACAAAAGGCACAGCATCGCCATCTACAACGGAAGTATTTACACAGCCCATGAACCGTTTTTATTTATATTCAAAATCAGAGAATGGAAAATTAACAAACGGCCCGATCGAAACGGTAAAGCTATTTATTATTATCGCTGCATTCATCCTGCTTATAGCCTGTATCAATTTTATGAACCTGAGCACGGCACGCAGTGAAAAAAGAGCTAAGGAAGTAGGCATACGAAAAGTAATGGGAGCCCAACGGGGAAAACTGATACTTCAGTTTATAGGAGAAAGCATCATGTTTTCGCTTGCTGCATTTCTCATAGCCCTGTTTATTGTTGAGATAAGTTTAAAAGGGTTTAACAGCTTAGTGAGCAAGGAGCTTTTTATTAATTTTTCAGCCCCTTCTTTCTGGTTATTTGCTCTTGTATTTGTTTTAATTTCAGGAATTCTTGCCGGCAGCTATCCCGCTTTTTTCCTTTCTGCATTTAAGCCGGTAAAAGTTTTAAAGGGAACATTTAAGAAATCTGAAGCTGTTGTTAATCCCAGGAAAATATTGGTGGTGCTGCAGTTTACATTTGCCATTATACTTATCATCAGTACACTCGTTGTTCAAAAACAAATTCAACACAGTTTAGACAGGGATGCAGGTTACAATAGGAATAATTTGGTTTATATGTTTGGGCAGGGAGATATTGACAAGCATTTTATTCCTATTAAGCATGAATTGCTAAGCAGCGGAGCTGTTACATCTATAACAAGAGGCGATAATCCCATTACAAGAAGATGGGGCGATAGCTGGGGATATACCTGGCAAGGCAGCACCAAAGAAGATGAAAAAACTGATTTTGTCCGCCTGGGCACGGATGCGGATTTTGTGAAAACGATTGGTGTGAAATTGTTATCAGGCCGTGATATTGATGTGTATAATTATCCTACTGACAGCACTGCTGTACTGCTTAATGAAACGGCCGTAAAAGACATGCGTTTGAAAGAACCGATAGGAGCTTTAATAAAATCGGTTGGTGATACCGTACAATGGCATGTAGTAGGTGTGGTAAAAGATTTTATCCTGGAATCTCCTTTTCAAAAAGATATCAGCCCGATGATGATATTCGGGCCGGGCAATAGTGGCGGTTATGTACTTCATTTAAAATTAAACAGCGCCAACAGCACAGCATCCAACCTTGCCAAAATGGAAAAGATATTCAAAACATATAACCCGCAATATCCTTTTGAATATGTTTTTACTGATGAATCTTATGCTAAAAAATTTGCTGACACACAACGTACCGGTAAATTAGCTTCGTTGTTTGCCGGGCTTACTATTTTTATTTCCTGCCTTGGCTTGTTTGCACTGGCAGCGTATGCAGCAGAAAACAGGACTAAAGAGATTGGTGTTCGAAAAGTGCTGGGGGCTTCGGTATTTACAATTGCCACTTTAATGTCAAAAGATTTTTTAAAATTAGTAATCATCTCTTTTGTCATTGCATCGCCCATTTCCTGGTTTGCCATGCAAAAATGGTTAGACAACTATACTTACCGCATCAATATCCATTGGTGGATTTTTGTAGCAGCAGGTTTGCTTTCTGTATTGATTGCTTTTATTACTATCAGTTTTCATGTATTAAAAGCTGCATTGGCAAACCCGGTGAAGAGTTTGAGAAGTGAATAATTAAAAATTAATAATTACTAAAGTGTTTAAAAATTATTTCACAATCGCAATCAGGAATTTTTGGAGAAACCGTGTTTTTGCTTTTATCAATATGGCAGGGCTGTCGATCGGTATTAGCGCAGCATTGGTTATTTACCTGATCGTACATTATGAATTCAGTTTTGAAAAGTTTCAAAAAGACGGGGGGCGCATTTACCGCATCGTAACCAATATGCATTTTCCCGATAATGATTTTAAAAACTCAGGAGTGCCTGGCCCTTTGCCCAATGCTGTAAGAAATGAAATCCCCGGCATTGAAGAATCCTCTGCTTTCTGGACTGCCGATCAAACAAAAGTTACTATAATCGAGAACGGTGAAACCAAGGTTTTTAAAAAACAACAGCGCATCATTTATGCAGACGATCATTATTTCAAGCTCTTTCCGTATAAATGGCTTGCCGGTTCACCTGGTAATGCGTTAAATGAACCCAACCAGGTCGTATTAACTGAAAGCCGTGTAAAAACTTATTTCCCCTCCGTTGATATATCAAAAGCAATCGGCCAAACCATTATTTATAATGATACGGTAAAAGCGGCTCTTGTCGGAATTGTAAAAGATATGGATGAGATCACTGATTTTACATTTCAGGAATTCATTTCACTTCCTACTTATAGCGAACAATTAAAACATAATAATGGTTGGGACGAATGGGGCAGCGTTAATTCCGCTTCCCAATTTTTCATTAAGTTCAAAAACAAACCGGATACTGCCAAAAGCAATAAAGAATTAGCAGCAGTAAGAAAGAAACATGAAAAAGACGCTTACCTCAGCACCGAGCATCTGCTTCAGCCTTTATCAGACATACATTTTAATGCTGACTTCGATGCATTTGATCAGAAGAAGGCGCATAAGCCAACACTTTATGGTTTGATTGTAATTGCCTTATTCTTGTTATTGCTCGGCTGTATCAATTTCATCAACCTGACTACAGCGCAGGCGGCTCAAAGAGCAAAAGAAATCGGTATTCGAAAAACAATGGGAAGTTCCAGAAGGAATTTAGTCATACAGTTTTTAAGTGAAACATTACTGTTGACTGTTTGTGCTGCTATCATCTCTATTATTCTTACCCCATTTATCCTAAAACTATTTTCCAATTTCATTCCTGAAGGTTTACATTTTGATTTATTGCGGCAACCACATATACTGATTTTCATTTTCCTTCTTGTATTAGTAGTCAGTTTTCTCTCCGGGTTTTATCCGGCAATGGTTTTATCAGGATATAAACCGGTATTGGTATTGAAAAATCTTGCCTATGCCAATACATCAAAGAGCAGAAGGATTTGGATTCGAAAAACATTGACGGTATCACAATTTGTGATCGCACAATTTTTTATTATCGCCACTATTATTGTGAGTAAGCAAATTCGTTTTGCATTGAATAAAGACATGGGTTTCCGAAAAAATGCCATCATCAATTTCAATGCACCATATAATTACCAGCATCCGGACGATAAACAATTTGTCCTTCAACAAAAACTGCAGGCAATCCCGGGAATAGAAAAATTGAGTTTGGCCGGGGAACCACCAGCTTCTATCAGCCTGGCTATTTCAACTATGAAGTTCAATAAAGATGGAAAAGAGATTGAAGCTACTGTACAGGTAAAGCAGGCTGATACCAATTATTTTGATTTGTATAGAATGAAAATAATTGCCGGCCGAAACTTGCAGCAGAGCGATACGGTTCGTGAATATTTAGCCAACGAAGCGTATGCAAAATTTCTGGGTTATCAGAATCCTGCTGATTTAGTTGGTAAAATGATAAATCAGGGAAAAAATAAAATCCCGATTGTTGGTGTATTAGCTGATTTTAACACGAATTCATTACATAGTAAGGTTGGTCCTTTGGTATATACCTGCCAGGCCCGGTCTCATCATACGTTCAGCGTTTTGCTCTCATCAAACGGGAAAAATACCGATGGCTGGAAAAAAACAATTTCGCAAATAACATCTGTGTGGAAAGAAGTATATCCGGAAGATGATTTCAGCTATACCTTTTTTGATAAAAGCATTGAAGCGTTTTACAAAACAGAACAACAGACTGCTCAATTGATGAACTGGGCAGCAGCCCTATCCATTATCATCGGTTGCCTTGGATTGCTGGGATTGGTTATTTATACTACCACGCAACGTACAAAGGAAATCGGTGTGAGAAAAGTGCTGGGAGCTTCTGTAACGCAGATTGTTTCTCTTTTATCAAAAGATTTTATTCGGTTAGTTATTATTGCTTTTATCATAGTAACGCCTTTAGCATGGTGGGCTATGAATAAATGGTTGGAAGATTTTGCTTACCGGACAACAATCAGTTGGTGGGTATTTGCTGTAACCGGTTTTGTCATGATACTTATTGCATTGCTCACATTGAGTATTCAAACGATCCGGTCAGCAACGGTGAACCCGGTAGAAAGTTTGAGAACGGAATAATAAATTTGGAAACTTAAAACTGAGAGTATTAAATATTTATTTGTTTTCTGAAATAGATTTTGCCAATGGGGATAAATCAGATTAAATCAAAATGATTTCTATGCCTTTTATTTTTTTAAATCCTTTGTCGGAAGTTACCAATGGAATTTTCAAAAAACTTGCCGTAGCTGCAATAATGGCATCAGGGGTTTTAATCTTATTTTGTTGTCTGAATTGTATTGCAATATTCTTAATTTCCGGAGTAAGCTCCATAATAATACAGTCTTCCAAAAGTTCCGCCAGTTTTCTTTTCACGGGCAAACTAAGGTTAGGCCACCCTAACAATTCGATTTCAGAAATAACTGAAACAATTGTTATGCCATCCAAAAAAGGCTCTGTTTTGGTTAAACCTTCATGTACATTAATAAGGAAATTTGTATCGGCGACAAAGCTAAACCCATTCATTTCTTATCTTTTTTTGATACCCAACGCCGTTAAGTCCTCTTTTGAGTTTCCCGAAATGTTTGCGCAAAGATTTCTTTTTCCCTTCTTTGGAAATGCGGGCAAGAGCTTCTTTTACCTTTTCTTTGGTAACCGGCTTTTTAATTTCTATGATCATACTACAAATATAACAAAAGCGGCTCATCTCTTTAATAGAGCAATTGTATTCCTCAAAATCAACTTTTATGTTTAAAAATTTCCTGAAAGTTGCCCTGCGCAACTTATTAAAAAGAAAAAGCTACACCATTATCAATGTAATGGGGCTTGCAACAGGTATGGCAATTTGCCTGCTGATTGTTTTATTCATCAATGACGAGTTGAGTTTTGACAAGCAACAGGAAAAAGGGGATCGTATTTATCGCATGGTAGTAAAACGTCAGTATCCCGGTCGCACCACTTCTTATGCCATCATTCCGCAATCATACTCAAAAGCAGTAAAAGAAGAATTACCCGAAGTAGAAGAAGCCGTTCGTGTTTTCGATTTTGCCGGCAACAGTGTATTCCAGTTAAAATACGGAGATAAAGCTTTTGAAGAAAAAAGAGTATTAGCAGTAGATTCCAATTTCTTCAGCGTATTCAGCGCAAAAATGCTGGCAGGAAATAAAAATAAGGCATTGGAAGAAGCAAACTCAGTTGTAGTAAATGAAACAACAGCAAAAAAATATTTTGGATCGGTAGATCAGGCCGTTGGAAAAATACTAACGCCTGAGGGAAATAATAATCAACCGTTAAAAGTAACCGGCGTGGTAGCTGATTGGCCGGAAAATTCACATTTACTTTTTGACCTTTTGATAACCACTGCGGGAAACCGCTTTGCCCAGCAGGAAGATTATATAGGATTTGCAGCATGGACTTATTTGCTGCTGAACAAAAACGTTTCTCCAAAATCAGTTGAAGCAAAGTTTCCGCATATTATTGAAAAGTATGCAGCAGGAAATATTGAAAAGAATTTCTCACAAACCTACCAGCAGTTTCAGGCTAATGGAAATGGTTACACGTATTATTTACAACCGTTAAAGGAAATCCATCTTATATCACATCTTGAAGCAGAATACAGGCCAAACGGCAGCATGAGAGCCATATATATTTTTGGAATTGTAGCAGTTTTTATTCTGTTGATTGCCTGTATCAATTTTATTAATCTATCCACCGCCCGATCTACAGAAAGAGCAAAAGAAGTGGGAATCCGTAAAACATTCGGATCAGAAAAAAA
>JAFEAJ010000013.1 GCA_018266455.1 Bacteroidota bacterium
ACTATTTTTCAGTACATTACCTTAGTTGTTCAGTTTAATAAAGCCGCCGTCAATTGCATAATCGCAGCCCGTGATGAATGCCGCTTCATCGCTGCACAGGAACAAGGCAAGGTTTGCCACTTCAACCGGTTCGGCCATTCTGCCAATAGGCTGTGTCTTGGACAGTTTATCGAACATCTCTTTTTCTTTTCCCGGATAATTTTTTGCCAGGAACCCATCTACGAAAGGGGTGTGCACCCGGCCCGGCGAAATGCAGTTGCAGCGAATATTATGGTGTATATAATCTTTGGCAACAGACAAGGTCATGCCCACTACAGCGCCTTTAGTCATGGAGTAAGCAAAACGGTCCGGTATGCCAACTGATGAGGCAACAGAGGCCATGTTCAGAATAACACCGCCGCTTTTTTTCATGTGCGGTATTGCCGCATGCATGCAATTGTACATTCCTTTCACATTTACATTGATCAGCCTGTCGAAATCATTTTCACTGGTGGTCTCCGCATTGCCGATGTGTGCTATGCCTGCGTTGTTCACCAGGATATGGATCACATTTCCTGCTTGGATGATTTCACTGACAACATGGATTACCTCAGCCTGTGAGCTCACATTGCATTTCCTGAAAAATGCAACGCCTTCGGCGCTGTTGATTTCCTCGGCCACATTTCTTCCATCTGTTTCATTTAAATCGAGCACAAATACAGTTGCGCCCTGTTGCGCAAAAACCTTCGACATGGCACGTCCAATGCCGCTGCCTGCGCCAGTAATGATTGCTGTTTTATTATCCAACCTGAACATATAAAAAATTTTAAGCGCCTGGTAGCAGACAATCGCCAACAAAATGCCGGTGATGTGCTAAGCTATCCATTATTTTGCAGTGATTAATTTTAAGTCAATGACCTGTCTAAATGAGTATATCCCCCATCAACAAATAAAATCTCTCCGGTAGTGTGTCCCGACCTGTTGCTGAGCAAAAACACAACAGTATCGGCAATTTCTTCTGAGGTAGTAAACCTCTTTTCTAATGGAACTTTCGAAGTAATGGATTTTAATTTGGCATCAGCATCAGGAAATGTTCTGATCCAGTTTTCATACGCTGGTGTCCACACTTCTGCGGGCAATACGGTGTTCACGCGGATGGAAAAAGGCAATAGTTCTACTGCCCATTCGCGGGTCAATGCATTGATGGCGCCTTTTGATGCGGCATAGCCTGATGTGTTGCCCTGACCGGTTACTGAAACCTTAGAGCCGATATTCACAATGCTTCCTTTGGTGTTTTTCAGGTGCGGTAATGCATAATGAGCGAGGTTGAAATAGTGGCTCAGGTTTTTTTGAAGGGATTGCATAAACTTTTCCGGCGAACCGCTTGCCAGGCTAACGCCATCGTTAATGCCCGCATTGTTGACCAGCCCGTCAATGCGGCCGTACTTTTCAATGGTAAAATCGATTACTTCCTTGCTGGCAGCAGGATCTGCAAGCTCAACCGTATGCGAGGCAGCTTTGCCATGCTGTTTCACAATCTCGTCAACAATTTGGTGATTGTCATTTTTATTGCGGCCAACTACCATAACAGTCCCACCTTCGGATGCAATTGTTCTGCTGATCGCAGCGCCAATTCCTTTGGAGCCACCCGTTACTATAAAAACTTTGTTGGTAAGATGAAGGTCCATTTTTGATTATTGATGCTTTATTGTTAGTTAATTATTTTTTTGAAGTAAGCTGATCAACAGTATTCGACATCGTTGTGTCACGCTCTTGTACCATTAGATATTCTATTCAGCTTCGGGCTTACTATTTGTAAGGCCGTTAATAAATCAATCATTTTTTGTTCCTCCGTACTGAAGGATAGGGCAGCACAAAAGCCATTATCACTTCAACATTTGCACATTTACCTGTTTTAGGTTTGCAAATTATAAAATTCAATTGCGTTCAGACCGAAAAATTTTTCTTTGTCCTCGGTGCTAAAGTTCTCCATATATTTTTCCAGCAGGCTTTTCCATTGCACATAAATTCCTGAAACCAATATTACCGGCCAGTCGCTGCCAAACATCAACCTGTCAGTACCAAAAACATCGAATACCACGTCAAGATAAGGGTAAAAGTCGGCCGGTGCCCATTCCTTCCAAATGGCTTCGGTAAACAAGCCAGATACTTTGCAGAACACATTTTCCTTTTGCGCAATTTCTTTCATCAGCGATTTCCATTCAGTGATTTTTTTATGCCTGATTTCTGGTTTTGCACAATGGTCAATGACCAGCTTTTGGTCAGGCAGGCTGGATACAAATTCAATAGCAGGCTTCAATTGCGTTGGATAAATCAGGATATCATAGGTATAGCCATATTGTTTTAATGCCCTCACGCCTTTTTGAAAATCTTTCCTCAGCAAAAAATCATCTGCCTCAGCCTGGACAATATGCCGGTAACCTTTAATAATGTTATATCCGGAAAATTCGTGCAATTTCTCTTCTACATTGTCTGACAGTAAATCGATCCAGCCAACCGCCCCTTTGATCATGTCATGTGTTTTGGAAAGCTCTATCAGGAATCTTGTCTCTACTTCTTCAGGCGCAGCCTGAATGGCGACACAACCGTCTATGCCGTTTCTTTTTAAATTTAGCATAAGGTGCTCCGGAAGGTAATCCTGCTGAAGGGCTTTCATGTTTTCCATCCAGGCATCCCTTGCTTTATTGTATTTCCAGAAATGGACATGGGTGTCGATAGAACGGTAAGTCATGAATAATAAGTTTAAAGCTTATAGCTATTGGCTAAGATTGAAAATTTCTTCCATCAAAATCCATTTTTCTCCTTCTTTTGCCCATGGCAATGGGCTTTGGAACTTCCACATCAATTGTTCCCATTCCTGTACTTTTTGATTTGTCGCGTCCGCAGCAGATTTTTTTTCAAAAGAAAAACGGTCTGTGGCGCTTATGATCATGAAAAGGCGGTTGCCGGTACGATAAATGCTCATCGATTCGATACCTGAATCTTTAATGCTTTTGATAATTTCAGGCCAGACCTGCTTATGATAGCGCTCGTATTCTGCAATCAGCGCCTCATCTTCTTTCAGGTCAAGAGCAAGACAATATTGTTTCATAATGGCCAGTGTTAGAATTGTTCAATAGCTTAATTGGTGAAATGGAGCCATTGCGCAATTGATAAATTACTTTTTCCAGTTAACCAGTGTTTGTTTGGATGTGCCTAACCCGTCAATGCCCAGTTCAACCACATCCCCGGCTTTCAGGTAAACGGGCTCAGGCTTCTGGCCAAGGCCCACACCTGCAGGTGTTCCTGTACTGATCACATCCCCGGGCAATAAGGTCATGAACTGGCTGACATAATGGATCAGGTAGGGCACTTTAAAAATTAGATTTGAAGTCCGGCCATCCTGCATTATTTTCCCATTCACGGTGAGCCATAACCGTAAGTTGTCGATATCAGCAATTTCTTCAGGCGTAACGAGGTAAGGGCCGATTGGCGCAAATGTATCACAACTTTTTCCTTTCACCCATTGGCCGCTGCGCTCGATCTGGAATTCACGCTCGCTGTAATCATTATGCAGCACATAGCCTGCAACATGATCCAAAGCGTTTTTTTCTTCTACATACGATGCTTTTTTGCCGATCACAACAGCAAGCTCCACTTCCCAATCTGTCTTTTTGCTGTTCTTCGGAATAACAACATCATCATTAGGCCCGCAGAGGGCGGTGGTGGATTTGAAAAACAGGATCGGCTCAATGGGTGTCTTCGCATTGGTTTCCTTTGCATGATCAGAATAATTCAAACCAATACAAATGATCTTTGACGGCCGCCTGATGGCTGAAGCAAAACGGTCAATATGGCTAAGCTTTTCGCACTGGTCATAATGCTGGGCGAGCCATTTCCTCAATCGTTCAATGCCATTGCTGCCAAAAAAATTTTCATCATAGTCTTCTCCGAACTTGCTGACACCAATGGGTTCATCGTTTATTATCGCCCCGGGCTTTTCATTGCCTTCTTTTCCGTACCTGAATAACTTCATGTTTTTGTTTTTAGGCAATAAACTTAGTGATTTTTGAGACATCAGGTTGCTTAAATTAAAATGGCAAGTGCTGCATTATTATTATTCAGCTTTAAATGTCTTTAAAATCCTGGCAGAAGCCATCTCGTAAGTACAATTCGCGCAAAATACTCGGAAAGGGCGATTTTGTTTTCGAAGAATTGTTTCGCTTTTTTGTATTTTTTGAGTTCCTGCTGTGGGATGTTATGGGACTAAAATCGTGTGCTGATATCAAGGGCAGTCAAAACATCAACAAGTGCATTTGGCCGGCGCCATAAAAAAACTAACAACCATTAGTTTTGTTATTTTTGTCATTAAACAAATGCTGCGCACATGAATGCTTACGCTGAAAATAAAATCCGTATTGTTACTGCGGCCTCTCTTTTCGACGGGCATGATGCTGCTATTAATATTATGCGCCGCATCATGCAGGCAAAAGGAGCTGAAATCATACACCTTGGCCATAACAGGAGTGTTCAAGAAATAGTGGAAGCTGCAATAGAAGAGGATGTGCATGGCATTGCGGTCACTTCTTACCAGGGCGGCCACCTTGAGTTTTTTAAATACATGAAGGACCTGCTTGAGGAGAGCGGTTGCGGGCACATCAAAATTTTTGGGGGTGGCGGTGGCACTATTCTGCCCCAGGAAATAAATGAGCTTCACAAATATGGCATCACAAAAATTTATTCGCCTGATGATGGCAGGAAAATGGGATTGGAAGGAATGGTAGAAGACCTGCTCAAACGGTGCGATTTCCCTTTAAATGGAGAGGTAAATTTCAAAAATAAACCAGCGCTTGGCGAATGGAAGGACATTGGGAAAATTGCCAGGAAGATAACGAATGCGGAGAATGACAGGGAGAAGCTGAAAGTGAACAGTATGGTGCAAGGTCCTGAAAAGAATGCCACGGGCATTCCCGTTCTCGGTATAACCGGCACGGGCGGCGCCGGGAAATCATCTGTTACAGATGAGATCGTAAGAAGGTTTTTGAACCATTTCAATGATAGGGTAGTGGCTGTCATATCTGTGGACCCATCGAGAAAAAAAACCGGCGGCGCTTTACTGGGCGACAGGATCAGGATGAACGCTATTTCTTCGCCCCGGGTGTATATGCGCAGCCTGGCAACCCGGGAAAGCGACATGGCGCTGAGCAAACATGTTGGAGAGGCGATCAATATCTGCAAAGAAGAAAATTTTGATTTGATTGTCCTGGAATCAGCTGGTGTGGGGCAAAGTGATGCATCCATCCTGGACTATTGCGATATGAGCCTGTATGTAATGACGCCAGAATATGGTGCCGCTTCACAGTTGGAGAAGATCAATATGCTGGATTATGCTGATGTGATCGCCATTAATAAATCGGATAAAGCAGGTGCGCTTGATGCGTTGAGCGATGTGCGAAGGCAATATAAGCGGAACCATAGCCTTTTTACCGCAAAAGACAATGACATGCCAGTTATTGCAACTGTAGCCGCGCAGTTCAATGACAAGGGCATGAACGATTTATTTGCGCTTATTATAAAAAAGATTAGCGATAAGCTGCATGTCGTTTTCGGAAAAGGAACGGCTGTTGCCGGACTGGAACATACGGCCGGGAGCGGGGTCATTATACCTGCCTCAAAAGCCCGTTACCTTTCTGAGATAGCCGATAACGTTAGGGATTATAATACAAAAACCGATGAGCAGTCTGCAATTGCTTCAAAGCTTTACCAGGTTAACGGCGCATTGGCAATTTTCTCCAATAAACGCCAGCATGAGGTTGCTGTACAAAGCTTGTTGGAAGAGAAGGCGGAACTGGAAAAGCAACTGATGCCGATTTGTAAAAAGCTTATCGAAGAATGGGAAGGTACAAAATCGCGCTACCTGAAAAAATATTTTGAATATGATGTACGTGGCAAAACTGTCAGCCAGCCATTGTATACCGAATCTTTATCGCATACCCTTATCCCTAAAATTGCTGTGCCGGGGTTTAAAGACTGGGGCGACATCCTTCGCTGGCGCGTACAGGAAAATTTTCCGGGAAAATATCCTTTTACTGCGGGTGTTTTCCCTTTAAAAAGGGCTGAAGAAGACCCTACACGAATGTTCGCCGGTGAAGGCAGCCCTGAGCGAACGAACAAAAGGTTTCATTATGTTTCTTACGGGCAGCCTGCAAAGCGCCTGAGCACTGCGTTCGACAGTGTTACTTTATATGGCGAAGACCCAGACAACCGCCCGGATATTTTTGGAAAAGTAGGAAACAGCGGAGTAAGCGTTGCGACTATTGACGATGCAAAAAAATTATACAGCGGCTTTGATCTTTGCGACCCTAAAACATCAGTAAGCATGACCATCAATGGCCCTGCGCCGATCATGCTTGCATTTTTTATGAACGCGGCTATCGACCAGCAGTGTGAAAAATGGATCAAAGAAAACAGCATGTGGGAACTGGCAAGCCTCAGGATGGATGAAAAGTTCAGGAAGCTGCAGAGGCCGACTTATTATAACCCCTCTGCCCCTGAAAGATGGCCTGAAGGCAACAATGGCCTCGGACTGAAATTATTGGGCATGAGCGCTGATGAAGTTTTGCCGGTTGATGTGTACGAAAAATTAAAAGCAGCAACATTATCACAGGTGCGCGGCACGGTGCAAGCTGATATTTTAAAGGAAGACCAGGCGCAGAACACCTGTATTTTTTCTACTGAATTTGCACTGAAATTAATGGGCGATGTTCAGGAATATTTTATTGAAAATAAAGTGCGGAATTTTTATAGCGTCAGCATCAGCGGCTATCATATCGCAGAAGCGGGGGCCAATCCCATAACGCAACTTGCCTTCACACTGGCTAACGGGTTCACCTATGTGGAATATTACCTGGGCCGGGGAATGAAGATCGATGATTTTGCACCGAACCTTTCTTTCTTTTTTAGCAATGGCATGGACCCCGAATACAGCGTGATCGGAAGAGTGGCAAGAAGGATTTGGGCAAAGGCCATCAAGATGCGCTACCATGGCAACAGCCGCTCGCAAAAATTAAAATATCATATCCAGACATCGGGCCGCAGCCTGCATGCACAGGAAATCGACTTCAATGATATACGCACTACGCTTCAGGCTTTATATGCTATTTATGACAACTGCAATTCGCTGCACACGAATGCTTATGATGAAGCCATAACAACGCCTACAGAAGAAAGCGTGCGCAGGGCGATGGCCATCCAGCTTATCATCAACCGCGAACTTGGCTCGGCAAAAACGGAAAACTTTATGCAGGGAAGTTTTGCGCTGGAAGAACTGACTGACCTTGTAGAGGAAGCCGTGATGAAAGAATTTGACAGGATAACAGACAGGGGAGGTGTGCTGGGGGCAATGGAGAGAATGTACCAGCGCAATAAAATACAGGAAGAAAGCTTGTATTATGAAATGCAGAAAAGCAATGGTGAGCTGCCAATTGTAGGCGTCAACACTTTCCTGAACAAGAAGGGGTCGCCCACCATTATCCCAAATGAAGTGATCCGCTCGACCCGCGAAGAAAAAGAACAGCAGATTGAGAACCTGCGAGCTTTCCATAAGCGCAATAAAGAAATTTCAGGAGAAAAACTGAATAAGCTGAAAACTGTTGCAGCCCAAAGCGGAAATATATTTAAAGAGCTGATGGAAACGGTGAAGTTTTGTTCGCTTGGGCAGGTTACCCGTGCACTTTATGAAGTGGGCGGGCAGTATAGGAGAAGCATGTGATGCTTGATGCAGCTATCCTGGAAGTGCTTAAAAGCTTTAACAAATCTTCGCTTACAATTTCTATGCAACGCTTTGGCCGCTACAAGCTTTGAGTGCTTTAGGGGGTTTTTATTTTTTTCCTGAAATTTAAAATATAATGACCTTACGCTCGTCTAACATGAATGTATGGATGAGATGTTGGCGATAAAACCTGCAATGAGCGGCCCTTCAAGAAAGAATATCAGCAGCCTGGTCAGCCAGTTCGGTAAAAGGCTTTTTGGCTTCATCCGCCGGCGCGTGAGCAATGAAGCCGATGCAGAAGATATTTTGCAGGATGTGTGGTACCAGCTTACTGCAACTATTGACGCGGAGCCTATTGAACAAGTAAGCAGTTGGCTGTTTACTGTGGCGAGGAACAAGATCATAGACAGCTACCGGAAAAAAAAGCCAGGCTTGATTGAAGATGGGCTGATCTACGAAAATGAAGAAGGAGAAATAAGCCTAAAGGAAATCCTTCTTGCAGATACCAGTAACCCTGAAAGAGCATACTTGCGGGATCTTTTCTGGAAAGTGTTGCAGGAGGCGCTGGAAGAACTGCCTGAAGAACAGCGCGATGTTTTTATATGGAACGAACTGGAGGACATCCCTTTCAAAGAAATTTCCCGCCGCACAGGAACGCAGGTCAACACGCTCATCAGCCGCAAGCGCTATGCAGTGCTGCATTTGCGCAAGAGGCTGCAAACATTACATAACGACATTATTAATTATTAAAAATTTATTGAAATGAAACGCAGGTTTAACCCAAGGAAACTTTTGTTTATAATACCGATGGCATTTGCGGGCCTTGCTCTTTTCGGTTGGGCAGTCATGCTGTTGTGGAATGGCATTTTAGTGCCAGTGATTCATGTATCTGCAATCAGCTTTTGGCAGGCACTCGGGATCTTATTGTTGAGCAAAATTTTGTTCGGCGGCTTCCGCGGCGCTGGAGGCGGCCGCTGGGGGCGACACCGCATGCGCAAAGAAATGTTTGACCGATGGGAAAAAATGAGCCCGGAAGAAAAAGAAAAATTCAAAGCAGAATGGCAAAACCGCTGTGGCTATAGGTTCAGAAGGCCTTTTGATGAGCAGAAAAGCGGGGAGCAGCCATAAGAAAGCATGGTGGGCGATAAGTTGAAGATCGCTTACTATTATCTAAAATAAAGTGATCCGCTCGACCCGCGAAGAAAAGGAACAGCAGATTGAGAACCTGCGAGCTTTCTATAAGCGCAATAAAGAAATTTCAGGAGAAAAACAGAATAAGCTGAAAACTGTTGCTGCCCAAAGCGGCAATATATTTGCAGAGCTGATGGAAACGGCGAAATTTTGTTGCTTGGGCAGATTACCCATGCGCTTTATCAAGTGGGTGGGCAATACAGGCGGGCATGTGATGATGAGAATTGCTATGGTTTAAACATGACATTCTTTTTCAAAGTAAAAATGATTTTAGGAGCTGTTGCGCTATTTAGGATATTTATAATGTATTGCCTCTGTGAAGGAACTTCATAATTTTTTTTGGATATGAGCTTCAGTTAATATGCGTTTTTGCTGTTTATGAAAAAATGCAGCTCAAAATGTTGCAATAAGGGGCATACCGTTTTAGAATTTTATTTTTAACTTTATATGTACGGGCAGCTTTAGTGGTTACAACTTCCTGCTTAAAGCAAGAGCTCCTATTTTCAAGCAAAAAAATTACTTTTATGAAAAGGAAGTCACAATTTTTTTCTTTCTTGCTACTACTAACGGTTTTCTCTTTTTCCTTTACTTCTTTGCGCAGCAGCCATAAGGCAAAAGCCCGGGCTTGCAATTGCATGAACATTAACCCATCCCTCCTTCATGGAACAATAGTGGGCACCAATACGAAACTTACATGGCAGCCACCTTCCGGAGATCCTGTCAGCCATTATACTTTTGGCGACTATTTTGACTGCGACGGTGGCTTTGGGCCAATCACAGTTTATGCTGAGCAGGCGTATGTCCCGAACCCTTACGGGTGTATTCATGGCACCATAACGATGGTGACCCATTGCACAAATGGTTGTGTAAGCTCGGGTGTGGTAGCCACTTGGTAAATTCTCAATGTTCTTTTAAAAAAAGAAGAAAGCGGCACTCTTTAATTTACCTATTTTATAGTTTCCTGCTGAATGAAAACCATCTTTATACTTTGGTTGTTTTTTTTGGGAGCTGTTGTTTCAGTGAATGGGCAAGTTTGCAACAACCCTTTAGATACTGTTTGCCAATGCAAAGACTCTCTTCCGCCTGCAATTTATCTCCGCAACGGTTCATTTGAGAGCATACAACCAGATTCCTGCCCTGTTTACCCTTATGGAATTATTAATAATTCTCAAGGCCTATTATACTGGACCTGCGGAAATACGATGGGGTCTGCAATGTTATGTAAGTTGGGCTGTAGCGATTCTGCTTATTGGGATGGCTCAAATTATTTTTCGCCCCCTTTGCCCATTCCGGATGGCAGGGCTTTTATTAATGTAATTGATGTTGGAGACGGCCTATATGGCCAAAAAGGATATATTGCTACATGCCTCTCCAAACCCTTAATTTCGGGCAACAAATATACCTTTGAGTTTTATGTGGGTTTTAGCCCGGCAGATACCAACAACCGCATATTCAGGTCTCCTTATGAATTCACTATCTACGGCCATCCTGATTGTGGCTATGACGCTATCCCTTTTGCTGATAAATTCAGTATCGGCTGCCCGACTAATGCTGGCGCTTATGGAGGTGGGTATATAAAGCCAGGCTGGGTCAAGCTTGGCTCAGCAATTGTTTCAGGAAAAGCGCAATGGGTAAAAGCGAGGATCGATTTCGCGCCCCCCGAAAATATCAGCGGCTTTATTTTTGGGCCTAACTGTAGCAACGTAGGCCAGAATAATAGTTTTGCTTATTATGCCGATGATTTTTCGCTGACGGAGACGAGCCTGCTAAAATTCAGGACAATTACGGCAGACAGTGGCGGCTGCACCAACGGCATTGTCCTTCAAGCCCCGCCCAATACAGGAGCAAGAGCGTACCAATGGTACAGGGACAACGCTGCTATCTCAGGCGCCACCGACCCTGTTTACACCGTCTCTTCAAGCAGCGATGCCAGTGGCAGCTATAGTGTAAGGATGGTTTTCTCGAGCAACTGTATCCTCTCGGACCCGTTTTACGTTGACCTGTCTACACTCAGGAACTTCAGCTTAGGGAAGGATACCTTGCTCTGTTACGGGGACACCCTGGTGTTAAAGCCGGGTATCAGCAACGTACATTACCTGTGGCAGGACGGGAGTGCGGGCGATAGCTTTTCAGTAGCTCGGCCGGGGACATATAGCTTGCAGCTCACAGACCAGTTTGGGTGCAGCACTGCCAAAAGCATCAGTGTGGGCTTTGAGAACTGCACTGCCTGCGACATATACGTGCCCACAGCTTTTACACCGAACGGGGATGGCGTGAACGATGTGCTGAGGGCAAAGAGCCTGTGCGCCCATGTAGATGGTTTTCACCTGGTAATTTATAACCGGTGGGGTCAGGCAATATTTGAGGCCAAGAATACCTCAGAAGGGTGGGACGGCAGTTTTAAAGGGCGGCCCCAGGAGACAGGCACCTATATATATTTCCTCAGCTACAAAAGGCACGGGGCAAAAAAACCACTGCAAAAAAAAGGCGTGATCACATTGGTAAGATGAAAATAATTTAGATCATTTTAGATATACAAAAACAGCTCCAGACCAGATAACCGTTGTTGCAATATATCCAATGATTGATAGTCATCATGCCGGCCCTGTTTCTAAAGTGCCTCTACATTTTTTCTATGGGATTTATTCCATGGTTGTGAAGCAGCAGGAAAGTGAAAGCTGCATTGCGAGGAGCAATCAGGGGTCTTGCATGGTGGAAAACCCTGTTATCCAGTATCACTATTTTAATTCCACCAGGTTTTTTTTAGACAGATTGTTGATGAATAGCTGAAAGGAAGCCGTGTTGCAATAAGGCATTTCAAGCAGAAGCCCCCATCAGTAATAATCGAAAGGACAATATAAACTATTGGGCAGTCTCTTGCGTTTTGAGCCCTACTTTAACTCCTATTCATTTTTTTAATTGCATGACACGCCACCAATATGTATGGGTGAACCACAGAAGAAATACCCTAAGATCCAATTAAGGTTCCCGTGTAAGAACAATGCCGCCCTCAAACAAATTAAAGCTGAGTTGTAACATTATCGGTAGAAAATAATTAACCTTTGTGCTATCAGCCTCATAACAAAAAAAAAGATGCAAGAGCAGGCCATAGGAAAATACAGGTGGGTGATCTGCGCCCTGATTTTTTTTGCTACAACAATCAATTACCTAGACAGGTCGGTCATCAGCCTTTTGAAGACTTACTTAGAGCGGGATTTTCAGTGGACGGAAAAAGACTATTCTGACATTGTCATGGCTTTTCAGTTTTGTTATGCGGTAGGTTTGTTGATATCGGGCCGGTTGATAGATAAGCTCGGCACTAAAATCGGGTATGCTATATCTATATTGCTCTGGAGCATTTCTGCAATGGGGCACGCCATGGTAAAAAGCACCCTTGGTTTTGTGTTTGCCAGAGGCGCTTTGGGAATCAGCGAAGCAGGCAATTTCCCATCAGCAATAAAAACAGTAGCCGAATGGTTCCCTCAAAAAGAAAGGTCATTGGCTACCGGGATTTTTAATTCAGGAACCAATATCGGAGCAGTCGTTGCACCCTTATCGGTGCCGTTCATTGCTGAGCAATGGGGATGGCAATGGGCTTTTGTTATAACCGGGTCAGTTGGATTTATATGGCTGATATTTTGGCTCTTTTTATACGAAATACCGGCAAAGCAAAAAAGGCTAAGCAAAACAGAATACGATTACATACAGGGCAGTCCAGGAGATCGGAAATCAAATGATGAAAACGCTATTGCGGAAAAGGTGAACTGGCTGCAGCTATTTGCATTCAGGCAAACATGGGCTTTTACACTGGGCAAATTTTTTACTGACCCGATTTGGTGGTTCTATTTATTTTGGTTGCCTGCTTTTTTAAAAGCCCGGTATAATTTGGAAGGCACTAACATAGCAATTCCAATTGCCATAGTTTATACGATGTCTACTTTCGGCAGTGTATTTGGCGGCTGGCTGCCTTTACATTTTATTAAGAAGGGATGGACAGTTTACCTGTCTCGCAAAATATCGATGCTTATTTATGCCTTGTTGGCTTTGCCTGTTTTATTTGCTCAGTTGCTTGGCGCAACCAACATGTGGCTTGCTATAATAATTATCGGGATTGCAACCGCAGCCCACCAGGCATGGAGCGCAAATATTTTTACAACGGTGTCCGATATGTTCCCTAAAAAAGCAGTGGCTTCTGTTACAGGTATTGGCGGAATGGCAGGAGCATTAGGAGGCATGTTGATTGCTTGGGCTGCCGGTTTATTGTTGGATCATTATAAGTCGTTAGGAAAACTTGAAACGGGCTATTACATCATGTTTGTAATTTGCGGAACTGCTTATGTGATTGCCTGGCTCGTAATGCACTTGCTGGCGCCCAAATTGCAAAAGGCAGCGCTGTGACCTAAAGTTGCACGAAAGTGTATTTCTTTTTTGTGCAATATGTCTCGTTCTTCCAATAAAAAATGATTGACTATGAGAAAACATTTCATAAGCGGCTTGTATTCTTTTTTTTTGTTGGCCAACAGTTTTGCTCAACAGGAAATAGGGATTAATGTAAACAGCTTTCGCAAACCTCCTGAAAACCCTGTAATCAAAGCAGATTCGTCTTATTCTTTTTTTGACCCTATTTCGAAAAAAGAAGTAAAATGGCAAAAGGCAGACGTGTTCAACCCCGCGGGCATTATAAAGGATGGAAAGGTTTTTTTATTGTATCGTAGCGAAGACAACCCTGCTGCAGCCATTGGTGGAAGGACTTCAAGGTTAGGCCTGGCGGAAAGTGAAGATGGCATTCATTTTAAAAAATTTTCAAAACCGGTATTGTATCCCGACAAGGATGCTTTTGCAAAATATGAATATCCCGGAGGTTGTGAAGACCCCCGGCTTGCACAAACTGAAGATGGCACTTATGTTGTTGCTTATACGGCATGGAACAACAAGCTGGCAAGACTGTGCATGGCTTTTTCAAAAGACCTTTTTCACTGGCAGAAGAAGGGCCCTGCATTTGCCAAAGCCTATGGGGGCAAATTTTCGAACACCTGGAGCAAATCAGGGGCTATGGTAACCAAAATCGTGAATGGCAAACAGGTGCTCGCAAAAATCAATGGCAGGTATTGGATGTATTGGGGAGAGCAATTTATTAACCTTGCGTGGAGCACAAATTTATATGATTGGTATCCACAGGTCAATACGAAAAAGGAATTGTTGTTTGTGGCATTGCCCAGGCAAAAGAAATTTGACAGCGACCTCACAGAATGCGGGCCACCAGCTGTTGTGATGAAAAACGGGATTGTCCTTTTTTATAATGGCAAGAATTCGACAGGCGAGAAAGCTGATCCATTGCTGCCTAAAGGAATGTATTCGGTCGGGCAAATTGTTTTCGATAAGAAAGACCCTTCACGGGTTATCAATCGCTCTGATACATGCTTTTTAAAACCCAGTTTGCCTCATGAAATAACCGGCCAGTATAAAGCTGGCACTACTTTTTCCGAAGCGCTGATTTTCTTTAAGCAGGCATGGTTCCTTTACTACGGGACTGCAGATTCTTTTGTTGGCTTGGCCATTGCCGATGCATGGTGAGCGGCGTTTTATTTTGCGCTGCGTTTCTGTGCCAGGGAATCGTTCCCTTGAACCTGGCGATATCGCCCGTATAGCCGATGGTTGCGAATTGTTTTCAGCAGTATCTCTCATCCTCTCAATAAAGCGTTTTCGAAATTTTTTTCTTTTGTCCAGGTGATTATAGGTGCCCAAACAGCCTATGCCGATTTGCGGAAAATCTTTCGCATCAGTCAAAGAAAATGTGTAGGCATGCTCAGGCTTTCCTCTAATGGCAAACTGGCTACTTGCCATAAATGTTTCCTTGCCTAATGCAGCTATGGGATAGAAAACAAATAGGACTATTATTTTTTTTCATGATTGATTACGCATGTGCGAACAATAATTTATAGGAAGCGACGATCAAAACCATTGCCAAAAGGTTTTTTAAAATGCTTTGCCTGAATTTGATGGCTCCAAAATAGGCTCCGCATAAACCGCCGACAAATGCGATGCCCACATAAGAAATCATGCCAGGACTGAAGTTTATGCCCTTTGTCAGTTGCCCGGCGAGCCCAGACACCGAGTTTACAAAAATAAACAATGCACTAATGGCAGCGGTTTGTTTCTGGTTGCTCCATTTTAATAGCAACAAGATGGGCGAGAGGATGATGCCTCCCCCAATGCCAATCAGCCCTGAAACAAACCCGATAGCGGCTCCAATAATTACAGATACGGCGATGTTTGTTTTTTTTAACGAAGTATCGGGTACATTCGGGAAAAAAAGAAACCGGAATGCAGCGAGCAATAAAAATATACCTAATATCTTTTTATACAGAGGGTCATTAATGGTTATCAGCCCGCCAACAAACGCCATCGGGACCGATGCGAGTGCTATAGGCAAAAAAATTTTCCATTTAAAATGTTGCCCGCGATAAAACTGTATGAACGAAGTGAGGGAAACAAAAAGATTAAGCAGCAGGGCTGTTGGTTTCATCACTTCGGGAGCAATGCTAAAAATAGCCATCAGGGCAAGGTAGCCGCTTGCTCCGCCGTGGCCGACAGAGGAATACAGGAACGCAATAATAAAAAGCAAAAAATAAAAAATAATTATGCTATGCTCCATAAAGTGATATTGAGATTGAGGTATGCTCCATGAATTTAATCAATTAACGATTCATAATCGGCCATCGTATCAATGTCTATATTTCCTAAAGGGAAGTCCACCGATACGATTTCATTTTTGTGCCGCATGATCACTTTCTTTGCGCCTGCATCTCCTTCCAGCAAAAGCAATTCGGGGAATAGCGAGCGGTGAAAAAAGGCTGGCGTGCCCAGCGTGGTTTCATAACTACAGGCAATAACTGGTTTCCCGGTATGCTGATGTTGCCAATACAAACTTTTCAGCAACGAAGAATGAACATGAGGCTGATCGCAAACCATTAATATAGCGCCGTCAATAATTGTATTTGTTTTCTGCAAACGGGCTATCCCTTTCCTTATGGACGATGCCATGCCTTCCTTCCATGTTTCGTTGATGGATATGGTAATTTTATCTTTGAAGGAAATTTCATTGGCGATAAGCTCCCGATTAGCGCCCAGCACAACAATGATTGGGGCTGCTCCTGAACTTAAAGCTTCTGTAATCGCATGCCGGATAAGTTTCAGGCCATTGAAATTGAGCAATTGCTTCGGCTTTCCTAAGCGGGAAGAAGGCCCTGCTGCGAGTATGATGATGGCAAAGTTCAAGTAATGAGCAATATGGTCTTGAGTATGTTTGTTTATGTATGCCTCGTTGTTATTTTTTCAATAAGCGTTTCATTGCGGAGATGGATAGGGTCGGGCTTATCCCTAAGCATATTTCCTTGCTTGTTGGAAAGCACCGCTTTGATTTCTGATAAAATGGATAAAGCAATTTCTTCAGGAGTTTCAGCGCCGATATCCAACCCTGAAGGCCCGTAAACATGCTTTAATTGCTCGCTATCTAAAAGAAAGCCTTCTTCTTCCAATTTCATGACCATCTTGTTCAGCTTTTTCTTCGGGCCCAATGAGCCAATATAGGGCACTTTGGTTTTTATTAATTCTCTCAGCACAGCAAGATCATAATGATAATTGTGCGTCATCAGTACAAAGGCTGTTTGGTCATCAATATCAATTTTTTTAAGCAGGTCTTCCGGCTTTGAAAGCAATACCTGGCATTCGGGGAGAAACCTTTCTTTTTTTGCATGTGTTGAACGCCCGTCGATTACTGTAATTTGCCATCCTAAAATACCTGCCATTGCTACCATCGGCATTACATCGTTGCCTGCTCCAACAACAATAAGCGATACCGGGGGCTTGATATATTCAAAGAAGACGGTATGGGTGCGATTTTCCGAATCGTAATTTTTAAAAGAAGATTTTTTATTCATCAGCACCTGATTGGCTTCCTTGAGCAAAACCTCCCTGATGTCTTTGATATCTGTCCCGGTAAGAAAGGCTACATCTTCCATAGCCAATAAGCATGTACCCTGTTGCGCCTCTCTTTTGTGCTGCAAAGAAAATACGGTTGCAAAAACTGCAGCTCGCCTCCTGCTTATGGTTTTTTTTAATAATTCAACTGCATTGACGGGGTCATCAGCATTAACGGGCTCGATCAAAACCTGTATAATGCCATTGCACCCGAGGCCAGCTCCGAAAGCCGCATCATCTTCTTCATTAGTGTCATAGGTTACGAGCATTGATTTTTTCCTGTTCATGACAAGCAATGCTTTTCGCAAAGCATCGCCTTCCAGGCAACCGCCACTGATGGCCCCGGTAAGCTGCCCGTCTTCTGTGATCAGCATCCTTGCTCCGGGCCTGCGATAAGACGAGCCATCCACATGCACCACGGTAGCAAGGGCAGCTTGCTTGCCCTGTTTTTGGGCTTCGTCAAATGCGGCAGCGATGTCTTTAATTTCTTTCACGACTTAAGTTGTGTGCAATCATTTAAAAATTCGTATATGCATTGTCGTTAGCCATAAGGCTAATGTGGCAAGGAGCGAAGATTTTTAAAGATAAATTCACCCGTTGAACCCCGGGCACCTCATTACATATATACTTACTCCTTATACCTTATTCAAATCAAAAGGCATTTTCCTGATTCTTTTCCCCGTAGCTGCATAAATAGCATTAGCCAGTGCCGGAGCAAAAGGCGGCACGCCAGGCTCCCCAACTCCTTTTATTGTTTCTCCACCATTAGCAAGGATATGCACTTCTACTTCGGGCATTTCATTAATGCGAAGGATTGGGTTATTATGAAAATTGGTTTGCTCGGTTTGGCCTTTGCTGAATGTGATGCCATTTTTGGTTGCTGCTGTCAATGCCATAGTTGCTCCCCCTTCAATTTGCAGTGCAGTGGTATCAGGATTGACCACTGTCCCTAAATCGATGACTGAATATATCCTTTCAATTTTCACACCGCCCGATTCATTCGATGACACTTCTACCACATAACCTGCGAGCCCGGCAAAAAATTCATATTGCGCAACGCCGCGCCCCCAGCCTTTGGGCAAAGGCTTATCCCAGTGAGAAACCTCTTTTAATTTTTGCAGTACCTTCTTGGTGTCAGAATCTTTAGTGAGCAAGGTCTCAAGGCGGTATTCCATCGGGTCTTTGCCGGCTTTCGCAGCCATTTCATCAATAAAGCATTCATGCGGGAAAGCAACAGTTGAACTGGTCACCGAGCGCCAGGCAGCCAGGGGCACAGGAATTTCTGTGAACACATATTCATTCTGCATATTGGGCAGTTCGTATTTTTGGCTGCTGATGCCTTCAGTCATGGATGAGCTTTCGCCTGTTTCATTTCTTTTTTCATCCATGGTTGAAC
>JAFEAJ010000014.1 GCA_018266455.1 Bacteroidota bacterium
AGAACAGGAATCTCATTGCTGAGGTTGGGGCCAGACTGGCCCAGGTACAGCTCTGCAAATTTATCGCCATTGTTATTTTGCTTATCGCTCTTAATAAGCATTGAAGACTGGGCATGGTAAATAGGGGTTGTGTAACGAATTTTAATGTAGGCGAAGATTAGCCCAAGCGCTGCGCTGATAACCACCCAGGGGAGGTATTTGATATACTTTAAGATAAATTCTCTTGGGCCTATAGTCCATGAATTGTCTTTGGCAGGAAAGTGATTTACATTCCCATTCAAGCCATTCTCATTTATTGAATTACCCTGATCGCTCATAAAGTAGTTAAACGGTCATTTTCTTAGAACAGTATACACTATGGCAAAAGCTGATAAAAGCGCCGTGGCGATACTGATATTCCTGGTAGTGACCTGGTCGTTGACTACCGATTTCTTTTTATTTTGCTCAATGTAAACAATATCGTTTTGTTTCAAATAAAAATAAGGGGATTTGAGTATGTCCGGTTTTGTCAGGTCAAGCCTGGCCCATTCTCGTTTGCCATCCTGTTCGCGCATCACCAGCACATTGTCCCTTCTTGCAAAATAATTCATATCTCCTGCCAGCGCCAGCGCTTCTAAAAGATTGATATGGTCATTCGGGATACTATACATGCCAGGCCTGTTTATTTCGCCAAGCATAGTGAACCTGTTGTTCAAAAAACGGATATTGTAATATGGGTTTTTTAATAAAACATTCAGCCTGGAGTCCAAAAGGCTTTTTATCTGGTTACGGGTAAGCCCTTCAAGATGCAATAAACCCAGGCCCTGGAATTCGATGTTCCCATTTTCATCAACCAGGTAACCCTGTGCAGTAGGTGTTCCGCCATTGATCCCCTGGGTAGCATCTCCTGCGCCACCTGATCCCCCCCCTCCGGTTGAACCGGTCGTAATCAACGGCTGGTTATAAATTTTCGTTGCCTCGGGATTGTCGCTATACACAATAATGCTGATCAGGTCTCCTTTCTGCACAACTGGGTCAATGGGTTGCACTTTGCTGAGCGCTGCTGTATCAAATTGCCCCTGCATGTACACATAAGGCCGCGTGGTGCCGCAGGAGCTGCAAAAGAATACCCATGCAGGTAAAGCGGAAAAAAGAAAGAATATTCTTTTGTGCAATGAGAAAAGAAAAGGCATTCTTGGGAAATTATTTTTCAAAACTAATACTTTCAGCTTACAGCCAGGTTTGATTTATCAACATACGCCGTTAATGAATATCCAATACTGTCAATGATGATTTGCACTTTATTGTTCATCACCTTCACTACCGTCGCATCCTTGCCCATCAAAGCGCCGCCCTCAACCCGCACTTTCATGTTTTCAACGATCGGCAATGGCTCCGCCTGGACGTTTTCATGCTCGTTCAAAAACTTTTTGATCAGCACAATTTCATTTTCCCTCACCACTGCCGGCTTGCCCAGCCAGTACACAAAATTCACCACGCCATTTACCATGCGCACCTCAGTTTTTTCTTCTTCACCGATTTTTATGAACACATACGACTTGAATAAAGGCTCATAAACCGTTTTCATCCTGTCGCTCCACTTTTTCCTTACTTTGTTCAACGGGCAGTAATTCAGAAAGCCTTTTTCATCAAAAAGCGCATGCACTTTTTTTTCCCACCTGGGCCTGGTGTACACCACATACCATTTTTTTTCCTCTTCCATTTTACGGCAAAAACTTTATGAATAAACAGAGCTTCGCCACCTCAGCCACATTTTTCTTTTTTGGCTGACCAATTTTAAACACCAGGCACTCTCCAACAAGCCACCAACAAAAAAGGCATAAGGAAGCATTCATGCGAAATACTCCTTACGCCTTTTATATTAAAATTTTTTATAGCAATTGCGCAACAAACAACTTCTCACAGGAATTTTATAGTTAATAAAGGCTCGGGCCAACATCGTTTATGCTCTGAAAAAGCATGCCTGTCCTCCCCAAAACCAGTGGTAATTTTTAAAATTATTCAGGCTGCAAATATAGGTGATTTTCGCTTGTAAAAATTTTTTGCTCCCTCTTGAAAAACAATCTTTTATTAAAAAAAACCGCTCAAAAACATAACTTCGTTCAACCACAAAACATAATTGCTTTGAAACAAAGATATTATTCGCTCGATGTGTTCCGCGGGGCTACTGTTGCGCTTATGATTTTGGTAAACAACCCCGGCGACTGGAGCCATATTTACGCCCCGCTTGAACATGCTCCCTGGCATGGCTTAACGCCCACCGATTGCGTTTTCCCATTTTTTCTTTTTGCCGTAGGCAATGCCATGGCATTCGTTTTTTCGAGGCCGGAAAATGCAGCGCATCCTGCCTTCCTGAAAAAAGTGATCAAGCGTTCCCTGCTGATATTCCTGATCGGGCTTTTCCTGAACTGGTTTCCTTTTGTAAAATGGAGCGATGGCCATCTTGTTTTCAAACATTGGGTAAGCCCTGATGATCCCGAAACTGGCATCAGGGTATTGGGCGTGCTGCAGCGCATTGCGCTTTGCTATCTTTTTGCTTCGCTTATTGTTCATTATTTCAAAATCAAAGGCGCAATAGCGTGGAGCGCTGTTTTGCTGTTTGGTTATTGGGCGATGTGCTTTTTGCTCGGAGACCGGGCAAGCCCTTACAGCATGCATGGGTATTTCGGATTGCCCGTTGACAAAAAGATTTTGGGCATAGCGCACATGTACAAAGGAGAGGGCGTTCCTTTCGACCCTGAAGGCATTACAAGCACCATGCCCGCCATTGTGCAGGTGATCATTGGTTACTTTGTTGGCCATTATATTTTGCTAAAAGGCAAAAGCTATGAAATGGTTTCAGGCCTGTTCGTTGCAGGCAGCCTTCTTTTGCTGGCAGGCTATTGCTGGGACATGGCGTTCCCGGTGAATAAAAAAATATGGACCATTTCCTTTGTGATCAGCACATCGGGGCTTGCCATCATAATGCTTGCTTTATTCATTTATGTGATCGAATGTAAAAATTCCATTAGTGTGTGGAGCAAATTTTTTATTGTTTTCGGCAGGAACCCACTATTTATTTTTGCATTGAGCGGATTGATCCCAAGGTTGCTCGGGCTGATCAGGATACCTGTTGGCGCTGATAAAGCAGGTTCAGCACTTTATTCATCCCCCCTGCAATGGTTTTACGAGCATGCTTGTATGAACGTTTCAGAAAACTTAAAAAACGGTTCTTTGCTTTTCGCGATGGTGAATGTTGGCTTTTATTGGGCCCTCTGCTTCTGGCTGGATAAAAAGAAGATCTATATCAAAGTATAAAGAGCGGGGATATGGCTTTCGATAAATCAACTTTAACGGATACATCAAACGGTTTTAGTCAAACTGTTATATAAATTTAGTTTTATATTATGGTTGATGCCACATTGTCGTTGTACAAAAATGCTTATACCGGTTTATCCAAAAAAACCTGGTACCTGTCGCTTGTGATGCTGGTGAACAGGAGCGGCACGATGGTCGTTGCTTTTCTTACGGTGTATTGCAATACGCAACTGCATTTCAGCATCCAGCAATCGGGTTTTATCGTTGCAATTTTTGGCGCTGGCGCGATTATTGGCGCTTATTTGGGCGGCAAGATCATTGATGCATGGGGCTTTTATCCGTTGCAGGTAGTTTCGCTCCTTCTTGGAGGCATCATGTTTATCGTGGTGGGCTATCTGAAAACATTTGCTTCACTAAGCATTGGCGTGCTGGTGCTGAGCATTTGTAATGAATCGTTCAGGCCCGCCAATTCAACAGCAATAGCCCATTACAGTTCGGTAGAAAACAGGACCCGCTCATTTTCATTGAACAGGCTTGCCATCAACCTGGGCTGGGCGGTGGGCAGCGCACTCGGCGGCTTTCTCGCTTCGTTCAATTATCACCTGCTTTTTTGGGCAGATGGAATAACCAATATCCTTTCCGCCATTTTGCTGTTAAAGCTATTGCCATATATAAAAACAGGCAGAAAGCAGCAGAAGGGCAAGAAATACTCTCGGGTACAATCGCCATATCGTGATAAAGTGTATAGGGTATTTATCGTGCTGACCATTTTATTCGCTTCCTGTTTTTTCCAGTTGTTCACGATGATCTCATTATATTTCAAGACACAGTGGCACCTCAATGAAATGTTCATCGGCCTGCTGATGGCCATTAACGGGCTGGTGATTGTTGCCATTGAAATGGTGCTGGTGTATGTTATCGAGGGAACAAAACCGCATACTTTTTTTATTGGTGTTGGAGTAGCCACCGTTGGGGCCGGGTTTATGCTTTTGAATGTCATGCCACACGTATTTGGCGCTGCTGTTGCCTGTATCGTCATTATCACCATTGGCGAAATAATGTCGATGCCTTTCATGAATTCATTTTGGATAAGCCGAACAAGCGAGCACAACCGAGGGCAATATGCAGCCATGTACACCATCGCATGGAGCACAGCCCAAATTGCAGGGCCAGGCCTTGGCGGCGAGATCATTGCACATAAAAGTTATAGCACACTGCTTTGGGCACTGCTGGCCATTTGCCTTGCTGCTTCGTTCGGGTATATTTTGTTGGGGAGATATTCAGGTTATTCTTCCCAGCTTTCAGTTAAGCAGCCTGTTGCAGAAGATAGCAGCATAGCATAACCAAAAAAAATTAAATGAAGCTCCTCAAAAAGCCTTCTTGAAAGTTTTAAAAAGTATGTTGCCAGTTAAAATACATTTTGGCATTATTAAAACATATATCCTGGATCAGTTGCCCCGTCCAATCCATATCATCAGGCATTTCGCCATTTTCCATCTCTTCACCAAATATATTGCACAATATGCGCCTGAAATATTCATGGCGGGGATAAGAAAGAAAACTTCTTGAATCAGTGAGCATGCCAATGAAACGGCTCAACAGTCCCATATTTGACAGCGCATTGATCTGCTTTGTCATCCCTTCTTTCTGATCAAGGAACCACCATGCAGCGCCCCATTGAATTTTGCCGGCTACAGACCCATCGCAGAAATTGCCAATCATGGTTGCCATCAGTTCGTTATCAGCAGGGTTCAAATTATACAAAATTGTTTTCGCCAGTTTGTTTTCTTTATCAAGGGTGTCGAGGAATTTTGCCAGTTGTCTTCCCTGTACAAAATCGCCAACTGAATCCCATCCTGTATCAGGCCCCAGTTTTTGCAACATGCGGCTGTTGTTGTTGCGCAATGCCCCCAAATGAAATTGCTGCACCCAGTTTTTTTCGTGATCCCATTCGGCAAATGTGATCAGCATGGCCGACTTGAATTTTTTTATTTCCAATGGTTCAAGTTTTTTTCCAGACCGGATTTTGATGAAAATGTTCTTTACTTCAGCGTCGGTATGCTCTTCGGCATAAATTTCTTCGAGCCCATGGTCAGAAACGGAGCATCCGTTCAAAGCAAAATAATCGTGGCGCTTTTTTAAGGCGCTGATATAATTATTGAATGAACTGATCGCTATGTTAGAAACTTTTTCCAGTTTTGACAGATAGTGATTGAACATGCCCGGGTCATCTACATTTATGGCAGCATCGGGGCGAAAAGCAGGAAGGATGGGTATTTCAAATTTTTCCTGCTCCAATTGCTGGTGATGTTCCAGGCTGTCGGTAGGGTCGTCTGTTGTGCATACCATTTCCACCTTCATCTTCTTTAACAGGTTGCGAACGCTGAACCCGGGACTGTTCAGCTTTTCAGAACAGGAAGCATATATTTTTTTTGCTGACTTGCGGCTCAAGATATCGGGAACGCCAAAATACCTTTGCAGTTCAAGATGCGTCCAGTGATATAAAGGATTGCGCAGCGTATAAGGCACTGTTTCCGCCCATTTTAAAAATTTTTCCTCATCAGTTGCATTGCCCGTTATAAATTTTTCGTCTGTCCCATTGATCCGCATGGCCCTCCATTTATAATGGTCGCCATTGAGCCAGGCCTGGGAAATGTTCTCAAAAATCCTGTCTTCGGCGATTTCACGGGGCGACAAATGACAATGATAATCTATAATCGGCATTGGCCCGGCATAATCATGATACAGTTTTTGTGCAGTTTTATTATGCAGCAAAAAATTTTCGTCGAGAAATTTTTTCATTGATTCTTCGCTTAAAAAACATGGCAGGCGTTTTGCCTGCGCGCCATTAAATTATAACTATGTTTAAGGTTTTTAATTTCATTACCTGCCAAATCAAATTTTTATCTGAAAGAAGAAACAGGGCTGCCCATTGCCGGATAATGTTTGAACTTTTTTCTAAAGAAGAATAAGCATACTGGATATGGCTTGGTTAGTAGCCTCGACAGGAATCGAACCTGTATCAGGAGCTTCGGAAACTCTTATACTATCCATTGTACTACGAGGCCTTATTGCTTCGCAAATGTAATAAACAATACCTAATTGCATCCATAGCACTATCTTTGCAATCCCAAAAAACCGGGTGTTATGAAGTTTTATACTTTGCTCATCAAATATCGGCTGCAACTTGGCATAGTACTTATCATTATTGCAATTGTCACCAATATTTTTTCAGGCTTCTGGCCGGCATTTCTCCCTTATCTTATTGGCATTATTTTGATTTTCGGCCATTTCTTTTTTGGGCCTTTAAGACTGATACAGGAATATATGGAATCGGGCGATGTGGAAGGCGCTGAAAAAATCCTGGGCACCATTAAGTTTCCCAATTTATTGTACAAGCCCATCCGCTCTGTTTATTATACGCTAAAAGGCAATCTTGCCATGATGAAACAGGATTTTACCAGTGCGGAAAAAAATATGAAAAAGGGGCTTGACCTGGGCATGCCCATGAAAGAAGCGGAGGGAGCAAGTTTGCTGCAAATGGGATTGCTGGCCATGCAGAAGAATGATTTGAAACAAGGCGAAAGCTATATCAGGCAGGCTATCCGGAAGGGGTTGCCGGATAAAGAAAATGAGGCTGCGGCTTTTTTACAATTGTGCTCGATCATGATGACGAAGAGGGAGTTCCGTGCGGCGAAAGATTTTTTCAGGAAAGCAAAAGCATTAAAACCTACTACTCCTCAAATAGCTGACCAAATCAAACAAATAGAAAAATACATTACCAGGATGCCCGGTTAGCGGGGTGTGTTTTAATATGCTGCCCCGGAAGAATGGCTGCGAATGATCTGCTTCAATAACGGGAATGTGTCAACGCTTTTTTCGAGGTATTCAAATGCACCATAAGATGAGAAGTTTTCTTTCTCCTTCAGTTCCGGTTCCGCAGAAAACAAAATAACAAATGCAGAGGTATTTGAGTTCCTTATTCTTTGAATAGTGTCCAGCCCGTTTATATTCCCTTCTAACCTGTAATCCATGATTACAATAGCAGGATTTTGGTCCAGCTCTTTCAGGCAGTCCTCGCCTTTGGAGTAGGCATGGATATCATTGCTGATGGGCTCAAGGATTTTTAGTATCATGCTCTGATAGAAAGGACTGTCTTCGACAACAAATATTTTAGGCGATTTATTAAGGTCCACAATAGTGATTTTCAATATAAACACGGAAAATAGTGCCGGATTTTTTTACCTGATAGGCAATTAAAACACAAACGCTTATACAAGAACGAGAAATTGGGGTTTCCTTTTTTGGGAACAATTTATGAGAACATTGGAAAATACTCCGCAGGCTTAAAGCTCATCCTGCAACTGCTGAATGGTCTTATCAATTACTGACTTTACATTTCCCACTAAGGCAGGAATGGCTTCCAGGTTAATCTTTTGTTTTGCACTGTTTTCAATTGACCTGATGTCCTGGTGAATGGATTTGATGCCCATAGAATCAATCGTGGACTTTAGCTTATGGGCAATCTTGCCCACCTGCTCCCAGTTTTCTGACCCGGAAGATTTTTCCAGTTCTGAAATATTTTGTGGTACTGTTTCAATAAAAAGCCCGATCATTTTTTTAATGAAGTCCTGGTTGCCCCCGGAAACAGAGCGAACCATTGAAAGGTCGTATAATTTTTCAGTGGAAACATGCTGCCCGTTGCTCTTTTCATTGGGCACAGCTTCATTATTTGCCCCATCACTTGAAATTTTTTTCGTGGTCACTGTTAATGGTTTTTCTTCATCAATAGGTTTTGAAAGAGCACACTTCATCGCTTGCTTTATTATTTCACCTTCAGTTCTCCGGCCTGCACCATGCGATAAAGCGTAGATTTGCCCACATCTAATTTTTTGGCAACAAGCAATACATCTCTGTCGTACTTATCCAAAAAATGCTGTATCAACTGTATCTCAAATTCCCTCAAAGTAAGCTCTTTGCTCAGCAAGCTGGTAATGTTCGACGTGGTATTCATGGTAATATGTTCAGATTCTATAGCATCGCCATCAGACATCACAGCAGCAAGCTCCATAATTGACTTCAGTTCCCGCACATTGCCCGGAAAAGAATAGTTCACCAGTTTTTGCTGCGCATCTGCTGAAATTGATTTCTTAGGCATTTTGTTTTCTTTACAAAATGCATCTACAAAATATTTAGCAAGAATGATGATGTCGTTAGCACGTTCCCTCAACGGCGGGATCTGGATAGGCAACCCAATCAGGCGGTAATATAAGTCTTCCCGGAAAGTTTTGTTCTTGACCTCTTCAATTAAATTCTTATGTGTTGCGACAATAATGCGGACATTGATGGGCGTAACCGCATTGCTGCCCACTTTTGTTATCTCTCTTTCCTGGAGCACACGTAATAATTTTGCCTGTAGGTTGATGTCAAGTTCCCCAATCTCGTCTAAAAACAAAGTGCCTTTATCGGCTTCTTCGAACTTGCCGATCCTGCGCGTAACTGCGCCAGTGAATGCACCTTTTTCATGTCCAAACAATTCGCTTTCGAGCAGGTCGCGGGGAATTGCAGCAACATTCACGGCAACGAAAGGCTGCTTGTGCCTGTCTGAATTATAATGAATGGCTTTTGCCACCATTTCTTTTCCCGAGCCCGTTTCCCCGGTTATGGAAACGGTGATATTTGTTTTAGATGCTTTTTCAATAAGCGCAAATACTTTCTCAATGGCTTCGCTTTTGCCAATAATAAATTGCGAAAAATCATATTTTCGGCCAACCTGAGATTTTAGCGTTTCTACTTCCTGCTTCAGGTCACTTATTTCGCGAAGGTTTTTTATGCTGTTCCACAACCTGTCTTTTGTGTCCTCATCTTTCACGATATAATCGTATGCACCGTTTTTTAAAAGATTGATCGCGGTGGCCACATCTTCCTGCCCAGAGATGATGATGACCCGCAAATCGGGATTTTGCTGTTTTATTTTTCTAAGCACTTCGGCCCCATCGCAATCGGGCAGCGAGAAGTCGAGGGTGATCACATCCGGCGATTCGTGCAGCTGGGCAAAAAAATCGCCAGGCGATTCAAATCGTTTTACAATGTATTCGGGATTAAGGGAAAGATAATGCTGGAGCATAGACCCATACCAGGTATCGTCTTCAAGGATAAAGACTTTAAACGCATTGTTGTTTTTCATATCGGATTTTATCTGGACTATAACGCAGAAATGGGCGGAAAAATATTCCCGAAACAAGAAAATTTCCAAATTTTGCCGGTTTCACGTATTATAAACCGTCCTGCTAACACTTAACTTTGACACAAGCCCATTAACAAGCGAAGCTCAAAGCAGCTTGGGCACAACAAAAGGGCAAACACAATTCAAAATTTATTCTAATCATTCATCAAGCCAGGCACAACAAAAAGAGCAGCTCAAATGAAACATAACCAACAAGCATTTATTGCAGCATATAATAAGCTGAACCCCGAACAAAAAAAAGCAGTTGATACGCTTTCAGGGCCGGTTATTGTGAATGCCGGGCCTGGCACAGGCAAAACACAAATACTTGCCACAAGAATTGGCAACATCTTATTAAAAACCGACACTGACCCCAATAACATACTTTGCCTTACTTATACTGATAATGGGGCCGTGGAAATGCGCAACCGCCTCCTGTCAATCATTGGTTTGCCGGCTTACGGCATCCGTATACACACTTTTCACTCATTCTGCAACGAGGTTATCCAGGACAACATCAGCTATTTTGGAAAACTGAATTTGGAACCTATTGGAGATATTGAGAAAATAGACCTATTCGCAAAGCTGATTGATTCCATTGAAAATGATAATATCCTCAAAAGGTTCAAAGGAGATGTTTATTATGAAGCGCCCAGGATGGAGTCGCTCTTCAGCCTGATGAAAAAAGAAGCATGGGATGTTGAGCACATGAGCAGCAGGATTGATAAATACATTTCAATGTTACCTGAGAAAGAAGGCTTTTTTTATAAGCGCAAGTACAAAGAGTTTAATGCCGGCGACCCCAACCCGGGCAAAATTGAAACTGAAAAGGAAAAGATGGAAATACTGCGTGCCGCAGTTAAATTATATCCCCGTTACAACCAGATGATGTCAGATATAAACCGGTATAATTTTGATGACATGATTTTGTGGGTACTGGATGCATTCAAAAAAAATAAAAATATTCTCAGTGATTACCAGGAACGTTTCCAGTTTTTCCTGGTAGATGAATTTCAGGACACGAGCCGTTCCCAAAATTTGCTCCTCGAATACCTGCTGAGCTATTGGGACAACAACCCTGATGTATTTGTTGTGGGTGATGCAGACCAGAGCATTTTTGCCTTTCAGGATGCAAATGTTGAGAACATTGAAAATTTCAGAAAAAAATATACAGGGCAAATCACTGAGATCAATCTCGTCAACAACTATCGCTCAACACAAATTATACTTGATGCTGCACATGAACTGATAAAAAATAATAATGGAAGGACCACAGGAAACGATGCGCCATTAAAAGCTTCCGGCATAAATAACCAGCACAGCACCCGGTTTGAAATTATTGAATACCCTAATTCATCTCAGGAAGCAATGGGCGTTGCTTTGCAGATCGAAAGCCTCATCCATCAAAATATTAAGGGCAGTGAAATTGCAGTGATTTACCGAAATCACGCACAGGTAGAACAGATCATTTCAATTCTTGATCACAAAAAAATACCTGTTAACACAAGACGAAAAGCAGATGTGCTTCAATTGCCATTTATTCAAAACATCATCACCCTGCTTACGTGGATCGATAAAGAAACAACCATCCCGTTTAGCGGAGATGACTTGCTTTTCAGAATTTTGCACTTTGATTTTTTTGCCATAACCCCAATCCAGATAGCCAGGCTCAGCTTGCTGGTAAATGAGAAAAACAATCCAGGCAAAACGGATAAATATTATTTAAGAAGGATAATAGCTGAAAGCAAAACCAGCAATGGCGATTTGTTCAACCAGCCAGACAATTTAGTTAAGGAAACCAGCAATACCCTCGAAAATCTTTTGAAGGCGAGCGGCAACCTAACCGTTCAGCATCTTATTGAGCTTGTTATTCAAAAAGCAGGCGCGTTGAATTATATCATGAAAAGTGATGAAAAGCCCTGGCTGATGCAGGCATTAAATGCCTTTTTCAATTTTGTGAAAGACGAATGCAAACGCAACCCCAGCCTCACTTTACATGGGGTGCTGACTACAATCAGCTTGATGATGAAGCACCGGATAAGGCTTGATTTAAATAAAGTATCCGCTACAGACAACGGCATCAATCTAATAACTGCCCATGGTTCTAAAGGGTCGGAGTTTGAACATGTTTTTGTGATTGGATGTAGTGAAAATATTTGGGACAATACCAATAAAAATTCAAAGCACAATTATGCTTATCCTGACAATTTATTAAGCAGCCATAATGCTTCAACCGACACAGAAGAAAGCAGGCGTTTATTTTATGTTGCCCTAACAAGAGCCAAAACCAATCTTACCATTTCATACCCGGCAAAAGACAATAATGACAAGCCGTTGGTAAAATCGAAATTCATTACTGAAATTTTAACAGGCATGAATTGGGAAACACATCAAAAAGAAGTTCCCGAAAGCGAACTTGCTTACCTGATTGGGATGCAGTTTATAGAAAAGGCAAGGCCGCAAATTGAAGTTATAGAAGAGGCTTATATTGCCCGGCTTTTAAAAAATTATTCGCTAAGCGTAACTCATTTGAACAATTTTTTAGATTGCCCGCTTAAATTCTATTACCAGAACCTGATCAAAGTGCCGGCTGCAAAAAGCGAGAGCATGGTTTTTGGCAGCGCAATCCATTATGCATTACAGCGGCTCTTCGAAAAAATGAAAGAGAACGGTAAAATCTTCCCTTCTCACGAAGAAATGCTGAGCGACTTTGACTGGTACATGAGCCTTCACAGAGATGCATTTACTCCTGAAGAATTCAAAAGAAGAAATGATTATGGAAAGAAAATCATCCCTCCATATTATAATAATTACATAAACACGTGGAATAAGATTGTTGTGGTAGAAAAACCTTTTCGTAATATTTTATTTAAAACAGTCCCCCTGAACGGGAAATTAGATAAAATAGAGTTTGACGGGAAAAATGCCAATGTTGTCGATTATAAAACCGGGAGTTATGAAAATGGGAAGAAGAAATTACAGCCGCCCAGCGACAAGGCTCCTAACGGTGGGGACTATTGGCGACAAGCCGTATTTTATAAGATCCTGATTGAAAATGACAAATCGAAAGATTGGAAAGCAGAGAGCACAACATTCGACTTTGTTGAACCCGTAAACAAGGAATACAAAAATGAAAAAATATTTGTCCGTGAGCCCGATATCGAAACTGTCGCTCAGCAAATCACAAATACCTGGCAAAAAATACAGGACCGAGAGTTTTACATTGGGTGCGGGAAACCCGACTGCCACTGGTGCAATTTTGTGAAAACAAACAATATGGCCGTTGCATTCCATGAGCTTGATGAAAACGAAACAGAGTAGCCTTTTTAAAAATTTCAGGCTTTTGAAAAGTTTTATTAAACAATTATTAGGGATCGCGAATAAGCAAATTATCACAAAGAAGTTAAGTTTGCAGAACTTTTTCTGAACCATAGCAAATGAAATTCATCAGAAGCTTATCAGTTGCCGCATTAATGGTATTCCTGCTCATTAACCTGGCTGGCAATTCAGGATGCGCCAATATCATTCCGCCAACCGGAGGGCCAAAGGACACCATCCCCCCTAAATTGATCACTGCTTCACCACGTGATTCCGCTGTCAATTTTAATGGAAAGTCCATTACTTTCAATTTCGATGAATATGTAGACCTGGACAACCCTTTACAGAATGTGCTGATTTCGCCAACACCCAAAATAAACCCGGTTATAGAACGGCACCTGCGCACGGTAACCATCAGGCTCAAAGACACGCTAAGGCCACATACTACTTATTTTTTTGATTTTGGCAGAACAATAAGAGATGTGAACGAAGGCAACATCCTTAAAAACTTTAGCTACGTTTTTTCAACAGGCCCGTATATTGATTCATTAAGTTTCAGTGGAAATGTGATTGTAGCCGAAACAGGAAAGCCCGACAGCACTCTGATCGTAATGCTGCACAGCAACCTGGACGATTCAGCAGTGATCAATGACAGGCCAAGATACGTAACGCGTGTTGACACTGCAGGCAGGTTCACTTTCCATTTTTTAGCACAGGGCATTTATAATGTATATGCATTGAAAGATGAAGGCGGCTCGAAAAGATACCTGTCAAAAAGCACTTTATTCGCGTTTAATAACAAGCCGGTTGAAATTGGACAGGTAAGCCAGCCCGTAACGCTGTATGCTTATGCCGAAGAAACAAAAAAAGCAGCAAAAACAAACAGCGGCAACAATAAAAAAGAAGAAAAAGAAAAACGGCTTGTAGTAGCAGACAACCTTCAAAGCAATAAGCTTGATCTTTTAAGCAACCTGGAGCTGCAATTCCAGGAAAAGCTTAAAAATTATGATTCCACAAAAATTCATTTTAAAGACGGCAGCTTCAACAATATTGCGTCTTACCAGTTAATAAAAGATACCACCGGCAAAAAATTGACCCTTGCCACAAAATGGCTCCCTGATTCACCTTACAGCCTCATACTTGAAAAAGATTTTGCAGAAGATTCTTCAGGCAGAAAACTATTGAAAGCAGATACAATAAATTTCAGGGCCATGAAAGAATCGGATTATGGCGAAGTGAAGCTCCGTTTCACAAACCTTGACCTTTCGAGGAACCCTGTGCTGGAATTTGTTCAAAAGAATGAAGTGACATTTGCTTATCCGCTCACTTCCCGGCAATTTAGCAGAAAACTGTTTGTCCCTGGCGATTACGACCTCAGGATTTTGTATGACGATAACAAAAATGGAGTTTGGGACCCGGGAGATTTTTTTGGCAAACACAAGCAACCAGAAAAAGTAGAGGAAGTTATTATTCCCATGAGAAATAAAAAAAGAGTATTTACGGTGAAGGCAAATTGGGAAAACGATTTCGATTTTGCCCTGTAATGCTTGTACCTTTATGCCATGCAACTTTCTTCTTCTTTATTGGAAAACGCAGTGAGCGAATTTGCAAAACTGCCGGGCATTGGCAAGAAAACAGCCTTGCGCTTAGTGATCCACCTGCTTAAGCAAGAGGAAGCTGTGGTGAACCATTTTGGTGAATCCATAATTAAAATGCGGAGGGAAATAAAATTTTGCCAGCGTTGTTTTAATGTAGCCGATGGGGATATTTGCGCCGTTTGCGCCAATTCTCTGCGCAAACAGGAAGTAATCTGTGTTGTCGAAAACATCCGTGACGTGGTGGCTATTGAAAGCACGCAGCAATTTAATGGTGTTTATCATGTGCTGGGCGGTGTCATTTCACCGCTTGATGGCATTGGGCCGGACCAGTTAAACATCGAACCATTAATTAACCGGGCCCTAAAAGAAAAAGCACAGGAAATTATTTTTGCACTGAGCCCGACCATACAGGGCGATACCACCATTTATTATATCCAGAAAAAATTTAAAAGCTTACCAGTAAAAATTACGACCATTGCCCGTGGCATTGCCTTTGGCGGCGAGCTGGAATATGCTGACGAGATGACCTTGGCCAGGTCTATTACCAATAGAATGCCTGTGGAAAGTTATGTGAACCGATAATAAAATCTACATGATCACTGCTTATATTGCCCAACGAACTTGTATAAGTTAAACTCCTTTTTCTTGATGGCTTTTTCAATTTCGTTTTCCAGGTCGGCTTTGTTGATGTGCTTAATCTTTTCATGAACAATAAGCTGATAGGCTTTTTCCGTGAGCATTTTCAATTTTCGTTCAGGCGCAGCCGTTAAATTGTCTTTTACTGAAGCCAATAATTCTTGTATGCCTGTGTTTTGAGTGGCAATTGTTTTTACTATCGGGATTTCTTTATGCTCAGCGGAATACTTACGCATTTGGGCAATGCTCATGATAAACTGGTCTGCTCCGGGCCTGTCGCATTTGTTCACGATGAAAATATCTGCAATTTCCATCAGGCCTGCTTTCATTGCCTGTATGTCATCCCCCGCTTCCGGAACAAGCACCACTAAAGTAATATCTGCCAGCCCGGCAATTTCCACTTCACTTTGGCCAACGCCAACGGTTTCGACAATTATATAATCGAAATGAGCTGCTTTCAAAAGGTCGGTCACTTCAATCATTTTTGGGTGCAGCCCGCCTAAAGAGCCACGGCTGGCAAAAGACCTTATAAAAACATTCGGGTCATTATACCATGCATGCATCCGTACCCTGTCGCCAAGCAAAGCTCCTTTGCTAAATGGGGAAGACGGGTCAACACATAGAACGGCAATCTTCTTCCCTTTTTTTCGCAGCTCGCTTATAAGACAGTCTGCAATAGTGCTTTTGCCGGCTCCCGGCGGGCCGGTAATGCCGATAACAGGCACAGTCCTCAAAGGCAACGCTTTTAGCAATTCTTCATACTCGCCGGTCTCGCTTTCAATCAGGCTAATAACCCTTGCCAAAGCTTTATGATCTCCCAGCCTAATTTTTTCAATATATGAAATCGCCTTTACATTCATTTCGCTGACAATTCATCAATCAAATCAGTATATTGTTTAGTAATGTGTTCCAGGCTATGATGAGCAGTAACATAATTGTAGGCTTTTTCAACCATTGGCCCAATGGCTTCAGGATGGCTTATTAACCTTTCCATGCCATCTGCTAATGATTCGGCCGAATTTTTTTTACAAAGAACCCCCCTGCCACCTTCTACCAACTCGGCGAGCCCGCCCGCATCAGTAGTAACCACCGGCACGTTGTACATAAAAGCATCCAGCACGCTGCTGCCTAATCCTTCCAAAACCGAGCTCATGGCAAACATGTCCAATATGGAAAAAAAGTCTTCTACATTTTCTTTAAACCCGGTTAAATAATAAACATCACGAAGCTGGTATTCATCAATTTTTCTCTTCATGTCGTTTTCCAGGTCGCCACTGCCGAAATGAAGAAACACCAAATTCCTGTTTTTTTCAAAAATCATGCGAATGGCTTCTAACATTACTAATGGCGCTTTTATTTTAGTGAGAGAAGTTGTTGTGCCGATAACAAAAGCATCTTTGCTAATATTAAGGCCTTCTATCAGCTTTCCTGCCCGGTATATATCCAATTCCCTTTTGATACATACATCTGAAATCAGTTCAGTCTTGCGGCCGATAAAATTCTCAATCACCTCTTTAACCGCTTCGCTGATAACAACTATTTCGTCGGCAAATGAATACTTCCACTTTGTTATCGCGCCTTTAGGGGCATTAACGATCCTTCTTGTAAAAATAATTTTAGCCCGATGAAAAAATTTTGTAATTACTGCATAAGTTAAAATATGCGATGCCTGTGCGTGCATTACATTATATTTCCTGCACCTGAATGCAAGAAAAAAAACAACGCTAAAAATATTGGAGAAGGAAAAGGTTTGGAATCCCGCTGCTGTTGACCTTTGTGCAAGCGGGGAATTTTTCCTGCACAAAAGCGACACTTCATACCCTGCATTGCGGAACCCCAGCATATTATACAAAGTCTGCCGTTCGCCGCCGCCCCATCCTTTTTCAAAATTTAACTGCAACATTTTCATACAACCCGGTTTAATATTCAACCAATTCCGTTATAGGTTCCTGGGCGTATTTGGAAATCCCGTTCAGGCAAAAAATAATCCCTTCCGTTCGCTTTTTGTCCATGATGGCCCGATTGTGCACTGACTCTTCATTTGAATAATTGAACTTATGGTGCAAATGATACTGAAGGGCTTTATTTTTCATAGGCACAAACTGGTAGCCCAATGCCCTGAACCGCCATTCAATGTCATCATCTTCTCCTGCAGTCGCTTTTTGATAATCTTCATCGAAACCATTTATGGCCAAAATATCAGTTTTCAAAAAACCCATATTGCTGCCCTGCACGCCTTTGTTCCTTTGCTTTCTTAAAAACCCGGGGATATTTGGCAGGTATAAGACATCTTCAACGCGTTTAGACCCGCTCGCTATGAGATTGAACAGGCTGAGTAGGCTGAGGTTTTTTGAAAACAGCAGTTTTGCCGTAATCCGCTCGCTTAATAAAGCCCTTCGCCCGAACAAAACACTTTTAGGCTTGATCGTTTTTATATATTCTTTAAAAAAAGCCCGGTGCAAAATGCAATCGCCATCTATAATAATAATCAGCTCACCACTTGCAATCCATATTGCTTTATTCAACATCTCGTTTTTCCTGAAGCCTTCGTCCTTTTTCTGGTAAACATGCAATAACCTTAAAGGGAACTTCCTGGCAATGCCATAAAGAAAATCCTTTGTTTCTGAAGCATTATCGTCTTCGGCAATAACCACTTCAAAATTTTTATACTCTTGGTACAACAGGGACATTAATATCAGCTCCAGGAAATCCAGTCGCTTATAATAAGAAATAATCAGGGAAATTTTCATATTTGATGGATATAGCAAACAAGGTCTTGAAAAGATTACAAAGCTATATCGTTCAAAAATAACAAAAGCTGCCTGCATAGCTTATATTTATTCTAAAATGCGCTAAGCATTTTCAGTTTGAATTTTTAATTTTGGCGATGATGTCCTTATGACCAATTTTATTCCCATATTCCCCCTGAGCATCGTGGTGTACCCCGGCGAAAGCCTGAACCTGCACATATTTGAGCCCCGTTACAAACAACTCGTTAACGAATGTTATACCGATGCAAAGCCTTTCGGCATACCTTCGGTCATTAACAATGAAGTACAGGAAATGGGCACACTTGTGAAAATAACAGAGATAGCGGCTGTGCACGAAAGCGGGGAAATGGATATAAAAACCCGGGGAGTGAGCGTGTTCCGCATTCTTGAGCTGATAAAGTCTGTGCCGGATAAGCTGTACAGTGGCGCTATTGTTAACCACCCCGACAACCTGATGGCTACAGGGAAAAGGGAGCTTATGCAAAAAGTGGTCAATGCGGTAAGAGAACTTCACCGGCTGCTAAAAATAAACAAGGATTTTAATAAAGCCGACGATGACCTGTTGGCTTATGACATTGCTCACCATGCCGGGCTTTCGCTGGATGAAGAATATGAATTGCTGAAACTGCTGCGCGAAGAACAGAGACAGGAATTCCTGAAGCGCCACCTTGGCAAAGTGATACCGGTAATTGCACAAATGGAAACGCTTAAAGAGAAGGTGAAACTGAATGGCCATTTCAAAAACCTGTCATCGTTCAATTTCGAAGATTGATATTTCACATAGCTGACAGGCACTTGTTGCCCTCCTCAGCCCAGGTTAAATCGATCAGAAAATAAAAGGCCTATAGGCATTTCAAAATTTTGTTTTCATGTCCACAACTTTATGTTTCGATTTTGGCAATACCCGGTTAAAGTGTGCTGTTTTTACCGGCAACCGGTTTATAAAAGAAATCTTTCTGGAAAATGACGATGCAGGAACAATCGAAACCCTTCTCAAAACCTATCATCCCCAAAAAACAATCCTCTCGTCTGTCATCAACCATAATACCGAAATTGAAAACATTTTAAGCGGGCTTACCCGCTTTCACAAGCTCAGCCATCTTTCAAAATTTCCGATTACAGCGCCTGTTGGCAAACCAGATACCATCGGTGCCGACCGGCTTGCGCTGGTGGTGGCCGCAATTAGCCTTTTCCCGGGAAAAAATAGCCTGGTGGTTGGGTTGGGTTCGGCCATTACTTACAATTTTGTCAATAAATACAATGAATTTCTGGGCGGTGGCATTTCTCCGGGTATGGAGATGCGCTTCAGGTCGCTGAAAGAATTTACAGCTAAGCTGCCCCTGGTGAAAGCTGACTGGAATTTTCCGCTGATCGGCTATGATACCAGGACAAATATTCTTAGCGGGGTTATTTTTGGCATAGCAAAAGAGATTGATGGCACCATCGATGCCTATGCTGAAAAGTATGATAATTTTAACGTGCTTTTAAGCGGAGGTGATGCATCGTATTTCACGCGCTACATTAAAAACAAGACATTTGCAGACCCGTTTTTAATCTATAAAGGTTTATATGCCATCAGCGAGTTCAACCAACAATAAACAAAAAATCAGTTGTCGGCTGATGGCCTTTGTTGCCTTTTGCTTTTTTTGCATTTTCAGTTGTACCAATAATATAAAGGACATTCCCATTATTGGCAAAAAACAACTAACCATTGAAGAAGGCTGGAACATTGAAAGTTATTACAGCCTTGAAGCAAAAATGAAAGCAAAACTCACGGCTCCTTATATGATACGCCATATTACCGATTCAATTTATGTTGAGTTCCCCAAATCGCTGCATGTGGATTTTTTTAATGACAGCTTGATAATTGACAGCAAACTGGATGCGCTTTATGGCAAATACCGCGAATTTGAACGAAAAGTTTTCCTAAAAGACAGTGTAGTGGTAAAAAATATTGTTAAAGGCGATACGCTCCATTGCGATGAGCTGTGGTGGGACCAGGACAAACAAAAATTTTATACTGACAAAAAAGTGCGCATCAACACAAAAGATAAAATTATTTTAGGCACAGGGCTGGAAGCAGCACAAAATTTCAGTTGGTACGTCATCCACCAGGTTACAGGACAGATCATGACTTCGGGAAATGAAATACCAAAGTAAGGCCTTGCCACCAGTTGGCGCTAATGGCCATCGAGGTTCCCTTAATCCTTTTTTATCGGCACGCTATCTTTCCATTGCCATAAATGAATACAGGCATAAGTTCGGTAAGGGCTCCACTTTTTTGAAATGCGCAACAGGTCTTCTTTGAATCTCTTCTTATCTGAATTGTCCAAATCGTATAATTTGATCATGGCATTTTGTATGCCAAGGTCATCAACAGCAAAAACATCTTCCCTGCCCAGGGCAAACATCAACAACATTTCAACTGTCCATTGGCCCACGCCTTTTATTTCGGTAAGGTATTCTATCACTTCCTCATTGCTCAATTTATTAAGGTGCTTATGGCCCATCCCCTTTTCAATTGCGAACCTGGCCACATTATGTACATAATTTGCCTTGGCATTAGACAAACCGATTGACCTCAAGGTTTCAAAAGGCGTTTCAAGTATTTGTTCGGGCGTGGGCAAATTTGTATCGTACAAGCGCAAAAAACGTTTATGGATAACATCGGCTACTTTTGTAGATAGCTGCTGGCTCATTATCGAAGCACAAAGATAAACAGGTATGTTTTCCCTTTTTTGGAGCCTTACCGGCATATTCACATTGACCAGGTTCTTAAGCTTCCTGTCTTTTAAAAGATGAGCGACATATTCCATACCAAAATGTTTTTTTTGATTTGATGTTCCCTGTTTTTTTCGCTATTTGCGGCTTAACTTATCTTGAAAATATAAAATTTTGCGCCATGCCCAGGAAAATAATCACAACTGCCGACGGCTCTCATTCAATAGCATTGGAGGAATCGAATGACACCTATCATTCGCGATATGGAGCAATACAGGAATCAACACACGTTTTCATTGGAACCGGGTTGTTGCCATTATTAAGATCGCAGGAAACCATCTGCGTTTTCGAAATGGGTTTCGGCACAGGACTTAATGCATTGCTCACCTGTATTGAGGCTGAAAAAACCAGGCAAAAAATATATTATGAAGCCATTGAGCTTTACCCGCTTGGCGATGACATTGCCGGCGCATTGAATTATTGTGAACGATTGCAAAGAACAGGCCTAAAAGAATCGTTCGAAGAAATGCATGTCGGGGAATGGGAAAAAGAAATCAACATCAGCCCTTATTTTTCTTTTAAAAAAAGAAAATCGGACATGATAGATTACAATAGTTCAATCTCGTTCCATTTAATATATTATGATGCTTTTGCCCCAAATGCGCAACCGGAGCTGTGGACAAAAGAGGTTTTGTTGAAATTATACAAACTACTGGCTGCAAACGGAATCCTTGTTACTTATTGCTCAAAAGGTGAAGTAAGAAGGAACATGCAGGCGCTAGGGTTTATGGTTAAAAAAGTGCCCGGGCCAAAGGGCAAGCGCGAAATAATAAAGGCGATAAAACAATCAGGGGAATAAAACCTGGTTTATCTTATGTATCACTCCATTTGTAGCCTGGATATTTGTAGTAATAATTGATGCCGCAGTAGAATCTCCTTTACTTTTAATGGTTAGCCCGAACTGTGAAGACACAAACAAAGAATCAGGGTTTGGCGAATAAACAGAATACAGGGTATCCGTTAAAGAAAGGCCTGATGAAAATATCCGGCCGGCTACAATATGGGTTTGCAACAGCCTTGCTACCGTATCTGGATTGCCGGCAAAAATAATTGCAGAAGTAGAATCGGCAGTTGACCTAAATGCACTGTTTGTGGGAGCAAATAAGGTATACGCTCCACTGGCAAGCAAATTAAAGATATTACCATAAGCAGCACTGTTTTTTGCTACCATGATAGCAGTATCTAAAAAACTTAATGTGCTGTCGTTTTGTATTACCGTGAGGATATTGCCCTGGGGAGGATAATACAACCCGGACAAAACCTGTATAACGCCGTTTTTTGCGATAACATCGCTTTGCGAAATAGCTTTGCCATTAATATACCCTGCCCCGTTGAAAACGGTACAGTAAATAGTATCAGGTTGGTTTAACATCTCCAGAGGGGCATTAGGCCCGGTAGGCAGGCCTCCGCCCGCTAATTTCAACGCTTGGCCCTGAATGATATAATAAGCCAGGAATTTCCTTAAGGAATCCCTGGTCATTTTATACACCGATGAATCCGTAAAGCCGGCACTTAGGCAAGCTGCATCAGTAGGGAGAAAAAGGGTGAAAGGCCCTGACAGGTCAAGCAGGGAATCCAACCCAGACTTTGAGAGCGCACTGTCGAATATGGTTACATTCGATCCGCCTTTTACAATTGCTGCAATAGTGCTTGTTGATGGAGTTAAAGGCGGCACACTGGTGTTTTTTACACAGCCGGCAATAATAGCCGTCAGGGCAAAAGCACATATCACTATCTTTTTGTTCAAAGCGCTTGTTCGCATAATCCGGTTTTCATTAATAATTGAATCCTGAATATTTAATAATGTTCATTTTCTTTACCATTACGGAATGATCAGGGAAGGGGTTGTGGCGGCAGTTGGAACATCATAACGGCTAACCGGCAAAATAATTATTCAAAGCCATAGCTTACTTTCCCGTCTTTCTCATCTTTCATCAAAATACCAAGCTGCTGCAATTGGTTGCGTATTTTATCAGAGGTGGCATAATCTTTTTTTGCCCTTGACTCCTTCCTGATATCAGCCAGCAGGTCAAGCACGCCTTTCAACTTATCGAGCTCCAATTCGTCCTCATTCTTCAATCCTAAAACATTTTCAATATAACTGGCAAACTGTTCTTTCACATAAGCAAAGCATTCGGCAGACATGGTTTTTTTTTCAAGCACACCGCTTTTAAAGGAGTTGATATGATTTACCAGGGAAAACATGTGAGCCAGGGCTTTTGCCGTATTGAAATCATCGTTCATGGATTCATCCATCTCACGGCAATAAGCATAAAAGAGGTCTTCTGTTTGTATATCCCTTTCTTTCAAAGGGTCAAAAGCAAGGTGCTGCAATTCCTTATAAGCGTCCCACAACCGTTTCAGCCCCTTTTCTGCTGCCTGCAACGCATCATTGCTAAAATCGAGCGTGCTGCGGTAATGCGTTTGCAAAATAAAAAAACGCACAGTCATGGGCGAATAGGCCTGTGCCAGCAAAGCATGGCTACCTGTGAACAACTCCGACAGCTTGATCACGTTGTTATAGCTTTTGCCCATCTTTTTTCCGTTAATGGTGATCATGTTGTTGTGAAGCCAATAACGGGCTGGCATTTTATGGTTGCATATCATGCTCTGGGCAATCTCGCTTTCATGGTGCGGGAACTGCAGGTCCATGCCGCCCCCGTGTATATCGAACTGGTCGCCGAGATATTTGGCGCTCATAGCAGAACATTCAATGTGCCATCCAGGGAATCCTACGCCCCAGGGGCTTTTCCAGCGCATGATGTGCTCAGGAGATGCAGATTTCCACAATGCAAAATCTTGTTTGTTCTTTTTTTCATCCTGGTTTTCCAACTCACGGGTGGTTTCCAGCAGATCATCAATTACCCTGCCGCTCAGTTTGCCATAGGGATATTTCTCGGCATATTTTTTTACATCGAAATATACTGAGCCATTTACTTCATAAGCGTATCCTGCCGCAATAATTTCTTCGATCATAGTGATCTGCTCAACGATATGGCCTGTTGCAGTAGGCTCGATGCTTGGCTCAAGGTTATTGAACCTGAGCATGGCCCAATGAAAAAGGTTGCTGTATTTCTGGACCAGTTCCATCGGCTCCAGCTTTTCGATCACCGCCTTTTTTGAAATTTTGTCTTCTGCCTCGCGGCCTTCCTCTTCGAAATGGCCGGCATCGGTGATGTTACGCACATAACGGACTTTATATCCCAAGTGCAACAGGTACCTGTAAACAACATCAAAAGTTATGAACGGCCTGGCATGGCCCAAATGGCTTTCCCCGCTTACTGTTGGCCCGCAGACATACATGCCAACATGGCCTGCGATAATAGGTGTGAACACTTCTTTTTCTCTCGAATAAGAATTATAAACTTTTAGCGGGTTCATGTCTTCAATTTCCGGTAAACAATCCTGATTAATAAAAAATTCCAAATTGCTGCTCACAGCCAGCGCAAAAATAGGCTATCGTCAACAAACGCTGCAACAATAACAGGGGTGATAAAGAAAAGGCATTTGTCTTTGGAAGTTCATGTGGTAAATGTAAATTATTTGCTTGTATCGGGCAATTGAAAGTCGGCAATCACAGGATGGTGATCGGAATAGGGGAGCTTAAAATTTTTACATTGCAAGACTTTGAAGCCGGGAGAGGCCATAATATAATCGATCCGCAGGGTAGGGGAAAGGTTAACATAGGTCCTGCCAATGCCAAATCCTTTTTTGATGAATGCATCCTGCATATTGCCTTTTATAGTAGCATAGGTATAGGAATTGGGAACGTCATTAAAATCGCCACATATAATATTGAGATGGCTGCTTGAATCCATTACGCTCCGCACCAGTTCAGCCTGAGCTGCTCTAAAAACGTATGCGCGTTTCAGCTTTTTAATTATAGACTTAGAGGCCTGGAACATGCTGTCGTCTGCATTTTTGATAATCTCGATATTATGAAAGTCTTTATTCCTGAATAAGACTGATTGCAAATGAGTAGTAAATATCCTCAGCGTTTTTCCGTTCACATCTACATCCGCAACAATAAGGCTTTCCGTTGCCCTGATATTGGCCACCTTTTGGAATTTTTGCTGCATGGTATCGGTGATTGGATATCTCGAAAAAATGATAACGCCCGATTCATACATGCCACTGTAATGATGATAGTCATGCGAAAAAAAATAATATGGATAGTTGAGCTCTTTCTGGATATAAATAATGTTATCAGGCAATTTTTTAGGGTTATGGCATTCAAAGAATTCCTGGAAGCACATGATATCTGCATTTTGCTGCTTCAGGAATTCTGTCATCTTCTTCCAGTGCAAAGTATCTGGTTTTGCTTTCGTAAATTCATCCCACTCATGCACATTCCATGTCAGCACCCGTAACGAGCCTTCAGCCTTTTCGCTTTTAAAGGGCGCGCCAATATGAAATGCAAAAAACGACTTGACATTTGACCACCCGATAACCATGGCTGATAATGAAACGAGTGACCAGCGGCGGGAATAAAAGAAAAGCCAGAACAAGAAAAACCCAAAAACAATCAGCAACAGCAAAGGGAATATCAGGCCCAATAACGATACGGCCCACCACTTCGCCGGGTTTAAAAAAAAGTTGCAGCAGGCCAGCAAAAATAGCAATGCTGCAATAATGTTTGCAATAACTACAATTTTTTTGGTGAATTTTCGCAGCGCAGCCATGTATGGCGTAATTTACAAATCTTCCTTGTCTGCAGCCCTTTTCAGGATGTCTTTTTCTTCATCAGTAAGAAGGCGATAGCCCTGCTGATTGATTTTATCGAGAATATCGTCAATGCGCTTTTGGGTGATGTTCGGGATTTTTTTATAGGGCTGAGTCCCTGAAACTTTATAATAAAATTCATCTTTTGGGTTCCTGATCTTTCTTTTTCGGTCTGGGTTAAAAAGATCATTGGCCCAATCCAAAACATGATTTAACCAAAGGCCCCAGTCCCTTCCTTTTTTCACTTGATATATAAATAGAAAACCCATTGCTGCCCCGGCAATATTGGCAATATAAGTTCCCATATTGGTATGGGCAATGCTGGTAAAATCAATTACGATATATATAACCGTTAATACCCATAAAGGGATGCCCCCATTGATCATTGGGAAAATACGGTAATCTGGCGCTACTGTTGTGGTAGCAATGGCAATGGCAATAACACTTGGGCTGGCCCCAACCAGGTATGCCGTTGGTGCCTGCGCTTGTAGTTTTGGAAAAATATAATAAGAAAGAATAAAGAAAGCTGCCCCTGTCAATCCTCCATAAAAATAAACGGGCACCAGTTTTCTGTTGCCTGCCAGGTCCTGCAAAACATAGCCAAATCCCCAAAGCCAAAGCATGTTGCCAAAAAAGCGCAAAAAAGAATCGTCCGAAAACATAAAGGTCAGCACTGCCCATGGCCTGTTGAACAATTTTCCAAGTTCTGCCGGAAGCACAAACCAATGAAAAATATTCTTATTATATGCTTCTATATCGAGGGAAGTAAGAAGGTAAATGGAAAAGATAAATTTAAGCACGGCAAAAAGCACTGCGTTCAAAACAATAAGCCGAATAAGAGCATTCCCATCCTGCCCCAGGCCCATTTTTTTGCGGTAACTGTCTTCCATGGCGTGCGTTTTCTCCATCATATAAAATTACAAAAACAGGTTCTTTGAAAGCGTGTTAAGCATGTTTTATTAACAATAAAAAGAGCTGGTCGGTTTAATAAAAGTTGCGCTTGTTGGTTTTGTTCCAATATATCACCAAAATCAGCCCTACCAATGCCCCGCCCAAATGGGCCCAGTGTGCAACGCTGTCGCCGGCTGAATTGCGCACGCCCAAAAATAATTCCATTGCTGCATAAGCAAGCACAAACCATTTGGCTTTGATAGGCACAAAAAAGTACAGGTAAATAAGGCTATTGGGGAACAAATAGCCAAATGCGGCAAGGCACCCGAACACAGCGCCTGATGCGCCAATGGTCGCTTCGTTAACACGGAAATTCGGGGAATACAATAAATCTTGTTGCTGATCCAACGGTAGCAAATGAAGGGTGTTCATTACCGGCGCCATTTCATTGTATAAAACAACCAGGTGGAAAAGCGCTGACCCCAGGCCGCATAGCATATAAAAAATCAAAAATCTTTTTCCGCCCCAAACATTTTCCAGGATGCTGCCGAACATCCATAGCGCAAACATGTTGAAGAAAATATGGTCGACCCCTCCATGCATGAACAAATAAGTAACCAACTGGTAAGGCCGGAAATAGACAGAATGTACATCATGAAGCGCAAAAGTGTTATTAAAGTCAAAATAAGGGTTATTGGCAAAAACCTGCTGCGCGATAAATACCAGCACATTCGCAATAACCAAGTTTTTAATAACAGGGGGTATCATTTGAAAACCGCCCGGCCTGAATTCAGTCATAGTTCCATTTTTGGTGGGTTGCAAATTACAATATTGCGCTACATTACAAGTTCCACAGGCTTATAACGTTGTTAATTCTTCAGTTTAAGCTGCACCACGCTTTCAATGTGGTGCGTATGGGGGAACATGTCAACAGGCTGGATGTTGGTTGCCGAATATTTCTCCGACAACTGTCTCAAATCTCTTGCCTGGGTAGCGGGATTACAGCTCACGTACACTATTAATGGAGGTTCCATCTCCAGCAATTTCTCTACTAATTTCTCATGCATGCCCGCACGCGGCGGGTCAGTAATCACCACATCGGGTTTCCCGTGTTCATCAATAAAATGATCATTGCACACATCAATCACATCGCCGGCAAAAAAATGTGCATGGCTTACATTATTGATCGCTGCATTTTCTTTGGCGTCCTGCACAGCTTCACCAACCGTTTCTACCCCGATTATTTTTTTTGCCTGAGGGCTTATAAAAATGCCAATGCTGCCCGTTCCACAGTACAAATCATAAACGGTTTCGCTGCCGCTTAGCTCAGCAAAGTTTTTGACAATATGATATAACTGCTCCGCCTGTTTGGTATTGGTCTGGAAAAAAGACTTTGGCCCAATCTTGAACCTAAAATCTCCTATCTTCTCCATCACATATCCTTTACCATAATAAACCTGTGGCGTAAGGCCATAAAGGCTATCATTCCCTTTTTCATTGATGGTATATAGCAATGTAGTGACCTCCTGGAAATTTTTCCGTACATGCTCCAGCAGCGCAATCCTTTTTTCTTCGTCCTCATATCCAAACATAATGTTGGCCATCGTTTCCCCGGTAGTGCATACCCTTACCTGCATGTTGCGCAAAAAACCGTAATTCAGCTTTATGTCATAAAACTGAAAATTTTTTTTGATCGCAAATTCTTTAACGGCAATGCGCAACCGGTTAGAAGGTTCGCCCTGAAGATAGCAGGTTTCGATATCAATTACTTTGTCAAAAATACCTTTTACATGAAACCCTGCAACATCTTGCCGTGAGGTAACGGCTTCATCGTTCAGCTCTTCAGGCAGCAAAAACCTTTTATTGCTGAAAGTGTATTCAATTTTGTTCCGGTAATATTCGGTTTCTTTTGCTCCGATGATCGGCATCATTTCCGGCAACCTGATTTTGCCGATCCTTTGCAGGTTATCAGCAACCTGCTTTTGTTTGTACTGCAATTGCTTTTCATAAGGAAGCATCTGCCACTGGCAGCCTCCACATATTCCAAAATGAGAACAGAATGGTTTTATCCGCTGTGCTGACAGTTCATGAAATTTTGTTACATATCCTTCAGCCCAGTCTTTTGTATTCCTGAACAACCGGATGTCTACCACATCGCCAGGCACCGTATTTTCAATAAACACCACTTTCCCATCTACATGCGCCAGCGAATTGCCAATAGCAGCATAGTCTTCTACCCGTATTTTTTCTAACACTGTATTTTTCTTTTTCCTTTTCACGGCGCAAAAGTAGGGAATATGGGCTTCAGGCTTTTCGTTTTATGCTTTTCATAAAAAGAGCGGGCCTGGAGCGCAAATGAATAAATTTTTCTTAAAATTCAATTGAAGCACAATGTTGTATGAAGCCATTCGTTTTCTTCTTTTATGAAACCATCTAACTTCGCCCAAAATTAAAAAACAGATATGCGCTCAGGAAAAATGAGATTATTGCTGGCATTCTTTTTTGTTTCCATTACCGCAGTTGCCCAGGAAGGTTACAATATCAAACTGACATTAAAGCCATATACCAACAGCCTTGTTTACCTGGCTTATTACTATGGCAAATTAAAAGCTGTGGCTGATTCAGCCATGCTGGACGCCAACAGCACCACCACTTTTCAGGGCAGGGACAAATTGCCGGGCGGTATTTATTTCATTGTTTCTCCCAAAAAGGAGCTCCTTTTTGAATTGCTGATCGATAAACAACAACAGTTTTCCATTGTGGCAGACACTGCTAACCTTTCCAAAAACCTACATTTCACCGGTTCGCCGGACAATACTTTGTTTTTTACTTATACCAGGCAAATGGGGCAATATGGCGAATCGTTAACCAATTTGCAGAAAGAATTTGCAAGCGCAAAAAACAAAAAGGATTCGGCCCATGCCAGAGAGAAAATGATCTCACTTAACAAAGAAGTGCAGGATTACCGTAACGATTTAGGGGCAAAGAACCCAAATTCATTGCTCTCCGCATTATTAGCCGCTATGAAGGAGCCCACTGTGCCACCCGCTTCGCAGCAGCCCGGTGGCAAATATGATTCGGCATTTGCGTACCGCTATTATAAATCCCATTATTGGGATGGCATTTCATTCACTGACGACAGGCTTGTGCGGACTCCCTTTTTCGAGAACAAGCTGGATAAATATTTTAAGGACCTTGTTTCCCCCACTCCGGATTCGATTAATAAAGAAGTTGACTGGATGCTCCTGTATTCGCGCACTGCGAAAGAAATGTACAAATACCTGCTCGTTCATTTCGTGCAGAAATACATTAACCCGGAATATATGGGGCAGGATGCAGTGTTCGTGCATATTTTCGAAAAGTTCATCAACACCGGCGAAGCTGATTTCTTTACTGAAAAATACAGGAAGGTAATTAATGACCGTGCTTATAGCCTGATGGCCAACCTCATTGGGCAGCCGGCAGCCAATCTCGACATGGTTGACACTTTAAACAAGCCCGAGCCGCTGTATGGGGTAGACGCCAAATTTATTGTGCTTTGCTTTTGGGACCCCACCTGTAGCCATTGTAAGGAAGAATTGCCAAAACTGGATTCGATTTACCGGGCAAAATGGAAAGCAGAAGGCGTTAAAATGTATGCCGTGATGGTGGAAGGAGGGCAGGACAACTGGCGCAAATTCATCCACGACCACAATTTGAAAGATTGGATACACGTTTATCAGCCAAAAGACAAGGCAGAAGCAGATGAGGCGGCAAACCGCCCGGGCTACAGGCAGCTTTTTGATGTGTACCAAACCCCAACTTTATACCTGCTGGACAAAGACAAACATATCATAGCAAAAAAACTTTCCTATCAACAGTTCGATGAAGTGATCCGCCTGAAACTGAAAAATGGAAAATAGGACCGATATGAAAACACTTAATGTAAAATTCGTCGTGGCAGTTGTTTTTTTTCAGCTAATGCTTACCAACGGCAAGCCCCAGGCCGTATTCAGCTATGGCGCCAACACTGTGAGCAAAGAAGATTTCCTGAAAGCATATACAAAAAACAATAATGAAGGGAAGCCTACCGAAAAATCGTACCGGGATTATCTTGAGCTCTATATCCGTTATAAGCTAAAAGTGAAAGCCGCTTATGACATGCATTTAGATTCTCTTTCTGCACAGCTCACAGAACTAAAAAATTTCCGGAACCAGGTAGCCAATGGCTACATGAACGATGAAGAAAGCCTGAACAAATTGATAAATGAAGCTTATGAAAGAAGCCTGAAAGATGTGCATGTTGCTTTTATTTTTGTTGCTGCGCCACAAAACGCAACGCCTGCTGATACACTGGGTGCCTATAAAAAAATAAACAGCATTTATAATGAATTAAAGAAAGAAAAAGATTTTGGCGAAGAAGCAGCGCTTCATTCCGAAGACCCTTCTGCAAAAAACAACCACGGCGACCTTGGATGGATCAATGTATTTACTTTGCCCTATGAGCTGGAAACACTGGCCTATGCTACTCAGCCACTGCATTTTTCTAAGCCTTACAGGGCTAAGGGGGGCTATGTTATTTTTAAAAACCTGGGAGAGAGGAAAGCTTCAGGCAAAATAAAAGTGGCACATATACTTTTGGCAATCCCCCCAAATGCAGACACTGCCGTGAAAGCCCAAATCAAATTGCAAGCAGATTCAGTGTATAATGCCATTATCAACGGTGCTAATTTTGGCGAACTGGCGCGGAAGTACAGCAGTGACAATTTATCTTACCAAACAGGTGGGGAAATTGCTGAATTTGGGGTCGGCAAATACGAGCCTGCATTTGAAGAAGCTGCCTTCCATTTGAATAAAGATGGAGAGGTTGGCAAACCTGTTTTAACCACATTTGGCTACCATATTATTAAGCTCCTTTCGAAAAGAAATATTCCGGAAAAAGACAAAGAAACCTTTGAAGGATTAAAACAAAGAATTAAAGCCGATGCCCGCATTGCAGTGGCAACAAAAAAATTCCTCAATAAAATTTTCAGGCAAACAAATTTCAAAAAATACCCTGTTAATGAACAAAAACTCTCTATTTATACTGACAGCATTTTGCAGCGCCGCAGCACTGCCGATTTCCCCCAATTCAGCAACAACACCCTTTTATTCTCCATCAATAAAAAAAATTATACCATAAAAGATTGGATCAACTACGCCAGGGGCGCAAAATCGAACCCGGTTTTTGCAAGAAAAAATAATGGGGAATTAATGGAAAAGTTTATTGAGATGACAGCGCTTACTTATTACCGTGAGCACCTCGAAGAATACAACAAGGACTTTGCTTATCAGCTGAAAGAGTTCAGGGAAGGGAATTTATTGTTTGAAGTGATGCAAAGGAAAATTTGGGATAAAGCCGCTGTTGATAGCGCGGGTTTAAGAAACTATTACAATGCACACAGGGACAAATACTGGTGGCAACCCGGGGCAGATGCGGTATTGTTCACCTGCACCAGCGAAAAAGCGGCTGATGATGTAAAAAGCAAATTACAGAACAATTTCCCAGGCTGGAGAAAACTGATAGACGGCTCTAATGGTTCGGTACAAGCAGATTCAGGAAGGTTTGAACAGGCCCAGTTGCCCATAAGCGATAAAAAATCAGTAACAGCCGGGTTTACCTCCTTTATTGTTGTTCCTCCTGACAATACAGTCAGCTTTGCTTATATCATTAGGCTGTACAGTGAAAAAACGTCAAGAAGTTTTGAGGAAGCAAAGGGCTTTGTCATTAACGATTATCAAAATTACCTTGAAGACAAATGGATTGCTGAACTGAAAAAAAAATATCCGGTAAAAGTAAATGAAACTGTTCTGAAAAGCCTGTTGAAATAGGCGCAAAGCCGGAAAGAGTATTCTTTATGAAATTTATGACCGGCATCTTTAATAAGATCATCATGTAGTGCCCTCTCCTTCCCGTACCACAGGCTTCTTTAAACAATCTCCTTTACTACATTCCAGATCACTTTTGGCTTGCCCAGCGTGTAGTAATGAAGAACGGGGACATTTGCCTTTTTTAATTCCCTGCTTTGTTCAACCAGCCATTCTGTTCCTACCATCTCCACTTCTGCATCGGTTTTACATTTCATTATTGCATTGGAAAGCTCTTTGGGAATATCTACATGAAACACTTTAGGAAGGATAGACAATTGCTTTTTATTGGTAATGGGTTTTAGCCCGGGAATGATCGGAGCTTCAATGCCCATGGCGCGGCAGGTCTTTACAAAATCGAAGTATTTCCGGTTGTCAAAAAACATTTGAGTGGTAACATATTCAGCGCCAGCTTCCACTTTTGCTTTCAGGTGTGTCAGGTCGGTGTCCAGGTTCGGGGCTTCAAAATGCTTTTCGGGATAACCAGCTACTCCAATACAAAAATTGGTCTTCCCGCCATTTTTTATATCTTCCTCCAGGTAAATGCCATGGTTCAGGCTCACTACCTGTTTCAGCAAGTCTATTGCATAAGCATGGCCATCAGGCTCGGCTTCAAATGATGACTCATTTTTTGCAGCGTCCCCGCGTAGCACAAGCACATTGTCAATGCCTAAAAAATGCAGGTCAATGAGCGCATCTTCTGTTTCGCGCTTGGCAAAACCGCCGCAAATCAAATGGGGCACCGCATCAATCTGGTAATGGTTCATAATAGCTGCACAAATACCCACCGTGCCGGGCCGTTTGCGCACTTCCACCTTTTCAAAAGTGCCGTCTGCCTTTTTCTTGAACATGGTTTCGCTGCGGTGGTAAGTAACATTGATGAACGACGGCCTGAATTCCATCAATGGGTCAAGATGGTCATAAATAGAGCTGATGGTTTTGCCTTTTAAAGGAGGCAAAATCTCAAATGAGACCTGTGTGCCTTTCGACTCTCTTATGTGATCGATTACTTTCATATTAAATGGCTAATTGCGGCATCACTAACCTGTGCAGTTTTCCAAAGCCTTTCATCGTCAACTGCCGACCGGATCAGCCCGCAAACATAATTCAATAGCAGCAAGAACGCAAATAGCTGTTAAAGTATTTCGCCAGGCTTGCTTCATTCCATTCTGTTCCGGTATTTTTGCAAAAAAATTTTCATTGAGCTTAATGATACACACCCAGGACCTGGTAAAAACATACAGCAGCCGCACCGTAGTGAACCATGTTTCGGTAAATGTGAAACAAGGGGAGATCGTTGGCCTCTTAGGCCCGAACGGAGCCGGTAAAACCACCACATTTTACATGGTCGTGGGGTTAATAAAACCAGATGAGGGCAGTGTTTTTCTCAGCGATACCGAGATTACTAAAATGCCAATGTACAAGCGGGCGCAAATGGGCATTGGCTACCTGCCACAGGAAGCATCTGTGTTCCGCAAACTGAGCGTGGAAGACAATATCAAGGCTATCCTGGAAATGCGAAAGATTACAAAATTGGAACAAAAAGAAAAACTGGAAAGCCTGCTGGAAGAATTTGGCCTGAACCATGTGCGCAAGAACAATGGCGATTCTTTGAGCGGCGGTGAAAGAAGGAGAACAGAAATTGCCCGCGCCCTTGCTGTTGACCCGAAGTTTATTTTACTGGATGAGCCTTTTGCGGGCGTTGACCCGATTGCCGTAGAAGACATACAGACTGTAGTTGCAAAACTAAAATATAAGAATATCGGCATATTGATCACTGATCATAATGTAAATGAAACACTGTCCATTTGCGACCGGGCTTACCTGCTGATTGAAGGGAAAATTTTCAAGCACGGAACTGCCGAAGAGCTCGCAAATGACGAGCACGTTCGCCGTTTATATCTTGGAAGGAATTTTGAACTGAAGCGGAAAGATTATTTGCATGAAGAAGCGAGAGGAGAAAACACTACCGGTATTGATGAGCGATGACCTGATTTGTGAAAAAATTTCCCGATACAGTTCCCGGGCAGATTTTTAAAATATAGATAAGCGCTTTTAAATATTAGTATTAAAAACAGGAGCTGCCTGATTTTTGTTTATGAACATGCAATGCGCATTTTGATTTTGCTCCTTATTGCGATTTAGATATAGCAAAAAAAGAAAAGCTGGTTTTGAAAAAAACGGCTTTGGGGAAGCCAAAGCCCCTTCTATCATATAGCGCTACAGTAGTTACACCTCTGCTGCAAGCTTTTTTTGCATTCTTTTCCTGTCTTCTTCATTCAATACCACTTTTCGCAGGCGAATGATTTTTGGAGTTACTTCAATGCATTCGTCCTGCTGGATGTATTCCATACATTCTTCTAAAGTCATTTCTATTTTTGGCACAATGCGGACGGAATCATCGCTTCCGCTTGCGCGCATGTTTGTCAATTTTTTCCCTTCGGTGGCATTCACTACCAGGTCGCCTGGTTTAATGTGTTCGGCAATTATCTGCCCAACATACACGTCTTCGCCAGGGCTTACAAAAAATGAGCCCCGGTCCTGCAGTTTATCAATGGAGTAACCTGTTGTCTTCTCCTGGTTTTTTGAAATCAGCACGCCATTATTCCTTCCGGGGATCTGTCCTTTCCAGGGCTTATATTCGAGAAAACGGTGCGCCATAACAGCTTCGCCAGCTGTGTTGGTGAGCATGCTGCTGCGCAATCCGATCAAACCGCGTGAAGGGATTTCAAATTCCAGGTGCTGCATCTCCCCTTTCGTTTCCATCACCAACAGCTCGCCTTTGCGCTGCGTTACCATGTCAATTACTTTACCGCTGAATTCAGCAGGAACATCCACCACTAATATTTCATAGGGCTCATGCTTTTTCCCATCGATTTCTTTCACCAAAACTGTTGGCTGGCCAACTGTAAGTTCAAAGCCTTCACGGCGCATGGTCTCAATCAAAATGCCCAAATGCAAAATGCCACGCCCAAACACCAAAAAACTGTCAGCGCTGTCCGTATCTTCCACTTTCAATGCAAGGTTTTTTTCCGTTTCTTTCATCAGCCTGTCGCGCAACTGGCGGCTGGTCACAAACTTTCCGTCTTTCCCAAAAAATGGTGAAGTGTTAATGCTGAAAAGCATGCTCATTGTCGGCTCATCAACACTGATCACTGGCAGCGCTTCCGGGTTTTCTGCATCAGCGATCGTATCGCCAATATTAAAATCCTCAAGCCCAACTACGGCACAAATATCTCCGGCAGATACTTCCGTTGCTTTTGCTTTTCCCATTCCCATAAAAGTGTAAAGCTCTTTTACTTTCATCTTTTTGCTAGTGCCATCCGTTTGCATCAAAGCGATTTGCTGATTTTCTTTGATACCCCCCCGAGCTATTTTTCCAACAGCAATCCTTCCGAGAAAAGAAGAATAATCGAGGGAAGTGATCTGCATTTGCAAAGTCCCTTCCGAAACCTGCGGTGCGGGAACATATTTAAGAATGCCATCTAATAACGGGGTGATGTCAGCGCATGGCTCGTTCTTGCTATTGAACCACCCGTTCTTCCCTGAGCCATAAAATGTCGGGAAATCCAATTGTTCTTCTGTTGCATCAAGGTTGAAGAACAATTCAAAAACTGCATCATGCACTTCATCGGGGCGACAGTTAGGCTTGTCAACTTTATTGATGACCACAATGGGCTTTAAGTTCAACTGCAATGCTTTTTGCAAAACGAAACGGGTTTGCGGCATAGGCCCTTCAAAAGCATCTACCAGCAATAGTACGCCATCTGCCATTTTCAGCACGCGTTCAACTTCTCCGCCAAAATCGCTGTGGCCGGGGGTATCAATAACATTTATCTTAACCCCCTTGTATTGAACTGCTGCATTTTTGCTAAAAATAGTAATGCCGCGCTCTCTTTCCAGGTCGTTGCTGTCCATAATAAGCTCACCGGTTTCCTGGTTCTCGCGGAACACCTTGGTAGCGTGCAGGATCTTATCTACTAATGTAGTCTTACCGTGGTCAACGTGGGCGATTATCGCAATATTTCTGATATCCATAAGCTGATTTGTTGAAGAGCAGGACAGTTTTCTATTATCACTTATATATTATACCGCACAAAACATAAGCCACATTTAACTGTGCTCAAAAATTTGAAGCCGCAAAGGTAAGCCAAAACAACGGTTAGGCAAAGAAGAAAGAGGAACTTAATTTAATGACAATTAAGAATGGACCGCGCCTAAAGCTCAACTCCCTGAAAAATATCTTTATCCACTGATCTTCGGTTACCATTTTGGTCCAGGAGGCATGAACTTTAAACTATAAAGAGCTTATACCCTGACATAGATTTTTCGCTTATCAAGAACATAGCCAATGGCCCAGCAGAAGAGCATAAAGCTTACTGCAAAAAGCAAAGAACCGAAATATAAACCGGCATGGCTAAAAATGTTTTGATATAACCATGCATGAACTGGCATTTTGGGTTGGGCATGCAGCACGTACAGCATGGTTGCCCCTAATTCGGATAATAAATAAATGAATAACGGGTTTTTTCCGAACACTTCGAAGAAGTAAGTCCATTTTTTTACCCCAAGAAAATCGATGATATAAATAACTGCGGAAATAATAATGCAATCGAGCCCGGCTGTGTACAAAACGAATGAGCTTGTCCAGAGTTTTTTATTAATGGGAAAGCCAAGGTCCCAAAAATAAGCAATTGCCAACAACCCAAAACCTGCAAGCAAAAGCTTGGAAAGGCCTTCAAAAGTTTTCCCTTTTTGCTGGATGAACTGCCCTGCAATATAGCCTGCCACAACATTGCCCACAGCAGGCAAGGTGCTGATCCATCCTTCAGGATCAAACGCAATGCCCTCGCCGTGATACATGTGGCCCTCGCCCATTAGCCATTTATCGAGCTTCAAGCCGGCGTTGCCAGTTAAGCTTAAAGGATCGGAAGGATCCCCAAAAAAATACATGATTGGCCAATAAGCAAGCAGTATGATCATGCAAATGATAACAGAAGTTTTGGGCTTGAGGTAATAAATCATTAATGAAGCAATGCAATAGCAAAGTGCGATGCGCTGCAGCACGCCCATGATCCTGGTGTGAGAAATGGGAGCTAAAATTATATTGCCGCCCTTATCCTGTGCGATAAAGGGAAACCAGTACATGAGGTAGCCCAGCAAAAAAATAATAAATGTCCTTTTAAAAATTTTCCAAAGCACCTGCGATTGCTGCATATTGCCCCATTTGGCCATCACAAAGCTCATGGCATTGCCCACGGCAAACAAAAAAGAGGGAAATACCAGGTCTGTTGGTGTAAAACCATGCCATATTGCATGGTTCAGCGGGGCATAGGAATATTGACCATTACCTGGCGTGTTCACAATAATCATAAAACAAATGGTCATTCCGCGAAAAACATCAAGGGCCTGAAAGCGCTGACTGGAAGAAGACATAATTATTAGTTAGTTGGGTTAAGCAAAGCGGGAATGAATTTCGGAAAATTATTTGTCAATTAACCGGCCATAAAAAAATAAATGTTCTTATTAACAAAAATCAAAATTGGCCTGAGCCACGGGAAGCATTATTAAGTTGAATTATATTCCTCTGAAAATGCGAAGCAAGATGGAAATAACCAGGCTCAGCAAGAGCATGGTAGTTATCGGAAAGTAGAATTTAAAATTTTCTTTTTTAATGCAGATATCGCCTGGCAAACGGCCGATCCAATGCATCTTATCATGAAAAAAATAAATGACCAGGCCAATGGCCACAATGCCAATGCCTATGATGATGATATATTTACCGGTAGCGGGGTTCATGTCGTGAATAACCAATGGTTGATGGTGAATAATGAACTCATAAAATTTATCCTTAATGATTCTTTACTGCCTGTTCGCCAAAATTTTTTATATTGACTTCAAATTTAAGCAATGCGAAAAAAATGGTTATGGGCTGTGCCCATAATGTTGATTACCGTATATTTATTAGGGCCTGCGCCGGTAAAGCCCGTTTATAAAATTGAAATGCCAACTGTGCCCGCAGACCCAAATCAATTGGATGCTTATGTTAAAAATAATGAAGCACAGCACAAAATTAAACAGGATAATGAGGCCAGGATCATTTGGTATAACGATTCTACAAAACAAAAAACTGATTATGCCATTGTTTACCTGCATGGCTTTACCGCATCGCAGGCAGAGGGCGACCCGGTGCACAGGAACCTGGCAAAAAAATTTGGCTGCAATTTATATTTGTCAAGATTGGCTGAGCATGGTATAGACACAACAGATGCCTTATTGAACCTCACTGCGGATAAATATTGGGAATCGGCAAAACAGGCGCTTGCTATCGGGCAGCAAATTGGCAATAAAGTAATATTGTTAACCACTTCAACCGGTGGCACCAATGCATTGCAGCTTGCCGCCACTTATCCCGCTAATGTAGCTGCGCTTATTTTAATGTCGCCGAATATTGCCATCAACGATCCCAATGCCTGGCTGCTCAACAACCACTGGGGGCTGCAAGTAGCGCATCTTGTTTTAGGCTCAGGCTATATTACGTCAAAAGACAACAGGCCTTTATATAAACAATACTGGGACTGGAAATACCGCGCAGAAGGAGCTGTAGCACTGGAAGAAATGTTAGAAACTACAATGAAAAAAGAAATTTTCGAGAAAGTGACCCAGCCCGTTGAGCTTTTATATTTTTATAAAGACGAGCAGCACCAGGACAGTGTGGTTAAAGTTTCTGCCATGCTTAACATGTTCGATGAGCTGGGAACGCCTGACAGTTTAAAAAGAAAGCAGGCTATGCCAGGCGCAGGCACACATGTTCTTGGTTCTTACATCAAATCTCAGGACGTGGAAGGCGTTCAGAAAGCAATTGAAAAATTCATGACCGAAGTTTTGAAAATGAAAGAGGTGGGCAAATAATTTCGAAAACTGCACAATACTTCAGATTAGCATTGTTTAAGAATCCGATGCCCCCGTTCCGGTGCAAATGGGCAATACAAGTTTCATTGCTGCTTGCTACATAAACTCTTCTTTAAATTAGGCAGGCCAACAACATTGCTATAACATTTGCTTTTTTTTCTTTTCGTAAATTGCCTCTTACTTTAAAGTTCAAGGTATGGCCCAATCAAAAATTGCCGGTATCGGAATGTACCTGCCGAAAAATACGCTCACCAATAACGACATGACAAAATATATGGATACCAGTGATGAGTGGATACAGGAAAGGACAGGCATTAAAGAAAGGAGGTTTGCAGACAGAACGGGAGAGACTACTGCCACCATGGGGGCTGAAGCTGCAAAAATGGCTATCGAACGTGCGGGCACAACCACACAGGACATCGACTTTATTATTTTCGCTACGCTTAGCCCTGATTATTATTTCCCGGGTTGCGGGGTGCTGGTGCAACGTGCACTGAATATGAAAGATATCGGCGCACTGGATGTGCGCAACCAGTGCAGCGGTTTTGTGTATGCATTGAGCGTCGCCGATCAGTTCATCAGAACCGGCATGTACAAAAATATTTTAGTGATTGGCAGCGAGAAACATTCTTTTGGTTTGGACATGAGCACAAGCGGAAGGAATATTTCTGTGATATTTGGAGACGGTGCAGGCGCCGTTGTATTACAACCTACAGAAAAAGAAGGACAGGGAATTTTAAGCACGCATCTTCACAGCGATGGCAATCATGCTGAAATTTTAGCTATGTATAACCCGGGCACTCATGCCAATCACTGGGCACAAGAAAAACTTGCCGATTTCAACGATGCTGAAATTGCTGATATGTTCATGAGCCACGCGATGGTGGAAAAAAAACAGAATTTTCCCTATATGAACGGCCCGGCAGTTTTTAAAATGGCTGCCATAAAATTTCCTGAAGTAATCAATGAAGCTTTGAACAAAAACGGGCTGAAGGCTTCAGATATTGATCTGCTCGTTCCCCATCAGGCCAATCTCCGCATCTCACAATTCTTGGAAAACGAAATGGGTTTAAAAGATAAGGTTTACAACAATATCCAAAAATACGGGAACACAACAGCAGCTTCCATCCCAATTGCATTATGCGAAGCATGGCAAGAAGGAAAGGTGAAAGAAGGTGACTTAATTTGCCTTGCCGCATTTGGGAGCGGCTTTACATGGGCCAGTGCATTGGTAAGGTGGTAATATTTTTTGAAAAATGAAGTATAGGAACCTATGTGTTATTAATGCTTGGGCTATCAAGAAAATATGACAAGAAAAATAGTTTACCTTATTAATCCCATCTCAGGTACAAAGAAAAAAACTTCTTTGCAACAATTGATTGCTAAAAAATCAAACCAGCACGGAGCTAAGTTTGAAATTATCCCTACCAATGCCGCAGGAGATTATGAGTTCCTGAAACAAAAGATAAAAAGCGAAAAAATTTCTGACGTTATAATTTGTGGCGGCGATGGCACAGTGAATGCTGTTGCATCGAGCCTGATTGGGATCTCGGTGAACATCGGCATCATACCTCTTGGCTCTGGCAATGGTTTGGCCCTGGCCGCAAAAATCCCTACGCAAAGCTCAAAAGCCATTGATATTGTTTTAGAAGGCAAAGCATCTTTTATCGATGGCTTCTTTATTAACAATGAATTCTCCTGCATGCTTTGCGGGCTTGGTTTTGATGCCATGGTAGCCCATGAATTTGCAAAGCAAAAAAAACGCGGGCTGCAAACTTATATCAAAGTAGGTGCAGTCAATTTTTTTAAAACAACCCCTTATTCTTTTGAGATAAGGACAAAAACCAGGTCGATGTCGGTGGATGCTTTTTTTATCAGCATCGCCAATGGCAATCAGTTTGGCAACAATTTTACCATTGCTCCAAAAGCCAGCCTGCGGGATGGCCTGATCGATGTGGTAATTGTAAAAAAGATGAGCAAATTCCTTCTCCCGTTTTCAATCATTAACCAAATCAGCGGCATTAATGCCATGCAAGACCTGAATGAGTACGCTGAAAAGAAAAACATTATCTATTTTCAAACTTCCTCATTGACTATTCACAATATCCACAGCGCTCCGCTGCACATTGATGGCGACCCAAAAAAAACGGCTGAGCGATTTGACATCAGGGTGGTGCCCAAAGCATTGAAGTTGATACAACCTTAAAAAATGCATTGCTGCGCTTAATTTTTTGGCAAGCCATTGCTCATAAAATGATTAATCGTCCTGAAGCTCTTTTGATTCTCGCCGCTGCTTAATGCGCCTGCTATATCAATTTTCTCTTCCTGTGTTAAATGAAAATTCAATGTGGCGGCCTCCAGTTCATTTTTTGGCACATATTGAAAGACAGCCTTGTAAAACGGCAGTTTAAAATCATTTTGGGCCAGGCTCAGCAAATCGTTCTGATTATAGTCCTGCATTTTATACCAATTGTATTGCAGCAACAGCAACGGTTTCATTACAATTTCAGTGATGTCGTTTGACTCATAAGGATTTTGCCAGCCCCCTGTTTTCCGGTCACGTATCTGTATCAGCACGATACCGCTGGTGTTTTCAGCAAGCCAGCCTTTGAAAACATTGATGAACCTGATGGCCGTTTGCTCACCAAAATTGTCCCTGAAACCGGCATCCATTACATCCACCACCGGGTTAGTAGGCAGCCACACATTGGGAAGCACATACGGAAAAGTGGCATTCATTCGCAATGCCGTCAGCAGCCGAAGGTCCAAGGGGTGCTGTTTGCTGAAAAAAGCATTGAAGTCAATCGCATCAGGCGACATTGCGGGAATACGGGCACTGTCATAAATCGGCCTCATTAAAAAACTAACGGGTTGCGTGCTGATGATCATCGACCTGCTGTCCCTGGTCACCACTGAATTAAAAAACATCAACGGCACTCTTGCATTTTTTTCCTCATCATATAAGTCTTTCATCTGCACATTGAGCGCTCCCCTGGTGTTCGCAGCCAGTTTTTGTTCGAATGCATAGCCACGGTCTTTGATATATTCCGAATTTCCGACCTTGAATTTTTGTGCAGGCGAAGCCAGGTCGCGGGCAACAAAGGAAGAGAATAAAGGATTCAGCAAGTCCCGGGAAATAGCATCTACATATTTTTTGTCATGCAGGTTAATGGACTTGTCCTTTTCATTTTTTAAAAGAGCGAGCTCACGAAAATAAGCGGCCCCGAACATGCCACCTGATGCCCCTGTGATCAAAAATGTTTTATCCATCAGGCTGCCTCCGCAGGTGCTGTCGAGGTACTGCAGCACATTCATCGTAAAAGTGGCGCTACGGTTGCCGCCCCCGCTGGTATTGATAATATAGAAAACCGGTTTCTCCTCCTTTTGTTTCCGTTTCCATTTTTCCAGGATAGCAATCATGTTCTTTTTGTCCCTTTCCACATTTTGAGGCGTGCACAACTGCTGCAATCCTTCTTCACTGTAAGAAGGCCTTTCTTTCCTGTTGGTATAATCCAATCCGTATGCTTTGTTGGTAGGGTCGATCACATCATATTTGTATAAAATGTTGAGGACGAAAAAAAGCACAAACAAAAAGGGGATGCTCCAGTTTTGAAGAAAATAAGAAAAAGCGCCAGTTAGCGAAATCAATATAGCAAAAAAAATAAGCACGCTTGAAGCAGCGGGTATCTGGAAAAACCGGCTGTCCATAAAAAACCCTACAATAATCAGGAAAACAAAAGCAATAAAAACAGAAAGAATTGCTGAAAAATGATGCCGGTTAAAAATGCTTTCAATAAACTCAAGGCTGTAATGCGAAACATCGCGCACTTTTTTTATTGTCAGTGGAGAATTAAAGTACCATTGTACCTTAATCAGCCGGCTACTGCTCAGCTTCACTTCTGCCTTTCGGAATTGGGATTTGAACAATTTGGGGTCGCTGATTACCGGGGCCATTTGCCTTACAATGGTTTTATCGGCACGAAAGAAATAAACCAGCGAAAAAGCAATCATGATGGCCAGGCCGACCAAAAAGCCGCATATAAGAAAAAATATCTGGGAGCCGGTAAGCAGTTCTTTTGAAACATCAAAGGCCAATGCTTTTATAAAATAAAATAGCAGGAAGAAAACGGGTATAATAAAATTGTTGATGCAATATTTTAAAAAAGGTTTTGTTGTAGTGGCTAAAAACCTGAAATGCCTGCTGAACAAAATAAAGGTTGTAATGTTCCATGCCATGATGAACATACCCATTGCGGCACCCACAATGCCAGAACTGAAAGCATTCACTTTTCCAAGATATTCGGGAGAAAAAAACAAAGCGTTGGCGCCGAAGGAATGCATAAACCCGCCATTGATGGTGCTGAACAAAATGATCCAAAAAACCAGCAGCACCTGGAACTTCTTAAAATGCAACAGTACCAGTTGAACAGGAAAGGAATAATATACAGGCCTTATGTATTTCATCAGGTGGTTCGAGGAAAGTATATATAAAAATATACATTAATAACGCTATAACAAAAGCACTTAGTGCATCATTTCAAAGTGTTCTATAAGAAGGTGCTTATTTTGGCGCCAACAATGAAATGGGGCACGCATTGCAGAACCGGTTATTGCATTTTTTAATACGCTGTCTCAAAAAAATAATTTCATACAAAAACCCTCGAAAGCAAAAAGCAAGAATTGAGCCGCTAAGAGCTCATTGCGCTCCTGCATGAAATATTTTTGGCTTTGTAGGTATGCGCTAACCCGGGCTTGCTAATTTTTAAGTGGGCGGACTACATATAGCATATAAACCATGCAAAGCAGGAAAAGCATGCCAGTTAGCTGGTGAGCCTGGGCGAGCCACTCAAAAAGCCCCCAATGGTTTGCAATGATGGATGTGCTGTTAAGCACTGCTGCGATGCCGAGCACAACCTGTAAAAAAACGATGAAGATCGGGATCCACCTGCTTTTAAGGAAGTAAATGGTTGTGGCTGAAATTTTGTATGCTTTCCATGTCCAGATTAACACCAGGACAAAAAGCAGATAGGCAATCCCCCGGTGCATAAAATGTATCGCAATTGGGTTATCAATAAAATTAAGCAGAAAAGGTTGTTCACGAAATAAAGAGGCAGGCAGCCAGTCCCCGTTAATTGTAGGCCAGGTTGGTGCAGCAGCAGCCCCCCTGTGGCCAGCCATCAGCGCCCCAAATATCAACTGAAAAAAAATAACGGCCACAATCAATACGCCCCACTTGCGCAGATTGTTGTTTCTGATCATCTTTTCTGATGGAATGGTGAGTTGCATCACAAACCAGAAAGCATAACTTATCAGCCCCAGCGCCAGCACAAAATGAATAGCGAGTTTTGTCGGCTTCACATAAATAGCATCTCCCGTTAACCCGCTTGCCACCATAATCCAGCCTACAGCTCCCTGCAAAGCGCCCATCATAAAAAGCGCCAGCAAAGGTTTTATCATTTCCTGCTTCATCTTTCTTTTCCAGGTGAGGTATACGAACCCGACAATAAAAACAACGCCAACCATTCTTGCCCAGAAACGGTGAAACCATTCCCAGAAAAAAATAAATTTAAAATCAGAAAGCGTAAACCCGGAATGGAGCAAATGAAATTGCGGTGTTTGCCTGTATTTATCAAATTCGGTTATCCATTGCTGTGAGCTAATCGGAGGAATAATGCCAGTAATAACATCCCATTCCGTAATAGACAACCCCGACCCGGTTAACCTGGTAATGCCGCCAAGCATAACCTGCACCAGCAACATAAAAATGCCGATCAACACCCAATTTGCAACTGCACGAGAGCTATTTTGCGCTAATGGTTTTTCCATGATGCCCGCAAAGGTAGCACAGGAACAAGAAATAGAGCATGAGGCGCCTGTTTAAAATCAATTTAGCTTTTCCAAAGCTTGAAATCGCAGATGAATTTTTTTCATTCCATTGCAGCTTTGGAAAAGTTTCTTCATAAAATAATCAGAAGAGCTTGTTTTTAGCCATGCCCTGCTTCGCTTTTTGGATGGGAGAAAAAGGGCCATACTTGTGCTGCTGTGCTGAAAAGCTGTCGGCATAGGGCCCGAATGGCTGATCGAATGGCTTTTGCGAAATATTGGGCCAGTCTCCACTAAAAGTTTTGTGTGGCCTTGGCTGAGAATTGACATAAGCAGCAACATCCCACGCCTCTTCATCGGTCAGTTGCGGGGCTTTATAGTTAGCGCCGAAAGGCATATTGTCCTTTACATATCCTGCAAAGCGGGATAACCGATGAAGCCCGGCGCCATCAGTGAAGCTTTGCGCTCCCCAAAGCGGGGGGTACAAAAAGGTAATGCCATCGGCATTCAGCTGCCCCTGCCCGGTTAACTGGTGGCATTTTGCGCATTTGTTTCCGAAAACCGATTTCCCTTTCCCTGTATCTGCAGCTCTCTCCAGGAACACCAACTGCAGAATGCCGGCCCCTTTGGGTTTTTGGCCTTTAAGAACATTTTGGCCAAGCCATTTCATATAAGCAAGTATGGCTTTCATTTCTTTGCTGTTGCTGTCGAGCGCTTTTCCGTTGAGGCTTCTTTCCAAACAGTCATTCACTCTTTGCTCAATGGTTTCGACAGCGCCGAGCCGCTCGCGATATTTTGGATAAGTTGAAAAAACCGCGCTATAATTATTGCCCCATGGTTTTGTGCCGGCATCCAAATGGCAGTTCTGGCAATTCATGCCATTGGTTGAATGAGAAATTTTCCCTTTTGGGCCAAGATAAAATGCCGTGTTCGCAATCAGGGCCCTGCCATAAAGAACCATCTCTCCTTCTTTGGTATGAGGTATTGAATTGGTGTCAGGAGCCGACCAGATGCCTGATATTATTGCAGGCAGGGCTATTTTTTTTGGTTCGTTTTTTTTTGTGAATATCCTGTCTACAATAACAACAAAAATAATCGTTGAAATCAATATCCAAACCCGGCTTGAAAATAATTTCTTCATGCAAAGATGGGTGCAGTGATAAATTCTGGTACCGTTAATACCATTATGAACGGCCTGTCCTTAAAACGAGTTGTTGTTTTCCCCTGATTCTTGGTTCTTTACCCAACTCTAATATCCATCTTTATTTTTATTCCAATCAATTTAAGTTGTAATAATGGCACTGGCATGGCTAATCTTCGAATCTCCATAGATATTCTGTGCCACCATTTATCTTTGTCCATCAAATTGCGAAAAGTGGAAAAATCAAACTTTGTTGACCGGATAAGGATTTTTTGCAGGAGCGGGCATGGCGGCGTTGGCAGCAAACATTTCATGCGTACCAAATACAATGCCATGGCCGGGCCTGATGGTGGCGACGGAGGCCGGGGCGGTCACATTATTTTGAGGGGCAACAAAAATTTGTGGACACTTCTTCACCTGCGGTATTATAAAAATGTGCTGGCAGAAAATGGGGAGAATGGCAGCGGCAGCAACCGCACAGGAAGGTTCGGGAAAGATATTATTATTGAAGTGCCTCTTGGCACTATTGCCCGCGATGAGGAAACCGATAAAAAAGAAGCAGAAATTTTAGAAGATGGCCAGGAAATTATTTGGATAAAGGGTGGCCGTGGCGGATTGGGCAATGCACGTTTTGCAACACCTACCAACCAGGCGCCCGAACATGCACAGCCGGGCGAGCCCGGAGAAGAAGGCTGGAAAATACTGGAGCTGAAAGTGCTTGCTGATGTTGGGTTGGTTGGCTTTCCCAATGCGGGCAAATCAACCTTGCTTTCCGTGATCACGGCGGCTACCCCAAAAATTGCCGATTATGCTTTTACCACTTTAACGCCACAGCTCGGAATGGTTGAATACCGGGATGGAAAAAGCTTTTGCGTCGCAGACCTTCCCGGTATTATTGAAGGCGCTGCAGAAGGAAAAGGCCTGGGCCATCGCTTTCTTCGTCATATTGAGCGAAACCCTGTTTTGTTATTCATGATCCCCGCCGACAGCAAAGACCATAAAAAAGAATTTGAGATTTTGGTCAATGAGCTGGAAAAGTATAATCCTGAATTGCTGCACAAGCAGTTCATCATTGCAATCAGCAAAAGCGATATGCTTGATAAAGAACTGAAAGAGGCTGTTAAAAAAGAACTGCCCCGGAACATCCCTCATCTTTTTATCTCTTCGGTTACCCACCAGGGGCTGTCTGAATTAAAAGATTTGCTGTGGGCAGCCCTGAATGAAAAAAGCTTGTAGGCGGCCCATAAATTGATGGGGCGCTGATGGCTTTACCGCTCACACATCAACATTTCAACTTACGAACTAAACCCGTAGGTTTGCCAATTATAAACACCATCACAATATGAAAAAGATCTTTATAGCGATTGTATTATTGGTTTTCGGTTTCAGGACTTTTGCAGATGAAGGAATGTGGCTCCCATTGCTGCTTGGGGAACAGGTCTATTCCAACATGGTAAAAAAGGGGCTTAAGCTTACAAAAGAACAACTGTACAGCATCAACAAAGCCTCAATAAAAGATGCGGTGATTATTTTTGGCGGGGGCTGCACAGGCGAAATAGTGAGCAGCGAAGGGTTGATTTTTACCAATCATCATTGCGGCTACGAAGCCATTGCAGCAGCCAGTTCCATACAGCACAATTATTTGCACGATGGGTTCTATGCAAAAAGCAAACAGGAAGAAATCCCTGCGCAGGGGCTGTATGCCGATTTTTTGCTAAAGATAGAAGACGTTACCAAAGAAGTGGAAGATTCCGCAAAAGAGCTGTCCGGCGCAGAAAGGGCAGCTAAAGTGCAGGCTGCGGTAACGGCCATCAATACCCGCTATTCCGATGAAACCAAAAGCATCATTGCCAAAGTGAGCGCATTATTCAAGGGAAACCAGTTTTTGGTATTTGTATATCAGCGCTACAATGACATCCGCCTCGTTGGCGCCCCACCTGAAAGCGTTGGCAAATTTGGAGGCGACACGGACAACTGGGAATGGCCCCGCCATACGGGCGATTTCTCCATCTTCCGCGTGTATATGAGCAAAGAGGGCAAGCCTTCGAATTATTCTCCTGATGATGTCCCATTAAAGCCCAAATATTATCTGCCTGTTTCTATTAAAGGTTTTAAGGATGGCGATTATGCCATGATCTATGGTTATCCCGGAGGCACTAACCGCTATGAAACTTCTTATGGGGTAAAGCAAAAAATTGATATCGATAACCCTTCTCTCGTTACCCTTCGCGATGTGCGCTTAAAATTCATGTTCGGGCAGATGAAGAAAGACCCTGCCGTAAAATTGCAGTTAGCCCCTGAGTATGCAAATGTTGCCAATTACTGGAAATTTTATGATGGCGAATCAAAGCAGCTTATCAAATACCATATTTACGACCAAAAGAAAAACGAAGAAGAAAAATTCAGGGAATGGGCAAAAGGAAAACCAGGATTCGAAAATATTTTTCCGGAATGGGCAAAAGCCTACGACACCTGGAGGCCTTATTCCAAACACCGGGTTTACCTCATCGAAGGGATCTTCGGTTCCCCGCTAATTGATTTTGCAGCTGCCCTGCAACAGGCCGAGATGGCTTTGGTAAAACAGGGCGGTGGCGATATAAAAAAGGTAATGGAAGAGCTGAATGCGGAAAGGAAGAAGTTCCTCGAAAGCGAGAACAAAATTTCGGATGAAGAAATTGTTGCCGCTACAACCATGATGTTCTATAATGATATCGACAAGAACCAGCACCCCATTGGATTTTATGAAAGCCTGAAAGGCAGTTTTGGAAATTTAAAGGAAGAAAGCACTTACAAAAAATATGCTGCCGCGCTATTTGGCAGTACCATGATTTTCGATGATGCAAAATGGAATGCATTCAATGCAAACCCTGATGCCGCCGTTTTGCAGAGCGATCCGGCATTTGCACATGCAATGGCCTTCCTGAAAAACTGGCAGGGAAAATACTTTTCTTTTTACAAACAATTTGTTACAGACAATAATGAGCTTGGAAGGTTATATATGAAAGGCATTATGCAGATGGATCCCAAAAAAACCCGTTACCCGGATGCCACTTTCACCATGCGTGTTTCTTATGGCAATGTAAAATCTTACAGCCCGCTGGATGCGGTGCACTACGATTATGCATGCACCATGAAAGGCGTGCTGGAAAAATATGTTCCCGGAGACTATGAGTTTGACCTGCCCGCAAAACTGATTGAGCTGGCTAATAAAAAAGATTTCGGCCAATACCTTGATAAACAAAAAAACGACCTGGTGGTAACATTCATTACTACCAATGATATTACCGGGGGCAACTCCGGCTCGCCGGTTTTAAATGCAAATGGGGAACTGATTGGCCTTGCCTTTGATGGCAATTATGAAGCGCTGAGCCACAAAATTGCTTATGATGCTATGTATAACCGTACCATCTGCGTTGACATCCGTTATGTGCTGTGGTGCATTGACAAATTAGGCGGCGCACCAAATATTATCAATGAATTGAAGCTGGTAAAACCAACCGCAAAATAATATAACCAACAAAAGTATTGCGCAAAAAAAGAGGATGTATCAAAAGTAAAATGAACGCTCTGGAAATTGCGCAGACAAAAACCTTCTCCATCCCCTTACCGAATATAAAGAGGCTGTCTCGAACTTTTTTGAGACAGCCTCTTTACATTTTAATAAACCAACATTAATTTGAAGCTTTTGAGCTGCTTATGCCAAGCGCTTTTGAAATGGTAGCATAATCTACCGATTTCAATTGTTCTTTGGTATAGGTTTTTAGCAGGCTGTTAGTAGCTAAAATAGCTCCTGGAATAGCTACGAAACGCACATACCCTGCCCCAGTAATATCCACTCCATGAGCATCAATTGTCATTTTGCCTACGCTATAATAAACATCCAGGATCGTTGAATAATTGGATATATCGGAAACATTGCCGCTTTGGTCTTTAATATATGCTATAATTACTCCATTGTCTAAAATGGATTGAGTTATTGCGTTGGATGAAATTACCTGTTCGAAAACGCTATCATTAGCTGAGCCAAGGCCAACAAAAGGGGTATTAATAGCAACCCATGGAGAGTAAATAACACTGTCTGGCCCCGCAGGTCCTTTAGGGCCTTGTGGGCCGGTATCTCCTTTTTGACAGCCAATAATTGAAACTAATGCTACACTGGTTACAGCTACAGCTAATAATTTTAATTTTTTCATGATTCCTGATTTTAGTTTTAAATCGGTAATAAAATACTTTACGTATCCTTAGTCAATATGGTTTACTCAAAGCACAAAAAGTTTTTCGGCTTATTGACAAATATAGCAAGCAATTGCAGAGCGTCAGCAATTAATTCATTTATCCATCCCCTCCCGGTTTTACGCCCGCACAACTAACGGGGAAACCCATTAACAAATTGCTATTATGCCTTAAATCTGTGCCTCTTCTTATTGCCTGAGCAGGAAAATCATATTACGCTTTTCCCAAATGGCATGAAAGAAAGCTCCATCAGTTTTACATGCTGCCTTGCAAAAGGAATGCCGATGATGGTGATGAAGAATAGCGCTGCAAAAACAAGGTGAATGATGGCAGTACAAAGCCCTCCGGATAGCAGCCAGATGATGTTGCAAAAAATCGACAAGCAACCAACGCTGCTTCCTGATGAAACCACTTTCTTCCCAAATGGCCAGAGCATGAGGCTTGCCATTTTAAAGCACTGCATGCCCCATGGAATACCCACAATGGTCAGGCAAAGCATTAAGCCGCCAAACACATAGCCAAGCGCAGCAAGAAAGCCCCCGAAAACCAGCCAGATGATGTTGCCTATAAAATTCATGAAATGAAAATAGGAAATTGCCGTGTTCCGGACAAAGTACATTGATAACACAAATGACAAGGGTTGTGCCCGTTGTTTGTGTTGTTGTGCAAAATAAAAAGAGCCCCAGCAGGCTGAAGCTCTTTATATCGTTTTAGAAAATCGGCTTAATACCTGCTTCTGCTGAAGTTGCTATTGCTTTTTTTCTGGAAACCGCCGCGGTTGCCGTTGCTGCGCTCTTCTTTTGGCTTCGCAACAGACACACCGATGTTCCTGCCATCAACTGATGCGCCATCCAGCTCTTTGATTGCTTTTTGAGCGGCTTCATCATCCGGCATCTCAACAAATGCAAACCCACGGGATTTGCTTGTGAATTTGTCTTTAATCACTTTTGCAGAAGCTACTTCTCCGTACTCTGCAAAATAATCATGTAAGTCTTCGTCTGTGACGTTGAAACTTAAGTTCGAAACGTAAATGTTCATGTTTAAAATAACTGGTTAAAAAATAAATAAGCTGAATAAAAAAGCAGCGTAAAGAAAACTAACAATTGCGCAGAATAAATAGCAGAATGATTGTTCACTTACTAAATGCTGTCTCATCTCAACTAAAGCGCAAAGATAATCGTTTATTCGGGATTATCTATGTTTAATCAGAAAAAAAGGGGGGAAAACGAATACTTCAAAGGTAGCTCGTTAATGAAACAGGTGCTATTTAGGTTCAATGTGAGGCCACTGGCGTTACAGGAGCTTTGCGCAATGCAGTATAAGCGATCAAACAGCTCAAAAGCATAAATATGCCCCCAAGCAAAAATGGCGCTCCCGGAAATAAAAATGGCGCCTTAGGGCTGGTAAAGTAAGTGAACAAGCCGGTCATGATTAAAGGGCCAACAATGGAAGTAAGGGCTATTAAGCTGGTCAGCCCCCCCTGAAGCTCTCCTTGTTCATTTTTGGGGACATGACCGGTCATGGTAGCCTGTAAAGAAGGCCCCGCTATGCCCCCAAGGCAGTAGGGTATCAAAAAGATGAACATCATCCAACTTTTGTTAGCAAAAGCAAACAAGAATAAACCAAGCGTATAAAGGCCAAGGCCAACATAAATGCTTTTTTCAGTGCCAATTTTCGGAGTAATTATCCTTATCAGGCCAACCTGTACCAATGCTATTAAGGCCCCCACCAAAGCCAGCGAAAATCCAATTATCTCGGGCGACCATTTGAACAGGTAACTGGTGAAATAATTCCAGTTGCTTTGGACGGCATGGGCAGCAAGATAGATAAACACAAGCGATGCTAATAGGCCGGCAATGGCCGGGTATTTTTTCAATTGCAAGAGCGTGCCAACAGGGTTAGCTCTTTTCCATTCGAATTCCCGGCGATGATCTGCACTGAGCGATTCAGGCAAAATGAAATATCCATATAGCCAGTTAATAATAGTCAATACCCCTGCGGCATAAAACGGGGCCCTTAGCCCAAACTTTCCCAACAGCCCGCCTATTGCCGGCCCTATAATAAATCCCAGCCCAAATGCCCCCCCGACCATACCAAAATATTTTGCGCGGTTTTCAGGAGTGCTTATATCGGCAATATAGGCCATAGCGGTAGTAAAGCTTGCGCCGGTTATTCCGGCAACAACCCTCCCTACAAACAGCCACCCATAGGTCGGGGCAAAGCTCAGGAATACATAATCGATGGCAAACCCGAAAAGCGAAAAAAGGATAATTGGCCTGCGGCCATACTTATCGCTGAGGTTGCCAATAATTGGCGCGCACAAAAATTGCATGAGCGCATACGTTGATAGCAAAATCCCTCCTGCCGTGCTCGCTTCATTAACCGGAACATGTTTCAATTCCGAAATCAAATCCTGCATCACCGGGATGATCAAGCCGAAACCAATCGAATCAATTAATATGGTAATAAAAATGAACCCTAATGCAGCTTGTTTTGATTTTGCCATAAACAGTCGTTAAGCGGTAAATGTAAAAAGAAACAAAACTTCGTGCCAGAAAATATGATGAGCGATAAATAACAATTCATTAATCTGCCTCATATCGTATGCCCGCAGCATGACGTATCCGGTCAAGGGTTTCCATGATCAGCAAAGTATCTGCATGGGCCATTACCGGGCTTTCAGTGAGGCCCTGGCGAAGGCATTCGCACACATGCCTAGCCTGGTATTGATAGCCAAAGCCAGGTTCAGAATGATGGGGTATGATTTCTTTCGAATCCGTTCGCCCGGAATAAAACTCAATGACTGCTGTTGTTGGGTTATAAAACCTTGGCGTTAGCCTGATGCGGCCTTTCCTTCCACAGATATCTGCTTCTGTAGCAAGGTTGGAAGAAAAGGTAGAAAACAACTGTGCAATTGCACCGTTGTTATACCTGAAAGTAGCAGCACATTGCTCATCTACTCCGCTATGAGCAGGCGTCATGCTTGCTTCAATAATGTCTGGCCTTCCTAAAACCGAGAGCACATAAAAAACATTATAAATCCCGATATCCAGCAACGACCCTCCGCCTAAGGCAGGTTCATACAGCCTTGACGGGTAAGGCTGCATCGGGATAAAACCGAAATTTGCAAACATGCTTTGAATTTCGCCAAGCTCTCCTTTCTTTATTATTTGTTGAACGATTTCATATTGTGGCGTGAATTTAGACCACAAAGCTTCCATCAAAAAAACATTTTCTTCTTTTGCTGCATCAATCATTTCCTTAGCCTGCCTGCTATTCATGGCAAAAGCTTTTTCACAAAGAACAGCTTTTTGATGCCTTAAGCATAGCAATGCGTGCTGGTGGTGCAGGCCATGAGGCGTTGCCACGTAAATAACATCCACCTCTTTATCATTCACCAAGGCTTCATAACCATCATGGATATGCGCAACTCCAAATTCTTTTGAAAATTCATCAGCTATATGATGGCTGCGCGAGCCTGCTGCAACAAGTTCAGCTCCTTGCACATATTGCAGGTCGGAAGCAAATTTTTTTGCAATCCTTCCACAGCCTAGAACTCCCCATCGGATTTTTTGCATGTATAAAAAATTAAAGCCTTAACAAACGCATTATGGGCACAATATTAGCGATTCATAAAAAATTATTCCTAAAATTAAAAAGGTTTGATAAATTTAAAATGAGATGGCTGCCGACAGGGTGCTTTGTTCCACAACTATGTATGAGGGCCATCCAAAAAAAACCATCTTTTATGCATTTTAAAAAATCAATAACGATGCTTTTGGTTATAGCCTATACGATTATCGGTATTGCCGCTATCGATCCTCCAGGTGGGCACAAAAACCTGAAAGTGCTTCCCAAAAATATAAGCCCCGATATGCTTGATACGGTGATGAACGGTTTTGGAAAAGCGTTGGGAGTGAAGTGCTATTTTTGCCATGTTGTTTCCAAAGACTCGGCCGAGAACCGCCTCAATTTTGCCAGCGATGAAAACCCGGAAAAAAACATTACAAGAAAAATGATGAAGATGACGGCTAAGCTGAATAAGAAGTATTTCAGTTTCGATAAGAGCGAAAATGCAGAAATATCCCAAGAAGTTTCCTGCGCCATGTGCCATAGGGGAAAACCTAACCCAAACAAGAGATGAAAGAATTAAACCCTGTTTTATGATGGCACAACAAAAAGCATATATACTGTCCGGCTTATTGATTTTTATCCTGGCTGGTACTGCTGCAACCCGGCCTCAGGATGGTGATGACCATTATACAAACCTTAAAGTGCTGCCTAAAAAAATAAGTGAAGGCGATATGGAAAGGGCGATGTACGTATTTGAAAAACAATTAGGCGTTACCTGTGTGTATTGCCATGTGCCAACAAAAAATGAAGTGCCAAAAAGAATGGATTTTGCCAGCGATGAAAAGCCCGAAAAAAAAATCGCCAGGGAAATGCTCAGGATGAGCATTAAGATGAACAAAAAGTATTTCGGGATGAGCACCATTGCCGAAATACTTAACAAGCCAAAAGTATGGTGCAGAACATGCCATTACGGCTTTCCGAGGCCACCGGGTTTAAAATAACATGAACAAAAAAGCCTGCTACAATTAGCCGGCCTTTTTGTTTTCTTTTCCTTGCTTATTGTTTAATTAATTTTTCCTCGTAAACTTTTGTAGCTGTTTTTATTTTTACAATATACACTCCTGAAGAGATCGCATTAATGGCTACCGTTATCCCTGACATGTTATTTTCATTCTCTTTCTGAATGATTATTTTCCCCGAAGCATCCAGCACGGTAATTTCTTTCACGGGTTCCAGGCCTGGGTACACTATGAAATAATTATTTGCCGGGTTTGGAGCAATCTGTGGCAAAGGCAGTTGAGCAAAGTTCACGACTAATACAGTTGAATAAAAAATGTTGCCGTCAAGGTCATATTCTTTCACCCTGTAAAAATTAACCCCTCTAAAAGCATTTTCATCATTAAAAGAATAATACTGGTTGATGCTGCTGTTGCCAGCCGCCTTTAGCTCTGCAATTTTGGAGAAAGATTTCCCGTCTGCGCTTCTTTCAATAGCAAAATAATCTGTATTGGTCTCGCTTGCGGTAATCCATTTTAGCTGCACATATTCGTTATTGATATTTTCTCCGGTAAAGCTCAACATCCGGATCGGTAAAGGGGAATTCACATCTGAAAAACTGCCAAAGGTTGCTGTTGATAATTTTGAATTATCGCTGCTTGTAACGGCCATGCCTATATGTGCAAGGCCTGCCCCGAAATTAAGCGCAGTTGTTGTCCCTATTTGTGTCCAGGATCCATCATTACCGGTTGGTGATGCATAAGCGCTATACTGAGTGCCTGTTTTGATCAGCCTAAGCCAATATGGTGCAGTAATATTAGGGCCATTAATTATAGTTGTTGGGCCGACAGGGTTATTGCGGTATTGAAAAATAATACCATTTCCATTAGTAATAGCGAGATATGTGAACCTTGATGTGTTGCTGACGCTATCTCTGATCATAATGCCCGCTTTGGCCGAAGCGCTGGCTAAATCCAGGCTGAGCACTTCCACAGTGATTACATCATTGCCATTTAAGTCAGTAAATGCAAATTGAAAGCCGTCAGCATTATTGCTGATGCCCGGGCCTGAGCCTTTTATGGTATAGATCCCGGCGCTCAGGCACGATGATCCAGCAGAACCAATATCACCAATGTCTGCTGCAAAATACCGGGTGGGCAGGGCACCACAGGTAGCTGTGCAGTTGCCTGTGGCAAATGCTCCTGAGCTAACGGCGCTTTGACCGGAGGGGCATACTGCCTGCACCTGGAAATTATAATTAGTGCCGCAGGTAAGCGCCGAAACATTTATTGAAGTGGTGGAAACGGTTCTGGTTACCCAACTGCTTACAATAGGTGTTTTATACTGCACAATATAACTTGTTGCACCTGCAACCGCCTGCCAGCCTAATGTTGCAGTATTTTCGGTGATGTTAGATGCAGTTAGTCCTGTTGGGGCTGTGCAGGTGTTGAAAATCTGCCCGAATACCTGGAATTCATTGATAGTATATCCTTGAGTTGAGTTTTCTTTTAGCATGTGAACCCGCACATACCTGCCGGTTATATTACTGTCAACCTCTATAGTCAGCGCTGTATTCGCCCTATATTGACGCACTGTGGCCCAATTCGTTCCATCATCTGAAACATCTAAATCAAAATCCTGAGCATAGAGTGGCGTGCCACTTAAAGCTCCCCCCCAATAAAGAAGCATTTTACAAATACTGTACTTTTGTTGCAGGTCAATAGAATAATATTGATTGCCAGTATAATATGTTGACCAGTTCGAAGTGAGGCTCCCGTCATCTCCTAAATAAGCATATTGACCTAAAGTAGACGCAGTTGCAGGTTTGTTCAGGCTTACATTAGTTACACAACGAGGGTTTCCTGTTAACAGCCCATAAACATTTAGCTGGTTCGAAAAAGTGGGCACGTAAACCTTGCCGTTTGCAATGGTGGGCCAGTTCATTTTTGCAAAATTGCCGGCATTATCATCTGCATTTATGGTTGTGTTCCATAGTTCCGTGGTCACATCATCTGCCCTGACTGCTCTCAAAATTCCCTGGCATAAAGTGCCATTTGCATTACAGCCATTCACGGCCTGTGTTATCCAAAGTATGCCTGTTGAATTGTCCGTGCCATTGGAAGTAACAGACAAAAAGCCTCCTGCTGCCCCTGTAGGCCCGCTAATACCCCCATTAATCGCAGTTCCCAAAGAATTAGCGCCAACCTTAAACGCTTTTAGCAAAGTGTTTTCTGATAATTGATACACATACTGATTATTGTTCCCCCCATAATAGGCAAAGCTGGAATGCATTTGTGCATTAGACCCTACATTTAGAGTCTGAAGAACATTATTAGAAGCCCCATTATAACCACCAAGGTTGTTTTTATCCATTACATATAAAAAGCCGTCCTTGCACCCAGTCATAATCATGTTTGTATTTGGGATCAGCATTGTTTGTATAGGAAAATCAAGATCGCCCCCATTCAGGTAAGCATAATTGTAAGGGGTAAAATAGCCAGTGATGTTTACACCGGTTGCCGTGTTATCAGGCTGATTAGGGGTTATCTTTACCACGCTTTCCCCACGATTTTCCAATACGCTGGGCAAGTCGTTAAATTTAATATTATCATCATAAGCATTCCCTGTAGTAAAATACAAGCTGCCTGACGCATCAATTGCCGGCGCCGAGCCGCTCATCCAAATGCCCCCTCTTCCATCATTAGGGGTGGTGATATAAACAATTTTCTGTTGAAGCGTTGAGGCATCATAACCCAACACCCATCCATGACATGGGTTCCAGTCGCAATGTGCCGCGTAAGCTATATACACTATCCCCCTGGAAAGCGCAAGGCCTGCCCTGTTAAACTGCCTGCGGGGGTCAAATGTGATAATGCCGCCTACATTGCCATCGCCGGTTCCTGGGGCAGAGGCGGTAATTTCAATCGGGCTTCCTGCTTTTTCGTTGCCCGTGCTGATATCAATGGCATGCAGGTACTGATGAAAGCCTGCTGATGGATACTGATATTCGTTTGAATGAGGGCCATTATCAATCCCTGTTGCGTTGCACACTTTAGTTACAAAATACATGGTGTTTGAAGCCTTGTCAATAACCGGCGTGCCAACAATGCCAAACCCGCTGTGAAAGTCCCAGTACACCCCTTTGCAAAGACTGGGGTGAATGTCCCCTGCGTTTGGCACCCTGGAACCTGAAGGCGTGAAATTCTTTACCCAATAAACAGGCACTGTGCCATCATCCGCATCAAATGCATAAATTGTATTGTTGACCGTACACACAATGACTATATTCTTAGTGCCAACTGAAGGGATGTTTATCCCGCTCGCAATTAAAGGCTGTGCAAATACCTGGTCATCAACTGTTCTTGTATATAACAGGCCGAAAGAATTAGAATTGACGTTCCCTGTATTGAGAATGGTTTCCTGGTTGTTCCAACCCGTCCGCGCCAAATCATTATGCTGGGTGAGCACATCCACCTGAGAATAAACGGTAGCGGAAAACAAAAGAGCAAGATACCAAAGAGTAATTTTTTTCATAATAAATTTATAATGACTTTATTGATCGCATTGGGCAGCAATAGGATGCGCTAAGGCCATTTCAATAACCTGCCAATTAGCATAAAAGACGATGTAAAATGGAGTTCTTAATAGGAATGAAAAGAAAACGAAAGGGTTGACAAAATACAGTTTTTTTCGGGAGATACAAACTAAGCTTGCAAAAATATTATAATATTTTCAAGGCCTCTATCAGTAAATTTTAAACAGCTCACCAAAAAAAGAAATGCCTGTTGTATGTTTTATGATTTATCTTGTAGGATGGCTCGATCGTGACCTGGTTCGCGAAAAAAATTCTTGTTCGATTCCGATCACTGCTTGTCATGAAAATCCCTCAACGAACATCCATAATATCCGGTCTGTTTGTTTTTGTATGGGTCGGCCTTTCTGCTGTCAATATCCAGGAGGGCGGTCATTTTACCAACCTGAAAGTGTTGCCAAAAAATATGACTGAGGAAGAAATGGATTTTGTGATGACTGCTATAAAAAAACAGCTTGGGGTAAATTGCTATTATTGTCATAAAACTGAAGGAACTGGCTCATCAGAAAGGTTTGATTTTGCAAGCGATGAAAAACCTGAAAAGAAAATTGCCCGCCAAATGCTGAAGATGACGATCAAATTAAATAAAAAATACTTTGGTATTAAATCCACTATAGCGGCTCTGTATAAACCAATGGTTTCATGCAAGACCTGCCATTTCGGGCAGCCTGTTCCTTCGCTGATAAAATAGGTTTCGCATTCTATAATACCGGCTTTGATTAAGACAAACTAAGTTTCAACTTCAATTCTTTAATAGCTTTTGGTGCAAAACCTGGTTGCTGGTCTTAATTTCTACAATGTAGATACCATCAGGAAGCTTATCTATCGGGATATTTATGTTAGCTGTTGAATTATTGTTCTCTATTCTCACAATTATTTTCCCGGAAGCATCGATTAGCGAAATCTCTTTAAGAGGTTCTGTCCCGGCAATTACTATAAAATATGATTTTGCGGGATTGGGTATTATTTTGGGTAAAATAAATCCTTCAAAATCGGCGGTTACAATGTTTGAATAATTTACTGTCCCGTTCAAATCAACTTCCTTCAAACGATAATAATTGATCCCCGGAGCAGGTTTATCGTCCAAAGCAGAATAATCCTGGGTAACATTGCTGTTCCCGTGGCCCCCAACCTTTGCAACATCGGTAAAGTCTTGGCCATTACTGCTTCTTTGCACTTCAAAATAATCGAAAGCCATTTCTCCAGAAGTGGCCCATTTGAGATCAGCATATTGATTGTTTACATTTTCGGCGGAAAAATCAATCAAGGTCAATGGTAAAGGATGGGTAATGCCGTATACTACCAATTGCGATATCGTGGATGCCGGATAACTGGTCGGAATAGTAGTTACATATACTTTGCCGTTAGCTATTGTGGGGCAATTCATTTTAACCAAATTATTAAGATTGTCAGTAGCATTCATATCGGAATTCCACAATTCTGTATTTATATCGCTGGCCTTCATGGCCCTCAAAATGCCATGGCAGGGGCTGAATGGGCAGCCGTTTTGTGATTGTAAAACCCATAATACCCCTGTAGATTCATTTGATCCGTTAGAAGATACCGATAAGAATCCTCCCATATCTCCATTTGGCCAGGCAGAGGCATTGCCATTGCTAACCGGTGCACCCAGTGAATTTGAATTTACCGGTATAGCCTGTAAAACTGTTTTTTCGCCTAACTGATACAGGTACTTTGTAGTTGCCCCGCCAAAATACGCAAGGCTCGCATGAAGCTCTCCTGCCCCTGAGGCGGGGTTGAGATAAATAGTTTGCAGCACACTATTGTTACTTGGGTTATAGCCTCCAAGACTGGATTGAGCCATTAAGTATAAGCTGTCATCTTTACATGCAGTTGCAACCATGCTGGTGCCAGGCAAAAGCAATGTCTGGATGGAAAAATCCCAGTCGCCCTGATTGTAGAGCGAATAGTTGAAGGGAGTAAAATAACTGTTAACTGACAATGATGTTGCCGTAGTGTCAAGTTTATTAGGAGTCAGCTCAATAACTCCATCACCTCGGTTTTCTAGTACACTGGGCAAATCTGAGTATACGTTAACTCCTGGATTTGTAGTTTGTCCTTCATTGGCATTGCCGGTAGTAACGTAAATATTGCCGTTGGCATCAACCGCAGGGGCGGCCCCGCTCATCCAAATGCCTCCTCTTCCGTCATTTGGTGTGGTTGCATAAACAATTTTCGGGGCAAGCGTAGCCGCATTATAACCAAGCAACCATCCATGACAGGGATCCCAATCACAGTGAGCAGCAAAAGGGATATACACAATCCCATGCGAAAGCGCTAATCCCCCGCGATTAAACTGCCTTCTGGGGTCAAAATAGATATAGGTGCCATCGGTGCCATCTCCGGTTCCGGGATAAGCAGCCGTAATTTCTACGGGGCTATTGGTCGTGTCTGATCCGGTACTTAGGCTTATGGCATGGAGGTACTGATGAAACCCGGTGGAAGAATAATTGTATTCATCATCCGGGGTTAGCCCGGTTTTGTAAATATGGTTATCTACCGTTTCGGACTTGTTCACCACTTTGGTCACAAAATACATGGTGTTGGCAGCTTTATTAATAACAGGCGTCCCTACAATGCCAATATTGTTGGCAATATCATAATAAGAACCTCCGCACAGGGCTGGGTGCATTTCACCCGCAATCGGGACCCTGTAATTAGCTGGAGTAAAATTTTTAGCCCAATAAAGCGTGCCGTTATCAGCATCAATTGCATACACTGTATTATTGAGCGTACAGGCATACACTACATTTTTTGTTCCTGCTGAAGTTATGTTAACACCAGTAACAACCAAAGGTTGGGCATACGCTTCCTCATCTATATCAACCGAGAATAATTTCCCAAATGATGAGCTCTTCACGTTGGTGGTATTTAATACGGTTTCCTGGTTGTTCCAACCAGTACGGGCAAGGTCATTATGCTGGGTGAGCACATCGGTTTGAGAAAAAGTTTGAAAAGAAGAAAACAAAACGGTAGCACAAATAGCAATTTTCATCATAACATAATGTTTTAATTCTTTTTGCCAATAAATTCAATTGCTGGCAAAGCTGTTGCTATAGGTCCTTTTGCAAAAATATTTTAGGAGCGAAGTTCTTTATAGGAGGGGAATTAGCTTGATCCTTGTTATAAAAACAAGGTACATCAAATTTTCGCCAATCCAAAATTGTGGTTTTTCATATAGAAACCGCCCAGTCTCTTTTCTTATTACTCTTTCAATGATCAAATAAACTAATTTTGATTGCTCATAATTTAAATAAATGGCAAACAACTTATTCGATTTCGGTATGGTAGGCCTTGGCGTGATGGGGCGCAACCTCCTTCTCAACATGGCCGATCATGGTTTTAAAGCAATTGGCTTTGATAAAGATGAAACGAAAGGAAAGCTCCTTGAATCGTCGGCAACGCCGGGCACAACAGTAAAAGGAGTAAGCACTTTAGCGGAAATGATCAGGGCGCTCCAGCCTCCCCGCAAACTGATGATGCTTGTTCCTGCCGGAAAACCGGTTGATGATGTAATCCGGGATTTGCTTCCCCTGTTGCAAAAAGGAGATATTATTATTGATGGCGGCAATTCGCATTATACCGATACATTAAAGAGGATAGATTACCTGAAGGACACAGGCATTCATTTCATGGGCGTAGGGGTTTCTGGCGGAGAGCATGGCGCACGCACCGGCCCAAGCATTATGCCTGGCGGGGATGCCGAAGCATATAAAAATGTTGCGCCTGTGCTGGAAGCTGTAGCCGCAAAAGCAAGCGGCAGCGCCTGTGTAGCTTATATGGGAAAAAACGCAGCCGGCCATTATGTGAAAATGGTCCATAATGGTATTGAATATGCGATCATGCAATTGATCAGCGAAGTGTATGACTTGTTGAAAAACGGCTTGGGTTTAAATAATGACGAATTGCACAAAGTTTTCAAAACATGGAATGAAGGAGAACAACAGTCCTTCTTAATTGAAATCACGAGAGATATTTTTCTTCAAAAAGATGATAAGACAAACAACAGGCTGGTTGACATGATACTTGACAAAGCCGGCGCAAAAGGTACCGGCAAATGGACATCACAGGATGCTATGGACCTTGGGATACCCATTGGCGTTATTGATACAGCAGTTTCGCTCCGCAGCCTTTCTGCTTGTAAGGATGAAAGAACGCAGGCCGCCGCTTTGTATAAAACTGTCGTGCATCCTATCGAAGTACCGAAAGAAATCTTCATTCAACAGGCAGGCGATGCCTTGTTTTTTGCAACGATTATCTGTTATGCCCAGGGCTTGTCCCTGCTTCATAAAGCATCTTCTGAATTGCAGATGGAAATATCCCTGCCCGAAGTAGTGCGCATCTGGCGCGGAGGCTGCATCATCCGTTCAGTGCTGCTGGAAACTTTTTATAAAGCTTATACATTGAGCCCGGAGTTGCCGAATTTATTATTGAACGCAGAAGTTGCCCAATTGCTGCAAAAAAAACTACTGCACACAAGAACGGTGATATTGCATGCTACCCAAGCAGGGTATCCAATTGCCGGATTGATGAGCGCTTTGAGCTACTTTGAAGGTTACCGGACCGGGAAGCTTCCTACTAACCTCATCCAGGCACAGCGCGATTATTTTGGGGCGCATACCTATCAACGTATTGATATGCAAGGAACATTTCACACTGAATGGCAAGCTCATTAAAGAAAAAATTTTTATGCAAACACATAAACGGCCGCCCGCTTCACTACTGTTCATTTTCGGAGGGAGCGGCGATTTGAATTACAGGAAACTTACACCTGCGCTCTACAATTTATTTATTGATGAGTGGATACCTGAGAAATTCGATATTGTAGGCATTGGAAGGTCTGCTTTTACTGATGAAAGCTATCGTGCCAAATTGTTGGATGGCATCCAACAATTCAGCAGAAGGAAAGAAGAGCAGAATGGGAAATGGCAGGAATTTTCCAGGCACATTTCCTACCTCCAAATGGATGCCGAAAACGAAGACGAGTATAAAAAAATAGCAGATATCGTCAAAACAAAGGAACAGGAATTTGGCAGCCACCCCAATGTTATTTTTTATATGGCTGTTGCTCCACAGCTCGTTCCTGACATTGCCAAAAAACTTGGCCCCTTGAATATTTGTGCAGACACAAAATGTACCCGGATTGTTGTGGAAAAACCTTTCGGCCACGATTTACAAAGCGCACATGAGCTCAATAAACTTTTGATGAGCATGTTCGATGAAGCACAGATATATCGCATTGACCATTATCTCGGCAAAGAAACAGTACAGAATATATTGGCGCTGCGATTTGCCAATGCGCTTTTCGAGCCTATCTGGAACAAAAATTATATTGATCATGTCCAAATTACTGCTGCTGAAACGGTGGGTGTTGAGGGCCGGGGGGGTTACTATGAGACCAGCGGCGCCCTGCGCGATATGGTGCAGAACCATATCCTCCAATTGATCTGTATGGTTGCCATGGAAGCGCCTGTTAGTTTTGATGCCGATGAAATCAGGAATAAAAAAGTGGATGTACTGAATGCCATCAGGAAAATCACAAAAGAGGATGCCCATATTTATGCAGTGCGGGGCCAATACAGCGAAGGCTGGATAACAGGAGAAAAAGTTCCAGGCTACCGGCAGGAAAAAAGCGTTTCGCCGGATTCAAATATCGACACGTTTGCTGCAGTAAAATTCTATATTGATAACTGGCGCTGGCAGGATGTTCCATTTTATGTGCGTACAGGCAAAAGATTGCATGGCAAAACTACCATCATTACTATTCAATTTAAACCAGCACCCAATTATGCTTTCCCCGAAGAAGCCAGTGAAACCTGGAGGGCAAACCGCTTAACGATCAGTATTCAGCCCGAAATGGATATACGGCTTCGTTTCCAGGCAAAACGGCCCGGGCAATCCATGATCCTGAACCCGGTAGATATGCTCTTCAGTTATAAAGATGCTTATGATGGCAATGAGCCTGAAGCTTATGAAACGCTGCTGCTTGATATAATGGAAGGCAACGCAACACTTTTCATGCGCAGCGACCAGGTGGAAGCCGCCTGGAAAATTATTATGCCCATACTGGAAGCATGGGAGCTACGGCCGCCTGTCGATTTTCCTAACTATGCTCCCGATAGCTGGGGCCCTGAAGACGCAGAAGCATTGATTGCCCGCAATGGCCATAACTGGATTACGCTTCCGCCGCTGCACCAGGAGTAATGGCTTTTTTATTATGTAGTCAACCACATTACTACTACTGAACATCGTTGCGTCGCACTCTTGTACCGATGAAATCCTATTGAGCAAAGTGCAAGTCACGCTATAAAATTTTGATCCATGCATGTGCACATTTTCAAAACAGCCGATGAATTCAATCATGCAGTAGCAGACTGGATGGTTGATTGCATTGCTAAAACTTTACAAACAAAAGACAGGTTCACGTTAGTGCTTTCCGGAGGCAACACACCAAAAGCATTATATCAGTTATTATCGACTACCCCTTACCGTGAAAGAATAAATTGGGAAAAAATACACTTTTTTTGGGGAGATGAGAGATACGTTCCCTTCAATGACAATCGCAACAATGCAAGAATGGCTTATGAAACCCTGCTTAATCACGTTCCAGTTCCCCCGTCCCAAATACATGTTATGCAAACAGAAAATATTTCACCGGGGAAATCTGCTGAAGAATATGAGAAGATATTGCACCAATACTTCCCATTCGCCATTCACCATTCAACACGCACAACTTTCGACTTGGTTCTTTTAGGCATGGGTGATGACGGCCATGTTTTGTCTCTTTTCCCGGGCAATTCGGTAGTGCACGAAGAGAAAAAATGGGCAACATCTCTTTGGCTGGAAAGGCAGGACATGTACCGCATCACGCTGACGAAAACCGTGGTAAACAAATCAAAGCATATTGCTTTTTTAACAACTGGCATCAACAAAGCCCCTGCTCTAAAAGAAGTTTTGGAGGGGCAATATAATCCCAATCTCTACCCCTCTCAGGAAATAAAGCCCGAGCATGGAGAACTGCACTGGTTCGTGGACGAAGCCGCAGCAGAACTAGTGAAAAAATAATCGTCCAATTATTCGTACAGCCGTCAAGGTTAAATTTACCGGGCAAACCTGTTATAATGATTGATTGAGATATCATTCATCTTGTATCCACAGAATCATGCACAACAACCTTTTTCCACAAGTGAGCGCAATCCTCAATAAATTTTTTATGGAGCGGGTGTGGCTGATAAATTTCTTCATCTTCGAGGTTATCGAATATCAGCATCCATGAAACAGAATAAGAACGCTCAACCACATCGCGGTTGGTATCGGCAGGCTCACCAATATGAAACTGCCTGATGGTTTCCACTTTTGATAATTTTTTTAATCCTTCAACCAATGCAGCTTTGTCTCCCCTGCTGCTTGGGTTTTTGAGCCAGAAAAAAACGTGATGGATAAAAATATTCTTCAGCTCCATGATGGTTGTTTTAAAATATTTGCATGATTATCTCTTCTGTCAGCTTTCTCTCTCCTTTTGTCCAAATCAAATTTGGAGGAGGAAATTCATTGATATTGTATCCGCCCTGCTTTTCAAAATCAAAAACAGCGTGGCATTCATCATCCAACACAAATGCACATTTCAACCAATCTTTTGCCCAGACGATTTTGATATTGAGCTGCTTTTTTTCTTTTAAAATTTCTTCTGTCTCAAAAATATGCAGTGCGTCTAATATGTGCTGTTTTTTTGTTTTCACATCTATTGATATGGCATAAAAGTACCCTGTTTCATTATTGCTTTCAAAAACAACACCATACTTATTTTCTAATGAAAGGCTTTCAATAAATATATCATCTTCCAAAAAAATATTTTGTTGTTGCATTAAATAGCCGTCCATTATTGAAAATTTAAACATTTCACACAGCAAGCGCAAAGGATACAACGAAACAAAGGGGATATGAGATTTTCAAAAAAGCCTCGGGTATTTTGCATGCTTTTGTTCGTTTCGTGAAACAATTATTTTATTTGCTTTAACCAATCGGCAATTCCCAAATAAATTTTTTGCGCAACTGCCCTCTCAAATTTAGGGCTGATGATTTTTCTTTCATCCTCCTTATTGCTCAAAAAAGCGACTTCCACCAATGCATTGGGATATTCTGTCGGGCCGCTTAATGCAAAATTAAAACTCCCTACATTCCCAAATTCTTTTAGCCCCAAACTCAGCATCCGGTTCAATAATGCTTCACTCAAAGAGCGAAAGCCGATATAACGATAATAAGTGCTTACGCCCTGTATGGTATCCGAACTGGCAGAATTCAGGTGAATGCTTACGAGCAAATCAGGATTATATTCTCTGAGCATCATTATCCTTTCAGCCATGCTTAATGAAGTGTCTTTTGTGCGTGTCATGAATATATTCTTCACCCCCGCTTTTTTCAATTCAGCCTGCAGGTATTTTGCAATTACCAGCGTATAATTTTTTTCAATGATACCGCTCGAAATACCGCTGGCCCCGCTATTATCCCCCCCATGGCCTGCATCAATTGCAATTTTCAGTTTTCGGATATCCAATACCGTTGGCTGCGGCTTCACCTTTATAACCAGTGTGTTTCCTGCAGTATCATAAGCAATGCCATAGCCCCAATGCTGTTCATGTTTTAACTGGATATAGATCCTGAACACATCATCTTCAATTTGCTCATACCAGGTATTTTTGATTTCTTTTGAGCTTTTCAACTGGGTAATCCAGTTGGTATTGGAGGTAGCTCCAAAAATATCTACAGCAATGCACGAAGGGTTGATAAGCTGAAAGCTATGGTAAGGAAGGTGCTGCTTAAGATGAACAGTAACATAATCAAATGCAGAGTCGCCGAATACTTTTATGCTGCCGCTCAGGTCGGGGTTATTCGTAACGGGCTTACGGAGCGCTTTATACAAAAGGATTGTGTTCTCTTTTGCTATGTAACCTGAATGGTATTTTGAGAGCTGCACTTTATAATCAGTCTTGAAACTGTCAACCACTTTCAAAATGATATTTGAATCAATATACCCCATTTTCGCTCCCCCCAGGCGATCTTCGCCTATACCATATTTAATAAATGGAAGTTCGCCCGTGCTTTTTGCGAGCAAGATGCTGTCCTGAGAAAAAGAGGAAAAGCACAGTACAAAAAAAATAAAACCCAAAGCAGTTGAGCGCATCAATAACATTTTTTATAAAGATAGCTTGGTTTAATAACTCGGAACAGGAATAAGTCTTCTTAAAGCATAAAATGTTTCATACAAAAGGCTTAAAGAAGGCCACGTGCACAATAGGTATTTTTAACAGGATACCTTTTGCGCTCACCGAGTATTTAAGCAAGACCAACACTTTGAGAGCCCTTAAAACATTGGCCTCATGTTATAATGGGTATTTGTTTTCGGTTATTAATTTATTTGCAATCCTCCTTTTTGCATCCTTGTTATTAAAAGGATCCGTTTTTGTAAACCGCTTTAATCCAAGCAACATCATCCTTTGCTCATCGCCTTCTGCAAATGCATTGATCGCATCTTTACCAAATTTATTAATATAATCGGCTGCATCATATAAATAGGCCCTTACAATATCTAATTCATGGGCACATGCCGCCTCTCCACGTTGACTAACCAGTTTCATGGAACGCAGCAAAGCGCATTCTGAATTAAATGTTTCTATTGCCATATCAGCAATATGCATCAATATTTCCTGTTCGCTTTCAATCTTCATCATCAGCTTTTGAACAGCTGC
>JAFEAJ010000015.1 GCA_018266455.1 Bacteroidota bacterium
ATGTATAAGCAAGCCCCAGCACCGGGTGTTGAAAGTATAATTCAAACCGCCATTCTGCTTTTACAAAAAACCTTTGGCTGATGTGCCCTTCTATCCCCGCTGCACCGATTGCCGAAACACCAAATTTGGTTGAGGAGGGGAAGGATGGGGAAAGGTTATAGTAATAAGTGGCTTGATTTTCTTTTATGAATGCCAGTGCAAAACCTCCGTACACAAAAGGCTGTATGATGCCCCTGGTAAAATTGTATTGCAGGGCCAAAGGGATGCAGAAAATATAATCCTTATATACATAGCCCGTTACAAAGCCGTAATAGTCTTTGCTGTGGCTTTCCCGAACCATGCCCGCATAATGAAGCCCAACATGAACTGACATGTTCCTGGAAAGCTGTGGGTATGTTAATACAGCCGCCCCGTCCAATGTGACCTGGTTGCGATATCTATCAATATAAATACCCCCTGCAAATGCTGCAAAGCGTATGTCATGCACAAAGCTAAGCGCAACACCAGCGGAGGCGAAAATTATTAAGAAATAAAACCTGCAAAATAATTACCAAACTAAAGCTTTCAAAATAATCTTGAATGTTCGATGAGAAGTTATGGATTGTGCATTAATGCGCACAATTTTGAATATTGCATTTCATTTTTCATAACATGAGCAACAAGATTTTTGTAAAATCAGGCATGGAGCGTTAGCCTGAACCCCCAATTTTTTTTATATAACATTGTGGGAAACCGCAGATATAATAGTAGTTAACCCATTATTTGCCCTGCATTAGGGCTGGCTTATAAAATAATATAGTAAAATACGCGTTTAAATTAAATCGGTTGTAAGCATTTTTCGTAGTTATACTAAAGCATCGCATTAATACTTAAAGCCCATTCGGATTCCTGTTAATGCTTTTAGCCGTGATTGTCCGCATTTCCTATTAAAAAACGCATAATAGCTGTATCTATATGAAAAAAGCTTTGCTCTTTGTGAGCATGTTAATGGTAGCTCGACTGGCCCAGGCCCAAACTTCTTATACCTGGAATGGGTCCGCATCTTCCAGTTGGAATACCGCATCGAACTGGACACCCAATGGGGTGCCAGGTGCTTTAGACAATGTAACTATTGTTTCCTCAGGAAATACATGCACCTTAAGCGCCAATCAGGCAATCACTAATTTTACGCTTACCAGTGGCGCAATTAATTTGGGCAGCAACACACTTACAATTAATGGAACTGCCGCAACATTCACCAGCGGAACGGTACAGAATGGAACAATTAATATTACCGGAGCAGCCACTACTGTTTTCGGGAACAGTGCTGTTACGATGAATTGCGCAGCCAATATCAGTGCTGCAACAATCACGCTCAGGGGCGCTACTTTCCAGGGCACCTTGAATATTACTAAAACGGGGGCGAGCAATGATGCAAGCTATGGAGGAAATACTTTTAATGGAACAACAACAATCACAAATGCGGGATCAGGTTATCTGGTGCTTGCCAATAATAGCGGAGACCAGTTTAATGCGGCGGTTACTTTCAACAACACCGGCAGCAATAACATTTACGTTGCGCACAACAGCATCGGCAATGTGTTTAATGGGGTTGCAACTTTTAATAATTCCCCATCAACCAATAACCTCATTTATGTAAGCTGGTATTCGATTGGCACCACATTCAATAATAATATTGTTGTTTCTTCTGCCAGCGGGCAGGGCGTTCAGTTTTGCGGAGGCAATGCAACCTCGTCTGCAACCATTTCATCTGGTTATTCAATCAGTGTTGGCGGCGGTGGTTTTTCTTCTGGCACACTCTCGCTGCGCCAGTTCACTCAAAATGGCAGCGCGCCGGTTAATATATCCGCAACAGGCACGGCGCAGGTAAACTTAGGGCCATCCAGCAATTTTGGTGGGCAATTGACCGTATCAGCGCCGAATATCTATCCGTGGAATTCTATTTTTAATGGTGCTGTCAGCCTAACTAAAACGGATGGCACGAACAGCAACTATACTTCGGGAGGAAATACTTACAATTCCACTTTTACTGCAAATTATATCTCATCATCCGGGACCGGCTATTGGTCCTTTGGTTACGGCGCTCCTGATGTATATAACGGCGATGTATATTCGAACAATAACAGTTTGGACAGGATAATTTTTGGGCACAATTCCGCCAATAACCAATTCAATGGCAATTTATATGTTACTCAAACGGGTTCTTCCACAGGCACAACATTAACATGGAATACTGGTTCAAGCTGTGTGATGGCTGCGGGAAAAACGATTTTCATTGGCGGCGCCGGGTTCAATACGGGTTATTTTTATATTCAGGGCTTAACGCAGAATGGCACTGCAGCAATGAACCTCTCTACCACGGGCACGTCTTCCATTTTTATTGGTGCCGGATCTGCAAACAATCCATCGGTGATAGGCGGAGACCTAAGCATTACGGCGCCAAATGTATATCTGAGGGGCGGCACTTTCAATAAAACAGTTACTGTTACCAAGACTGGGGGCAACAATAATGATAACAATTCTTATCAGAACATCTTTAATTCAACACTCACTATTAACCAGCAAAGCAACACGGGTTATTTTATGCTGGGAAACAGTTCCAACGATTTGTTTAATGACGACATTACGGTAAGCTCAACCGGGAGCGGAGGTGTTTATTTCGGGAGCGGTACAGGCACGCCTACACTTGCAGCAGGCAAAACCATTTTGGTTGGGCCGGGCGGGTTCAACGTGGGGTTCCTGACCTTTGGGGGTTTTGTGCAATTAGGTGCTGCACCGATAAGCCTTACACTAACCGGGAGCAGTTACCTGTTGGTGAATAAAACTTCAGGAGGGCCATGCAGTTTTGGAGGGGCATTTACTGTTAGTGCAAATGATATTTATATTCGGGGCGGTGTTTTTAACAGCCCTGCTACTTTTACTAAAACAGGCGGCACGAACAACAATAATAGCCTTATTCAGAACATCTTTAATTCAACGCTTACCATTAACCAGCAAAGCAACACGGGTTATTTTATGCTGGGATATGGCTCAAATGATCAATACAATGATAACATCACGGTAACCTCAACTGGCACCGGAGGGATTTATCTTGGGTATGGTACAGGCGCACCTACGCTTGCAGCAGGCAAAACCATTTTGATTGGGCCCGCAGGCTTCAGCGCGGGTTTCCTGGCCTTAGAGGGCTTCACGCAATTAGGGTCAGCGCCAATCGTTCTTAACATCACAGGAGCGGCTTATTTACAGTTGAGCAAAACATCTGTCCCATGTAATTTTGGAGGGGCTTTTACAGCAACCGGGCCGGATATATATGTGCAGGGCGCTACTTTTAACAGCCCAGCAAGCTTTACTAAAACAGGTGGCACAAGCAATCACAACAGTTCCTATCAAAACATCTTTAATTCTACCTGTACCATTAACCAGCAAAGCAACACGGGCTATTTTATGCTGGGGTATAATTCCAATGACCTGTTTAATGATAACATCACCATAACTTCTACCGGAAGCGGGGGGGTTTATCTCGGCTACACTTCTGGCACAGGCACGCCTACGCTTGCAGCAGGCAAAACCATTTTGGTTGGCCCTGCCGGATTCAGCAACGGCTTTTTGTCTTTGAATACTTTTACTCAGCTTGGCAATGCTCCAATAAGCTTGAATTTTACGGGCCCTGTTACTTATCTGCAGGTTGGAAATTCATCTGCTATTGGCGGGGATTTTACGGTGGTCTCCCCACGCATTTTGCTGAATGGCGCAACTTATTCCGGCAATGTAAACCTAACTAAAAATGGCGCTACCGGTGAATGGTCTTCCGGGGGCAACATTTTCAATGGCACTACTACAATAAACCAGCTTGGATCAGGCTTTTTTGGTTTTGCTAACGGTTCGCCTGATGTGTACAATGGCGATCTTTACCTTAATAATAATTCAACGGATAGGATAATCCTGGCCAACACATCAATCAACAACCAGTTTAATGGAAATATTATTGCCACACAAACCGGTTCTTCAGTAGGCATTGCGTTGGGTTGGAGTGCAGGCGCAACCTTGATAATGGCTGCAGGCAAAACGATATCCATTGGCGCAGCCGGCTTTAATGTAGGTTATTTTCAGATACAAAGGTTTACACAGCTTGGCAATGTTCCTATGAACCTGCTATTAACAGGCACTTCGTCTCTGACCTTTGGCCCTTCGGCTGCCATTGGGGGCAATGTTACTTCAACAAGCGCTTCTTTATATTTCAATGGCTGCACTTTCTCAGGTATTGTCAACTCCACAAAAAACGGTTCAACTAATGATGCTTCAAATGGTAATAATATTTTTAATGGGAATGCAGTGATGACCAATGCAGGTGCAGGCTACCTGATGTTCGGCAATGGCAATGCCGATCAGTTCAATGCTGCTTCTATATTTAACAACACTGGCAGCAGCAATATTTACATAGCATATAACAGCAGCAACAATATTTTTGGTGGCCCTGCTACTTTTAATAATGCTCCGACTGCAAATACAGGGATTTATGTTAGTGCTTATTCTGCAGGTACTGTATTTAATGACAACATTATCGCCACCTCGACCAATGGGCAGGGGGTCCAGTTCTGTTCAGGGAATGCTGCCGCGACTGCTACGCTTGCTGCGGGCAAAACGATTGCTGTCGGGCCATCGGGATTTTCAGCAGGCATGCTATTGCTCAGGCAATTTACCCAAACAGGCGCAACACCTCAAAGCATTACTTTAACTGGAACGGGCAACCTCACTTTCGGCCCCAGTTCTTCATTTGGCGGAAATGTGACCACAGTGAGCCCTACGATATATTTTAACGGGTGCACATTTTCAGGGACAGTCAATTCAACAAAAAACGGCTCGACCAATGATGCTTCTTCAGGAAATAACACATTCAACGGCCCATTTACGGTTACGAATACCGGCTCAGGATATTTTGTAATGGGCAACACTTTTCCTGATACATGGCAATCCACAGCTATCTTTAACAATTACAGCACTGGCCAACACATGTATGTAGCGCACAATAGCAGCGGCAATATTTTTAACGGAGATGTGACTTTCAATAACCAGCCCGGCTCGACCAATTTATGGATTTATTCAAATTACTATGGGGCGAATACTCAATTTAACGGGAATGTAAATGTAGTAAATGTAAATGGGGCTGGTGTGTATTTTGGAGCAGGCCCGGGTTCTGCTACTTTGGCAAGTGGTAAAGTTGTTAGTATCGGAGCTTTAGGCTTTAATTATGGCGGATTGATATTTAAAAGTTTTATTCAGAATGGCTCAGGAACGGCACAGAATATTACTACAACGGGAAGCAGCTATATTCAATTTTCTCCGGGAACAATATTTAATGGGGCTTTGACTTCTTCCAGCCCCGGGCTTTTTTTTAATGGCGCCACATTTAATGGATCTGTCAATTCCACCAAAACCGGAAGCACGAACGACCAAAGCACAGGAGGCAATACTTTTAATGGCTCAAGCACCTTTACCAATACAGGCACAGGCTACCTGATGATGACCGCATCAGGCGGGGACGCATACAATAATGATGTCAGTTTTGTGAAAAGCAACACAGGGCTTATCTATCCTAATTATAACAACAGCAGCAGCTACCTGGGGAGCCTAACCGTTTCTTCTGCCACGGCAATTACTTTCGGGGCTAATAACGGAACGGCTGTGCTGGGTGGATCGGCAACACAAAATATCAATGCTGCGCCAGGCACAGCAACACCTGTGTTCACGAGATTAATAATAAATAATTCAGCCGGTGGTGTTACCCTGAACAGTACATCAATCAATGTTTCGGGAACGCTCACCCTTACATCTGGGTTATTGAATACCACAACAACCAACATCCTGACCATGCTGAACGGTTCAGCCGTAGCCGCCGGAACTGCTTTGTCCACGAGCTATGTTAATGGCCCCATGCGCTATCAAAAATCAATAGCAGGGTCTTCTACATTGAATTTCCCGATTGGCAACGGAGCTGACTGCAGACCTGCTGTGCTGACGGTAAACCACAGCTCAGGCACTTTGTACACTTACCAGGCACAATTGTTCAATGCAAGCGCCAGGGCATTAGGCTATACCATGCCTCCTACAGTTGACCATGTATCGAATGTTCATTATTACACTATAAACAGAACAGATGCCTCCGGAACTTCACAGCCTACTGCTGGGTTAACCGGCAACCAGACCATACAACTTTTTTTTGGCAGTAATGACCTTGTTGATAATGGCCTTACGCTGACAATAGTTAAAAACACTTATACTAATCTTACCAAATGGATTGATATCGGAGGCGCAGGCGGGCCTGCCCCAACGGGCAGCCATTTAACCGGCAGCATTACGTCAACTTCAGTCCCAACTGCTTTCAATTCATTTTCAACCTTTGCCATTGCAGATGAAATTTTTGGCGGGAACGTGTTGCCTACCAAACTGGTTTATTTTAATGCAGAGCTGGTTAATGATGATTCGGTAAAATTATCATGGGCTACTGCAACCGAAACAAGCAACGGCTATTTCACTATAGAAAAAAGCAGCGATGGCGCCCACTTTTCACCCCTGGTAAAAATAAATTCAAAGGCATTAAACGGCAATAGCAGTAGCCCGCTTGAGTACAATGCAGTTGACAGGAATCCTTTAAGCGGAATGAATTATTACCGGCTGAAACAAACAGACCTGGATGGGAATGACACTTATTATAACATTGTTTCAGTGCAGGTCGATCGAATGCAAACACTGACTGTTTATCCCAACCCGACCTCTTCGTATGTGTATGTAAGGGGGTTAAGCAGAAATGAAACCAATTTAAGGGCCGAATGGTATGATTTAGCAGGCAGGCTTGTGAAACAGGAAACTGCCAGTGTGCAAAACGGGTTGGCACAATTAACTGCTCCGCTGATTAATGGGACATATATTTTGCGCTTCATTACTTTTGATGGGATTGCCCATGAGCAAAAAATAATTGTAAAAAAATAAGCAGATTTTTTTTTGAAGCCATAACGGGAACCTTGTAGGTTTCCCGTTTCATTTTAAGAAAGCCACTGCCTGAACTCGCCCGCTGAATAGGCAACAATATGATGTGCGCCCGTTTCAAATTTTTGTTTTAGTGAGGCCGGTGTCCTTAGCGGCAGCTAAGCCTCTCGAGGCAATGTGCTTTTACCGGCATGTGAAAATTTGAAATGTGCCTTATAATGTTAATTTGCCGGGAATATTTTAAAATTTCATACATTGCCTCGCTTCTTCTGGCTGGAGCAACAAATCTTCGAGTTTTTTTATGAAATGGATGATGCTCGCTATTGGTATTTTGTTTGAAGTGCTCGGCACTATTTCCATGAAGTATGCTGAGGGCTTTACGAAGTTGGTCCCTTCCGTCCTTGTGTTTTTATTTTATGCAATCAGCCTGGCTGCATTGGTTTTTGTGCTAGAGAAAATGCAGGTGAGCATTGCCTATGCTATTTGGGCAAGTGCTGGAACAGCGCTGATTGCCGTAATTGGCATCATCTTTTTCAAAGAGCCGGTTTCTATGGTGAAAGTTCTTTCCATTTCATTGATTATTCTTGGTATTCTTGGTCTTGAGCTTTTTGATTAACGTCATTTATGAATATTTTCTTGACAGGTTCAACAGGTTTTTTAGGCGGGGAGATACTTGTGGGCCTTGCCAAACGAAAAGAAGTCGATAAGATTTATTGTTTTATCAGGCCCAGCAACGAACAAGATGCTTTGGCACGGCTGAAAAAAGTTTTTGCGGTGCACAATGATTATTTTGAAGCTGATAAAGTTATCCCTATAAGCGGTAACCTTTTTGACCCTCACCTCACAGCATCATTGCAGGCAAACAACATGCTTGATGATACAGATGTAATCATTCATTCAGCTGCCAACACTTCTTTTTCAAGGATATATGATGATATACTTGAACAGGTGAACATTGCAGGCCTCGAAAAATTGCTGTTATGGGCGAAACAGCTGCCCCGGCTGAAAACTTTTTTATATGTAGGAACAGCTACTATTTGTGGAACTAAAATTACGCATAGGCTTGTGCGTGAGGATGAGTCGCCTAATGAGGATGCTTCGCACCTGGTGAGGTATACTTACACAAAAATGCAGGGCGAGCTAATGGTTGATAAACATATCGCGCCAGAAAAGGTCCTCATTGCCCGGCCTTCCATCATTATGGGCGATAGCAAACATGCCATGCCGAGGTCTCCGGTTATATTATGGGCAGTGGCTACCATCAACCATTTGCGGCTGATTCCCGTCAATGATCAGGCAATGCTCGATATGATTCCCGTTGATTATGCAGCGAATGCCATTGTCGAATTGATGCTTGCAAAAAGAAAGCACAAAGTATATCACATTTCTTCAGGACAGGATGGTGCTACTTCAGCGCACAAGCTGTCTATTTCATTGAGTGAATACTTTAATGGGCTCCCCCCATTTAAGTTTATTGATAAATCTTTTCTTAACCAGATAAAACTTTGGGCAAAGAACCGATTAAAGCCCGAAAGCAAGCTCTATGAATACCAGGCATATCTTGATTACTGGAATGAAGAATTTACAGATCCTGGAGCCGCCAGGATATTGCTCGCAGGCCTTGAGCCTTATCTTGAATTTATGGAACTTGGACAGGCATTTGATAATTCAAGGCTGTTAAGCGATGTGCTTTCCATAAAGCAGCCACTACCGGCCGAAGAATACATCAGGAACTGCATGGGATATATTGCTAAAATCAATATTCTCGAAGGTGCACTGGATCCCTGATTGCTTTGTTTATCCTTGTTTTAAGATTTGCATATCTTGAAATTACTTTTTTTAAAAGCTGTATGTTCCCGCCATTTTAACATTAGGTGTTAAAGACCCGGGTCATTATGCTAAGAATCCCTCTTTTGTTGTCATCATGTCTATTGCAGGAAAGGCGACTGCCTCGAAAATTAGGATCATGTTCATCTGCAAATGCCATTTTACTGCTATGCTTTATTGCTGTTGCCTGGTATGGCTAAGCGCGTTTACAAAGCGCAACGCCGAAGTGAGAAACAGGCAAAAGTGCAGGTAAAGCATTTAAAATTGCATTATCTTGGCTCATGCACACTTTTGGTGGAACGATTTCGTTGTGGAATTTTAGTAAATGCCCTTAAAGAAATAATTTGATATGCCTGAAATGACCTTGAACAAAAAACCCAATAAAGTATTTTTTATTGTTGCATTTGCAATAATGCTTTCGATAGCCTTTTTTCAATGCTATAAAACCACACATGATTTACAGTATGCCTTTGATGTTGATTTTGACAGGGATGTTTCTTTTGCACAGAGTTTAATGGATGGTCATTATGGGCAAGACCCTAGTTATAAAGGTGAGTTTTTGTGGTACAATCCAATGGTATTTACAATTGAGGCTGCTGTATCGAAACTGACTTCATTGCCACCAAGTGCTGTTGCTGCACAGGCAGGTGCCTTCCTTAATCTTTTAAGCCCGCTTGTTTTTTTATTAATGGCAGTATGTTTTTTTGGATCAGAAGTTGCTCTTGCTGCTTTGTTTGCTTTCCTGTTTGTTCGCGCTGATATGGTCAATGGGGGAACAACTTATGGGTATTCCCCGTGGTTATACCCGTTTTGCTTTGCACAATTTGCTTTTTACATGAACATCATTTTTTGTTATAAAGCCTTTTCATCACAGAAATATTTTTGGTTTGTTCTGTTAGGCATAGGCATAGGCATCAGTTTTCTTGCCCATGCAGCGCCGACTATCCTGATTATATTAATCCTGGTATCTATGCAGGTCAAAAAAATGATTGGCACAATAAAACAAAATCATATTCAATACCTGAAAAAATATTTTTTTCAGGGAGCGGTTGTTTTTGGTTTTTTTGTTTTAGCGGCCATGCCGCTTCTTTATTATGTAGCCGGGAAGTACCATTTGCGTGTAGTGAACAAAGATCCGATGGAGTATACTGAAGGCATGTTTTACATGAGTCGTTTCGGCGAGATGGTTAAAAAGAACCTTTCAGTAGCGTTGGTCGTTTCCATATTAGGGTTTATTTGGTTTTACAAGAAATTTCATCAACCAGTAATCAGAAGCATTATTTTAAACTGGCTGGTTATTGCAGTCATTATGTATGTTTATACAACAGTTCAGGCTTTTCTTGGTGGAGAAAGATATAATATCCATCTTCCGGGAACTGTTCCTTCTTTCCATTATTATTATTATATTAAAGTGGCGCAGTTCGTTTTCTTCGGCTTTGGCTTTGTTTTCCTGTTCAGGTTGCTGTGGGGATGGCTGGGAAAAGCAGCCTTTGCAAAGCAACAGTCAAATCCCTTTCAAAGTATTTTTCTTGCAGGGCTATTAGTTCTTCTTACTTTGGTCGTTTATCCTTCTTATCAGAAGCGGCCTGATTTTACTGTAATGCGCAATTTATCAGTTGCGAGGCAAAAGAATAACGGGAAAATAGAGGCTTATCATTTTATTATGCAGCATATTCCCGAAGACAAAGTAATTCTTTGCGAACGGAAAGACAGTATTTCATTTTTCCCGGTTATGGCTACTGCCCGAAAAATGGTCAGCACAGAAGCTACTTTTTCCAATCCGTATATTGATTTTTATGAGAGGGAAAACGACAGGGAAAGTATGTTGTCCTACCTGCAAACCGGAATCCCGGGATCGGCCAGGAAATTGTTTGATAAATATGAGGTAGATTATGTGCTGATCTCTACAAAACGGTTGAACAATTATAAATTCTTGCAATTAATTCCGCAGGATACCATTTTCCACAATGCGGGTTTTGCAATTTTTAAAGTGAACAAATAAACATTATTCTGATCATTGCATTGCCTATTTTTGACATAAAATCTCTGGATCATTTAACTTGACCTTTTTTTGAAAACCAGGTGTTTTAATCTAAAGTTTTCCGTAGAACCAAGTGCTTTATGACTAACTAATGCAAATACCCCCATGTCTTCAAACAACAGAAATTACTGGCTTAAGTCAGGGTCTCTTAATCTTATCTTGAATATCCAGGCTCTTATTTTTGGGTTTGGCGGCTTTTTTTTCCTGGTTAGAATGCTGGACAAGCACAGCTTTGGTATATGGGTGTTATTCACAGCAACAACTACCATTTTTGAAACTATACGAGGAGGACTTGTTCAAAATGCGCTAATCAGGTTTTTATCGGGCAGCAGTAAAGAAGACCATCCCGATATATTATCCGCTTCCTTTTTCATCAGTGCTATTTTAATTATTCTTTGTATAGTGGCCAATATTTCGCTGGCTGGCTATTTTGCGAGGATATGGAACTATCCTGCATTGGTACAGATGTTTTTATTGTATAACCTTGTTTACGTTTTCCAGGCGATGCTACTGCAATTTCAATGGATTGAACAAGCTCATTTCAGTTTTATTGGTGTTCTTATAACAAATACCATTAAGCAGGGAGGCTTTTTCTTTTATGTAGCTTTTTGTTTCTTCTTAAAGGCCCATATTTCTTTGATTAGTTTAATTTATCTACAGGTTATTTGCGCGTTTGCTGGTATGGTTACGGAATATTTTTTTGTGAAAGAATTTCTTTCGGCATCTAAAAAAATTTCAAGGAAATGGGTAGTTGAGTTATTTAATTATGGCAAATATGTTTTTGGGACTTCCGTAAGCGCAATGCTTTCCAGCACCATCAATCAAATGATGCTTGGGGCAATGGTTTCTCCCGATGCTGCCGGGGTGTATAATGTGGCGATGAGGGTTACTACCGTAGCCGATTTGCCTACGAATGCTATAGGAACAGCTGTCTTCCCCCAAAGCTCAAGGCGTTTTGCAGAGCAAGGCAGCAATGCAGGCAAATATATGTATGAAAAATCTGTCGGTACAATTTTAGCTCTGCTCATCCCTGCCCTTTTTTTGTTGCTGGTTTTTTCAAATTTTGTTGTAAATATTATTGCAGGCACAAAATACACAGATGCAATCCCGATCTTACATATTACGATTGTTACTTGTGTTATGAATCCATTTTTCCGCTTGTTTGGCGTTATTATGGACTCGATGGGGAGCCCTAAAACCAATTTTTTGACTTTGGTCCTTTACGCGACATTAAATTTATCCTTTACTTTTTTCTTTGTAAAATGGATGCAGGTAATGGGGGCGGTTTATGCAACCCTTGTAACCGATATTATTTTCTTTATTGTTATCCAGGTTCTTCTGAAGAAAAAATTTAATGTTAATTTCTTCAATTCTTTTGCCTATGCGGTAAAGTTTTACCCTGAGTTTACTGCTCATTACCTAAAGCCGATTTATGCGAAAGTTAAAAACAGGGCCTGACCCAGCCTATTAATATGCCCTGGCTTTCTTGAAATATATACTTATCCACAAATCTCATGAAGTTATAGTAGGGTTTTAAATCTTTTTGTATTTTGTAGCCTCCAAATACCCCTAAGAGTCTATGGAAGCAAAGGAAACGAATAAAGTACCTTATAATGAACCTTTTACTAAAACGGTTGATGCAAAAAGGATATTGATTGATTTCAAAAAAATCCCTCCCCCCTCGTATATATTCCGTTTTTTTAAGCCCCGGGTTGTAAAAAATAATTTTTACGAATTGCATCGCAAAAATGCTTGTGCGCCACAGGCATTGGTAAAATCAGCATTGAGCAAAGTCTTTCAATTGTCGATTTTAAAAACAATAGAACATATAAGTAAAATTTCAAAAAGTATTTCTAACCAAACACAATCGTTTATGGTTCAAAAACAGGTAATCCAGGCTTTAGTGTATACACAAGAAGGCGCTTGCCCTGCTTTATTAAAGTTAAAGGCATATACTCTGTGATTTTGAACAAATCTAAAATTGAATTTTATATTTTCTATTCGCATAACCAATTGACGAAAATATATTAAAGCCTCTGTTGCTAAAAATGGAACACAATAAAAGAAAGGCCCTCCAGGTATCCGGGCTTTTGCAAGTTTCAGTATGCAAAAGTTTATAGAGCGATAAAGAATGCCGTTCTTTTGGAAAGCCAATTAATGGCCCTGCAACTCGATTTGCAGAAGATTTCTAAGTTGCCTGTCTAAGCTTATGAAATAACCAGAAAGATTTATTGGAGCAAAAAAGGGCATAGCCATTCATTGATCATTTTTTAATGGCCTTGCAAAAAATTAAATATCTCTGAATAAAAGAAGCCGATTTATTGTGAAGGGCTTCGATGTTGAGGGTGTTGTTGCCAGTAATATTTCTATAGGTATAGATGAGCATTTGTTATGGGTTATCATGCAGGCCAATAATAACAGTGGCCGTGTTGTTCATGGTGGTAAAGAATAAAATAATCATTGTTGTTTATACGTTTATAAAATATTGGTAATGTTCAAGCTAAGCTAAAATTGTTATGGCTGGATCAGTAGAGTTGAAATATGATAATGCAGGGGCTTCCTGGGATAAAACAATAGTGGATTTATTTGCTGAGCAGGTAAATAAAACCCCTGGCCATATTGCCGTTGTTTTTGAAGGCGCTAAACTTAGCTACAAAGAACTTGATGAGCAAACAAACCAACTTGCGCATTGCCTGCAAGAGATGGGGGTTAAGGAAGAGGTGCTGGTCCCGGTTTGCATGAACCGTTCTTTAGAAATGATTATTGGTATTCTTGGGATACTAAAGGCTGGAGGCGCATATGTTCCCATAGATCCCGAATATCCGGAAGACCGGATAAGATATATTCTTTCGGATACAGGAGCAAAAATTATTCTATCCGATTCTCCCGGTAAGGTGTTGATTGCATCAGCTGGCCTTGCCGTTAAAATTATTGGCCCAGAAACTGGTTGGAATAATATGCGAATGGCTCCGAAAACAAAACCAGGGACTAAGCCATGCGCCCATCACCTGGCTTATGTAATTTATACATCTGGTTCAACTGGTGTTCCAAAAGGAGTGATGATAGAGCACAATAGTCTTTTGCATTATCTTCTTAACAATAAAACAAAATATGTAAATAGCGATCATAACAAAGCAGGCAATTATTTCAGCCTTTCTTACACGTTTGACGGGTCAATAACAGGTCTTTTTATGCCATTGATTTTTGGTAAATCAATTGTGCTGAGGGAAGCTGGCACTGTTGAAATTTTTGGAAAGGATTTTTTGGAAAATGCGCCTTATGATTTCATCAAGCTTACACCTGCTCACTTGCCGTTGCTTCAAATGGCGGTAAAGGGAAAACTTGAAAATGTTACTAAAAGACTTGTCTTGGGAGGAGAAGCATTGCATTGGAGCCATATAAAATATATCGTAGATGAAGGGTCTTCCGTTGAGATTGTGAATGAGTATGGGCCTACAGAAGCAACAGTAGGTTGTTGTGTTTATTCGTTTGATACCGGTGCTGTAGATAGGATTGATATTATTCCGATTGGGAAACCGTTAGACAATGTCGATCTGTACATTGTTGATGCAAATAATCAGTTAGTCGCTACAGGCGAAACCGGGGAATTATGTATCGGAGGGCCTCAGCTTGCGCGGGGATATTTAAATAATCCAGGGTTGACTGCAGAAAAATTTGTACCTGATCCCTTTTCTTCAGTAACTGGTGCAAAAATGTATAAAACCGGTGATGTCGTGCGTTTGCTTCCAGATGGCAATATTGAGTACATCCGAAGAGAAGATGACCAGGTAAAAATTAGAGGCTACCGTATTGAATTAGGAGAAATAGAAAATGTTTTGTTGCAGTGCCCGGGTGTTGCACAAGGTGTCGTGATAGCAAGACAGGATAAATCAGGCGAAAAAAACCTTGTTGCTTATGTTGTCCCGGAAGGGGAGTTTGACAAAATTTCGATAAACCGATTCCTGGAACTCAAATTACCGGAATTCATGGTTCCGCGTTTAGTAGTCCCTTTAAAAGCAATGCCATTAACGATCAATGGTAAAATTGATAAAAAATCGTTGCCTGATTTAGACGCTTCTGAAATATTGAAAAATGAGTTTATTGCCGCAAGAAATAAAACTGAAACTGAGGTTGCTACTATCTGGAAAGACTTGCTTCAGGTAAAAAATGTCGGCGTAAACGATAATTTTTTTGAATTAGGGGGCAATTCAATTCTGGCAATTAAAGCAGTTGCCCTTTTAAAAGAACTGAATTATGATTTACCTATAATTAAATTATATCAATATCCTACAGTAAATGGAGTCTCGGCTTATCTTAATAACAGGATAAGGAACAAAACCACTAACAGAAAAAAGAAAATTTCATCTCAAGGTAGCGGCGATGTAGCTGTAATAGGAATGGCTGGCCGATTTCCAGGTGCAAATACTATTGATGAGCTATGGCAACTTTTGAAAGATGGTAAGGAAACAATTTCTTTTTTTACTAAAGAAGAGCTTAGCCCTTATATTCCTATTGAGATTAGAAATGATTCAGATTATGTTGCTGCTCGCGGCATTATTGATGACGTTGAATATTTTGATGCTGGTTTTTTTAAAATTAGCCCTAAGATTGCAAAAGTGATGGACCCACAGCACCGGATATTCTTGCAACTGGCTTGGGAAGCTTTTGAAAATGCCGGTTATATACCTGAATCTTATGATGGCACGATTGGGGTATTCGCAGGTTCAGGAAATAATACATATTTTTTTAATAATCTTCAGGGCCATCATGATTTGATTACGACAATAGGGCTTTTTAATGTGCAGGTATTAAATGAAAAAGATTATATCGCGACACGTACTGCATATGAATTAAATCTTAAGGGGCCTGCCGTAAGCGTGCATTCTGCATGTTCAACCTCTTTATTGGCAATAGCAGAAGCCGTAGAGAGTATACGTAACTGCCAATGTGATGTTGCATTGGCCGGGGGGGCTGCAATCACTTCTCCGGTAAAAAGCGGCCACATCTATCAGCCTGGTGCCATGTTAAGCCGCGATGGCCATTGTCGTTCATTTGATGCAGGCGCAGACGGGACCGTATTTAGTGATGGGGCAGGCGTAGTCCTGTTAAAACGAAAAGAAGATGCTGAAAGAGATGGCGATTTTATTTATGCTGTCATTAAAGGTGTTGGGATAAATAACGATGGCGGAGGCAAAGGAAGCTTTACAGCCCCAAGTTCTGAAGGCCAGGCCGGAGCAATCAGCATGGCTTTGGAAGATGCAAGGATTCTTCCATCTTCCATTAGTTATGTGGAAGCTCATGGGACTGCAACTCCCTTAGGCGATCCAATTGAAATAGAGGGATTAAATATTGCATTCGGGAAACAGGATAAAAAGCAGTATTGTGCTATAGGCTCTGTGAAAAGCAATATGGGGCACCTTACTGCAGCCGCTGGCGTTGTAGGGTTTATCAAAACTGTGCTGTCTGTTTATTATAGACAAATTCCACCATCTATTAATTACAAAAAGCCTAACCCGAATATTGATTTTGCAAACAGCCCTTTTTTTGTAAATACAGAATTGAGAGACTGGGAAATAAAAGGCAAGAGACGCGCAGGCATAAGCTCATTTGGTGTTGGCGGAACCAATGTTCATGTAATTGTGGAAGAATTTGAAGGGAAAGAAACTGAAACTTCTTCATCAAGGCCAGTTCAATTTATAAACTGGAGTGCAAAAACAACCACCAGCCGGGAAGCATATGCAAAAAAATTAGCGAACAGTATTCAACCTGAGCCAAATATAAACCTGGCTGATCTTGCCTATACATTGCAAACGTCGCGTCAAAATTTTAACTGCAGAAGATTTTTGATTGCTTCCGATAAGAAAGAATTGATTGAAAAACTCAATGTTCCCTTTATATCCCCCAATGAGTCAAATCAATTAAAAGAAAACCTTGATGAAGTGGTGTTTTCATTTCCCGGACAGGGCTCTCAATATGTGAATATGGGGATTGACTTATACCAACACGAACCTGTTTTTAAAAATGCAGTTGACGAGTGCGCGGAAATTTTAAAAACATTTTTAAATGAAGATATCAGGAACATAATTTATCCTTCGGTAGCAAATACAGGCGCTGAAGAAAAAATCAATAACACGTATTACACGCAACCGGCCGTTTTTGTTATTGAATATGCCCTTGCAAAATTGTGGATCAGCTGGGGAGTACGCCCTTCATCTTTCATTGGCCATAGCATTGGTGAATATGTTGCAGCGCACCTTGCCGGAGTATTTAGCCTTGAAGATGGGCTGAAGATGATTGCCATCCGCGGAAAAATGATGTCTGAAATGCCTCGCGGCAGTATGCTCGCTGTGCGTTCCGAATTCGAGAAGATAGAATCATTTTTATCCGGCGATTTATCCTTAGCCGTTGTGAACAGCCCAGGATCCTGTGTTGTTGCGGGCCCGATAAATTCAATTGAAATTCTTTCAAAAAAATTAGCTGCAAAAGGTATTTCTAATAAAGTGCTTGCAACCAGTCACGCCTTTCATTCTATTATGATGGATCCGATTGTTGCCCCTTTTGAAGAAATAGTCAGGACGGTGAAATTAAGCTTGCCGAGAATACCTATCGTATCTACTGTTACAGGCAATTGGATGCCTGATGCCGATGCCACCAACCCTTCATATTGGGCAGGGCATCTCAGGTCGACAGTTCGCTTTGCCGATGCCGTTGCTACATTATTAAAAGAGGAAGGAAGAGTGATTTTGGAAACAGGCCCCAAAAATGTCACCTCGTCGCTGATTCGCCAGCAAGGCAAGAAAAATACAGTCGCTATTTCAAGCCTTGATCCAACGGATGGACAATCTGAATATTATTCTGTTTTGAAAGCAGTTGGGCAATTGTGGCTGAACGGACTTGAGATTGATTGGGAAGGATTTTATGCAGGGGAAAAAAGAAAAAAGATGCAATTACCGGCTTATGCATTTGAAAAAACACGTTTATGGCTTGACCCGCCATCGGCGGCTGAACATACCCTGCAAAATAACAACCAGGTAATTGTTGCAATGCCAGAAATTACATCCGTCCAAGAAATCATGAATACTAATGGCGTGCCCCAAAATAATGTTATGCGAAAAGAACAACTTATAGAAAGGATAAAAGACGTACTTGAGAATGCATCCGGCATTGAGATGTCTGATATTGCCCCTGACATGAACTTTATCGAAATGGGGTTTGATTCACTATTGTTGACACAGGTAGCCATGAACCTGAAAAAAGAATTCAAGCTGCCCATTACTTTCAGGCAGCTAAATGAGGAATACAGCACTCTTGATTTATTAGCAGGGTTCCTGGATGCCAACCTCCCGCAAGAGCAGGTTCGGCAATCTGGGCCAGTATCTGTGGAGCAGCCTATGATATCAGTTCCAAATCAGCAGCCCATGAATAATATTCCTGTTCAACAATTTTCCCAGGGCAATGCAACGGCAATTGGCCTGATATCACAACAGATTCAGTTGCTTGCACAACAAATTGCATTGCTTCAGGGTGGGGGGGCTCATGGTAATAATATGTATGCACCTCAAGTTCAAACAATGCCACAGAGCGCCATTGCAGTCCCCAATTCAACCGTTTCAAAAAAACCTGCTGAACCTGAAGTTACTGCCGAGGAGTTGGTAGAACTGAAAAAACCTTTTGGAGCAACTGCAAAAATTGAAAAGCAGTTACAGCAACTATCAGCAAAGCAGCAAACGTTCATTGACAATCTGATAAAACGGTATAATGCTAAAACCCATGCAAGCAAGGAATATACACAAAAGCACAGGGCATACATGGCAGACCCAAGAGTTGTTTCAGGCTTCAGGCCGGCTACCAAAGAATTAGTGTACTCTATAGTGATAAAAAAATCGAAAGGCATCTATTTATGGGACCTGGATGATAATAAATATATTGATGCGCTAAATGGTTTCGGTTCAAATTTCCTCGGTTATCAACCTGATGTTATTATCAACGCCATTAAAGAACAGATAGAAAAAGGATATGAGATCGGCCCACAGCATGAACTGGCAGGCCCGGTAAGTAAGTTGATTTGTGAATTTACTGGTTTAGAAAGGGCGGCTTTATGTAACACTGGCTCTGAAGCAGTGCTTGGTGCAATGCGTATTGCAAGAACAGTGACTGGCCGCTCAATTATTGTTGCATTTTCGGGGTCTTATCATGGCATTGTTGATGAAGTAATTGTTCGTGGAACTAAAAAGCTGAAATCGTTTCCGGCCGCATCAGGTATTATGCCCGAAGCCGTTCAGAATATGCTGATACTTGAATATGGAACTGATGAAAGTTTGCAAATCATTAAAGAAAAAGCAAATGAAATTGCCGCGGTTCTTGTTGAACCAGTACAAAGCCGCAGGCCCGAATTCCAGCCAGTAGAGTTTTTGAAAAAATTAAGAGACATTACTGCTCAGTCCGGAACTGCATTGATTTTCGATGAAGTGATTACCGGTTTCAGGATGCATCCTGGCGGAGCACAGGCTTTGTTTGGCATAAAAGCAGATATCGGCACCTATGGAAAAGTAGTTGGTGCGGGAATATCAATAGGCATCATTGCAGGAAAAAAACGTTTCATGGATGCACTTGATGGGGGTTATTGGCAATATGGAGATGCATCCACTCCTGAAGCGGGCGTAACTTATTTTGCAGGCACTTTCGTGCGCCATCCTTTAGCTCTTGCTGCAGCTAAAGCATCGCTGGAATACATGAAAGAACATGGCCCTGCCTTGCAGGAAGGTATAAATGCAAAAGCAAAAAGACTGGCTGATACAGTTAATATGATTTGCTCAAAAAACAACCTGCCTTTATTTGTAGCCCAATTTGGCTCATTATGGAAAATGAAATTCAAAGAAGATATTCCATATAGTGAATTGTTGTTTGTGCTTATGCGCGAAAAAGGCATTCATATCTTAGACGGATTTCCATGCTTTATGACGGAAGCTCACTCTGCTTCTGAAATTGATGCCATTATTGCCGCATTTGAAGAAAGTGTTAACGAAATGACTGAAGCTGGCTTTTTCCCTTTTGCAAAGCCAAATGCCAACATTGCCAATCAAACTTTGCCTTTTAACGAAGCTCCAATACCGGGTGCAAGACTTGGAAAAGATAAAGAAGGAAATCCTGCATGGTTTATATCTGACCCAGGGCGCCCCGGAAAATATGTTCAAATAAAATAAAACTGACCTATCAAAAATGAATAAGGATTTTACAAATGAGTTGCTTCCTGTAGATTTCGATCCTTTTGCGGGGCCTGAGATCCTTCATGTTGTTCCGACGATCGAGTCTCAGTTAGAAATTTGGGCTTCCTGCCTTATCGGGGGGAAGGAGGCCAGCCTGGCTTTTAATGAATCTGTTTCATTGCTGTTTAAAGGAAACTTTAACCGGGGGGCGATGGAGCAATCTCTCCAGGATTTGATAAAAAGGCATGAAGCGCTAAGAACTTCTTTTAGTACAGATGGAAAACAACTATGCGTTTATAAAGATTTGGCATTGCCTGTTTTTTATAAAGACCTTTCTGGTGATGGCAAGGAAAAGCAACAGGAATATATAACCGAATATGTTAAAAGCGATGCCAATGAATCTTTTGATTTATTGAACGGGCCTCTTTTCCGCATAGCTCTTTTCAAACTTGCTGATCAGGAACACCATCTAACCCTGTCTGCACACCATATTGTTTGTGATGGCTGGTCGTTTGGTATTATGATGGAAGATTTAGGCAAACTGTATTCTGCTTACGTTAAAGGATCAGTGCCTGATTTGCCTCATGCCCCGCAGTTTGGTGATTATGTAGAAGAGCAGCTGAATTTTGAAAAAAGTGACGAATATAAAAAAACTGAAAAATATTGGTTAGGCCAGTATCTTCATAATGTTCCTTTCCTAGACATACCCACGGATTATCCGAGACCTGAAAACCGCACTTATAAAAGCCGCAGAGACGATTATCAGCTTAATTATGATCTTGTAACTGCATTAAAAAAAATCGGGGCAAAAGCCGGATGCAGTCTTATTACAAGTGTTATCGCAGCTTACGAAGTTTACCTTTACAGGCTGACAGGCCAGCAGGATATAGTACTGGCCGTTCCTACTGCCGGCCAGTCAGTAACGGATAATTACGGGCTGGTAGGCCACTGTGTAAATCTTCTGCCTTTACGGAGCAACCCTGACGGTAATCTTTCATTCATTGAATACCTTAAAATACGAAAGCCGAAAATTCTTAACGATTACGATCATCAACGACTTACATTAGGCCGTTTATTACAGAAGTTAAATATAGCAAGGGACCCCTCCCGAATCCCTCTTGTTCCATTGGCTTTCAATATTGACATGGGTATGGATCAGGGGGTGTCTTTCGAGGGGCTGTCGTATAAACTGATCAGTAACCCAAGGGCGTATGAAAATTTCGAAATTTTTGTCAATGTCACTGGCTCAGAACAATCATTTGTTCTGGAATGGTCGTATAATACTCAATTATTCAAACCTGGCACCATCAAAAAAATGATGGGTGATTTTGAATTTTTATTAGAGTCTGTTGTTAAAGATCCGGGTCAAAAAATTGGGTCTATACCTATTTTATCGAATGCAGATGAACAAAAAAAATTTGCAGATTTTAATGATACCTTAACCGCTTATGCTTCGCAAAAAACAATAGTGGATATTTTTCAGGAACAAGCTGCAAAAACCCCAGGCCAGGTTGCGCTCAGGCTTGCAAATGAAATGATGACCTATGCTGATTTGAATAATCAATCTAACCGGCTTGCTCATTGTCTTATTGAAAAAGGGGTAAAAAATTCTGATAATATCGGCCTGGTAGCATCCCGGGGTTTTGATATGATCGTGGCTATGTATGGGATTATGAAAACAGGGGCAGCCTATGTGCCAATCGAGCCTGATTATCCTTTAGACAGGCAACAGTATATCCTTAAGCAATCTGATGTTAAGTTTTTAGTTACAGACGAAGATTATGAAATCAGGAATGCTGTTTCTGCTGAATGCTACCTGAACATACGATCAGTTAATTTGAATAGTTACAGTGATAATCCTGTTGCTGTAAAAATTGACAGCACACAACTGGCTTATACTATTTACACTTCAGGTTCTACAGGCAGGCCAAAAGGAGTAATGATTGAGCACCATTCGGTAGTTAATCTTATTGAATGGGTAAATAAAACATTTGATATTAGCAGGGAAGACCGGTTGTTGTTTATTACATCCATGTGTTTCGATCTTGCGGTGTATGATGTTTTTGGAATGCTTGCTGCAGGGGGCACAGTTGTGATTGCCCAAAAAGACGAAGCGCAAGATGTGAGAAAGCTTCAACAAATGCTGCAGGAATATAAAATTACTTTCTGGGATTCTGTTCCTACCACACTTGATTATCTGGTAAAAGAAATGGAGATCAGCAAGCGCCCTTATCTGCAGGAACCCCTGAGAACAGTTTTTCTTAGTGGGGACTGGATACCGGTGGGCCTTCCCGAGAGGCTAAAAAAATATTTTCCCAATGCCCGGTTTGTTAGTTTAGGCGGCGCCACTGAAGGCACAATATGGTCAAATTATTTTATTGTTGATGAAGTGAAAAGCCAATGGAAAAGTATTCCATACGGAAGGCCGCTTCAAAATAATTTCTTCTATATACTTAATGAGCAATTGCAACCCGCACCCGTTGGTGTAATCGGTGAACTCTATATTGGGGGAGTCGGCGTGGCAAGAGGATATGCCAATGACCCTGAGAAAACAAGTTATGCTTTCGTAAAAGATCCTTTTAATGATAAAGCAGGTGGCAGAATGTACCGGACTGGAGACCTTGGCAGAATGATGCCTGATATGTACATGGAATTTATTGGCCGTAAAGATTCGCAGGTAAAAATCAGGGGCTTTCGTGTTGAACTTGGCGAAATAGAGAGCGTACTGTTGCAGTATGCAGGAATAAAACATTGTGTGGTTGTTGCTAAAGAAAATAAAAAAGGCACTAAAAGATTGATAGCATATGTTGTTGTGAATGGAACATTTGATAAAAAAGAGGCAACAACTTATTTGAAATCTAAGTTGACCGATTATATGGTGCCAGAACTGTTTATTCAGATAGACAGCATTCCCTTGTCTGATAACGGAAAGGTAGACCGTAAAAGGCTTCCTGATCCTGATGAAATACAGGATGATCAGAAAAAGGAATTGGTGCTGCCGGAAACCCAGATTGAAAAACTGGTCGCCGGCATATTTGCAGAATTATTAGGGCTGGAAAAAGTAGGCGTAACTGATGATTTCTTTGAACTAGGCGGCCATTCATTAATTGCAGCCCAGGTAATGAGCCGCATTGAGAAAGAGACAGGCAAAAAACTTCCGCTCACTACGCTGTTCAAATATTCAACTGTAAAACAACTCTCATCACTACTCGACGAAGAAGGCTCAAAAAAAAAGCCTGATGGCGCCGATAATGAAGCCGGTTTAGTTGATGATATAGCTCCACAAATAAAAATAATACCTGCTATTGAGCCACAGGTAGAGATTTGGGTTGCCTGTGTGTTAGGCGGTGAAGATGCCAACAGGGCCTACAATATATCGCTTTCCGAAAAATTATATGGGCTACTTGACAAACCTGCAATGGAAAGGGCAATGCAGGAGGTTATTAACCGTCATGATGCATTGCGAACTACTTTTAGCGAAGATGGAAAAAGCATGCAGATTTTTAGCAAATGGAAGCTAAACCTTCGTTTTGAAGATATATCCTCATTAAGCCCGGATGAGCAACACAATTACTTGGAAAGTTTCATCAAAGAAACTTCATCTACGACCTTTGACCTGCTAAAAGGGCCCTTGCATAGATTTGCTTTGTTCTGCTTAGGAACAGATCAGCATTACCTAACATTCACTGCTCATCATATCATTTGTGATGGATGGTCTCTTGGGTTAATTATGCAGGAATTGGGCAAATTATATTCTGCTTACACAAAAGGAGAAAACCCTGGATTATCGGATGCTCCTGAGTTCAGTGAATTTGCCAGGCAACAAATTGCGTTTTACCACACTGAAGAATACAAAAGAAACCTGCTGTATTGGACAGGCCAGTTCAAGGACAATGTGCCGGTATTAAATATGCCGACAGATTTTCCGCGCCCGGCAAGTCGAACCTATAAGGGCCATCGGGGAGATTTTGAGCTTGGCAAAAATCTTATGACGGATTTAACCAAATTGGGCTCAAGTGCAGGTTGCAGCCTTCCAATAACACTTCGCGCAGCATTTGAAATATTTTTATATCGATTAACAGGGCAAGGAGATATTGTTCTCGGCCTCCCGGCTGCAGGCCAGTTAACGAATGCGAATTATGGGCTTGTGGGCCACTGCGTGAATTTGTTGCCGGTAAGAAGCAAGCTTGTGAATGGATCTACTTTTCTTGATTACCTCAAATCCAGGAAAACTGCAATACTGGACGCTTATGACCATTCGCAGCTTACGTTCGGCGCTTTGCTGAAGCAGCTTAATATTGCAAGAGATAATTCACGCATTCCTCTTGTGCCGGTTTCATTTAATATAGAAACAGGCGCAGATGATGGGGTGGCCTTTTATGGCATTAAGCACGAAATGATTTTTAATCCCAGGGAATATGAAACTTTTGATATTTCAATTACCAATGGTGGTACAGAAGATCTGCCAATGTTGCTCTGGTCTTATAACACGCATTTGTTCAAGTTGGAATCCATCCAAAAAATGATGGATGATTTTAAAGCATTGCTTGCTGTGATTATACAGGAGCCTGACATCAGGTTGAACGATATTCCGGTTCTGGCAAAACCAAAAATTGTAATTGAGCCATTAGCGTTTACGTATCCTGCAGACCGGTCAATTGTTGATGTGTTTGCTGAACAGGTTGCTAAAACGCCTAAAAAAACAGCAATTGTTTTTGAGGATACCAGGCTTAGTTACCAGGAATTAGATGATAAGACTAATCAGTTGGCTCATTACCTCGTTGCCAAAGGAGTTCAAAAAGAAAGCCCGGTTCCCATCTGTGTTGGTCGTTCTGCGGAAACCATCATTGGCATACTCGGTATCCTGAAAGCCGGAGGAGCTTATGTGCCGATTGACCCGGAATACCCGGCTGACAGGATCAGCTATATGTTGAAAGATATTAATGCCAATATTGTTGTTACCAACACTTTGTTTCAAAGCAAACTTCTTGCATATAGTAAGGCTACCCTTATTTTGATGGATAGCGACTGGAGTATTATTAACAAAGAACCCAATTCAACACTAAGTAATACCATTGCGCCAGGCCAGCTTGCTTACATAATCTATACCTCAGGGTCAACAGGCAGGCCGAAGGGGGTAATGATTGAACACAAAAATGTGGTTAGCCTTGTTAAAGGAATTGATTATGTAAAGCTATCTGAACAGAACGTCCTGTTATCAACAGGCTCTCCTTCTTTTGATGCCACCACATTTGAATTTTGGGGAATGTTGCTCAATGGCGGCGAACTGGTTTTATGCAATGAGGAGACTTTATTTGATACGAGGGCCTTGAAAGAAGTAATCGGGAAAAATAAAGTAAATATAATGTGGGTTACTTCAGGTTTATTAAACCAATGGATTGACCTGGACATAATGGTATTTGAAAGATTGCAGACAGTGTTGGCAGGCGGTGAAAAATTATCTGAGAAACATATTGAAAAATTAAAAAAGAAATTTCCTGCTATCGATATTATCAATGGGTACGGCCCAACAGAAAATACGACTTTTTCTTTAACTTATTATATTAGCTCAACTGAAATACCATACCCTATTCCAATCGGCAAGGCGTTGAATAGCAGGTCTGCTTACATATTGAACAGCCAAATGCAGATGTGCGCCATAGGTGAAGAAGGGGAACTGTATGTTGGCGGAGCGGGAATCGGCAGAGGATATTTGAATTTGCCGGAACTTACAAGAGAGAAATTCATGCCTGATTTGTTTAATGTGAGCCCCGGGGCAATGATGTATCGAACAGGAGACATGGCTAAATGGCTTGCTGATGGGAATGTGGAATTTTTAGGGCGGATAGATGACCAGGTCAAAATCCGTGGGTTCAGAATAGAGCTGGGAGAAATCGAATCAGTGTTAAAAAAATGTTCAGGAGTAAAAGACGCAGTTGTTGTTGCTAAAGAAGGTGGTGACGGAATCAGAAGATTGATGGCCTATGTGGTTGCAGAAAATCTTTTCGATAAGGAAAATATCATGTCTTATCTGCAACAGCACCTTCCCGATTACATGATTCCTAAATTGTTGATAGAGCTGAATAAAATCCCGTTAACAGCGAATGGAAAAGCTGATAAAAAAGCTTTGCCCGACCCGGGGCTTTTGCCTGAATTTGGAAAGAGAAGATATCAAGCTCCCAGAACTGAAACGGAAAAAATTGTAGCTGAAATTTTTTCTGGCGCTTTAGGGCTTGCTGAAATAAGCATTGATGATGATTTTTTTGAACTGGGCGGCCATTCCCTTATCGCCATCCAGGTAATGAAACGGCTTGAAGAGAAAACAGGAGTGTTGATCCCGATAACCTCTTTATTCGAAGCCCCAACAATCAGGAAACTGAGCTTATTGCTGCTCCCTGACAAAAAATTTGTATCGTGGAAAACCTTGGTGCCTATAAAGCCTGAAGGGACCAAACCGCCATTGTATATTGTGCATGGATCAGGGTTAACGGTCATGATCTTTAATTCGCTTGCCACGGGGCTAAGCCCGGACCAGCCTGTTTATGGATTGCAGGCGCAAGGGCTGAATGGCGAGGAACTTCTCGATACAATCGAAGAAATCGCTGCTTTTTATGTTTCTGAAATATTGAACCAAAACCCGAACGGCCCTTACAGCCTGGGCGGCTATTCTTTTGGTGGAAAAGTGGTATTTGAAATGGCTAAACAACTAAAAGCAGTTGGAAAAGAAGTAAAGCTCCTGGCCATATTCGATACCAATGTGGCTGCTGATGACCATTTTTTAACTACATCCGAGCGTTGGAAGAAAAAACTTATCAGGCAATTCCCCAAAGCCTTGTTTATTATCAAATCGTTTGCAAAAGACCCTGCTGGTATCATCAAATACCAGTTTAATTTCTTTTTGGCCAGGTTAAGGGGCATTTTTGAAAAAGCTGGCTGGCTTCAGCCGCTTCCAACTGAAGAAGAACAACTTTCAGTACATGCTAAGCGCATCAACGAAATTCAGTACAAGGCTTTTTTAAATTACAGGTTAACGCCGTATGATGGAACGGTCGATTTGTTCAGGACCACGCAACGGCTCTATTACCTCGACGATCCCGAGTACCTTGGCTGGAAACAATATGCACTGAAAGGGGTAAACGTCCATGATATTCCTGGCGATCATAAAACATTTTTGTCAGGCACCAATTATGTTGAGCTGGCAAAAATCCTTCAACAATGCCTGGATGACCGCAATAATGCAAGCGAGAAAATGCCAACAAGAAATACTATTTTAAAAGCGGTATAATATATGCCTACCGTTCATTGCAGGGTGGTAAACGAAGTGGAGTGGCGTAATAATGGGCAAATGGCATGCTGTTATGAAACAGGTCTTGGCGCCGACATCTGGCGCATCAGTGTTTCTGCGCATGTTGATTTAATTGCCCGGCATAGCAATTTGCTGTCTTCTGATGAACATAAAAAAGCTGCCCGTTATTTTCAACCCCGTGACAGGCTGACGTACACAATAAGCCGTATAGCCCTTCGCTTACTGCTTTCAGGATATGCTAAGTATCCTGCAGCAGGGTTAGAGTTTTCAGAAGGCCAAAACAAAAAGCCCTTTTTGCGCAACAGCAACGCCTGCAATCTTTATTATAATATATCTCATTCCGGCGGTTTGGTTTTGATCGCTGTTTCAGGATCTGATGTTGGCGTTGATGTTGAAAAAATGAGCCCCGACTTTTCATTTAATGAAGTACTGGAAAAGAATTTCAGCATGCAGGAGATTGATTTTATCGAGAAAAGCGCATCTCCCTATAAGAATTTTTATTTGCTGTGGACGCGCAAAGAAGCCTTGTTAAAAGCAACATCGAAAGGAATTGGCGATGCCCTGAAATCGGTCCCATGCCTGGATGGCTTTCATCAGCCTGAAGGTAAAATAATTGGCTCCGATAAAAACTGGGAAGTAAATAGTTTTACAATTGACGGCTCATATTTTGGCTGTGTTGTATGTCAACCCGAATGTGGGCATTTAAATTTTTTTAATTTCTGAAAAATTAAAATGTTTTTGGCCATACAATGGAGCGCAAATGAAATAAAAAACGAAAATTTGTACCAGAGTTCGATAATTTATTGAGCCATGGCATAGCCCGGTAGTTTTCTATATGCACCCGTAGTACTGCGCCAACCCAATGGATCAAATTTTAGCTTTCCCAAACAAGTTTTAAAAAGCATGCCTTAATTTTGTTTTATTGCCTGCATCAGATCAATTAAATGTTTATGAATAAAAAACACCTGTTTTGCGTAGCTGGCTTTTTGATTGTGCTCAGTTGTAAATCGAAAGACACAGCACCTCATACAACAAAGCCAAACAACCAGCATATTTCGGTGCTTACCCAGCATAATAACAACACCCGTAGCGGGTTAAATGATCATGAAACGGTGCTGCGCGATACCAACGTAAATGCCAACCGCTTTGGCAGGCTCTTTAACCTGCCGGTTGATGACCAGGTTTATGCACAACCGCTTGTTGTGGGCAATGTTGCTATGAGCGGGACCAGCTATAATGTGGTGTACATTGCTACAGTTAATAACACTATCTATGCTTATGATGCTGACGGAGGGTCCTTATTCTGGAAAAAGAATTACACATCGCCAGGTATGAGGCCGCCCAAAAATTCAGATATGACACAAGCTTGCGGCGGGCTTTATTATGACTTCAGTGGCAATATCGGTATTGTAGGAACACCGGTAATTGATTCCATTAGCCAAACAATTTACTTTGTGGCCAGGAGCACAAATAATGGGAACAGTTTTGTGCAATACCTGCATGCGGTTGACATTACCACCGGTAATGAAAGAACAGGCAGCCCTGTAATGATAACGGCAACCTATACCGGCAATGGGGACGGGAGCAATAACAATCAAATTATATTCGATGCACAAAGGCAAAATCAGCGCCAGGCGCTAACCCTTACCAACGGAGTGTTGTATGTTACTTTCTCATCTCATTGCGATTGGGGCCCTTATCACGGATGGATTTTGGGCTATAATGCTTCAACTTTGCAGCAGCAGGTGGTTTATAATGATTCGCCAGATGGCTATAATGCAGGGCTGTGGGAAAGCGGCACCGGCATGGCCGTTGACGATGGCGGCAGTTTGTATATCGTTACAGGCAATGGCTCAGTAGGTATCAACAACGATCCGGCTAACCCGAGAAACAGGGGGGAAAGCGCCATGAAGCTTTCTGTAGCAGGAGCAACACTTAATATAAGCAGCTATTTTACGCCGTTCAACTTTGATTACCTTGAGGCGAACGACCTGGATTATGGCTGCATGGGTTCTTTCCTTATCCCTAATTCGAATTATTTTTTTACAGGCGCTAAAGATGGCAACTTGTATTTGCTTAATAAAGACAATATGGGCGGCTACCAGGCCGCAACAAACCAGGTCCAGCAAACTATTTTTTTAAATGCGAATGCAAACCAGCATTGCCAGCCTTCTTATTACAAAGGAACTAATAAAGAGTACGTTTTTATATGGTCAGAGAACGATGCGCTCAAAGGATTCTTATTTAACCGCAGCACCAATATGTTCGATGTTGGGTCCACTGTTGCAGGAATGAATGGCCCGGGTGGGCAAAACGGGGCAATGCTTGCTGTTTCTTCAAATGCCAATACCAGCGGAACAGGCATTTTGTGGGCTTCTTATTCCAAAGGTTGCGATGCCGAACACAGTGTGTGCCCGGGAATTTTAAGGGCATTTAATGCTGATGACATTACCCAGGAGCTTTGGAACAGCGATCAAAGCGCTTCTGATGCTGTTGGGAATTATGCCAAATTTGCTTCGCCCACTATTGCTAACGGGCATGTATATCTTGCTACATTCTCAGGGTATGTGGCAGTATACGGATTGAAATAACTGTCGCTTGCGTCTTCTAAACATACACTATAATAGCCTTTTGTTCCCGGTAGTAATGCTAAAACCATTATGTTATTAAAATGGCCCGGACAGGAATTTATCAAACAGGAAAACCGCTAATAAAATTCTCCTGCCTTTAATCTATCAATTTGGTATATTTAGCTTTCATCTCATCATTCTAAAACTAACACACATGAGGACATTCTGGCTGCGGCCGCCAGGGAAATTATTTTTTGTCCTGGCACTCCTTTTACAAAGTTTATTTGGCATTGCCCAGCAACCCACTTTCCCGGTGAACGGCGTTGCCGACCCGCGGGCACGTACTTATGCATTCACACATGCTACTATTGTTAAAGACGGGCAAACAACATTAGCCAATGCCACACTGGTTATCAGCGAAGGAAGAATAGTCGCTGCGGGCACCACTGCAGAGGTGCCGAAAGATGCAGTAGTGATAGACTGCAGCGGGAAATATATTTATCCTTCCTTTATAGATATTTATAGCGATTATGGCATACCTGCTCCCGAAAGAAAAAAAGGCGGTTTTAATTTCCGGGGACCTTCGCAGTTAGAATCAGAGACAAAAGGTGCTTTTGGCTGGAACCAGGCCATCAAGCCAGAAGTAGACGGCTCAAAACTTTTTGTTGTTGATGAAGCGAAGGCAAAATCGTTGCGTGATGCAGGTTTTGGTTCAGTGCTCACACATCAAAAAGATGGCATTGCCAGGGGTACAGGTGTTTTTGTTACATTGGCTGACGAAAAAGAAAACCTGGCAATCCTGAAAGAAAAAGCTTCTGCAAACTATTCATTCAATAAAGGATCGTCAACACAAAGCTATCCTACTTCGATGATGGGCTCAATTGCACTGCTCAGGCAAACTTACCTTGATGCGCAGTGGTACAAAAGCAAGCCTGCACAGGAAGGCGTGAACTTGAGCCTGCAGGCATGGAATAATAACCAAGGCCTACCACAGATTTTTGAAGCAAACGACAAATGGAACGATTTGCGTGCAGACAGGATAGGCGATGAGTTTGGCGTGCAGTACATCATCAAAGGAGGCGGAAATGAATACCAGCGCATAGATGACATTGTTGCAACAAAGGCAGCTTTTATTTTATCACTGAACTTCCCGAAAGCGATGGATGTGGATGACCCTAACAACGCCCGTTTTGTTTCACTGGCAGATATGAAAGACTGGGAGCTTGCGCCAACAAACCCTGCAGCGCTTGAAAAAGCCAATATTGCTTTTTGCTTAACCGCTGCTGATGTGAAAGACCCGAAAGAATTTATTACAAACCTGCACAAAGCTTTGGAATATGGCCTTAGCGAAGCCAAGGCTTTTGAAGCGCTCACAAAAGTGCCAGCTTCTCTTTTGGGTGTTTACGACCAGGTGGGAAGCATCGATGCGGGCAAGATTGCCAACTTCCTTATTGCTAACGGGCCTATCTTCAATGAAAAAACAGCTATAATTGAAAACTGGGTGCAGGGGAAAAAATATGAAGTGAAAGAAGGTGAATGGAGCGATGCGAGGGGAACTTACAGCCTTGCTATTACATCGCCATCAGGCGCCTCTAACTATGCGATTGATGTAAAAAGCAATAATAGCGCAAATGTTATCGGCAAAGACACATTGCCTGCAAAATTCAGTTTCGATGGAAAAATTGTAAAATTTAGTTTCTCGCCATCAGCCTCTCAAAAGCCCATGGTCCACGATAAAGATGCACAACCGGCACCAGGCAAAGAAAAGTTTAACGGGGGCTTGCCCGGCAGCGGTGCAGTTGTTTTGCTTAGTGGCGTGGCCAATGGGAACACCTGGAGCGGAAATGGGATAGATACTGCAGGCAATCAAATAACCTGGTCTGCCTCTTTAATAAAAGCAGCAGGCGCTGAAACCGAAAAAGAAAAGAAAAAACAAGAGCCGAAAATCGGGAAAGTGCTTTATCCTTTTGATGGTTATGGATGGGATGAATTGCCAAAACCTGAAACCATGCTCATCAAAAATACAACAGTTTGGACCAATGAAAAAGAAGGGGTATTGCAGCATACAGATGTGCTGATCAGGAATGGGAAGATTGCCGAAATTGGCAAAGATTTGCCAGGCGCTTCTGCAAAAATAATTGACGGCACTGGAAAATACCTTACTGCTGGAATAATTGATGAACACTCGCACATTGCTGCCGCTTCCATCAACGAGGGGGCGCAGTCTGTTACTTCTGAAGTGCGCATCGGCGACAACCTTAACCCAGAAGATATTAATATTTACCGGCAGCTTGCCGGAGGCGTTACCTCTTCCCACATTCTTCATGGCTCTGCAAATACAATCGGCGGCCAGACGCAGTTGATCAAATTGCGCTGGGGCGCTGATGATGAAGGGCTCAAGTTCAGGAACTGGGATCCCTTCATCAAGTTTGCGCTCGGCGAAAATGTGAAACGGACAACTGCAATGGGCAATAACCGTTTCCCTGATACGCGCATGGGCGTTGACCAGGTGCTGGTAGATGCTTTCACACGAGCCCTCGATTATGAAAGGCAATGGAAAACTGCTGAAGAAAATAATAAAAGGAAAGGTGCAAAACCCGTGGTGATCAGAAGGGACCTGGAGTTGGACGCGCTGGCAGAAATTTTAAACCATAAGCGGTTTATAACCTGCCATTCTTATGTGCAAAGCGAAATCACCGATCTGATAAGGGTCGCTGACAGGTTCGGCTTTACCGTGAACACATTTACGCATGTGCTTGAGGGTTATAAAGTGGCTGACAAAATAAAAGCGCACGGATCGAGCACTTCTACTTTTTCCGATTGGTGGGAATACAAGATGGAAGTGCAAGACGCAATCCCTTACAACGCATCTATCATGCAAAGGATGGGGCTGAATGTCTGTATCAATTCCGATGATGCAGAACAGGCGCGGCACCTGAACCAGGAAGCCGCTAAAAGCATGAAGTATGGCGGCATGAGCGAAGAAGAAGCCTGGAAGATGGTAACGATCAACCCGGCGAAAGCATTGCATGTTGCAGACCGGGTAGGCAGTATCAAAGTAGGGAAAGATGCGGATGTAGTATTGTGGAGCGATGATCCGCTGAGCATTTATGCAAAACCGCTCAAAACAATTGTTGATGGCACTGTTTATTTTGACATAGACAGGGATGAAGCTGCAAGAAGATATATTTCAGAAGAAAGGAACAGGCTTATCCAAAAAATGATCGCTGAAAAAAAATCGGGCGCTCCGACACGGCCTGCAACCCCCAGCTTTAATGTGCTGCTGAGCTGTGGCGATCATGGGCACCATGATGGGCTGATTACTGTTGATGTGAGCGATGATGACATGATTAATTCAAACTAATAATACTATAGGAAATGAAAAAGTATTTGACGATAATAACATGCATGAGTTTTTCAGTAATTGCTTTTTCGCAGGCAGATGTATATCCTGCAAAAGAATATAAAGGAAAACTATTTATTGCCAATGGCACGGTACATGTCGGGAACGGGCAGGTAATTGAAAATGCAACAATCGAAGTGAATGATGGCAAGATTGTTCAGGTAGGCACAAATGTTACCGTGCCCCAGGAAGGCGCAAAAGTAGTAGACGCCAAAGGGAAACAGGTGTACCCCGGGTTGATCCTCTCGGAAACAGACCTTGGCCTGAAAGAGATCGGTAATGGCGTGCGCGGCTCCAACGACTATCTTGAATTGGGCGACCTGAACCCGAATGTGCGCTCTATTGTTGCTTATAATACCGATTCAAAGGTTACTGGCACCCTGCGGGCCAATGGCATTCTGCTGGCAGGCATTACGCCCGCAGGGGGCGCCATCAGCGGTTCTTCTTCAGTAGTACAGCTTGATGCATGGAATTGGGAAGACGCTGCTTATAAAATGGACAACGCAATCCATTTGAATATGCCATCATTTATTAACAGGCCAAACCGTTTCGCTATTTTCTTCGGCCTGCCGATTGACAATACCGATCCAACAAAAAAAGCACTTGAGAAAATGGATGAGCTGAAATCTTTCTTCCGCCAGGCAAAAGCATATTTTGAAGAACCTGTTCATAAACAAACTAACCTGAAATTTGAGGCTGTAAAAGGACTGTTCAATAAGTCAGAAAAATTTTTTGTTCATTGCAACGAGGCCAAACAGATGCTGGCAGCTATTGATTTCGCAAAAGAGTTCGGGTTTGAGGTAACCATTGTTGGCGGCAGCGAAAGCTTTTTGATAGCCGATCTATTGAAACAAAATAACATTTCCGTGATATTGCAACAAATGCACGAACTGCCTTCAACTGACGATGACGATTATGATCAGCCATATAAAACGCCTGCTGTTTTGCAAAAAGCAGGTGTGCTTTTTGCCATTAACGACAACCATGAAGAAAGCCGTTATCGCAACCTGATGTTCAATGCCGGTACGGCAGCGGCTTACGGGCTAACAAAAGAACAGGCACTTGAGGCCATCACATTGAGCGCAGCCAAAATTTTAGGCGTTGCAGACAGGACAGGCTCCCTTGAGCCTGGAAAAGATGCAAACATAGTGGTTAGTGATGGCGACATCCTCGATATGCGCACAAGCATCATCTCAAAAGCTTTTATACAAGGCAGGGAAGTGAGCCTTGAAAATAAGCAAACACAGCTTTATGAACGGTACAAATATAAATATGGATTGAAATAAGTGTGATGAAATATAATTTGTAAAAAAAAATCCTGCGTCCGCAGGATTTTTTTGCTTTCAGTTCCTTTGAACAATGGGAATGTTTATTAACGGCTTAATAAGGCAGTGTACTTAAATGAATAAGCACCAATATTAATTTGGCATTAAGAGTGAGCAGGCGCATATATCACTTAGCCCTCTGCAGTTATTATTCTTTCTTTCAACCGAAGGGAAAAAAAGTGGCAAAACCGGCTCTTGCGAAAATTTCATGCCCATGTTACTGCTGCTATCAGCCAGAGTTTTCTGCTGTGCCTCACCAGGCCCTGGGTAAGGGCCTATTTGAAAAACTGATATTGAAGTTGATTTTACTGAAGAATATTTTATACGCTAAATATTTAATGGCGTACCCGGACTGAAGTTGAAAATAGCAATCAGATGAGCACACACTCGCCTGCTGGCATAGCAGAAAACGCTCCGTTGGATGTTCGTTTCAACTGGATCCATGTGCCACGGAAGCATTGGGCAAGGCAGGAAATGTTGCCCTGGTTGCTATCAGGATTGGCTTTTGCGCGGTGTTTTGTTTGCCTTGCGATAGATTAATCCACCGCAAATCCGTTCTTCAATAAATAGCTCCTGCTTTCTTTTATTGCCTTAAACACATCTCCTTCCACCACATCCATTTCGAGCACCATCCATTTAACATGGTCATCGGCTGCTTTTGCAATAGCCGGAAAGTTTTGTTTGCCTTTGCCAAGCGCTACCATTGGGTCAGGATTGTCTTCAGCTAAGTTATCATGGTATATGGCAGGGCCATCTTTCATGTGCAGCATTTCGGCACGTTTTCCAAATGTTGCGATGATCGCTGCGGGGTCCTGCCCGGCCACTTTCACCCAATACGTATCAATCTCAAAAAAAATATTTTTATCTGTTCCTTCAAGCAACCATTCATACACAAAGCGATTGCCAACACGGTTCCTGTATTCCCACCAGTGGTTATGCAAGCCGAACAGCAGCCCGTTGGCTTTGGCAAAACGGCTGGCTTCATTATAAATGCCAATCAATTCTTTGGTCCCGTCAAGGCTGCTGTATCGTTTGTCTTCCGGCCAGCCATGCCATATCATACGCTTGCAACCAAATGCTTCTGCAGTTTGCAGCATGGCGTTTTTTTTATCGCCAACAGGAATTTCAATATGGCTGGAGCAAACTTGCAGGCCTGCTTCCTTCAAATGTTTTGCTGCTTCTTTTAATGTGATATTTTTTGGCCAGAAGGCAGTTTCAACTGTTTTAATGCCAATTTCAGAAAGACGATGAAGCGTGCCTGCTAAGTTTTTCTCTATTTCTTTTCTTACGGTATACAACTGTAAAGCCATTTTAGGTTTTGCAGCACTGAGTTCTGAAAGTGCAAATTCAGGAAGCAACAATGAGCCGAGCGCAACGGTCGCGCCTGACCTTAAAAATTCTCGCCTTGGCAATTGTTTTGGAGTAACCATATCAAAAGATTTTGCATTGAAAAAAAATAAATACCGCAGAGCAATATTTTAAGTTACGGAATCTTTTGCCAGTAATGTTTCCGGGGGGTAAGGGCTGCTATCCAATCAGGCGAATATAGCCACAAGCTCATTTATTTTTCAAAGTTCAGCTCTTATCACTGCTTTTTACTTCTTCAAATATTTGTTATACCAGGCCAGGTACCTTTCGTACCTGTCGCGCTGGTAGCTGGGCGTGCTGATGCCATGGAACTGGCCTGGATAAATGACAAGCTCAGTAGGAACACCAAGCGTTCGCAGCGCCTGGTACATTTGTTCACTGCCGGCAGTAGGCACATTAAAATCTTTATCGCCGCTGAAAAAGACAGTAGGCGTTTTTATTTTATCTGCTTTGAGCAACGGATAAGAAATTTTGATATAAGTGCTCATGTTTTTCCATGGCGGGCCAATTTCATTGTTATATTGATTGATGTATTCATCAACGCCATACAACGAAAGCGTGAATCCGGTGCCGGCGCCACTGCATGCTGCTTTGAAACGATTGTCGGCAGTGATCAGGAAGTCGGTGAGGATGCCGCCATAGCTCCAGCCTCCCACACCGAGTTTATCAGGATCCGCGATTCCTTTTTTTACAAGATAATCAACAGCCCCGTGCAGGTCGATCACTTCCTTATTGCCCCAGTCTGCAGAAATAATTTTTGTATAGGCAAGGCCGCGGCCGCTGCTGCCCCGGTAATTTACCGCTGCCACTGCATATCCTCCTCCTGCAAGCATTTGCCTTGCCAGGTCAAATTCAAAGTCGTCCTGGCCAACGGGGCCTCCGTGAATGAACAGTATGAGCGGCAATTTCTTATTTGCGCCAGGCGGCAGGTATAAAATTCCAGACACATCGGCGCCATCGCTGCTTTTTGAAGTAAACCCTTCAACAGTGGCCAGTGCGAGCGGTGCGAGGAATTCGTCGCTGTGCTTTGTGAGCTTTCTTGCTTTGCCATTTTCCAATGCATATATTTCAGTGGGTGTTTGCGGCTCGCTCATGGTCACAAGAAAATTGCCATCAGGGTTTGTTTCCAAGGAATGGAAGGCACGTTCCCCATCTGCTATTTTTTTCATTTGCCCATTGGTTGCAGAAAAACCTGCTACATATTGCTGGCGGTCGTCTTCCACTAACGCATAAACAGTAGTGCCGTCATTCGACCAACGGGGGTAAAACACGGGCCTGTCTAATGATTTGGATAATAACTTCGGTTCGCCGCCATCTTTAGGCACTAATGCCAGGACAGGTTCATCATACATCAGGTAATCTGCATTGCCGGTACTGCGCGAATAAGCGATCCATTTTCCATCGGGGCTCCATCGGGGAGAGTTATCCGAGCCTGCCCATGTAGTGATTTGCCTGGCGGCAGCACCTGGCTTCGCATCGACCAGGTAAATGTCCGTATTCTCATTTTTATCCGGGTCGGCGGTGCGGTTGCTCACAAACAAAATTTGTTTGCCATCAGGGCTCCAGGTTGCTTCGCCCTCGTTATAATTTCCACGGGTAAGGGTATCCAGTTTCTTGGTTGTAATATCAAAGAGGTACAAATGCGTGTGCAATTTTTTATACCGATAGCCTTCTACATCTTGTTTGAATTGATACCGGTCAATGACAAGCGGCTTAGCTGTTTTTATTTTGCCTGTGTCATCAGGTTCTTTATCAGTAATAGTCAATAACAATGTTTTAGCATCCGGGCCCCAGGCATAATCATTAATGCCTGGTTTTATATCAGTGAGTTTTTTCCCTTCTCCTCCTCGCCTGTCCATTAACCACAATTGACTTGATTTACTCTCCTGCCGCGAAGAGAGAAAGGAAATATATTTCCCGTCGGGGCTCCATTTGGGGCTGCTTTCGTTTTCTTCATCACTGGTAAGCTGAATGGTTTGCGTTCCATCCCAGCTCACCATCCAGAGGTTGGTAATGCGCTTATCTTTTAAGGAGTCAATGGTGCTAACCGTGTAAACAACCCATTTCCCTTCCGGGGAAATTTGTGGGTTGCCTACATAAGGAAGCTGATAAATATCTGCGGGCCTGATCATTCGTTTGGCATGAACTTGCGCTGAAACATCAGGTCGGCCTGAGAACAGGACCAGCGCTATTAAAAATTTTTTTCGCATAAGCATTTGATGAAGACCGAATATAAGAAATTTCAGTTCAATGAGTATAAAAAGAAAAGGCTGTTCTCAGGTCAGGGCGGGTAGCGATTTTTTTAAAAGATAAAATAAAAATTTGTTCGTACGAAATTTTTCCTATCTTTAATTAATGAAAAAAGAAATGAAAGAAAACACGGAACATCCAGAACCGACCAAATCTGAACTGGAGATTTTAAAGGTGCTCTGGAAACACGGCCCTTCCACGGTAAGATTTGTGAATGATACATTGAATGAAGAGAAAAGAGCCGTTCAATACACTTCTACCCTGAAGCTGATGCAGATCATGGCCGAAAAAGGGATATTGAAAAGAGATGAAAGCAATATGAGGCATGTGTATTGTCCTGCTATAGAAGAGCAGAAAACAAAAAACTTTTTACTGGAGAAATTCATCGATTCCATGTACAATGGTTCTGCAAGCAACTTGATGATGCAATTGCTTGGCAATAAAAAGACATCGAAGAAGGAGCTCGAAGCCATAAAGGAATTGCTCAGGAATACCGGTAAAAAGTAATATTCATGTTTGTAGTTGTTGTTAACGGCCTGTTTTCGCAACCTTTACCAACTGCAAACCATAAGGCATCGATTAAAAAACATATTATATGCTCTCCGACCAAATTAAACAGGCAATTTGCTGGACATTGATCCACTCATTATGGCAGGGACTGCTGCTGGCGGTTATTGCAGGCGCAGTGATTATGGCAAGTCGAAAATCAGGGCCGGTTATCCGTTATCATATTTTGTCTGTAATATTTTTTCTTTTTATTACCGCTTCCTGCACCACCTTTATTATCCAGTACCAGAAAGCTTCTTCTGGCGATTACAGCAGCAATACTCAATTCCGGGAAGACAATTCAGTCGCTGCGACCATAGGGGGATATCCTAAAAATGTAAACGCGGCAAGCAACGCTTTTTCAGAAATATTCACAAACTATTTTAATGAACATGCCTCATTTGTTGTCATAATCTGGCTTATTATAATCACCGCACAATGCATCAGGTTAGTTGCGAATGCCTCGTATGTTCAGCGAATAAAGCATTACAAGACGCATGCGCCCGCTCAGTACTGGGGCGAAAGGATGTTGTTTCTTGCCAATAAGCTCGGGATAAAAAAAACCATTAGGCTATTGCAATCTGAAATTGTGAAATCGCCGGTAGTTACCGGGTTTTTCAAACCTGTTATATTATTTCCCTTTGGCATAATGTCGCAGTTGCCTGCAAACCAGGTGGAAGCTGTTTTGCTGCATGAGCTTGCCCATATCGTTCGCAAGGATTATTTCGTGAACATGCTGCAGCATGTTGCGGAAATCTTTTTTTTCTTTAACCCGGGATTGCTTTGGGTTTCTTCTTTAATAAGGGATGAAAGGGAAAATTGCTGCGATGATATGGCCATCAGTGAAACGAAAAGAAAACAGGATTTTGTCAGGGCTTTGGTTTCTTTCCAGGAATATAATTTATCGGGCTCAAAACTTGTGCTTGCATTCCCTGGGAAAAAAAACCATTTGCTGAACAGGGCAAAACGCATTCTTACTGATCACAATAAAACATTGAACAATATGGAAAAAATCACCCTCGCGTCCGGGATTGCTATCATCTGCCTCATAACAATCGCATTTACCAAAATTCAAAAAGAACAAACTCGCGATATTAAACAGGTTACAAAAACTTTATCCCCTAATGAAAATGCAAGAGACACGTTGCCCGACAAAATTATTTCTATTGAAACACCATATACTTATGATGTGCATTTCGACGGTAAAAAATATACACTAAAAGAAGAGGATGGAAAGGTGGTTGAATTATATGTTGACGGAAAAAAAATAGCAAACGATAAAATTGGAGATTACAAGGAAGCTATAGAAAAAATTCATGTGAGTATGAAACAGCAGCAGGAAGAACTGCAGGAACAAAATGCAGTTCTTGAAAAGCAAAGCGCAGAACTCGCCGAACAACAAGATTACCTGAGAAAAAAAAGGGAGGATATGAAGGTGGAAGAAAACCAGAAACTCAGTGCTGAACAAATGGAAAAATTAAACAGAGACCAGGAAGAATTGCAGGAAAATATTTCAGCACTCAAGGCAGACGAAGAAGTTATGGCCATGAAATTTCAAAGAGACCAACAAGATAGGGCTTTAATGGCGACTTATGATGCGTTGAAACAAGATGAGATCAGGGTAAAAGACCAGATAAAAATTTTACAGCAGCAGGACTATGTAGAGCACAGTGAATTGCTTAAAAAACAAATTTTCGAGCTTAAAGAAAAACAATTGGCACAACAGGAAAAGTTGTTGGAAATGAATAGGGCAATCCTAGACCGGCAACAAAATATTCACGGCAAGGATGGTTTTTTTGAATACAACTCTGCTGCCATCACATTTGATGGGTCAGCGAAATTCAGTTATGCTCCCGATGCTTTATCTGAAACTGAAACTTTTAGGAGCTATCCGCTTACTAGTGCCATTAATCAGTTGCTTGCGGAAGGTTTGATAAATTCAAAAGAAGACCTGGAATTTACGCTTGACAATAAAATATTAAAAGTGAATGGAAAACTACAGCCAGAAGAATTGCATGCCAGGTTTAAAGGACAATACCTCAAAAGCCCTGAAGACCACATCATTTATGCGAGGCATGGGCATTCGATAACCGGAAATATTGAAATAAAAAATTAACAAACAAAAAGCCTGATTAGCCATATCGGGTTTTTTGTTTTATCAAAGTTTGATGTTTACGGCAAACATAAAATTTGTTGTTGCCATAGGGAAGAGAAAGTTTTCAGTAATCAGGCTTCCTCCATAAAAGTACGAATAGGTGTATCCGTTGGGCTCATACTTTTTGTTGAAAAGGTTATTGGCCTGGAAAATAAAATTTGTTTCACTAATGGTTTTTGATTTAACCGTATAGCTCATCCTGAGGTTCTGCACATAATAACCATTCAGTTTCCTGTTTTCCTTTTGTGCATTATCCAGGTATTCTTTGCTTACGTATTTTCCAATTAAATCAAGCTCAAAATTTTCGATGGGCAGAAAATTAACCGAAGCTCCGCCAACTATTGAGGGCGAAAATGCAATATCGGTTTTTTGGTAAGAAAAATTTTTTTGCCCCCCATTGTCATAATCATCAATATACTCAGTATAATTTTTTACTTTGTTCCTGCTGAAAGCCATGTTGGCAGCAGCATTTAGCCAGCCCGTTAGCTTAATACTTCCTTCTAATTCGAGGCCAAGACGGTAACTGTCAGGAATATTTGCCCTGGTATATTCACCTACGTTATTTATTTTTCCGTTCAGCACCAACTGATTTTTATAAAGCATGTAGTAGCCGGTTGCACTAAAAGAATACTGAGAATTTTTTTTTGCAATTCCCAGTTCAAAGTCATGAAGCTTTTCTGGTTTCGGTAATTCATTTTGATTCGCTTCAAAATCTCCCCTGTTGGGTTCGTGGTTGCCCAGCGAGTAGGAAAAATATGACTGCCATTCATGATTGGCATAGCTAATGCCAGCTTTAGGATTAATGAAATTATATTTAGGATTCACGAATAAAGAAGAGTTGTCTTCAAACCCGTTGATATGATAATTAATGGTACGGAACTGCAGGTCTGCGAATGCGGTAAAGTACCTGTTCAGCTTTTGCTGGAGCTTGGCATATAAATTAAAATCAGTTTTATGGGCTGGCACATTATAATATTCATAGCCAGTTGGCATACCTCCGTTCTGCGACCAGTTCACTAAACCATAATGCTTTCCGTCATACCTGTCCCATCCGCCGCCAATCACAAACAAGGCGCCCTTATTTTTATATTGAAGGGAGAAAATGCCGCCGTAAAAATAATTAGCGAGCCATTTTTGCCGGATGAGGTCAGTAGAATACACTGTATCGTTCCCTGCAACATAAGGGCTAAGCCCGTAATTACTGTATGGTTGAGCATTTTTGTATTCTTCATAATAGCCATAACCACGGGTAAGAAACCCGGCAACATTAAATGATAATTGCTGGTTGACCTGGTGATTAAAAAATAGCTGGTAATGGTTTTGCCAGTAATTGTCAGTTTGGTTTTTATAAGAGAAATAATTGTAAGTGCGGTTATTTGAATTATACAGGTTCAATGAATCGGCCTGAGTGAAATAAAGACTGCCCCTGTTGTTATTATAATGCTGGTCAAGAGCTGCTTTATCGCCCTCTAATTTTGCTTCGGGTATCCCATTCCATGCCTGGTAAGTTTTTTCATATCCTGAAATGATATTAAAACGAAAAGAAGATTTCCTGCAGTAGTAAGCAGCAGAAAGGTAAAATGATTTCAGGTTGCTTGTCGCACGGTCAATGTAGCCATCACTGCTGATGCGCGATAAGCGGGCATCAAGCGTAAAATGGTCATTGATCAAACCGGATCCGGCCTTTACTGTATTTTTCCATGTATTGAATGAGCCATAGCTGTTATTGATTTCTGCATAGGCTTTATCGTTAAATTCATTGGTAGAGAAATTGATGGTAGCACCGAAAGCCCCGGCCCCATTGGATGAAGTCCCCACGCCGCGCTGTATTTGTATGCTATTGACGGAAGAGGCGAAATCAGGCAGGTCAACAAAATAGATCGACTGGTCTTCCGCGTCATTATAAGGGATGCCGTTCAATGTCATATTGATCCTGGTGGCATCCGTTCCGCGAATATAAATGCCTGTATAGCCAACGCCGTTGCCCGCATCTGAATTGATGACAACAGAAGGAGTTTGGCCCAGGAGAAAAGGCAGGTCCTGGCCGAGGTTTGTTTTCTTGATTTCCTTTTCGCTGATATTTGTTTTTGTAAATGGGGCCTTCTCGCCTGCCCGCAATGCTTTTACTTCAACAGGCTGAAGGAATAATTGTATGGGTTCGAGCGGAAGAGATAACATTTCATTGTTTACTTCGATATTGGCCTCGTAAATTCTATAGCCAATGCTGGTAGCTTTTATTTCTATTTTTTTCATGTTTGTTTTCCTGAACTCAAAAAAGCCTGAATCATCGGTCAGAGTAGCTCCCAGGTGTGAGACCTCGACAGTAGCATTTGGAATGGGGATACCAAGTTGCCCATCAATTACTTTCCCTTTTACCACGGTTTGGGCCAAAATATTTTTTACGGGTAATGTCATAATAAAAGCGAAAAGCAGTGTTTTCATTGTATGCATGTTGGCATTGTTTTGATGATGGATGCCTGATGGCCAGGAATAAGGAAGTTGGCATAAGCAATGAGAAAACCTTGGAATTGCCGTGGCGCTTTCTTATTTCTTATTCATCATTTTTAGTTCCTTATTGGGGAAAATGCCGTGGAGGTAAAAAGTGGAATATTCGAACACCTTCCCTGCGCAGGCATTACCCTGTTCAGGTTCTACGGGTATTATCTCAGCCGTTCCCGCATGTAGCAGGACCAGCACCCCGAGGAATCTGAGAAATCGCCATAAAGGTAAAGGAAAATTTATTTATGCTGTAACATTCGGGTTGTGCCCTTCGTCAAACTGGTGCGCCAGGGCTTCGTATGCAACATTATTTATTCGGTTACGACTTTTCTTAAAACAATGTTTATGAATAAGGCTATTTTTTCTGCTGCACTTCTTTTTATTAGTATTTGCACCTTTTCTCAAACCAAGGTGGTCAATGACAAAAATGCGCAAAAGCGTAATGTAACCGGTTTTCATGCCATTAAAATTTCAGGTGGCATTGATCTTTACCTTGCGCAAGGCGAAGAAGCAGTGGTTGTGAGCGCTTCAGATATTGATGTGCGCAACCGTATCAAAACAGTAGTAGAGAATGGCGTGCTGAAAATTTATTTAGACCATGAAGGCTTTCACTGGAACTGGGGCAGTTTGCATATGAAAGCCTATGTTTCTTTTAAAGCCCTTGATGCGCTCGAAGCATCAGGAGGTTCTGATGTGTATACTGAAAGCGTAATAAAATCTGATAAGCTCAATGTGCGCCTTTCAGGCGGCAGTGATATGAAGGCGCAGGTAAATGCCAATTCGCTGAGCATTGACCAGAGCGGCGGAAGCGATGTAAATATTTCCGGCAATGTGGCAAACCTTCAGATCGATGCAAGTGGGGGCAGCGATTTTCACGGTTATGAGCTCTTTGCCGAATACTGCAATATTGATGCGAGCGGTGGTAGCGACATGCATATTAATGTGAACAAAGAACTGAATGTTGTTGCCAGCGGCGGCAGCGATGTGTATTATAAAGGAAATGCAGTAATCAGGAAAATGAGCACCAGTGGCTCAAGCAGTATTTCGAAAAGAAGTTAATAAAAGAGGATTCTTTAATAGATAATTAATGATCTTAAAATCAGTCGACATGAAAAAAACAGCTTTATTGTTCAGCAGCCTGGTTATGTCTTTAGCGGCCTTCTCTCAAAATAAAATTGTAAATGACCCAAATGCGCAAATACGTAAAGTAAGTTCGTTTCATGGTGTCAGGGTTGCAACAGGAATACATTTGTATCTTACCCAAAGCAATGAAGAGGCAGTTGCTGTTAGTGCCAACAATAAGGAAAACAGGGACAGGATCGTTACTGAAGTAATAGACGGCGTGTTGAAAATTTATTTTGACAATCGCGAGTGGTCTTGGAGAGATCAGGGCAACAGGCATTTAGTGGCTTATGTTTCCTGCAAATCGCTCGATCAGATGAAAGCCAGTTCAGGAGCTCATGTTGAGGTAGAAGGAACTATTAGCTCCGGCAATATTGCCATGGATTTTTCAAGTGGTGCTTCATTTAAGGGGAATGTAACAGCAAGTGACCTCACAGTGAGACAGGGCAGTGGGGCGCACTCCACCATTTCAGGGACGACTTCACATTTGAAAGCAGATGCGAGCAGTGGTAGTCATATTGATGCTTCTGCCCTGGAGTCTTCTGTTTGCGATGCAGATGCCAGCAGTGGCGGGCACATCAGTGTTAGTGTATCAAAAGAATTTAATGCCTCTGCAAGCAGCGGCGGACAGGTTTACTATACCGGCAATGCTTCCATAAGGTCTATCAACACCAGCAGCGGCGGGCATGTGTTGAAGAGGTGAGGAGGTGGTGTGGAAGAGAAAACGGTTGCATCAACGAATTTTTCGTCTTCTGTAGAAACTGTCTGAAGGTTATTGTTGTGGCAACCGGCAGGGCAGGTAAATCTTTCCCAAAGTTCATACAGGACCGCGCTATTTATGGTCAATTACAAGCTTTGGAAAAGTTGAACCGCCGTTTTATGAAATTCTTGAAATCATTTTTATACAGCTTATTATAAGCTTCAACTTTACAGGATGCATTTGTTAAATCTTAAAACAAATTGAAATGAAAAAAATATACTTTCTTGTAAGTGCCTCATTTCTTTTCCTGGCAACGTTTGCGCAAAATAAAATCATTCAGGACCCCAATGCGGAGGCAAGGATCCTGAAAGAGAGTTTTCATGCTGTTCATGTTTCAAATGCGATAGATTTATATTTGGGGCAAAGCAATGAAGAGTCTGTTGCAGTAAGCGCTGATGACAGAGATGACATACCGCGAATGATTACCGAAGTAAATGATGGTGTGCTCTCCATCAGGGTTGACAGCCGTAAATGGTTCAGGTGGTTCAGGGGGAACAGGAAATTGAAAGCTTATGTTTCGTTTCGTCAACTGGACGGCCTTTCGGCTTCAGGCGCAAGCAATGTGTATATACAGGGAACCATTGCTGTTAATAAAATAGATGTGCATTTGAGTGGTGCAAGCGACCTGAAAGGCGATATAAAAGTAAATGAATTTAACATTGTCCAGTCCGGCGCTTCAGACGCTACCATCACCGGCACGGCGGCCACCATAAACATCGATGCTAGCGGAGCCAGTGATGTGAAAGCATTTGATTTTGTTACAGATAATTGTACCGCCCGTGCTTCAGGCGCCTCAGATATAAAAATCACGGTGAATAAAGAATTGAATGTACATGCCAGTGGCGCCAGCGATATTCACTATAAAGGTACTGCTGTGATAAGGGACTTGCATACAAGCGGGTCAAGTAGTGTGTCAAAAAAAGGGTGAGCGAACCTGGCAATTGTTCAATTCCTTTTATCATAAAACCTCCCGGGTTTCACCCAGGATGGCAAGGCGCCATTGGTGTTGGAAATGTTCAATAGATTTAAAGAGCAGATTTCCCTATGTGCTAGCGGGGAAGGGCAGGCCGGCATTTTTTTTTGATAAATTTTTAGATGACATTTTTGTCCTTATCGATGACTTGGGATAACCATTGTGTTTTCTGCCTAATTTTTCCTGCCTGAACACCAGCGGTGTGGACTTTGTGCTGACAGGGCGTATGGCTCCTGCTAAATGTGGGACGGGTGCGCCTACACCTTTGTTCTATTGAAGGCTCCTCCTTAGATGATCTGTGATTTTTTTTATCAAAGAAATTAACGGATGTATTTTTCAAGAAAAATAAAATGGGTACCCTGAAAGCTTTTCAGGCCTGGAAGATTTTGAGAAGCTTTCAAGGCCTGAGGAGCTAATGCAGCGCAGTGTTAACAGGGCTAATAAGCCCGGTCTCGAGTAAAGAATGCATTCAAAATTTTGAAGGCGTTTATACTGGCTAAAATATATTTTTAAAAATCAACGCCCATGGATACCTGAACAACCGGTTTGCCGCCAAAGAAGGTGTTCATTTCCCAGCCTACATCGCAGCGGAGGAAATACCCGAGCAAAGTGCTGCGTGCGCCGAACCCGTAGCCACCGGCAAATGGCCCGATGCCGCCCGCTTTCAGCAGCACGGTTACAGGCGGATTGGAATAGGTTTCGGATGGTCTTTGTATTTTATTATAAGCGCCATTCCAGGCAGTGCCCAAATCAAAAAATTGGACTAATTGAAAATTGCGCAGGAAGGCGTTGTTAATGGGCTTGTTGAACAAAGTGGAAAAAACAGGGAGCCGAAGCTCGCTGTTGATGATAACCGCATTATTGCCATTGGCTACATTTTGATTGAAACCCCGAAGGTTCACGGCCAGCGACTGGAAGGCATAAGCATTATCCGGCGCAGGCTGGCTCTGGTTGGCTTTCGGGAAAAGCCAACCGTCGGTGCCGCCGAGGTAATAAATTACTTTTTGGTTGCCCCATGAAAAATCGCCTGCTGCGCGAACTGCCCAGATCAGGTTCCTGTAAATGGGATAATAATTCCTTGCATCAAAACCAAAGTTGAACATCTTTCTGCCTTCGCCGCTGTTTTGGGGCTGGTTTAGCTGATTGCTGAAATCCATATACAATTTATAACGCAACCCGTTCCAGATATTCGTTGCTTTCATGATGGTATTGTCGAAGACATATTCAAGGCGCAGCAGCCCATATGTTTTTTTGTTGATGCTTGATGCCTTGAGCACCGAAAAATCAGTTGAAGCCCCTGTGGGCTGTAAGACCCACTTATCTGTCCTAACGCCAAAGGATAACCGTAAGCTCCTGATCCTGTCGAAAGGATATTTGATCATTCCCTGGTACAGGTTGGTAATGCTTTTCGCATAGGTTTGGGCGCCTACAAGCGATGTGTCATAACCTTCACCGGGCACATTGATTTGTGCAATGCCTGTTTCAGCCTCCCTGTAATACATTAATGAGTAATCGAACATTTTTTTGAGGTAATCTATTCTTGCGAACCATTCACTGCTGCCATCAAAAAAAGAAGAGCTGTTTGGCGTAAAAGTATTCTGATCGGAGATTTGCGGAGAAGGACTGCCCCCTCCACCAAAAAACGGCAAACGAAATGCCCCTGTAAAACGGAGGTCTTCAAACAGGTCGAACACGGAAGCTTTGAACATGCCATTGAATGGATCATTGCCTGCAAGGTTTATAGGCAGTGATCCTGAATAAGGCTGATAGCGATTGGCCAAAACATCATTATTAAAACCTGCTGTGAAATTATCGAGCGAAAACTTTAATTTGTAATCGAGGAGCTTGGCCTTGCTTAAAACTGATTCGTCTTCTGAAGCAGCATTTTGCTCTGTTAAGGATATTTTTGCTGTCTTTGAAGTGTCGTTCTTGTCTTTTTCAAACTCGCTCTCAAAAAAATCATTTTGTCTTTTTTTCGGTTCCTGTTGTTTGGGGAGTGCTTTGATGGCTTCGCCGGTTGCAAGCTGCATGGCCAGTACTTGTTTCCTCCTGTATTCAGTGAGCTTGGGGGTGATGTTCCTTTTCTTTAACGCGCTTTCATCTACTTTCAGTTTGTACAAAAACTTTAAATCTCCTTCCTGCCTTACTTCGCTGACCTGCCCGTTATCGCCGGCAATTTTTGTTTCTTTCAAACCGCTTTGGTAGTTGGTAATGGGAAAAACATAAGCCGAGTCGTTGGTGATTGAGAAAGCGTACATGCTGTCCGGCTCGCTTTTGTTATTTGCTTTTAATGTGGAATCCAGTTCATAAGTATCCGGGTTGCGCAAAAGCTCGTTGCCGATTTTATAAACGGTATCTATCCCCGCCCGTTTGGTGGTAAAGAAACCGGCATAGCGGTTAGCTATACCGTTTTCATCTCCCACAAAGGTGAAATGAAAATTGTTGTACTGTGCCGGGTAACGCGCATCGCCATACTTCATCCTGGTGAGCTGCGAAATTTGTTTGAACTCGCTTTTGTTCCAGTTGTCAATTAAAAAAACATTGTAATGATTGTTGGAAGGCAAAGCCGTATCGCTGGTAGGGGCGGTGGCCGAAGGGCGGTTCGATGAATAAATGATGCCCGTTTTCCCCGGGAAGGTAACAAAACTGGCATCCAGGTCATTGTACACATCGTTTGTGATCTGTTCCAGTTCCTGTTGTTCCATTTTGTAAACGAAGATATCTGACTGCCCGTTTTTCACTGCGCTTAATATAAGGGTGTTGTCATTAAGCATGAATTTCATATCCTGCACCTGGTCCAACATGTCCAGGTCTTGCACAACAGGTTTATATTTCCGTACTACATCGTATACGAACAAATGTATTTTGCCTTTGTCCCAATAAATAACGGCAAGCCTGGTGCCTTTGCCATCCCAGGCTATCAGGGGATAATGCGGGTTGATTTGGCCATCATTCAGGCGCACCCCGTTTTTCAAAAGCACTTTCCTGTAAATAAAATTTTCATGCAGCACAACACAATACTGCCCGTGCACATATTCTACTACAGCGTAGGTCTGGCTCCTGGGTTGTGGGTTGGGCGAAAAGTGAAAGAAATCTTTAGTGGGGCTGATGGTTTCAACGACTGATACCGTTCCTTTCGGGAAATTTCTTCTGCCGCGGATATCTTTATCATAGATTTCTTCTTCTTCGTTCATGAAATCTTTCAGCACTTCTTTAAATTTCTTCTTGCAGATCCTTTGTGATGCACTGTTTAAGTTCCTGTATACCCTGGCGAGGTACAAAAAATAGGTAACGTTCTCTTTTTTGTATTTATTAGCAAGGTAGTACCAAAAAGAATGGCCGGCAAGGTTTGGCTTTTCGAATGCGAACTGGTAAAAATTTTTGTACCTGCCGGAAAGTATGGCTGATTTTAACTGGTCATCAAGCTCAGTGCTCCAGTTTTCGCCAACATATTCAATATAGCCGTCGGTAAGCCACTGCGGAAGGTCAAGCAAAGCCTGGTTGGCAGCAAATTCGCCCAGGTCATCGCCAAATAAAATATTTTCTACCAGTATGCGGGCGATGCCCTGCCTCACCTGGATGCGCAATTTATTATAGTCGTCGGTAGAGTAGAGCACTATTTTATTGTTCACTAACTTTGTGATGCCCCCGGTGGTTTGCCAGTCGAGCGTTAGCCCGATATTGGATTGCTCCATGTCGTTGAAGCTGTTGTAAACAACAAGATTGCCGCGGCGCTGGAGGCCATATTCAACAAACTGTTCAATGCCGGGCAGCTCTTTTTCAGCAAGCTGGGCAACAAACTTTGCTATGGGTTGGCCATTATCGTAGAAATAAGTATTGAAATTTGGGGTTTGGTAATATTTCCATTTAAATTTTTTGAACTGCTGGCGGTTCTTGCCGAATTCAACTGTGTTAACCTGGGCAAAGTTTTTAGGGGAGCAAAGAACGGAAAAGATAAAAAAAAGAAAAAGACATTTTGGGCATAACTTATCCTGATAAAATTGCATACCAATTCTTTAAAATTTTAAAGTTAGAACAATCCACATTACCGGTGAAATCCAATTTGGATAAAATTTATAATACATGCTTACGATAAAACAGTTCACATTTAACCCTGTACAGGAAAATACATACGTGCTTTATAATGATAAGGATGCTTGTATTATTGACCCGGGGTGTTATTTTGGAAATGAACGAAGCGCATTGAAACATTTTATTGAAGAGCAGAAGTTAGTTCCTAAGCTTTTGTTAAACACCCATTGCCACCTGGACCATGTTTTTGGAAATAAATTCATTTATGAAGAATATGGCCTCCGACTGCATCTCCACCAAAGCGAAGAACAGGTACTAAAGTTTGCGCCAGAAGCGGGCTTAAGGTGGAACATGCCTTTTGAGAATTACCGGGGCGAGCTTATTTTTTTGAAGGAAGGCGACACGATCGAACTTGATGGCGACCGGCTTAAAGTGCTTTTCACGCCGGGGCATTCACCGGGGAGCATCTGTTTTTATTGCGAAGCACAAAAATTTATTATCAGTGGCGATGTGCTTTTCAGGATGAGCATTGGCAGGACCGATTTGCCGGGCGGGGACTTTGATACACTGATCAGCAGCATAAATGACCAGTTGTTTACATTGCCCGATGATGTGAAAGTATATGCAGGGCATGGCGAACCGACAACCATTGGTTTTGAAAAAAAGAACAATCCTTTTCTGAAATAAATAATGAGGGATTAATGACCAGGAATCGAAAAATTATTTTCAGGTCAGCAACAACCCTGTTATTTCAGGTTTTTCTGCTGGCAATATTTCCTGATGGCTTTGACATACCCCATCATTAATTTCTTATTATCGCCAGAGGTAAATTCAAGCCTGGCTTGTTTGTTGTAAATTGCGGTAGCCGCTTCGCATTCAGTCAGGTAATCATTGCCTGTAAAATCGTTTTTCAGCCATTTCCAGGAATTGTCCGAACTTATTTTCAGCACCGAGAAAAGGCTGCCTGCTTCATTCTCTTTATGCATTGCCTTTATGTACTGTTCCATTGTATTCGCTGCAATTTCTGCCGCTTTCCTGCTCCCCGTTTCTGGGTTAATCGCAAATAAATGCAAGGAGTCTATTTCCTTAAAAACATTGGAGGCCCAGAGGTCTTGGTTAATGGGGTAGGTTTTCCCATTCAATAAAATAGCGATCATTGGCTCGGGGCCATAGCCCGCACAAATGAGCGTTGAGGTGTCCAGGCTTTTGTAATATACCGGATAATTGTCTCTTGTGAACAGCCCGAACTTATACAGGCATTCTTCAGGAGTGCGATAGGAAGGTTCGGATTTATCAAAATCGGTTACGATTTTGCGTATCAGCGAGCTGCCATCAGAAAATTCGCCTGATATGCCAAGCGCAAATTTTTTTAAGGGGAAAATTTTGGGAATGCCATCGTCATATGCGAGCAGTTCCTGGGTTTGCAATGACCGGTACGCAAGCCTTGAGTCGGCAACCATCACAATTCCGTCTGCCGTTTTCACAGCCATGATCACCGCGCCACCACATGTGAAATCATTATTTATCGTTTCCTGCGGTTTTGCAGCCAGGAAGGCGCAGGCTAAGAAAAAGGTAAATATCAGTCGGGTTGTCAGCATAATTAATCGGGAGCAAAAGTAAAATTAAGGCATTAAAAACAATAATGCCCAAAGCCGTTTTATATTAATGGCTGTATATGAAATTTTTGAAATCATTTTTAGACAGATCCCAAGGATTACAGGAGGGATATTTTCTTTCTGCAATTTTGTAATATCACAATTCGGAGAAAATGTTTTTTAGGGCATCCTGCCGTACCAGAGGCCTTTTTGCAGGAAATTGATATTGTACCAGGCAGTGCAGCGCTTTCCTGATTTTTTTGAGCATTTGGCCAATATATTGTTTGGGAAATATTTATTATATTGGATAGAAGCATAACCATGTTTAGCTTTGCGCAAAATATTTTACAGGCGAAAATTAATGCTGAGGCTTTTATTGGTGAAAACCAGGAACCTGTAGTAACATGAAAAAAACAATAACTGTTGTTTTATTTTTTTGTTTAGCGTTAGGAGCCTATTTCTTTGTTTTAAGATATAAAAATTATAAAAAAGAAAGAGCGCTTCCCGGCGGAGATAAATCAATTGCTGTAATTCCTTTTTCAAGCCTGAGCAGTGATACTGCGCAAGCGTATTTCAGCGATGGCCTAACCGAAGGCATTATTAATTCTCTTTCCCATTTAAAGGGCCTGAAGGTTTCTGCAAGGCATTCTGTATTTAAGTTTCGCAATACCAACATGGATATAAAAAAGGCTGGCAAAGAGCTTGGGGTGCAGTTGCTTCTTGAAGGAAGTGTTCAAAAGCAAGGCGATCGTGTGCGGGTGAATGCTCAGCTGATCAATGCTGAAGATGGCTTTAACTTTTGGTCGGAGCAATATGATGAAAATGCAAATGATGCATTTATTATACAAGACAAAATTTCCAGTGCCATAGCTGAGAAATTACAGGTAACCATTTTGAACGGTGTGCATGAAACATCGAGACAGCCTCCCGGCATAGAAGCTTATGAGCAATACCTGAAAGGCCGTTCTTATTGGAATAAAAGGACCCCGCCGGATCTTAAAAAAGCAATCAGTTATTTTGAACAAGCCATTGCCATTGACAGTAAGTATGCGTTGGCATTTTCAGGAATAGCAGATTGTTATACAGCATTGGGGTATGGGAGTTTCATTGCACCTTCGGACGCGTTTCCAAAAGCTTTGCAGGCTGCTTCAAAAGCTTTGAGGTTGGATTCAACTTTGGCAGCTCCTCACGCATCGATTGGCTATTATAAGTTTTATTATGATTGGGATTGGGCTGCAGCAGAACAGGAATTCCGCACTGCCATAGCACTGAATCCAAATTATGAGTTGGCCTACGACTGGTATGGTTATTACCTTACAGCTATGAAAAGATATGATGAAGCTACTGCCATATTTAAAAAAGCTGCTGAATTGGATCCGCTTTCTGCGCCGATCACCACGGATATGGGATTCAGTTTATATTACGGAGGGAGTTATGATTCTGCAATAAGGCAATTGAACACTTCTCTTAAAATTGATCAAAAACTTTCGCTGAGCCATCTTTGGCTTGGGAGAAGTTTTGAAGCGCAAAAAAAATACCCTGAAGCAATTGCAGAATACAAAAATGCTTTGTCAGCTAATGCAAACTGGCCGGTTGCGCTGGCAGCAATTGGCCATGTGTATGGTGAAGCAGGCGACAGGCTACAAGCGCAAAAAATTTTAGACAGCATGATCGTGCTTTCTTCCAAACAATTTGTAACTGCTTATGGTGTCGCTCTTGTTTATGCCGGGCTTAATGAGCATGATCATGCTTTCGAATGGCTGGATAAGGCTTATAGCGAGCGATCGAATTGGTTGGTGTGGCTGAAAACAGATCCGCGCTGGGGCTCTTTGAAACAGGACAAGCGGTTTGTGGAATTAATTAATAAAGTAGGCCTGCCTCAATAAGACATTTTTAAAAGAAGAATTGGTATTGGATCACAAACTGCCCTTTGCGGGTCGAAGCTCTTGTTAAATTATTATTTTGTAAATAATATATTGGCCTATTTTGATAATCAAAAGAAATTTTGCTGGTATTGTTTTTCACAAACCAGTTAATGCCTACATCAAAAACTGACATTTGCTTATCGAGCCGGTCATATTTTGCTGTTTGCAAGGTCGCATAAGGCATTAATGTTCCGGCATGATTTCCGAGCAAATCTTTTCTGCATAAATAACCAAGCTGTGCGTAAAAAATGTTTCCCGTGCCGAACATTGGAAAAGCATTGCCCTGGCTGCCCGTAGCAAAATTGGCGGATGATAAACCATCTGCAGGGTTCATCGCCCCAATGTAACGGATGTAGCCATGCCCGTAATCATAATTAAAATATCCGAGGTACGCGTTTAATGCAGTTCCTTTTTGCGCATTCAAAGGAGCGTCATAAAATACCGCAACGGACCAGCAATTCAGCGTATGATAACTTATTGTGTGGCCACTATCGGGGCTTGACCATGTGGCGTTTTTTTGTGTAATAAAGCCAGCTTCCAGGTTCAAGACTTTTTTCTTGCCATAATAGGTGCCCGGCATAAACAAAAGAACATGCGGTTCCCTCTCAAAAAAATTCCAGATAAACAAGCCGCTATATTGCAGGGAATGGCCTTGCTGCGCAAAGCTCGAATTAGGGCTGGAGGGATTGCCTGCAGGCGGCGCAGGGCTGCTGGTAGTTACCGGGAACGGGTTGCTAAGAACAGCACGGTAATCTAAATGGCCGATTTGCCCTCTCGCAAAAAAACTCAGCTTACGCCCGGCCTGGTCTGTAAGATCAAATGTTGGTAATGCGAAAATGGGGATATCGGTTGACATAATATTTCCCAATTGCGGCTGAGTGAACCTTGAAAGCCCATTTGCAATGGTAAGGCCGCCGCCTAGTATCAATGCTTCACTGCTTTTTTTAATTTTGAATTCAGCCAGGACATCTTGTATGAATGCGGCAAATTTTCTTTGAGAAAGGAAATTAAAATTGTCCTGCCCGAAATGCAAATAGAAAAATGCATGGTCAGTAAGCTGGCCAAAAAATTGGAACCTCAATCTTCTAATACCAATATCAAAAGTTTCATTTGCCGGTTGTTTTAATACTGTTGATGCCGGATTGCTCTGATTGAACCGTAACCATAGCTGACCAAGAATGGCCAACTTCAGGTAATGTGTGCCATCTTCAGTTAGCTTTAACCGCAGCTCATCAATTTCTTTTTTCTTTGTACTGTCCTGGGCATTTGCATGGATAGTTATGGATTGATAAGAGATAACGATAAGAAAAAGGCAGGTAATATGAAATTCCTTATATCCTGTCAATTTTTTCATTACGTTAGTTTTAGTTATGGCCTTATAAAGTTCATCAATAAATTAATGCAACTTTTTTATTTTTTCTGGCGAATGAGCGTTTTGCGGTTTTGAGCGATTGTTTACAAAGAAGAATTTAGCATTTCGCTACATGGGAATTTTTTGCTGAAAAAGTTATATGCTTACACTTTATTGGTTCAATTCTCTATCTTAGAGTATTCATTTTCTTATGTTCCCGCAACCTTATATTTCAGGTCGGCCAGGGGTTAAACCGGCATTGAGGCCAGTTGTTTTAATTCATAAAATTTGCATAGTAGCAGTCTCGTTTATGTTTCTTTTTGTGGGCATTGTTAGCGCACAAAGAGCTAAAATAGACAGCTTAAAAAGGGAACTGCCTCTGTTAAATGGCGCTGCAAGAATCAGCTGCCTCAACACCTTGAGCACTGCATATGTTTACCTGAATGCGGATTCGGCGAAATTATTTGCTCAAAAGGCATTTGAGGAATCTTCAAGATTGCAGGATGACAGAGGAGTTGTTATTGCGCTTAACAATAAAGCGCATATTGCCGGCGTGGGCATGCGAAATTTTTTATTGCAGGAAGAAATTTGCAAGCAGGCCCTTGCATTCAACAATAGGCTCAACGACAAAAAGCTAAAAGCTGATACTTACCTTAACCTTGCCCTTGCTTTTTTCTGTAAAGGAGATTTTGACAGTGCTGTAAAGACCTGTGAGCAGGTTATTCAATTATCGCATTTCAATGATATAAAAAAACAATTAGGGGAGGCGATCGCCATTATGGGCTCGGCAGATTTTGAAACGGGGAAGTATGAAAGATCATTTGAATATTTTAACCAAAGCCTGGATGTTTTCAACAGCATCAACGATTCTTACAACATTGCTATTGTGCTCGCAAAAATTGGGGATTTGTATCGTCTTGCAGGAGACAGGGAATCTGCCTTGAATTTTTATTTTCAAAGCTTAGAATACCCGAAAGCTGATTATTTCGCTTGGCATCCTTTGGTTGATCTTGGAGATTTTTATTATGTGCCTGATCAATATGATCCCTTGCTGTATGAAAACGACAAATATTTGCAAAGCATAAAGTCATTAACCATTCGGAGCAGCTATTCTGATTTGCCGGAGGTTTTAAAAGCCGAAAGTAAAATTGCCGAAAATAATTTTGCTGGCGCGTTACCGGCTTTGATCAAAAGCATAAAGATTGTTGAGCAAAATAATAACAAAGCAGAATTGATGCGCCTGTTGCTTGATATGGCAAGAGCCTATGCTGGCAAAAAAAATTTTTCAAAAGCATTTTTTTATGGCAAGCAGGTTTTGCAGCAGGCATCAGTGATAAAAGCAAAGCAATATCAGCGCGATGGGTATTATATTATGTTTAGTATTTATGATAAATTGAGGCAAACTGACAGTGCATATTTTTATTTCAAAAAATATAACCAGATGAAAGATTCAGTTGCACTGGATGTATTCTCAAAAAAGCTGTCCATTCATCAGGCTGCAGTGGAAAATGAAAAAAGAAAAGCGCAAATCGATGCGCTAAATAAAGAAAAACTGATCAGTCAGCAACAACTTCAAATAAGCCGGCAACAGTTAAGCAACGAGGCTTTTAAAAAGAATATGCTGCTCTTTGGGATATTGGTATTAATGATATTTGGGTTTATCATTTTCAGGAACATATCATTGAAAAGAAAAAATGAAACAACAAAGCGCCGGATAATAGAAAAAGAATTAGCAGTGCAAAAACTAGAGAGCGAAAAAACAACCATTGAACTTCAGCAACGCGCAACCCAGCTCGAAATTCAGGCATTGCGCTCGCAAATGAACCCCCATTTTATATTTAACTGCCTTAATTCCATCAATAAATTCACTATTGCAAATGAACCTGAAAAAGCATCAGATTACCTTACTAAATTTGCAAAGCTCATAAGGATGGTTTTGCAGCAATCGGGAAAGCAATTTGTGCCCCTTGGAGATGAATTAGATTGCCTCTGTTTGTATATGGATCTTGAAAAAATAAGGTTTGATGTGCCTTTCAGCTATCATATCAATTGTCATAACATAGACACTTCTGTAGTGATGGTCCCGAATTTGATCATGCAGCCTTTTGTTGAAAATGCCATTTGGCACGGGCTACAGCCTAAGAAAGATGGCGAAGGCAAAATTGATATCTGTTTAAAACAGCAGAACGAACTTTTGCTTTGCACGATAAAAGATAATGGAGCCGGAAGGGCAAACGTAAAAAAAAATAGTGAAACAAAATCGTCATTAGGCATTCAGCTTACTCAAGACAGGCTGCAATTGATGAACATGAAAGGCGATAAAGAGGCCCAGATAATGATCAGGGACCTTGTAAATGAAACCGGGAAGAATGAAGGAACTTGTGTTGAAATAAGGATGCCATTGGAAAATACTTTATAAAGCTTATGATAAGAGCTGTTATTATAGATGACGAAAAGAATTGCCGCGACACATTGCAATGGCAACTGTCAAAATATTGCCCGAAAATTGAAGTGATTGCAAATGCTGAGAATGCAATAACGGCTATTGAAATGATAAACCAAAAAAAACCCCAGCTCATATTTCTTGATGTGGAAATGCCCGGTAAAAACGGGTTTGAAATGCTCGAAGAGTTAAAGGAAATTGACTTTGATATTATATTCACTACTGCTTTTGAGCAATATGCCATTCGGGCCATCAAATTCGGGGCGCTCGATTACCTGGTAAAGCCAATAGACAAAGATGAGCTTATGGTAGCAATGGCCAGGATTAGGGAACATTCGCGCCACACTTCGATAGAACAGGTAAAAACGCTTCTTGATTACCTGAAAAAACACAAAGATTTCCCCTTGCAAAAGATTGCGCTACCGATGCTTCATGGCTACGAACTGGTTTCGATCGCGAATATTGTTTCATGCGAAAGCAATAGCAATTATACCAATATCCGTTTGTCAAATGGCCAACAGCTACTGGTTTCCCGTACGCTCAAGGAAATTGAAGAATTGCTGAATATGCATCCTTTTTTCAGGGTCCACCATTCTTTTCTTGTGAATCTTACATACGCCATCAGATATGTAAAAGGCGAGGGCGGCTCACTGATCCTTTCAGATAATATAACTATTCCGGTTGCACGAAGCAAAAAGGAAGCTTTGCTGAAACTAATTGCTCCCATGTTGCTATAGGCTTATTTCATTTTTTGGTATATACTCATTCTTTCCCGCAACTTACTCATTGATGCGTGCTGTTGTTTGTTTGCAGTGTTATTTTCACGTCGTTAATAAATTGCTCACAAAAAAATTTATTTCATGAAAAAGTTTTACCTGCGCAACGTTGTTATTAGAGCTACGTTAGTCGCGGTTTTGGTTATTTACATAATTTCATGTAAAAAAGGTTATTTTGATTATTTTCATCACCCGGCTTTTAACGAGATTGACACGTCGGGATGTATCGCTCCTTATAACCTTAATGTTGTGCTTAGGGAACAAATAACAAAAAATGGTTTTGGCCAAGCGATCGGCTTTGTCAAATTCAGGCAGAACGACACAACGCACATTATTAATCTTTACACATGGGTGTTTAATCTTTCCCCCGATCACACTTATTTATTGCAAAGAGCTGTTGACCCGATTACAGACAGCTCATGTTCCAGTACAGCATGGCTCACACTTGGGTTAGGATTAACACCTCAGGCGATACATACCGATCGATTTGGCTACGCATATGAGCCTCTTTTCAGAAATGTTTCTTCTGTACCAAGCGGTAAACAATTCAGGATACGTTTCCAGATAGTAGATTCTGCTACAATGGAACCAGTTTTAAACAGTAACTGTTATAGCTATACAGTGAGGTAGCTAATAAAATTGATTGGTTTAAAGACAGGGTATTAAAAAGATGCGTGCAAAGTACATGCATCTTTTTATATTTTTTGGGTGCTTGGCGAGGCTTGAACAACAGCAAAGCGGGTTTTGTTGTTCTTAAAGATTTTTCCTTTGCAGCAAAAAATGTTCTCATATTCCAAACAGCCCCAGCTATTAAAATTTTTCTGAACGCCACTAACATTTTAATGCTTTAAAGTGGTTGATGTGCCTGTTGATTTCCAAAAGCGGTGTTTCCAAAGCCTGCAAAACATAATAAGTTGCAATAGTTGATCGGGATTGTTGTTTCTGTTAGCAACCAGTGAATAAGTGATTGGTGCAGCATAAGCTTATGCCTTTACTACATATTCTGTTATGCCCAAAGATGTGGTGATGCTGGGATACTGTTTAGCTGTTTCAAGAACAGCTCTATCTTCCAGTATCGTTTGTTGCATAAAACATGCTGGCCTAAAAGCCTATTGCAAATACAACGAATTTTTTTGCCCTTCAGAGCTTCTCATCTAAGCATGAACTTTTCTTATATTTGATTCAAACTACCTATTTCCGTGTATTATTTTTTTTCTTTAAGTCAATATCTGCTCCGGGCAATAGTGCCTGTTATGTTCATTGCTGTCATCATGTCGTGTAATCGCAAGCATAATTTGTTCGAAAAAATTTCATCTTCACATTCAGGTATTGTTTTTAATAATACAATTATTGAAAATGATTCTATCAACCCGCTTTCTGTTGTTAATATCTATAGCGGGGGCGGTGTTGGGATTGGTGATTTTAATAATGATGGTTTGCAAGATATTTTTTTGACCGGTGGAATGGTGCCCTGCAAATTGTATCTCAATAAAGGCAACTTTAAATTTGAAGACATTACCTCGAAAGCAGGAGTTGAAGGAATGGGGAGGTGGGCAAGAGGCGTATCAGTAGTTGACATCAACAATGATGGCCTGATGGATATTTATATCTGCAACACGCTCTACAAAGATACTCTCAGAAGGCGAAACATATTATACATTAACCTGGGCACAGATAAGGACGGTATTCCTCATTTCAAAGATGAGGCGGCCGAGTATGGCCTTGATATGCATGTTCAATCAACGATGGCCAGTTTTTTTGATTATGATAACGATGGCGATCTTGACATGTACCTGACCGTTAATGAAGCTACAGGAGGTTACGCCCCATCGGTTTTTGTTGGGCAGGACCAGCCAACTTCCGGCACCAACAGGGGAAGGCTTTACCGGAATGATATGGACCTGCGCCTTGGCCATCCTGTTTTTCACGACGTTTCAGATGAAGCCGGGATCCGCTTTGAAGGCTATGGGCATGCAGCAAGTATCTGCGATATTAATAATGACGGATGGAAAGACATTTATGTGTCCGATGATTTTATTTCGAATAACATTCTTTATATAAATAACCACGATGGCACTTTCACCAACAGGGTCAAAGAATATTTCAAGCACACTTCTTATAACAGCATGGGGCAGGATGTAGTGGACATTAATAACGATGGGCTTCCTGATGTTGTTGAGCTCGATATGAGCGCAGAAGATAATTATCGAAAAAAAATGATGTCTGATGCCAACAACACCAACACTTACCAGAATTTTGAAAATTACGGCTACCAATATCAATATGTACGCAATACTTTGCAGTTGAACCAGGGGCCAACGGCCAGGCAAAACGATTCAATAGGAATACCTGCATTTAGTGAAATAGGTTTCATGAGCGGGATGTCGCAAACAGACTGGAGCTGGGATCCGCTGGTAATTGATTTTGATAATGACAGTTACCGCGACCTGGTTATTACCAACGGCTTTCCACGAGATTGGTCCGATCATGATTTCATGGCATACCGGCAACAGGCAAATGGGCTTGCCAGCAATATGCAAATGCTGAACATGATGCCCCAAGTAAAGCTGCACAACTATGCTTTTAAGAATAACGGAGAAGCAGGATTTGAAGATGTAACGAATAGATGGGGGCTGTCGGTGCCTACCTTTTCTAATGGCGCTGCTTATGCTGATTTCGATAATGATGGTGCAATGGATATGGTTATTAATAATATTAATGACGAAGCATTATTGTACAGGAATACCTCAAGGGACGATGATACGGTTTCTACGCATTACCTGAACATACAATTTAAAGGAGGGGAGCAAAATGTTAATGGCATCGGGGCCATTGCAAGTATTTATTATGGCCATGGCAGGCAGCAGGTGTACGACAATAATCCTTATCGCGGGTACCTGTCATCAGTGCAATGCATGGCGCATTTTGGTTTAGGGAAAACAGGTAAGATCGATTCCGCTGTCATCAAATGGAACAATGGGAAAAAACAAACCATAAAGAATATAAAAGCGGGTCAAACAATTGTTGTGCGCATAGCAGATGCGAAAGAAGATAATTTGTATCAGCAGCCGGTGATTGCCGAGCATGCGTTGTTCAAAGAAGTAACAGCCGATGCTGGTATTAAATATGTTCATAAAGATGATCCGGTAATTGATTTTAATATCCAGGCATTGTTGCCGCATAAGCTTTCAGAATATAACCCAGCTTTGGCTGTAGCTGATATTAACAGCGATGGCCTTGATGACTTTGTGGTTGGAGGCAATGCAAATGATCCTGCAAAGATTTTTTTGCAGGAGCAAAACGGAAAATTTGTTCAGAAAGAATTGTTGCCAGGCATGCCTGGCCAAATTAATTATGCAAAGGATGAAGGCATCCTGCTTTTCGATGCCAATGGAGACGGGAAGCCCGATCTGTATATAACAAGAGGCGGTTATTCAACTGCATCAGACAGCATTGGGTATCAGGATAAATTGTATATCAATGATGGAAAGGGAAATTTTACGGAAAATCCCTCCGCATTGCCATTTAATCATACGAGCAAATTATGCGTAAGGGCCTTTGATTTTAACAATGACGGCAAACTGGATTTGTTTGTGTCCGGTCGCGTGGCCCTTGCGCAATACCCAAGGCCTGTGAGCAGTTTCATTTTTCGCAACGATTCGGAAAACGGCCAAGTAAAATTCACTGATGTCACTGCAGAAGTGGCCCCCGATTTGAAAAATATAGGAATGGTTTGCGATGCACTCTTCACTGATTTTGATAATGACGGCAAAACTGACCTGATTGTTGTAGGCGAATGGATGCCTGTCACATTCCTGAAAAATATCGGGGGGAGATTTGAAAACGTTACGCCTTCGTCTGGAATGGCAGGGAAAACCGGGTGGTGGAACTCTATTGTTGCCGGAGATTTCAGGCACACAGGGAGAACAGATTATATTGTTGGCAATATTGGCTTGAACACATTTTACAGAGGCAATGAACAATTTCCTGTTTGCATTACCGCAAAAGATTTCGATCACAGCGGAACTTTTATATCAATACCCTCCCTTTACCTGGCAGATGTGGATGGACAAAAAAAAGAATTTCCCGCTTTTGGGCGAGATGATATTGCCAGGCAATTCCCCGGCATAAAAAAAAGGTTTGCCACCTACAAACCCTTTGCCTTAGCTGCCATGGATGACATACTTACACCTGAGCAGCGCAATGGCGCTATCCGCATGCAGGCCAACATGCTTCAGTCCTGTTATTTGCGAAACGACGGCGCAGGGAAATTCACTATGGTGCCTTTGCCCCGCGAAGCACAGGTGTCAATGATCAATGCAATGGTTGTTGATGATTTTGATGGCGATGGCAACCTAGATGTGTTGATGAATGGAAATGATTATGGAACTGAAGTGGGCACCGGGCGTTATGATGCGCTGAATGGCTTATTGTTGAAAGGAGATGGGAAAGGGAATTTTGCCCCACAGTCAATTTTGCAAAGTGGCATTTATATTCCCGGCAATGGCAAAGCCCTTGTAAAATTGTTGAGGTCTTCCGGAGATTATCTCATCGCTGCAAGCCAGCACCAGGATGTTCTGAAACTATATCAATTGAAAAGAAAAATAAAATCGATAAGAGTTGAGCCTGATGATGTCAGTGCAATGATAAAATATAAAAATGGGGAAAGCCGCAAGGAAGAATTTTACTATGGCAATTCTTTCCTGTCGCAATCTTCGCGATTTATCGCAGTTGATGATAATGTCGAAGCAGTGACGATAAAAAATTCAAAAGGAAAATTGAGGTCATTCTAATCGGCAGAAAGAATACCTGACAATTAAACTTCTAAGAAAGAGAGCCCTGCAAGGCCACATAATCATTTCTTAAATCAAAAAACACAAAACAGCATTTGGCAGGTAAGCTATGTATAAATGAGCAAGTGCGATTTAAAGAAATTCATAGCAAACAGTAAATGTAGTTAAAAGCTTCATAAGGAATAAAAACGTAATTTTAATTTTATTACGCTATTTTTAAGCTGATATTGTGAGGGAATAACCAAAACTCTTTTGCTTTATATGAGGTTCACTGCATACCTGTGTTTCTTTTTCTTAACAGGCAGTTGTTTTGCTTCCGATTCAGTAACCGTAAAACACATAGGAATAGACCAGGGCCTTTCTAACAATGCGGTGACTTGTATTTTTCAGGATCACCATGGTTTTATGTGGTTCGGAACTTATGACGGATTGAACAGGTACGACGGGTATTCTTTTCGTGTGTTCAGAAATATAATCGGCGACTCCGCTTCACTGCTGGATAATCATATTTATTGTATCAATTCCGACAATGAAAATAAAATCTGGGTGGGCGGGGGAAAAGGCGCAAGTGTTTATGACCCTGCACAGTCAGTTTTCTTCACTCCTCGTTTCAGGAAGGTCAATAGTTCGGAAAGCATCCCTTTGCATGATGATGTATTGTCTATAAAAAAAATAGGTAATGTAATGTTGGTTGGCGCAGCGCATGATGGATTGATTGTTTTTAATGACAGTAAAGAAACAGGCAAACAAATTGCATTTTCAGGGAAAGCAGGCGCGGCTTATCGTGTTCCGTGTATTGAATATGATTCAATACGCCATGAAACATGGGTTTTTATTAGTGACCTTGGTTTATACAAGTATGACATCAGAAGTGAAAAATTTCTTCACGTGGCTTCAGGTATAACACAGTGCGGCTCTCTTTTTGTGAGACCTGACGGAGAAGTACTTGTTGGAAATGACTTTGGGATATTTAAGCTCAGCGGGAACACATTTACACGGTTTGATCCAGTTCCGGAAATGACTGTAAGAGATATGACAGAAGATGCAAAGCATGGATTGTGGATAGCCACTGACGGGAATGGGCTGTGGTATTTGCCTCCGGGGGGGAAAAAGGCCCTGCCTTACTATGTGCAGGGCGAAACCATCAACAGCAATGCGATCTATAGCCTTTGTATTGATGCCGAAGGCCGGGAATGGGTAGGGACTTTAAGGGGCGGGGTAAATGTACTGGAAAAAAACAACAGCTTATTTAAAACAATATCCTATAATGATGGCAGGGCTGGGGATGTTGACGACTTCATCCTTTCTTTTTGTGAGGATGATAAATCGAATTTATGGATCGGCACGGATGGCGCCGGGTTGCGCTTCTGGGATAAAAAAAAGAACGCTTACACCAAATACATTCATTCATCTGATCCAGGCTCCATCAGCAGTAACTTCATTACTTGTATAGCAAGAGATTACAAAAAAGACATTTGGATTTCCACTTGGTTTGGAGGAATAAATAAACTTAACAAACCCGATAACACATTCAGGCATTATAACTGTTATAACCCTCCTCAAAAAATCGAAGAGAGAAATGTTTGGCAGATTTTTGAAGACAGTAAGAAACGGTTATGGGCATGCGCCAGCAGCAGTGGTCACCTGTATTTGTATAACAGGGTTGCTGATAAGTTTGAAGTTTTTGATAATTCATTGATGGACTTTCAGGTTCTGAAAGAAGACAAGGCGGGTAATTTGTGGGGCGGCAATTACAATTCTTTAATAAAAATTGATCCTGGAAAAAGGAAACATCAAAAATTTTTTATTGGCTACCCAATCAGATGTATTCATGAAGACAGGAGCCATCATTTTTGGGTTGGCACGGAAGGGGGGGGCTTATTGCTATTTGACCGGGAAAAAGGGAAATACCAAAGGATTACTACAAAAGACGGGCTGCCCAACAACGCGATACTAGGGATACTTGAGGATAAGGCAGGTAATCTCTGGTTAAGTACGTATTATGGCTTATGCAATTTCAACCCAACTTTAAAAACATATCGGAATTTTACACAGGCAGATGGATTGCAAAGCAACCAGTTCAGTTTTAATGCGGCAATGGTTTCCAAAACAGGAGAGTTTTTATTTGGAGGGATTAAAGGATTTAATATTTTTTATCCGGATAGCATTTATAGCAAGAAGGATATCCCGCGTTTATTTCTGACAGGATTAAAAATTGATAACACGCCGATTGAAACAGAAACAGCTTATGTTACTACACGCGACAAAGACATTATTACCAGTATTAGTATTCCATTTGATAAAGCGATCTTTTCTTTTGATTTTACCGCATTGCAATATTCAAATGCAGCTAACCTGAAATATGCCTATTTTTTAAAAGGATGGGACAAGGACTGGAATATTGCAAATAATGTGAGAACTGCTAATTATAGCCATTTGCGGGAAGGCGAATATAAGTTTTATGTCAAGGTAATGAGTGCGGATGGGATTTGGAATGACGAGGTACAATTGCTGTCTATTAAAGTGTTGCCCCCATGGTACAGGACATGGTGGGCATATTTGCTTTATGCCGGTTTTGTGACCAGCATCATCTATCTCTTTCTTTATCATTACCGCCGGCAGGAACGGTTGCGGTATGAAATAAAGCTGGCATTGCTTGAAAAGCAAAAAGAAATGGAACTGACAGAAAGAAAGATTGCTTTTTTTACCCACATATCTCATGAATTCAGAACACCTCTTACCCTGATCGTAAACCCTTTAAAGGAACTGGTAACAGAAATGGCTTCAGAAAAAATACATAAGAAACTGGTAACTGTTCAACGAAATGCCAGGAGATTGCTGAGCTTGGTAGATCAATTATTATTATTCAGGAAAGCAGAATCAATAAATCAGCAACTGCATTTAACAGATTTTGATTTAAATGAGGCTTGTAATGAGGTTTTTTTAAGTTTTTGCCAGTTGGCGGTTTCTAAAAATATCAACTTAACCTTTCAGAGGCCAGCGAATGAAATTTTGTTTCGTGGCGACAAAGAAAAAATTGAAATCATCTTGTTTAACCTTCTTTCCAATGCGCTGAAATATACTCCTCCAAGCGGCAAAGTTGAGTTATCGATTCATGAGGAGAAAGCGCAATTATTTATCGCCGTTAGCGATACGGGCTGTGGCATTGAAGACAATATCAATAATCGTTTGTTCGACCCCTTCTACCAGGCAAATAATACCGGGAAAGCCTCTCTAGCAGGGTTTGGTATTGGGCTCAATGTGTCGCAAAAACTGGCGATGGCGCATGGCGGAAAATTGTCTTACACAAGCAAAGAAGGCGAGGGCACAATATTTACATTAACACTCCCTGCGAGCACAGTTCATTTACACAAACCCGCTATTAGCGAACTGGCCAATAAGCGGCAAAGCATTATTGACGAATTGGTGGAAGATATTCAACAGGATGAACCTGTAAATACCGACCAGGTATTGAATAACAAGTCCATGGTAATCGATAAAATAATTTCTGGTTTGCCTACTATGGTGGTTGTAGATGACAATGCCGACCTGAGGAATTACATAAAAGATATTTTCAGCGAACAATTCAATATTTATGAAGCAGACGATGGCATACCTGCTTACGACCTGATCAGCAAAGAAATCCCTGCTATAGTGATAAGCGATCTGGTGATGAGCAAAATGGATGGGATTGAATTGTGCCGGAAAATAAAGGCAAATACCCACCTTGCACATATTCCCATTATACTCTTGACAGGAAGCTCGTCCGAGGAATCAAAGATCAAAGGAATTGAACATGGGGCAGAAGATTATCTGAATAAGCCTTTTAGCAGGGAGTTGATCGTTGCGCGTGTCCAGAATATTTTGCAGTCGAGGAACCGCCTGCAGCAGCATTTCTTCAATACGGTTACTTTGCAACCGACATCAGCTATTGATGCGGATAATAAAAAATTTTTAGAGAGATGTATCGAGATCATTGAATCTCACATGGATGACCCGGAATTTACAGTACATGCTTTTTGTAAGGAGATTGGGATGAGCTACCCGGCCTTGTATAAAAAAATAAAGGCAGTCTCGGGCCTGACAGTAAATGTTTTCATCAGGTATTTGCGTTTGCGGAAAGCTGCTGAACTATTGATCAATACCAACAAAACAATTGTGGAGATTACTTATGTTACAGGATTCAATGATATAAAATACTTTCGGGAGCAATTTTCAAAATTATTTGGCCTCAACCCCTCGGAGTATGTTAAGCGCTACCGCAAAACGTTCGGAAATAAAATCTTAAAAAAAGAGAATTGGAATAACCAATAATCCATCTTAATCTATTCATTTCCTTGATTTTTAGCCGGTTTATTAATAAATAGGGCTGAACCGTTTTTAATTTCAGGCAATGACTTAATATTTTAAGAAGCAAAAATAACTTGCGCCTGGTTTGAAGTTTTCTAAGGAACTTGAACCAGAAGGTTTCAATTGGCAAGAAACCAGGCTTTACGTGATTCACGTAGTTTAGGATAGAAAACAAATATAAAAACCATTTCCCCGGGTTTGTTGAAAAAAACCTCAAAAAACATAATTTGCCCCCCTTTTTTTATTATTTGCCCCCCTAACCTATCTTTTCTCCGCTTTGATATTTGCTTATTATTAACACCAAACAAATGCTTATGTAAAAAGCCACAACAATTTAGTGCCTGCTGCTAAGGCAACTACCTACTTGGGCTCGCTCATTTCTTGTAAACATTTAATTATTAAAGTTGTATGAAAAAAATTAATTTGCTCATTTTATTATTGCCCTTGATGCTCGTAAGCATTGGATCCATGGCTCAAACAAGGGCCATTACTGGTACGGTTACCGACTCGCAAACCGGCGAACCCATTGCCGGGGCAACCGTTAAAGTGCTCAACTCAAAAATTGGAACTGCTGCCGATGAAAAGGGAGCCTTCAAAATACAAATACCTTCATCTGTTTCCAAAGTGGTTTTATCTGTTTCCGGTATTGGTTATGCAACCGCTGAAGTCAACCCAAAGGATGATAATGTAGTGGTCAAGCTTATTTCAGCCAATAAGCAATTGAATGATGTAGTGGTAGTTGGTTATGGCACAGCTAAAAAAGCCACTTTAACAGGGTCAATAAGCACAATCAAATCAAAAGAAGTTACAGAAGCGCCGGTAACTAATGTATCCAATGGTTTAGCCGGCAGGCTTCCTGGCCTTGTGGCCGTAACCAGCAGCAGTGAACCCGGTTATGATGGCACTACTTTGCGGATCAGGGGCAGCAACACCTTTAATGATAACAGTGTGTTGGTGGTGATTGATGGCGTGCCTGACAGAAGTTTGGAAAGAATTGACCCTTACAGCATAGAAAGCATAACAGTACTGAAAGATGCTTCTGCAGCTATCTATGGTTCAAGAGCTGCCAACGGGGTTATTTTAGTTACAACTAAACGAGGGAGAACAGGAAAGCCTGAAATTACATTTAACGGCAACTTTGGCTACAACCAGCCCACAAAATTACCTAAAATGGCAAATGCCCCGCTTTATGCTACCGCATTAAACGAAATTGCCTATTATAACAATCCTTCGGGCGGGTTGAACCAAACATATACTGCCGCACAAATCCAGAAATTTAAAGATGGCTCCGACCCTTTGCGCTATCCTAATACCGACTGGTTTAAAGAAACTTTAAAACCAATGTCGGCTCAAAATAATGAAAACATTGCCATTACTGGCGGAACAGAATCTATGCGCTATTTTGTTTCATTAGATGTGAAACACCAGGACGGGCAATATAAAAATAGCGCTACTTACTACAACCAGTATGGGTTTACATCTAATGTGGATGGCAAAATCAGCAAAGACATACGTGTAGGTGTAGATATAAAAGGGCGTTTAGAAGACAGGCATTTCCCTCAAAAATCGGCAGGCACTATTTTTAGCAATTTGGTGTCATCATATCCAACATCTGTTGCCTGGTGGCCAAATGGATTGCCCGGCCCTGCTCGAGAAAATGGCACAAACCCTGTAGTGATCTCAACGGGCGCCACGGGTTATAATAATGACAAATATTATGTTTTGAACACCAATTTAAGATTGGATGTGAACATTCCCTGGATAAATGGCCTGACGTTTAACGGGAACCTGTCTTATGATCAGGGTTTTGATTTTGATAAGAATTTCACCAAGCCGTGGCGTTTATATTCCTGGGATGGAACAACAGTTGACAGCAAAGGACAACCAGTTCTTTTTTCTAATGTTTTTGGGGCAGGAGCTAATAACTCGCCCAGCTTATACGAGTCCTTTCAAAGCAACTATTCAAAGCTGGCTTATGGCTTATTGAACTACCAAACCAAAATTGGAGAAAACAATAGCCTGAAATTAATGCTTGGCGCACAGGTTTCAAATGGCAATACGGAAAGCTTTAATGCTTACAGAGATTTGTTTGCTTCCACTGCAGTCCAGGAAATGTTTGCCGGAACAACTGCAAATCAGGCTACCGGAGGTTCAGGTACGGTAAATGCCAGGTTAAGCTATTTTGGAAGAGCCAATTATAGCTATGCCAATAAATACCTGCTTGAGTTTGTTGGCAGGTACGATGGTTCTTATATTTTCGCTCCCGGCCATAGGTTTGGCTTTTTCCCCGGCGTTTCCTTAGGTTGGGTAACTTCAGAAGAAAATTTTTGGAAGGACAATGTTAAGTTTATCGACTATTTTAAACTAAGAGCATCCTGGGGGCAAACCGGTAATGACCGTGTAGCTGATTTTCAATACTTAACTTCTTATTTATTTGGCAGCAGTTATTATCCCAATTCGTCAGGGTATTATTACCCCTTTGTGGTTAATGCTGCCAGTGCTTTAAGTGAACTGCAAACTGTGTACGAGAGCGTTATTGCCAACCCGAACATCACATGGGAGGTTGCCAACCAAAGCAATATTGGCTTTAACGCCAGCTTTTTAAATAGCAAATTAACGGTTGAAGCCGATTATTTTTACTATAAAAGAAGCAATATTTTATGGCCCCAAAATGCTACTGTGCCTTCTTCCGCAGGCTTGTCATTGCCCAGCGTAAACTATGGTAAAGCGCAAAACCAGGGCTTCGATTTTACAATCACATATAGCAATTCCACCCGGAGCAAGTTAAACTATTCCATATCATTCAATGGTGGTTATGCCCAAAACAAAGTATTACAGTGGGGAGAAGCGCCTGGCGCCCCAGTATGGCAACAGACCACAGGGCATCCCATGGGCTCCGCATTGTTTTATGTTGCTGACGGCGTGATACACGATTCTAAAGATTCGGCAGCTTATGCAGGCAGCTTCAAATCATGGGGGCTCAGCACTCCCCCGGCGCCCGGCGACATAAGGTATGTGGATATCGCTAAAAACGATACCATGGATTCGCGACAGCAAACAAGAATTTACAAAAGCAGTATCCCTACATTTACTTTTGGCGCTAATATTAATTTGAGTTACAAAAATGTCGATTTAGCTCTTTTATTCCAGGGCGCTACCGGAGCGGTAATGTATGTTAATTCAGATGGAGGTACATTTACCAATTTTCGCGAAAGTTTGTTAGATGGCCGCTGGTCACCTACCAATCCAAATGGCAATATCCCGAGAACACCCAACCGGGGCAATTATTACTGGGATAATACCAGCAACACTTTTTTCCTTCATAAAACAAATTATGTTCGCTTGAAAACACTTCAGTTGGGTTATACAATTGATACAAGGAACTTTCAAAAAACAGGTATTAAAAATGTGCGCGTTTATGTAAGCGGGCAGAACCTGCTTACCTGGTGCCCCGGTCTCAAAGATTTTGATCCGGAATTGGGGGCAGATACCAATCCTCGTGACGGTGCTCCTGGCATTTCAGGCGCTAATTATCCTTTGTCGCGTGTGGTTTCAATGGGGCTAACCGTAACATTTTAAAACCAAGCAGTTATCGATTGTTTAAAAAATTAAAATAAGAGACATGAAAAAAAATATTGTTTACATGATTTTATTAGCGCTTGTTTTAATAGGTGTTGGAATATCATGCAATAAAAAAATACTCGACCAAACACCTGTCAGCGCAGTTTCTGATGATGCGGTGTTTAATTCAACAGACCCTGGGTTATTAACGGCATTTGTCAACAACATTTACCAGGGGTTGCCCCATGGGTTCGACTGGTCAATGCTGGCTTCGCTTACTGATGAGGCACTTACGCAGGCCTGCACATGGGCAGGGCAGCAAATGGCCATGTTAAGCCAGATCACCCCCAGTAATTTAGGGCCTTTTAATAATGGCAATTGCCCCGAATTGCAACATTTTACATGGTCTAATGAATATTCCTTTATCAGGGCCACCAATTTGTTTTTTTCAAGAATAGGCGCATCGCCAATTGATACGGCTACCAAGCATGAGCTAATGGGTGAAGTGTTTTTTCAAAGGGCTTTTTTGTACCATAACCTTGTATCGTTTTACGGCGGGGTGCCCATCATTACAAAAGCTTACACATTAACTGATAGCTTTAGTGTGGCAAGAAATACTTATGCTGATTGCATTCAGTTTATATCGGACCAATGCGATAGCGCAGCTAAGTACCTTCCTTTGCAACAGGCCCAGATAGGAAGGGCTACCATAGGCGCAGCGCTTGCTTTAAAATCAAGAGCATTGTTATATGCAGCCAGTGATTTATACAACGGAGGGAACAGCACAGTGCCCGACCCATTTGCAAGCTATTCAAACCCTGAGTTGGTGAGATACACCAGCTTCTCGGCAGGCGACAGGCAGGCTCGTTGGCAAAAAGCAAAAGATGCAGCGTTGGCTGTAATCAATTTAGGACAATATTCATTGTACATGCCAAATCCGGCATCACAAGCTGATGCTGCCACTAATTATGGTAACCTGTTCTTGCAAATGACCACGCCGGAAGATATTTTTGTAAAATATTTTTCTACTAATACGGTTGCTGACTGGAACGCTTATGGAAAAACTGTTGGGCAGGGACAGTTTCATAATCCCAATGGCTTTTGGGGCTGGGGTGTTGATGCGCCTACGCAACAATTCGTTGATGAGTACGAAATGAACGATGGCAGCACCTTTAGCTGGGGCAATCCAACGCAGGCTGCGGCGCCTTATAAAAACCGCGACCCTCGTCTTTACGGCACCGTTTTATTCGATGGCGCTTATTGGCGGCAGAGAACATCTGACATCCTGCCACATGAGCCTACGGGCAAGCTTCAAACAGGATATCAAAACATCTCGCCATCCCATCCAAATACTGACGATATCCAGTATGAAGTTGGGGGCTTTGATACGCACAATCCTCCTACCGGTGCTAATATTTGGAACTGGTCGCCTACCGGCTATTACCTAAGAAAATGGATCGACCCTACGATCGACCCGCTAAAAGTTTTGCAGGCAACTCCATGGCGCTATATGCGCTATACTGAAGTCTTGCTGAATTATGCCGAAGCATGCCTGGGCCTTGGCGATGCCGCTACTGCCACAACATATATAAACATGATAAGAACAAGGGCCGGTATGCCCAATATTGCTACTGCAACTATGGCTAGCCTGCAGCATGAGCGCAAAATAGAATTGGCGTTTGAAGAACTGCGCTATTTCGATATTCGGCGTTGGATGATCTGCGACCCTGCAGTGTATGGGCAAAAAGCCGGCTTTAGCAATGTGTGGGCAATTCACGTGTTTTATCCGTATAACGGGTCTACTGACTATGGGTCAAGTACACCTGTTTACACACCGGTTGCTGATGTTAGCGGGGCAGGCAATTATGCAAATTTAGATTATGCCGGTGCCAGGGCCTGGAACGCCAAGTTTTATTTCCTGCCCATAGCTTATGATGAAATGAATAAAAATTTAAAACTTATCCAGAACCCTTTTTATTGATCGCAAATAAGGTGATTATAACCTGAAGGAAGTGAGCTGTTAAATCAGGATTGGGCGTTGTGCTGCCTGGCACTATGAAGAAACTTTTTTTATTAGGCTTGCAATGCTTTCGGTTGTTAAAAATCTTCTTCGGTACGATGGGTTGCTAATAAGGCTGGCATAGTATTCATTTCAGGAAACAATAGTTATAAGAACGATCGAAAAGGCTCTCTGTTTTACGGGAGCCTTTGTCATGCCTCTGATAAATTCAGCTAACAAATGGTGCGTGGGCAATGGTTGAAGAATTGGTTGCATAAGTTTTGGCCTTCATCTCTTTGAAAATAATTGGCCCGCAGCAAACAATACATGTTCCGTTTGAATGGTGCCCTGCAATAATGAAATGGCAGTGCTTAAATTGATTAAGCCGAAACAAACCATGTTGGGGGATTGAAAAATCGATACTGGAACAGCTACAGCTAAAAATTAAATATTGTGTTGTTATGGCCCTGCAATTGATAAAAAAAACAGGAACAATGTTTTTCAGGGCTTCATCATATTTTTTTTAGAATGCCGTAAGCACAATTATGTCGATATTGGAAAGGCTGTTTTAATCTCCTTTATCTATAGTTTTTGAAATGAATACCATGATCAAAAGCAACCAATAACATCATTGAACATTCATTAAAACGATATTTAAAATGAAACAGTTGTTCAATTCAATGCTGATTTTCTGTTGTTGTACCGCAAATGTTGCCTGTTTATATGCACAGCATGCGCAGGCGCTTAAATTGTGGTACAGCCGGCCCGCATCACAGTGGGTGGAAGCGCTGCCCATTGGCAACGGGCATATAGGGGCAATGGTTTTTGGCGGCATTGAAACTGAATTGCTGCAACTGAATGAAAGTACGCTATACAGCGGCGGCCCTGTAAAGGACAGCATTAACCCAGCAGCTTTCAGTTACCTCGCACCGGTTCGTGAAGCGCTTTTAAAAGAAAGGGATTATTCAAAAGCCGATTCCCTTACTAAACACATGCAGGGCTTGTTCACGGAATCATATATGCCGCTGGGCGATATCATGATCCATCAAAATTTTAATGGCCCTAAACCAACTGCTTATTATCGTGATCTGGATATTCAACATGCAATTTCCACAACAAGTTTTACCGTCAATGGCGTAAAATATTCGAGAGAAATGTTTGCCTCAGCGCCAGCCAATGCCCTGTTGATAAAATTAACAGCATCGCGAAAAGGCAAACTGAGCTTTGACCTTTCGGCTAAAAGCCTGCTGCATATCAATGTGTCGGCTAAAGGCAATAATGAGCTTATGGTAAGCGGCAAAGCACCTGCGCACGTAGACCCGAATTATCATAATACGCCGGGAAGGCCACCCGTAATTTATGAAGATACCTCGGGCTGCAATGGCATGCGCTTTAGGTATCAGATAAAAGCTTTATCAAAAGATGGCAGGATTGCTGTTGATAATTCAGGAATGCATGTTGCTGATGCAACAGAGGTTGTTGTATATGTGGCAGCAGCCACCAGTTTTAATGGCTTTGACAAGTGCCCTGATTCGGATGGCAAAAATGAAAAGGCCATTACTGATTCATTGATACAATCGGCATCGGCAATGGCATACCCTGTATTGCGCACGGCTCATATTGCAGATTATAAAAAATATTTTGACCGTGTTTCATTTCAGTTGAAAGATACGCTTGCTGATAATCCTCAATGGGCGCTTCCTTCCAATGAAAGATTAAAAGCGTACGCCACCGGCGCTTATGACCCCGGCCTGGAAACATTGTATTTTCAATACGGGCGCTACCTGCTTATTTCATGCTCAAGGCCTGGTGGCCCGCCTGCTAATTTGCAGGGTATCTGGAATAATGAACTAAGGCCACCATGGAGCTCCAATTACACCATCAACATCAACACGGAAATGAATTACTGGCCTGCTGAAGTGACCAACCTTTCTGAAATGCATCAGCCTTTGCTTTCGTTTATTAAAAACCTTTCGGTTACCGGTACAAACATTGCCAAAGAATTTTATCATGTGAGGGGATGGGTCGCCCATCATAATTCGGATATATGGGCAGTTGCAAACCCGGTAGGGAATAAAGGTTCCGGCGACCCGGTATGGGCCAACTGGCCAATGGGGGGCAACTGGCTTTGCAGGCATTTATGGGAGCATTATATTTTTACACGCGATTCCGCCTTTTTGCGCAATGTTTATCCGGTTATGAAACAGGCTGCTTTGTTTTCGATTGACTGGCTGGTGGAAGATGGAAATGGCCATCTCGTAACGGCGCCTTCAACAACCCCCGAAAATAAATTCTTTGACAGCGCAGGAAAAGCACAAGGCGTATCTGTTGCCACTACAATGGATATCTCCATCATCTGGGATTTGTTTACCAATGTAATTGAAGCGTCAAAAGTCTTGCGGGACGATAATAATTTCAGGGATACACTTCTTGTTAAAAGAAGCAAATTGTACCCCATGCACATTGGCAGCAAAGGCCAGTTGCTGGAATGGTATAAAGAGTTTACAGAAACAGATATGCAGCACAGGCATGTATCTCATTTGTTCGGCTTGTACCCGGGAAGACAGATTACCCCCAATGAAATGGCTTTTTTTAAAGCGGCAAAAAAAACATTGGAAATACGAGGCGATGGGGGCACCGGGTGGAGCAGAGGGTGGAAGATTAACTGGTGGGCAAGGTTGCTTGATGGCGACCATGCATACAAGCTGATAAGGCAGTTATTGAAATACACCAGTACAGGTGAAATAGAAATGCACAATGGCGGCGGCACTTATCCAAATTTTTTTGATGCGCACCCCCCTTTCCAGATTGATGGGAATTTTGCCGGGGTATCAGGCATGGCTGAAATGTTGTTGCAAAGCCACACAGGCGTTATTCAAATGCTGCCTGCTTTGCCTTCTGCATGGCCACAGGGCGATATTTCAGGCCTGATGGCGAGAGGTGGTTTTGAAATAAGCATGCGATGGCGCCATTGCACATTAACTGAAACAAAAATATTATCAAAGAAAGGCGGCGAATGCATCATACATACTTCAGTGCCTTTGAGATCTGCTGATGGCAGGCTTGTTTCTGTAGCAGATAAGGAGGATGGATATATAGTCAAATTTCAATCAGTAGCCGGGAAATCTTACTTCTTTAATAAGAAACAATAATGGGCACATTCTATTATAAGAACAGTTTTGGATTGTACATATTCCTGCATGCACGTTTTATTATTGCGTTCGGCTGTAGCATAACATGTTAAAGTATATATGCATTTGCTTTGAATGAAGAATAAACATTAAATAAAAAACCTGTTGCCCGGCAAAATTGTTTTAAAAGCCTGACCGGTACTTATGTATATATGAATGTATATGGAGAATATACGCCAACTTGAACTGTTCGGCAATAAAAAGCTTTCTATCCGGGATGATTTTTCCCCTATGCTTGAGCTCACCAAGAAACAAAGCCAGGTTTAGCAATGCCTGAATGCCAGTTGATGCAAAAGAAAAAGCCCAACACCTATTGGGCTCTTTTGTTATGAATATCGTACCGCGTAGGGGAATCGAACCCCTCATTCATCCGTGAAAGGGATGCGTCTTAACCGATTGACCAACGCGGCTTTTGCCTGATGGCCCTTCATTTTTTTATCGAAAGGATTGCAAAGATATAGTCAGCAGCAAAATCTGCCAAATACTTTTTGGGTTTAGGGCTTGCTGTTTATGCCTTGTTGCTCCCCATTCCATAATTTGTTGGCATAAAGCTGCCCATTAATCATTATGCTCCATGCGCACAATCAAAAAAAGGCGCTCAAAAAGCGGCACAATATCATAACTTTGCACCTCAATTTAAAAATCCTAAATTATCAATTATGAGCACAGTTAAAGTTGCTATTAATGGTTTTGGAAGAATTGGCCGCCTCGTTTATCGCCAGATTTACAAAAAGGAAGGAATTGATGTGGTTGCAATAAATGATTTGACCAGCCCTAAAGTGCTTGCTCACTTATTGAAATACGACAGTGCACAGGGCCGTTTTGACGCTGAAGTGAAATCAACAGAAAATTCAATTGTAGTAAATGGGGATGAAGTAAAGATTTATGCACAAAAAAACCCGGCCGAGATCCCATGGAAGCAACACGATGTGGATGTGGTGCTCGAATGCACAGGATTTTTTACCGATAAAACAAAAGCAGAAGCACACCTTGCCGCAGGTGCAAAAAGAGTAGTTATCTCAGCCCCTGCCACCGGCGACCTGAAAACAATTGTTTTTAATGTGAACCACAATGTGCTTGATGGGAGCGAAAAGGTGATCAGTTGCGCATCCTGCACCACCAACTGCCTGGC
>JAFEAJ010000016.1 GCA_018266455.1 Bacteroidota bacterium
ACTATTTTTCAGTATTATACCCTTTTTCATCAACTGGGCTCATAGTTCAAACCATAATAATTGATTATTATAGTTAAATTACTATTGGCTGGCCAAAAAAAAGCTGATCGCCATCAGTTCAAAATATCGATTTTGCATTATCCATCCCAATACACTTCTTCTTTCAAAAAAACTTCATACACCTCTTTCCAGCCAGCGAACATGGGGTCGGTGCCCAAAAAATGATTGTGCCAGATAGTGGACATCACTCCATTCACTTTTTTTATGGTGCGGTAATAATCCATAAGCTCATTCATCGCCTGTTGCGCCGAGCGCTTTTGTTCATAAAAAGAATTGGCATCCATAAAGCAGAACGGGAAAATCTGCAGCCTTGTTTTTTCATTTTTTTCCAGGTCATACCAATAAAAAACAGATGCCACTGAAGCCCTGAAACCATTAATACTCCCATATCCCATGGAAAAATCTTTTTCTATCCCGGCTTTTATCAGCCTCCGGTAGGTTTCCGGCAATGTGAGCCTGATATAATGCTGCCTGCTGCAAACAATTTTTTTATCAGCGATGTATTCCAGCCATTCTATTTCTTCTTTCAATATTTTTTCGTCATCATTGCTTTGCCATGAAGGGTGGATACCTATATTATAACCCGCAGCATGGTATTGTATAAGTTCCTGCAATGATTTGTTATCGGGAGAAATATTTTTGTCATTTCCCTTTTGCTCTTTTGCAACCAGGAAAAAATAGCAGGGCTTTACCCGGCAATATAAGTGCAGCGAATCCAGCCATTCATAGGAATCATAAGGGTCCTTTTGTTCGCCTTTCAATACGTTTATTCTTCTTTTTACTGATTTAAAATCGCCGGAAGCAATTGACCTCAGCAGGCTTGCCAAATTTCTTTTCCTTCCCTTATTTAAATAGGAATAGGCAATATCAATATCATAAGTAGGTATAAACCTGAATGATTTTTTTTTAAAAAACAACCCGGGGAATTTTTGCTTAAGCGATATCCTGAACTGTTGCAACCAGATATTGATCAAAGGCTGGTGCAGAAAATTTTCTTTATAGGCAATTGAATTGGCATGTGCATATCTTCCATATTCATCTTTTTCATGAACAAGGTATTCTTCATATCTGGTGAGCAGATAAAAGCTTGCAGCAAAAACATCAAAAGCAAAGTCGCCGCTGGTTTGATAGAACGCTTTGTGGTAGTTCAGCTCAAAGCAATGGATAAATTGTTTTCTAATGTCATTTTCAAAAAGCAGCGGAACTGGCTTTATATAAAATTCATTGTCGGAAAGTTCTGTCTCTGAATAATTGATTTTAGGCTTATCATATGAAAGGAAAGCTTCCTTGTCGCTTGTGGTCATAACCGGCTCATCGAACAATTGTTCGCCAATAAACTCAATGATATACGTTAAACGTGCGGTAATATTTGTGCTGTATAGAAGCATGCTGCAATTTCAATAAAACAAAATGCCAATGAAGACCGGCATTGAAAAGTACTTAGAAAACAGCAAGCCCGGGCTTTTAAGAGCGCTTTTCTTTCCACAGTTCATTAAATGTTTTGGATGAAAAATCAAGGTCTGCGCGGTGAGCTGTCCATCCTTTAAAAACTTTGTTAACCATCCAATTTTTTATTTTTTTATTCCCTGCGTTCATCATCTTCCTGCTAAGGTTTGCCTGTTTCCAAACTTTCCAGGCAACCTTTTCTCCCCAGGCCGCATCGCCTGCTTTGACCGCATCATGCCTGTTTTCGAGCAAAAGCTCATGCAGGTTAATCTTCACGGCACATACTTCTGTGCAATTGCCGCAGAGCGATGAGGCATAGCTCAGGTGCTTCCAATCGTGCATCGGTTTTAACTGCGGTGTTATTATTGAACCAATAGGCCCGCTGTAAGTTGTTTCGTAACTATGCCCGCCAATATTTTTATATACCGGGCAAGCATTCAGGCATGCGCCACAGCGAATGCAATACAGGCTTTCCCGGGTTCTTTCATTAGCCAGGATATTTGTTCTCCCGTTATCGAGCAATATCACATACATTTCTTCAGGCCCGTCGTTTTCTCCTGGCTGCTTTGGGCCTGCAATAATAGTGTTGTACACGGTCAACTGCTGCCCGGTTCCATAAGTTGCCAATAAGGGCCAGAACAAACTTAAGTCGCTAAGCGAGGGGATCACTTTTTCTATCCCGGTAATAACAATATGTGTTTTCGGGAATGCGCAGCTTAACCTGGCATTGCCTTCATTTTCTGTAACGGCAACTGCCCCGGTGTCTGCAATAATAAAGTTTGCGCCCGTAATGCCTATTTCAGCTTCAACATACTTTTTTCTTAATTTCTCCCTTGCCACAAGGGTTAGCTGTTCAGGCGATAGATGTATGTCCGTGTCCAGCTTTTCATGGAACAATTTTGCCACATCTTCTTTGCTTTTGTGCATGGCAGGAGTAACTATGTGATAAGGGGGCTCGTGATCCAACTGCTGAATATATTCTCCAAGGTCTGTTTCTACACTTTCAATGTTGTTCTCTTCCAAAAAATCATTCAGCTTTATTTCTTCGGTAACCATGCTCTTGCTCTTCACGATAGTCCGGCAGTTCTTTGCTTTGCATATTGCCATGATTTCTTCTCTTGCTTGTTGCGCATCCTCAGCCCAAATTACTTTACCTCCCCGCCTGGTTAAAGCAGCTTCAAATTCCTCCAGGTGTTTGTCCAGCGCATCAATAGCTCGCCACTTTAGGTTTTTTGCACGCTCGCGTGCAAGGCCCACATCGTTGAATTGTTGTTTTCCTAATGGAACAACTGCATTGTATTTGCCAATATTGAAATTAATTTTTCTTCTGTGCTCCAGGTCAGCAGCCTTTATCGTGCTTTTTGCAATGAATGATGCGGCATTTTCTGTCATGGTAGTGTTTCATTTAATAATGGTATAAAATCATGGCCAGCCAGATAGGTTGTTCAGTAAAAGCATCGACAGCGATTGGCCATTTCGTCACTTACCAAACAATATCAGAAGGGAACTTCTTTTTTGTTCTTACTATTATAGTATTCCTTTGCAATTTGTTCGAGCGCTTTATAAAAAACTTCCCCATATTTTCTTGTTAGCGCCTCTTTCAAAAAAACATACACGGGCACTTTAAGCTTCCTGCCTAATGAACAAGCCGGCCTGCACAAGGTTTCCCTTGGTTCATAATTCACTATTTCATGCTCCCCGGTTTTTTTTGTTTTAATGGGGTACAAGTGGCAGCTTAAGGGTTTTTTCCATTTTATTTTCCCTTCAAGATAGGCCTTTTCAATACCGCAATTTATAATACCATTATCATCCTTTACCCCATAAGCGCACAGTTTCCCTTGAATGGTTGGGGTTACCCAGCCAAAACTTTTATGATAATGGTACCTGCCTGATTTTTCTATTTCACGAATGCCCTCCTGTGAGAGGTAGGGCATTACTGTTTCATACACTTCATTCAGCATGTCTGTCTCGTCATTGGTGAGCGGGGCGCCTGCGTCCCCCTCTTCGCAGCAGCCCCCTTTGCATTTGCCCAGGTCGCACACAAATTGTTCTTCTATTACCTCATCGCTAACCAGTATATTGTCAATTGCGATCAATACAAATGTTGTTTAAGGTTACAAATATAATCCACATTGCCCCCCACTTGTGGAAAAGTCCGGAAAAAAATAAAGGCCATTGCCAGAGAAGTAGTATTATTATCCTGAAATTCAGTTTCGCCCTATTCCGGCTATTGCCCAAAGAACAAGGGAGCAACCGGGTATTAGAAAATGATATTCGCGTTTTTGCTATTTTAGTCAGGCAACAATAAAAAAATCATGAAAATCATCCGGACAGAAATTTACAAGTTCAGCATTCCCATGCACCCGTTTACCATTGCCACCGGAACAATGGATTATGCACAAAACATTTTCATTCGCATTCATTCTGATGCAGGATATTATGGCGTTGGAGAGTGTTCTGCTTTTCCGATGATTGTTGGGGAAACGCAAGCGACTTGTTTTGAAATGGCGAAGGATTTTGCTTTGTTATGGAAAGGCAAAAGCCCTTTGCATATTGAGGAAAGAATGCAGGAACTGCATGCATATACTGCTTTCAATAGCACAATCAAAAGCGCTTTTGATATGGCGCTTTATGACCTAAGTGCAAAACACGCCGGAAAGCCCTTATATGAATTTTTGGAAGGCTACACAAAAAAAATTGAAACAGACCTCACCATCGGCATCGATACTCCTGCGAACATGGCTGCAACAGCCAGAGAATTCAAAAGCAAGGGTGTTAATATCATTAAGATAAAATTAGGGAAAGAAAAAAGAGAAGATATAGAACGGGTAGAGAAAATCCGGCAAGCTGTTGGCAATAATATCATCTTCCGCATCGATGCCAACCAGGGTTGGAATTTTGATGATGCAGTTACAATATTACAGGAAATAGCAAAGTACGATATTCAGTTTTGCGAACAGCCTATGCGCTATTGGGACGATGACAAATTGCCTGCATTGAAAAAATTATCGCCAATAAAAATAATGGCTGACGAAAGTGTTTTCAACCACCATGATGCGCTGCGGCTGATCAAAGCCGGAGCCTGTAATTACGTAAATATAAAATTTGCCAAATCGGGAGGGATACTGGAAGCAGAAAAAATTAATAGCGTATGTGAAAAAAACCAAACCCCTTGTATGATGGGAGGGATGCTGGAAAGCCGCATTGCGCTGACAGCTTTCGCCCATTTTGCGATGGCCAGGCCAAATATTATTTTCTATGATATGGATACCTGCATGCTTGGGCATAAAACTGATCCTGTAATTGAGGGCATCAAATTCAATGGCCTTTGCCCTGAAATTTCTGATTCGCCAGGCATTGGAGCGGATGTAGATAACGCTTATTTAAAAAATCTTGTTAGCACTTCTGTTTAAAGGAAGCCCCTTGTTGTCAAACAAAAATAAATACCAGTTAATTGCTAAGGAGATTTTACTTTGCTGTTTTCTTTTGGTGATAAGACCATCAAGGGTTTGATCCAGATGTTATTTCAATATACCTAAAAAGTAAATAAATATTAATCAAGCATCATTTCACTTTTGTTGGTATTTATTCTTGACAACACGAGGCCAACAATCACTAATAAAATACCAACAACCGTATATGTACTGATGGAATCTTTCAAAACCCATGCTGCAATGATGAAACCAAACAAAGGGCAAAGAAATAGCCAAAGCCCTGCGCGAACAGCATTCAACTGTAATAGCCAAAGCCATAGTTGCACTGCAATAATGGAAACCGGGATTGCCAGCCAGCTTACCGAAAGCCAAAATTTGTTATTGAAATAGTTGAGCCCATTTTTATAGAAGAAACATGCTACAGGCAATAAAAACAACCCTCCAAGTAAAGTTTGCCAGCCGTTGATGGCAAGCAACGAAAGCCCGTTCCAGTTTTTGGCTGAAAAATAAATGGCGCCAGCGGAATAGGACAACATGCTTAATAGCAAAATGATCAATCCCCAGCCGCTTACTGAAGCGTTGGCAAACAATGGCCAGGAGGCACAAACCACACCAAGCGTACAAACAAAAATTGAAATAACGATAGAGATATGGAGTTTCTTCTTTAAAAAAAGCACAGAAAGAAAGCTAATGAATACTGGATTAGAAGCAACGGCTAATGCACCAACCCCTGCTGTGATGTTTTGCATGGCAACAACATATAAGCCGAGATAGACAGTGATGTTTAAAAAACCATAGACCGCTAATTGAGGCCATTCGTTTTTTGCTGGCAAGCGTTTCTTCAAAATAAGGTGAGCAATAATTAACATGATAGATGAAGCAAGGGCAAAACGCACTTCTGCAATCATCAAGGGCTGTGCTACGGCGAGGCCGATTTTAGTTGCCGTGGATGCAGAAGCCCACAGGATGGCAAATAAAATTCCTGCAATGAGCCAACTCAGGTTTTTATTGATGTGCTGCATGAGCGTTTCACGAATGTTTTACTTCATTTTGTTCAAATGATCTGTAAGCGTTTGCATGCAATACCATTCCTGCCTTGGCAAATGGAATGGCCCTTTGAAGAGGTTCCCTTTTGCTGTTTGCGCAATCGTTCCATCGCGATGCAGGTAGCCATACCATTCCCCATTTTTTTTATCATGAAAGTGTTGATAGGAATAATCATGTACCATCTTATGCCACTCCGCATATTTCTTATTTCCTGTCATCAAATAGGCAAGCAATGTTGCAATGATGGTTTCATTTTGCGGCCACCAGAATTTCATATCCTGCCAGTATTCCTGCACGGGCTTATTATACACATCACGGAAATATAAAACACCTCCGTGTTCATTATCCCATCCACGTTCCCACATATAATCGAGCATTTTGCAACCCAGCTCAATTAAATGTTTATCATTGTTTCGATGCCTTGCTTCGTGCAAGATAAACCATGCGCCTTCAATGGCATGACCTGGATTTAATGTTCTCCCGTCAATATGGTCAATAATATTTCCGTCCGGAGCTACCTGCTCCATTACACATTTGATATTGTCTTTTACAAAACCTTTTTCAATTTCATTGATCCATTTTGTTATCCATTCATCGCAACGTTCATCGCCAATGGTTTCTCTTAGTTGTTGCGCCGTGTTCATCATGATCATGGGCACGCCAATACCTTTTGAAGGTCGAACATTGGAAAATTTGGGTTGTAACTTTTTTTCACCGTTTGCATAAGCAATACATTCTCCAAAAATTTTTCTTGCATTGTTAGCAGCTTCTTTATCCCCGCTTGCTTTGGAGTATGCTGCGGCTGCAATTACATAAAACGTTTCAGAAAAAAAATATCTTCTTTTACGAATAGGCCTGCCATCTCTTGTTACATGAAAAAACATTTGCCCGTCGGAATCAAAACAATGTTTGTTTAAAAAATCATAACCCAGCTTTGCGCCATCCAACCATTCCTGTTTTTTTTCTACCGTATTGTATAAAGTTGACAAAAGCCATGTGGCCCTGCCCTGGATCCAGACAGCTTTATCATCATCAATCAAAGAGCCATCTGCATCTCGCATCAGCAAAAAACCACCGTATTCTTTATCGAACGAACGGGGAAACCAAAACGGAATGGTATCATTCAATAATTGATTTTGATAAAAATTCTTTAATGCAAGCAAGCCTTGTTTTGAGTAGCTCATAGAAATATTTTACTAACAAACTTTTTATCTAAACAATATGCAAAGGAATATCAATAAACAAACCTGCTCATGTTATTCTATTTTTAATTTGAAAGTTGAGGCAGGAAGGTTTATTTCGTTGACCAGGTTTGCATCGCTATAAGGATCCCACCCATATAATACTTCAACCGGGCTTTTATTTTTTTCAAACAAAATAATCACTTTATCATTTTGAGTAAATGCTTTTGCCCCAGATTGAAAACCCTTTTCATCCATCAATTTAAAGCCCCGCAAAGTTTTACTATCACTTGTCTTGAGATGCCCTGCATATTGAAATGAAATAATAATTTCATTGCTCCGCTTTACAGCATATAACGGCATAGGCCCATAAGGAACAATATCTTTTTGGTGATAGTTAAAATGTAAGGCCAGCCTTGCCAGTCTTTCCCCAACAGGTTTTTTATTCTGCGGGTGAACATTTGCCGAATCGCCCACATCGCTACTGACAGCCATGCCCGAATTTGGAATAAGTTTTATTAACTGCAACTGCTTGTACCGGAACCAAGTCCAGGAAGGGCGGTCAATTGAAGATAGCTGCACATAATAAAAAGGGAAATTGTAGCCCCACTGCTTTCGCCAGCTTTTAACTAATTCAGGAAAAACAATTTCATACAATTCTGCATTGTGAGCATTGCTTTCGCCCTGGTACCAAATGGCTCCGGCAATATTAAAATGGATGAAGGGTTTTATACCTGCTTCAAAATTGTAACAAGGATCGTAAGGGTGGCGTTGTTTTGGATTGATTGCGTTTTTTAAATTAGTATCAGCCCTTTCTCTTACCCAGGGCATAAAAAAATCCGATTTTCGCCAATTGCTCAATTCATTTACCAACACAGGATGATGTTCCATCGTGTAGCGATCAATCCATGATTCGGCATCAGAGCCGCCGGCTGCTACTTCAATCAACCCAACAGGGACTTTTAATTGTTCCTGCAATTTTTTTCCGAAATAATATGCTACGGCAGAAAATTGTTTAGCCCTGCCCGAATCGCATTGCTGCCAGGTGCCCGAAAAATATTCCAGTTCATTTACTTTTTGCAGCGTTGATGAATCCCATGCGTAATTGTTTGTTTCAGCAATAGGTTGCATCTTCAGCAGGCGAAGTGTGCTGTTCTTTTCAGCAGCAATCATTTCATCTTTATCATTCATTGCATCCTGCAACGGAAAATACATATTGCTCTGGCCGGAACAGAGCCATACTTCACCTATAAGAACATCATCCAATACAATTTTATTTCTCCCAGAAGCAAAGCTTGCCGTAAAAGGCCCGCCAGCTTTCATTGCAGGAAATGCAATGTTCCATTTCCCGTTATCATCTGAAATAACAGTTTGCTGCTTGTTATTGAAAACGGAAACAATTTTTTCCCGGGCATTGGCAGTGCCATAAAATGTAACAGGTTTATTTCTTTGCAAAACCATGTGTGAGGCAAATACAGAAGCCAGTTGCAAGTTGCCGAAATCGCCTGTTATTTTTTGATAAACTGTTTGGGCAATAATGCCTGCGCCTTCTTCAGTTGGATGAAGCGCATCGGGAAATAAATCGGGGCGTGCATAGAGCGGTGTATGTAAATCAATCAATCCTGTTTTATTGGCGTTAGCAATTTTAGGTATCAATTCCTGGATTTGCCAGAACCAGTCTCTTGTTCCGGATTTAAACCGGGGGTGATCGCTGAAGATGGGAGTTAATTTGCAAATAAAAATTTTAACAGCAGGGTTTGTTTTTCGAATGGCATCAATAAGCCAGGCATAATCCGGTGCAAATTCATCACGGTAATTGGGCCAGTTGCGGGGGTCGGTATCATTCAATCCCAAATGAATAACGGCAATGTCGGGATGAAACGCTAAAGCTTGTTCAAACTCATTTGTTTTATAATATGGGTTATGCCCTTTGCGCAACAGGGTAGCCCCGCTATGACCAAAATTTTTCACTTCATATTTTTCGCCCAATAGTTTTTGAAGTTGAGCAGGGTATGAATTGAGCTGAGGACCTTTCAGTCCATAACCATAGGTAACTGAATTGCCGATACAGGCAATCTTAACGGGTGGCTGCCCAAATGAAAAAATTGAGGTTACGCAACAAAGCCAAAGCGCAATCCAATTTTGTTTTGAGAAAATCATTATGATTATTTCATTGTGTCCCGGGAATTCATCTCCATTTTATGGTCGCAAAAACCATTTCTTTATAGTTATCTTTTTCATAGAGTATTCCAATAATGTTTTTTGAAATTTTCACCAGGTCGGAATATGCGGTATAATCTTTTTTTGAATCAGCGCTATCAATCAAAATTTTTTTCTTCCATGTTTTTCCATCATCATAACTGATACGGAGGGTAAGATTGTTACGATGCGCTGTATCGGCTGCGTTGCAAAAGGCTATGATGTTTTTCTTTTTGTCAATCGTTAAAATACTTCCTTCATTCACCGGGTCAATTAAAGCTTTATCAAAGTAACTGGTGTCCCAGGTGACGCCGCCATCGCTGCTGATGGAAACAATTCTTGCGCGGACATCACCTTTTTGGTTGCGGCTGTTCAACATTAATTTACTGCCGTTCAACTCCGTAGCCATCGATTCATTGCTTCCGGGGATACCAACGTTATCGGATATATGGAATGTTTTGCCATGGTCGTCAGTATAATATCCATTTGCTATGTAATCCGTAAAACTTTTTTGTGGGGCGCCTTGTGAATGATTGGCTGCAACAAAAATCCTTCCTTTGTATTTCCCATCTTGAAATTGCATGGCGTGGCCCGGTGTGTTGGCAAAACTTCTCCAATCTTCAGCAAAATTATATTCCGCATTTTTCTGTGGCTGTTTAGGGCGATGCACTTGTGCGGTAATATTGACGGCTTCGCTCCATGTCTTTCCGTTATCTGTTGAGGTTTTGTACCATGCTTCGCGCAGGCCGTTTCCGTTTCTCACTTCAGCTTCATGATTGTCGCCGGTATTATAGAATAAAAAAACCCTTCCATCCGGATAAGATGGGTCGGTAAGATCGGCTACAGGTGCCGGGTTGCCTGCCTGAAGCCCGCCATTCTCTGCTACTGTTTGCAATTGCCCCCATGTTTTTCCTTTGTCGGTGCTGCGCTTCATTACAATATTCACATGGCCGAAATCGCCGGCATTATTTACCCGGCCTTCGCAAAAAGCAAGCAGGTCGCCATTAGGTAAATTGATGATAGCAGGAATGCGAAAGCTTTTATATCCATCGCTTCCTGAAACGAAAACAGGAGCACTTTGCTGTGAAAAACTGGCAGCAAAAAAGAAAAGAAAAAGAAGATTGGAAAATATTTTTTTCAAGAAACTTTTTTTTATGAATTTAAAGAATCAGCTGTTTTAGGTTTTAAAAAAGAAAGCTGGATAATTAATGCCAGCAAGACGATCCCTGATAGCAGTGCAAAACTTTTTCCAAGATTACCGGCATCCGTTGATTTCCCTAAAATATCCGTAATAAATGCCCCGGCGAAAACTCCTGCCATATTCATTAGCCCATAAGCTGTAGCCCTGTATTTTGAAGAAACAAACTGGCAAAGTATCGGCATGTTGTTCGCGTCGAACATGCCATAGCCAAAACCAAAGCAAAATGCAGCGCCGATAACGTTGGGCAACGAATGGCCGAAACCTATAAGAAGCAATGCCGGAATGGTTAAGCTTAAGCCGATAGCGCTGGTATAAATCCTTCCCCGAATATTTTTTTGCGCCCACCTGTCTGATAAAATGCCCCCAAATATTACTCCGAGAAAAGAAGATGCGGCGATGGTAATTGTTGATAGTGGCCCGGCTTCAGCCATATCAATTTTTAAATTATTGGCAAACAAAGTAGGCAGCCAGTTTTTAACCCCCCATCCCGGTAATGAAGGGACAGCGAAATAAAAAAGCATGATCCAGAAAGAGATGTTGGTGAACAAAACAGCGAGCCCTTTTAATACCGAGGTATTGTTGGTCCTAACATTGGCTTCTTTAAACCTTTCTTTCTTTTCTTTTAAAAAAAGGAGCAGCACCAGCGCATACACAATCCCAATCATCCCAAACCAGTGAAAAGTGAGGTGCCATGAAAATTTGGCGGCTATGGTAGCACCAAATCCGCCCAATGCCTGGCCCATGTACAAGCCAGTCATGTGGACACCTATGGCAAGTGACCTTGTTTTATCAGAATGATAATCGGTAATGAGCGAAAGGCCGGCGGGGATGTACAATGCTTCGCTCACGCCCATAATGGCACGCAGCCCATACAGTTGGTGAAAAGTATTGGCATACCCCATAGCGTAGGTTACTCCGCTCCACACAAAGAGACTGGCGACAATCAGCCATTTGCGGTTAAGCTTATCCGCTATAATTCCAGATACCGGGCTCATAAAGCCATATATCCAAAGGAAAATGGCCATGAGGTAGCCGAAGTTGGTGGCTGATTGCAATTCGACAATATCTGCCTGCATGGAGGGGCGCATGGTAGAAAGCATTTGCCTGTCCATATAATTCAGCAAGGCCACCACCCACAACAACGCTACAACGAACCATGCATAATGGCTGGTGGAAGTAGGTTCCTTCCTGTTCAAGTATTCGTTAGGTTGTTTTGACAGCACAGCCATCTAAAAAACTTTAGCTAAAAGAATTTGTGGCGTTCTTACGCCTGCTTTTATTTCCCCACCGGGAATAAAAATTTCATTATCCCAATTTACTGCAGTTGTGGTAACGGGAGAATCAAAAGGGATGCAGCCCACTGTTTTCCATTGATCTTTTTTTGTATTGTACAGAAGCACTGTTTTGCAAAAGCCGGGGTGTGCTGACTGTACTTTTATTTTTTCGGCAATGAGCTGCTTTTTTCTTTCTTCATCCTTTTCATTGTTAATGGCAAAAATCAATTCTTCTGTTTTATGAAAGGTTTCGCCTTTATCTCCCCCAAATAATAAAATTGCATTTGCCCCAACTGCAGATCCTGTTCCTGCAGATAATGCATAAGGTAAGGAATGTTTTTCTTTCCATTCGTTTGTCTTCAAATTAAACTGAAAGTTTGAAGAATACAGATCGCTTGGCCTGTCTGCCATTTTCATTCTTCCCCCGATCAGGTAAATGCAATCATCATGCCCATTGGATTGAACAGCCATTACCGCATGTGAAACCGCCTGGCGAAGAGGAGGCAAATTTTTCCATCCTGCGGCAACATCATTTAAGTCCAGATACATAAAATGACTTGAAACCCCGCCGGGCATTTCTCCCCCTGCAAGGTAAATTTTATTGTCATGAGCTACTGCAGAAGCATTGGTAACAGCAAAAAGAAGGTCTGGCAGATTGCTGATGCTGATGTTTTGTGCGCCTTCATCCCACCGGGCCAGCAGCACCTTATTGCTGATGCCGCTTTCATTTTCGCCTCCCGCAATAACAATGCCCATGCTGGTGGAAACATTGGCGGAATAAGCCAACGAAAAAGGAAGTTTGAAGGACTTAAAAAGCATCAAGGAGCCTTTATCATCTTTTTTGAAAACATACAGGTCATCATAGTATTTTTTCTTGCCCCCAAGCCAGGGCAACCTGTCAGGGAAATTAGAACCGCCGCCAACGATGAGCACCTCATTGTGCATGCCTGCAACAGGGCCTGCCAACCCCAATGCTTTCCCGTTCGTTAAAGGCAATAGCCCGGCTTTATCCCATTCAATGGATTTCACATAATTTTTTTGTGCCGACAAATCAGCGGTTAAAAAAAAGAAAAACAGCAATGCGCCAATCGCTGTGCGATACATGATTTATACTTTTGCTGCAGAAGCCTTACGAGAGCAAAAGCTGCTGAAACCTATTTGCTCCGTATCTTTTTTAAACTCTTCAAATTGTGCCGGGGGCATGTTGCTCACCGGCAGGCGGAATTCCCCGCAATCGATGCCAATCAATTTCATGTATGCCTTGCCTGTCGCAATGCCACCGTATTTCCCAAGCAAACGGATCATATCAATAGATTGCTGTTGTTTTTTTCCTGCTGTTTCAAAATCCCCTTTTTCAAATGCACTGATCATATCGTTGTATAACGGCGCTGCATAGTTGAAGGTGCTGCCAACGCCTCCCTTTGTGCCGAGGATTAATGCGCTCAACAGGTTTTCATCTCTTCCCCACAACATATCGTATTTGCCGTTTTTGAAATTCATGCAGGACAAGAAATCCATAAAATCTTCGTGTGTATATTTTACTCCTGCAAAATTCGGGATATGCCCGTCAACGGCATTAAGCAACTCAAACATCGGGATGTTCGTTCCGTTTAAAACCGGGATATGATAATAATAAAACGGCATATCGGGCACCGCGTCAGCAATGGCCTTGCAACATTGTGCAAGCATTTTTGCCGAAGCGGGTTTAAAATAAAACGGGGCGGTGAACGCAATGGCATACAATCCAAATGAGCGGGCATGTTTTGCCAGTTCAATACAATCAGTAATGCTTGTGCCGCCGGTGAGCGTAATTACTTTAAAATCTTTATCACCTGCTGTTGCTTTCGCCCAGGCTTCTGCAGTTTGCATTTTTTCCTTAACGCTCATAGATACGCCTTCGCCGGTAGAGCCGCAAATAAACCCGCCCTTCACATTATTTGCTTTTAGCATTGAATAATACTTCGGGATAATGGAAAGATTCAACGTTCCATCGGGTTGCATGGGCGTAAAGGGGGCTGCGATTAGTCCATGTAGGTGTTCCATTGTCATAAATATATTTTGTTCAAATAATAATTTTAAAATCACTCACCAGGTACCTGGTTATATTGGAAAGAGATAAATGTTATCGCTCCGTAATTGTTCGACTCATACAGCACGCCAATATGTCCCAAAGGCAATATCACCAAATCCGAATAAGCCGCAGGCCCCCCGTTAAGAATTACAGGGCTTGTCCATGTCTTCCCCCAATCAAAACTTTGTCTTACACCTAACTGGTTTCTCGACAAATCCGGGCTAACCGGATTGGAAAAAAGAAGAACCTGTTTTCCTGCCGTCGTGGTATAATTGATCATACTTCCCTCGCATACCGGATCGGGAAGATACGTGTTAAAGCCCGTTTGCCATTTGGTAGTGCCATCAAGATTTCCTGAAACATCATAAGAAAGTATTCTCTCATGACTGCCGAGGTACTGATCTCTTGAATTGAGCAGCACACCGCCATTTTGTAATTCAGTAGCCGTAGTTTCATCTGACTGAAACGGAACATCTGGCGAAAGAAGAAAGCTTACACCATGATCATCGGAATAAAAAGCGGCTGCATAATTTGTTTTGCTGGAATAAATGCCATGATTAATGGGCACAACCATTCTTCCCGTATGCGCACCTTGTGTGAGTTGCAGCGCATGGCCGGGGCCCGTTGCATAGGCTGTCCATTTCAAAGTATCAGTATAAGCAGGGTTAAACGTGGGCTGATATGGATGATGGACCTGTAAAGTAATATTTGTTGGCGCAGACCATGTGGCCCCGTTATCCGTGCTTGTGGTGTACCAAACTTCTCTTACTCCAACAAGGTTAGTAACGTTTGCCTGTGTATTGTTTCCCGTGCAATAAAACAAAAATATTCTTCCCTGCGGATAATTAGGGTCTGTATTATCAACTACCGGCGAAGGGTTCCCTGCCTGCAAATTGCTGTTCTGGGCAACCAATTCCGAAGCGCTCCATGTTTTGCCATTATCCATGCTTTTCTTCACCAATATTTTTATATCGCCGAAATCGGCAGAATTGTTTACCCGGCCTTCAGTAAAAGCAAGCAGCCCGCCATCGTTCGTTTTAATGATTGCAGGAATCCTGAAAGTATTGTATCCTTCCTGCCCGCTAATATACACCTGGGAAGAAAAAGAAAGCGTGTCTTTTGGCGATACATTATTATTTGATGCCGGAAGGCCTTTTTTCGCACAGGAAAAGAAGATTACCTGAATAAGCGCAATCATTAATATGGCAACAGATTTTTTCCTTCTCATAAATTACGCCATCGCTATTATTTATTGTCAGGATAATGTTTTGCTGAAAAAAAATTGTTGAAAAAAGCCGGGGGCGCTGCTTTTTACCCACCGGCTGAAACCACTGCTTATGAAGAAAATTTTGACTACGGGATTCGTTTCAAAAATTCATTCTTTAGTGCGAAGCATATCCGGGATTTTGCGTTAGTTGTGTGTTATTCGTCAAAGCAGTCTGGTCTATCGGCCACAATAATTGATACGCTTGCGTAGCGGTGGTATGTTCAAACACATAACTACCTGCAGGGTCCATCCTTACCAAATCGTACCAACGCTTTCCTTCAAATATAAATTCATAAAAGCGCTCTTGCAGCAATGCTTCAACCGGGTTGGCGTCAATGGGCTGGTTGGGGAAGCCCATTGTGGCGGCATTATAATTTGCGCCATACGCCCTTGCTCTTACCATATTTATTTCATTTGAAGGGTCGGTGCCTAAAATAATTTCAGCTTCTGCTTTAAGCAATAGCAAGTCGGCATACCTGTATATCGGAAAATCATTGTCGATTGCCCGGTTACCGGTTACAAATTCTCCCTGGTATTTATCGGCAAAACAGCCGGCAATGGTATAGTTGCCTCCCGAAAAAGTATATGCAGGCTGAATCGAAGCAAGCGCTCGCGTGTCTAAAGGATTGAATTGCCTGAAGGCGGCTATTTTTACCGGGGCACGAAGTAGCCCGCCCCAGTTGCCCGTGGTGTTGCCATTGAACTGAACATTATTTACCGAATCATAAAAATTAGAGATCAGCCCTGTTTGAGGAACAAAACTGTTGGTAACAAAACTCATTGTGGCTTCATTGACCGAAGCGCTATATAAATAGTGAGAGGCGAAAATAATTTCTGCATTTCCTTTATTAGCAGAAGAGAAAACGCTCGCATAAGGGCTCAGCAACCCGCTGCCGGTAACAGGGCCTGTAACAGATGCATTGGTTGTGATCAATTTCAATGCGGGCACATTGGTTTGAATATCATTCAGCGCATTTAATGCAGTAGTAGCATCTGCTGCTCCTCCTCCCCGGTAACTTGTCCATAAATAAACATTGGCTTTTAACATTTCAGTGGCAGCCTTCGACCAATATGCTTTGCCAAATCCGGTGAAGAAAGAATAGTTGGCCCCGAAATTATTTAATGAGCTGTCTATGTCTGTTTTAATAAGAGCAGTTACCTGGGCTGCTGAAGAGGCCGGTTTAGCCAATGTTGCAATGTTGAATGACAAAACAGGGTCGGTTTGTATGACTACCGCGCCCCATGAGCGCAATAGATGAAAATAGTAAAACGCCCTCATGCCATAAGCAATGCCTAAATAATACTGGCGGTTAGCTGCAGGCACTACGGTGGTAGTTTGCAGCTTGCTGATCAGTAAATTGATCTGGTTGATGTTATAATAAAACCCTCCAAAATTAGTAACTGGCGTAGCAGTAAGAGTAAGGTTATTTTGCCAGGTGCGCTCAAGGCCTTGTGTAGCTTCCCCGGTAAATGCGCTCAGGTTAGGAAGATCGGTGCCGAATATGTCTGCCCGCATCTCGCCAAGCGTTTGCATGTTGGCATTGTCCTGCCGGAATTGCGCATGAACGCCGGTAACAAAAGCATCAAACTGGTTAGATGTTTTCCAATAGCTGGCATTGCTGATGCTGCTGATGGGGTTTAAATTCAATTGCTTTTGGCAGGAACTGAAAGCCGCAATGAGCGCTATGCCTGCTAAAGAAAAATTTATATATTTTTTCATTGTTTGCATTTTTATCTTTTTAAAGTGAAACCTGAACGCCTATTACATAAGTACGTGGAGTTGGGTAAGTGCCGGAATATACGCCCGTGATTTGCCCCGCAACATTAACGGGAGGCTCGGGGGAATAACCGGAAAATTTAGTTACGTAAAATATATTATTCAGGCTGGCATAAACCCTTGCTGATGTAAAAGCCCTTGTCTTTGACAAAATGGTTTTAGGTATCATGTATGACAGTGTCATTTCCCTGCAGGCCAAGTAATTTCCTTTTTCATAAAACCTGGAATTGTTGCCATTCAGGTTCGCTGAAGCATTGTTTACCCTGGTGTAGTTGTCTTTGTACAACTGATCGGCATAATATACTTTAGGAATAGAGGTATTGGTGTTGGTAGGCGACCATGCCTGTTTCTGAAGTTCCATAAAATTAAATGTTCCCTGGTATTGCCCAAGCGTGCGGGCCACAAGATCATTGTAAATGGTGTGGCCAAGCGCATAATCAAAGCGCACATACAACGAAACTCCTTTGTAGCCAACAGTAGTACCAAAACCTCCTGTATATTTTGGGTAGATATTTCCAATATATACCTGGTCCCTGGTATCAATCGTGTCGTTGCCTTTCACATCAAGCCAGTTCACATCACCTGCGGTTATATGGCCACGGGTTCCCGGGGCCAGGTTCGGCCCTGTAATATTTGCAACCAGGTCTACCCTGTTCCCTGCTGTTTTCTGAACATCCCCGTCATCTTTAAAAATGGAAACTTGCTTGAAGGCATAAATATTCCCCAGGGGCTGTCCTTGCTGAAGGCCGCCTACCCATACCAACTGACCTGTGTTAGGGTCCCAAACCTGTATGCCCCCCTGCCTGTTATTGGCATTGCCGTTGAATGGCAGTTTCAGCACTTTATTGGTGTTGTATGAAATGTTTGCATTTACGTCCCATGTAAAGCTGTTGGGCAACCGGATAATGTTTGCATTTATTGAAATCTCATACCCTTTGTTTTGTAATGTGGAAAGGTTGGTTGTTACAGATGAGAAGCCTACATAACTGGGCAGCGTAAGGTTAGTAAGCAAATTGGTAGTCTTGCGGTTATAGATGTCTGCAATAATGGTGACCCGGTTGTTCAGCAAACCAATATCAGCGCCATAATCAATCGTAGCGCTTTGCTCCCATTTTAATCCACTGTTCACGGGAGATGTGTTGAGGTAACCACCAACGCCATTGTAATTGGTTTGTGCTCCGAACACACCCTGTACCTGGTAATAAGAAATTGTGCTGAGCGATGCGTTGCCATTAACCCCATAGCTGATGCGGGGCTTTAAGGTGGAGATGTATTTGCTTATATTGCTGTTTGCAAAAAATTTCTCATTGTGCACATTCCATCCCGCCGACATGCCGGGAAAGAAGCCCCAGCGATTGGCAGCGGTAAGGTTAGATACGCCGTCTTCGCGGCCTACCAGAGTCAGCAGGTAGCGTGAATCGTAATCATAGGTTAAACGGCCAAAGGCAGAAACAATAGCGTATTGATATTGCGTAGTATAATTGTTGCCTGCTGCAAAAGTAGTGGAAGCATTGGCGGTTGAGATAAAGTCGGTAGGCGCACCGGTGCCATAAACCTGCATGTATGTGTTTTTCTGGCCGAAATATTCCGATCCTGCCATGATGCTGAGGTGGTGCTTCTCGTTAATTGTTTTGGTGTAGTTGATGATGCCATTGAATTGCGTTTGGAACAAGCTTGCATTGTACATGATGGATGGCCTCGTAGTGCTGTAAGTGCCTGATACCAACTGCTGGTAAGATTGTGTGGCATCTGTAAAAGACTGTTGTACATTCTGGTTATAATACGCCATTCCGGTAAGCTTAACATATAGCCCGGGGATGATATCGTATTTTAAAGAGGTATTTGCCGTGATCTGGTTTACAATATTCTTGCGGTTAATCTTGCTTAGGTTGTATAGGGGATTTCCATCAGAATTGCCATTGCCCGGGTTTGGCTGGGTGTGTGCCGCATCAAGCCATGGGTTGAATGTTGGCCATATTGCCAAGGTACGGTAAATGGCATTGGTTTCATTTCCGGAATTTTGATCTCCGGCACTGCCAATAGTGTTTGACGTGCTGGGTATCCCTAATTGATTAGAAGTAGAGAATGTTGCCCCTGAACTAATTTCCAGGTTCGGGTTGATTTTATACGATCCGTTGATATTTCCTGTAAAACGCTGGTAGCCAGAGCCTACAATAATTCCGTTTTGATTAAAATAGTCAAAACTGCTATAGAACTTGCCTTTGTCATTCCCTGCTGTAACATCCACAAAGTGCTCCTGTGTGTGGGTGTTTTGAAAAAGCGCATCCGCTACCTGCCCGCTATGGTCTTTAAAAGTGATGATCCCGCTGTAATATCCGGGCGTGCCCTGAATTCCCTGAGGGCCATACGGATCGGTTACAGTATCCCATCCCGGTGCTATAGCACCCGTATATGCCAGGATATCAAATGAAGCCAGGTTGCCGGGATCTGTCAGCAGCCCATAGCCCCTACGGGTATTCACTGCCGTAAAGGAAACGCCTGCATTCAGGTTACCAAGCCTGTTGTAATAAATAAAATCGTGGGCGTTCATATATTGATACCCCTTGCGCTGGTTATTAAAGCCTTGTGTAAATTTGTAAGATACCTGAGCTTTCCCCGATTTGCCTTGCTTGGTTGTTACGAGGATAACTCCATTGTTTGCACGGGCACCGTAAATAGCTGTGGAAGCGGCATCCCTTAGCAGGTCAATAGAAGCGATGTCGCCTGCCGGGATATCGCTTAAAGAAGGCCTTACGATCCCGTCAACCACAACCAAGGGTGGCGCCGGTGCATTAATGGAAGCGCCTCCACGCAAAAAGATTGCCGGAGTTGCTCCGGGCGTGCCGCTGGAGCTTACAACTTTAACTCCGGCGATAGCTCCCTGCAGGCTGCTTGCCACATTTGCAATTGGGGCTGTTTGAAGAACCGCGTTATCTAATTTGCCAATTGAGCTGGTAACGCTTTTCCTGATCTGGGTGCCATAGCCTATGACCACCACTTCTTCCATTTTAGCAGCTACTGCTTTTAAAGAAATATCAATAGCAGTTTGCTGGCCTACACGTATTTCCTCGGGAGTGTAACCGACAAATGAAAATAACAAGACATCTCCGGTATTAGCATCAATGGAATAGCTTCCGTCAGCAAGACTTTGTGTTCCTGACGTTTTGCCTTTAACTGTGATGCTTACATTTTGGAGGGTTTTGCCATCGTCGTTGCTAATGTGGCCGGTAATTTTTTTTGACTGTGCCCAGGCCGTTGTGCTGCAAAAGAATGCAAGCACCAGGAGGAGCAGAGAAGCAAAGAATGATTTCATGACAGCAGTTTAGTTTATGTATTATGTATGACATAATAAAGGTAATGGTTTTAACATTCCATTTCCAAATTTTTTTTAAAAAAATTAATCTATTGATAATCAATACATGACATTTTTTTATTATTAAATTACTATATTAGCGTCTTTCAATTTAGTTGAACATGGTTATAGATAGCGCTGCAATCAAAGACAGATTTTCACCTATTGATACCCGTTCGCTGGTGGATAAAGTGGAGGCTAACCTCGTTGGGCTTCTTCAGCAAAAAAAGTTGAAGATTGGGGATAGCATTCCCAAAGAGATTGAACTGGCGGAAAACCTTGGGGTAAGCCGTACCGTTGTCAGGGAAGCTTTGCTCAGGTTGCGAATGATGGGCCTCATTGAGTCAAAAAAGAAAAAAGGTGCAGTGCTGACAAGCCCCGACTTGTTTGGGATAATCAATAAAAGCATGAACCCCCATATCCTTGACCAGGATACTTTGAAAGAAATGTTTGAGATCCGGCTGGTGCTTGAAATAGGAATGGCTGACCTGATTTTTAACCGCATCGTACCAAATGACATTGAAGAGCTTTACCGCATCGTAAGCGATGAGCCCCCGGCTGCTCAATACCATTTGTTCAATATCGATCACGAAATCAGTTTCCATGGAAAATTATATGAGATCACTGGCAATGAAACCATGAAAAAATTCCAGAAAATGCTGTTGCCGATATTTGATTATGTACATAACAGCGGCTTGCTGAAAAAACAACCGGCCCTGAAAACATTCGTTTCGCATAAAGAGCTCGTTGATATTCTTCAGCACGGCAATCCCGAAAAATTCAGGAACGGCATGCGCAGCCACCTGGAAAATCACTTTGCCAGGATATTTGACAGAGATTAGAACACGCAATGCCCAAGATGCTTGATCAAATAGCCTTTCTTGCTAATGCTCTTTTTAAAAAATCAACTGATATAAATTTCATTTTGGCGAGGCGGGCCATGTTTGACCATTTGCCCTACATTTGCTACCAACATTCCTGAGAAAAGAACAATGGCAGCAAACAGCAACAGCACATTAATAAATGGCGCTTCAATATAAGCCATATCGCATGCGCCTTGTATCATCAGCAGCAGTTCATTCAAAATAATTCCTGCCACAAAAATTTTAAACCCGTTAATTGATAGTTTGTTCACCCTGACCAGGTTTAATGTTTGCATATAGGTAATGATGAAGAGCGAGATAACGCCTAACAGAACAAGATGGAGATAACCGATAACAATTGGCCTGAAACCAAAGGCAAGCCTGCTTAAAGGAGGGATGACAGAAATTGCCTGAAGGACAAGTTTAACTGAAAGGGCAATAGCCACCAATGTAAATAAAACCTTTGAAAGCGGAGATAATGCTGCTTGTATCAGCTTGAGTTTTTTTCTGATCTGCAGCAACAACAGAAGCCAGCCTGCCAGTTGTAGCAAAGAGGCTACCACAACAAGAATATAAACCCACAAAGGAATATGCAGCCATAATACTGAAAGAAAATAAGCAGGGACGCATGCTGCCGCAAATAAATAATAGGCCTGCTGCATTGAACGGCCTGCGATGCCATATTCTGTTAGCTGAAAAGAGAGTAACCCCATGCAGGCAAAGAAGAACCAACCGTCGTACTGGAAATGCAGAAAGAAATAAACTGATGCCAGGTAAACATCCTGGTGTATGTTTTTTGATGCCATCATGTAAGCCAGCGTGAATGGGCCAATCGAAGAGATCACATTGAAAAATAATGAAGCTTTGAACCAGGAATGACAGAGCCTATTTTGTTGTAGCCTGTTCAAATCTTTCCAGAAAAAAATAGCAAATAAGTAAGATACAAAAATAGAAAGGGTAGAAAACAAGATGGAAAGAAATGCGTACCCCATAAACGGAAAAGTAAACAACATTCCGTATGCAGATACGAGGTTTGCCAATAGTATCCAGCGGTAACGCTTGAATGCGTTTTCTTGCTGTTGCTTTACAAGATAGCCAACAAGCAGTGCCATCAGCGCTTGGGTTACCCATCCGGAAAATGCAAAATGAGAATGTGCGTGCAATAGGAACCGTTGGTTTACAAAAGGCAGGGAGAATGCGATCTTGTACCGCAATACAGTTCCCAAAAGCGCAATGACCAATAAGTTGAATAATGAAATCCGCAGCCACTTGCTTTGCATATTGTTCATTTCTTTTTGGGAGCAAAATAACAACCCGGTTATTTTTTGCATTATGATTTTTATCATATAGCCTTACAGTACACTTTGCCTTTTAAAATTTTTATTTCCCCTTTTTCATGAAGGTGCCGCATGCTGCGGATAACAGTTTCCACGCGAAGCCCGGTCATATCTGCAATTTGCTGGCGGGTGAGTTTGATTTGATTGCATTTCGGGCAAATATTTTTTTTTGACTGCTTGAAATAATCAATCAAAATCGAAATGCGGTGTTCGGAATCGGCGCAGGCAAGTTCTTTCAATAACAAAAATTTAAAGCGCAACCTTTGTGTGAGCATTTTATCGAATTCAAAATGTATCTCAGGCTCTTCTTTCAACAACTGAAGAAAGCTTGATTTGTGAAGGCGGATCACCACTGAATTTTCGTTGGCTATTGCCGAAGAAGCATAGGGGGAATCGTCGAACAAAGGAAACTCCCCAAAGCATTCTCCGGGCTGAATAAAATCATGAATAAATTCTTTCCCTTCATCATTGATGTCTACCCAACGTACCGAACCGCCAGCTAACTGATGATAGAAAATACATTGTTGCCTTTCACTGAAGATTGTTTCTCCAGCAGTTACTTTTTTGTAGGTAGCGCCCCATGCCAGAAGTGTATCGATGCCAATCATCGTATTGTGTTTTGATAAATAGATAATTCGATAATATATAAAAACGCGCAAACCTCCTTAATTCAGCAACAAAGGGTAATGAGATTAAATAGTACACCATATGACAATAATCATAGCGCAGGCATTGCTGAAATCGCCAAAACCAATAGAATGCAGCACAGGCAAGGGTCTTAAAGTTTTTGTGAAATTAATAAAAAAAACGATTCTGGTCAGTATGAGCCAGAATATGACATAACTCATAAAATGACAGCAGGCGTACGCTTAATCTTGCATAAAATTTAAAGATTTCATTATGAAAAAAATAATTGTAACCGGGCTAATGGCTGCGTTGGTTATTGCATGCGGCAGTAACAATTCCGGGGAGAACCAAGCTCCTTCTTCTCCCGCTTCATCTGATCAAAGTTCTTCATCCGGCAACCCTTCTTACGATCCGAACCGGGGAGCGGGGAAATTTACAAAAGTAGAAATATCTGCTAGCCTGGATGCAGCCAAAGCAGAAGCCGGAAGCAAAGTGTACTCGGTTAAATGCAGCGCCTGTCATAAGCTGACTGATGAAAAATTAGTTGGCCCTGGATGGAAAGGCGTTACCAGCAGGCACAGTGCTGAATGGATCATGAATTTTGCTACTAACACAGATGAAATGCTTACAAAGGACCCAAAAGCGCAAGCACAATTAGAAATTTGCCTGGTGCGAATGCCAAACCAAAATTTAACAGATGATGATGCAAGGAATGTATATGAGTTTATGCGAAAAAATGATGGGATAAAATAGTAAGAAATGTTTCAGTTAATCAGTAAATTATTTTTTGACCTTCAATAATGTATTTCAATATGAAAAAAAATCAAGTATTGCCATTATATGTTTTAGCAGCAGTTGTTCTGCTGGGAACATATTCTTGCAAACCAAGAAACGCAGGCAGCGCTGTTACTTCAGGAGCTGCTGAGAAAGCTTATGTAGCCCCGGGAAAATATGATGAGTTCTATAATTTTGTTTCTGGCGGTTTCAGCGGGCAAATGAGTGTTTATGGCATCCCCTCAGGGAGGTTGCTTCGCGTAATCCCGGTATTCTCTGTTGACCCGGAGAAAGGTTATGGCTATTCAGAAGAAACAAAACCTATGCTGAATACATCTCATGGCTTTGTTCCATGGGATGACCTTCACCATACTGAACTTTCACAAACAAATGGAGAAATTGACGGACGATGGGTTTTCGGCAACGCTAATAATACCCCTCGTGTTGCACGGCTCGATCTTACTACGTTTTCTACCGCTGAAATTATTGAGCTGCCTAATAGCGCAGGCAACCACTCTTCCCCTTTTATTACCGAAAACACAGAATATGTAGTAGCAGGAACAAGGTTCAGTGTCCCACCGGATAATGTGAACGGTGATGTTCCTATCAATACATACAAGAAAAATTTTAAAGGCTACCTCAGCTTTATCAGTATTGGCAAAGAAGGCCAGATGGATATTGCATTCCAGATCCAATGCCCTGGGGTGGACTTTGATTTAAGCCATGCAGGCAAAGCTAAATCGCACGACTGGTTTTTCTTCACGTGCTATAACAGCGAACGGGCAAATACCTTGCTGGAAGTGAACGCCTCTCAAAAAGACAAAGATTTTATTCTTGCTTTGAACTGGAAAAAAGCGGAAGAGTATGTAAAAGCAGGCAAAGGAAAGAAAGTGGCAGTTAAATATGCCCACAACGTTTATAACGAAAAAACACACACTGCCACTTCTGAAATCAGGAATGAAGTAACTGTTCTGGATTCAAAAGATTTTTCTGATCTGTGCTATTTCATTCCCTGCCCCAAATCACCTCATGGTTGTGATGTTGACCCGACAGGAGAATATATAGTAGGGAGCGGGAAACTGGCAGCGCTGATCCCTGTTTTCAGTTTTGATAAATTGCAAAAAGCAATTGCCAACAAAGAATTTGATGGCAATTATGAGGGCATCCCTGTTGTGAAATACGAGTCAGCATTGTATGGAGAAGTGCAGAAACCTGGCCTTGGCCCCTTGCATACCGAGTTCGATGGGAAGGGCAACGCTATTACTTCCTTTTTCGTTTCTTCAGAGCTGGTGAAATGGAATATTAAAGATTTGAAAGTCCTTGACAGAGTGCCCACTTATTATTCTGTAGGCCACCTTTGCATACCAGGCGGCGATACCAGAAAGCCAAATGCAAAATATGTGATCGCTTATAACAAAATTACAAAAGACCGCTACTTGCCAACAGGGCCTGAACTGGCTCAAAGTGCGCAATTGTTTGATATCACCGGTGATAAAATGCAGTTGATCCTTGACTTCCCTACCATTGGAGAACCTCACTATGCACAGGCTGTATCTGCCGACCTGATAAAAAGCAAGTCAGTGAAATTTTTCAACATCAACGATAACGCCAATCCTTACGTGTCAAAAGGGGAGCCCGAAGCAAAAGTTGTTCGTGAAGGAAATAAAGTGCATGTGTACATAACATCTATCCGCTCGCACTTTAACCCTGATAATATAGAAGGCATTAAAATTGGCGATGAAGTGTATTTCCACGTAACAAACCTTGAACAGGACTGGGACATACCTCACGGGTTTGCGGTTAAAGGAGCGCCAAACGGGGAGCTGCTGATTATGCCCGGCAGTACCCAAACACTGAAATGGGTGCCCGACAGAGTGGGGATATTCCCCTTCTACTGTACTGATTTCTGCAGCGCTTTGCACCAGGAAATGCAAGGCTATGCAAGGGTTTCTCCGGCAGGCAGCACTGTGCCGCTAATGTTTAGTACCGGCAAAAACCTGCCCCCATCAGACTCAACTTCAGCAAAATGATTACCCTTGGCCAACTGCATGCAGTTACCGGTTTGCAGTTGGCTTTCATATTTTCTAACTCCTCAATATGATTTTTATGAAAAATATTTATCTGGTCTTGACATTGTTTGTGGCCTTCAATATTTTTTCGTGCAGTAATGAACCTGAAAAACAACCCGAACAGGCTACAAACACTCAGCCGCCTGCGAGCGGCGGGCAGGAAAATGTAAAAGATGATGAGTCGCAAAAAGATGTTGTGAAAGCGGCCATGGGATCCAAAGACCATACCACTTTGGTTGCAGCAATCAAACAAGCCGATTTGGTTACCACGCTTTCAAATGCCGGGCCATTCACCGTTTTTGCGCCCACCAATGCCGCTTTTGATAAACTTCCGGCAGGCACTGTCGATGGCCTGATGAAACCTGAAAAAAAAGAGGCCCTGACGAATATCTTAGAATATCATGTAACCGTGGGAGTGCTGAAACCTGAAAGCTTTGCCGACGGCCAAAGCCTGGGAATGGTGAATGGTGATAATGTGAAGGTGACCATAAAAGACGGAAAGGTAATGCTGAACAATTCGGCAACTATAACAGCTTCTATACCGGTTTCAAACGGCATTATTCACGTTGTTGATGCCGTGCTATTGCCACCTGAAAAAAAATAAATTTTTAATTTGACGGACATAAAAAAGTTTTTATGGAAAAAGGCAAGTTAAGCCCCATCGTTAGGATACTTCTGTTAGCCGGTGCAATAGCGCTAACAGTAAGCATTTTTGTCCCGATATGGCAAATTGATTTAGATGCTCCGCAATATCCAGAAGGGCTGACCCTGCTCATATTCAGTAATAAATTAGGGGGCAATGTGGATATCGTGAACGGGCTTAACCATTATATCGGGATGAAGACCCTGCATGCTGAAGACTTTATTGAATTCACCGTACTCCCTTACCTGATTGGTTTTTTTGCATTTGCTTTTTTGCTCACATCACTTATTGCAAAAAAGAAACTGTTATATGTGTTACTGATTGTTTTCATCCTTTTTGGAATTGTGGCAATATTTGATTTCTGGAGATGGGAATATAATTACGGACATAACCTAAACCCGGAAGCGGCAATTATAGTGCCGGGCATGACCTACCAGCCACCTTTAATAGGGTTTAAACAATTGCTTAATTTTGGTGCTTATTCCATTCCTGCGCTTGGGGGATGGTTGTTTATAAGCTCAGGAATATTGCTCGTGATCAGCGTTTTTCTTTCAACAAAAAAAAAAAGTTCAACCCGGCATTTGAAAAATCTTCAATAATAGTACCTGGCTTGCTGTTGATGATCAGCCTCAACAGTTGCAACCCGGGACCGCAACCCATTGCGCCAGGAAAAGACAATTGCGCATTCTGCAAAATGATGGTTACTGATTTGCGCTATTGTTCAGAAATAGTAACTAAAAAAGGAAAGACCTATAAGTTTGATGACCCGCATTGCCTGATGTCTTTCCTTCATGCGAGCGAAGTTAAACAAGGTGAAATCCGGGACATTTACTTTGCAGACTTTACCGATAACCGACATTTCATTAAGGCAGGCGAAGCCGTTTTTTTTCAAAGCGATTCGCTGGCAACCCCCATGAACGGCAATATTGCAGCTTTTACAAATACACAAACCCTTCAGCAGGCGATGAAAAACCATGACGGCAAAATTTTGCATTGGAACGACATCAATAAATGAAAAAAATATTATTATACGCATTGCTTTTCTGCACCTGCTTTTCATTGTATGCAAATACGATAAAAGTAGGCCGGAACGAAAATATCTCAACTATCGCCAAAGGAATTGCGCTAGCCGCAAATGGAGATACTGTGCTGGTTGGCCCGGGGCTATATAAAGAGCATGGCCTCATAGTCAACAAATCAATTTTGCTGAAAGGGGCCAATAATCCGGTCATTGATGGAGAAAACAAATTTGAAGTGGTCGCAATCACTGTCAGCAATGTTACTATAGAGGGGTTTACGGTTATCAATTCAGGTTCTTCTTCAGTAGAAGATTATGCAGGGATCAAGATCATCAACAGTAAAAATGTCATCATCAGGAACAATATCCTTCAGAACAATTTTTTCGGAATTTATTCCCAACATGGCACCCATTGCAGGATTGAAAATAATCGCATCAGTTCAACTGCTGTGTCGGAGCAACTGAGTGGCAATGGCATTCATTGCTGGAAGAGCGATAGCATGTACATTATCGGGAACAAAATGAATGGCAACAGGGACGGGATCTATTTTGAATTCGTTACCAATTCTGTCATCAGCAGAAACGAGTCTTTCAAAAATGTACGCTACGGACTGCATTTTATGTTCTCCAACAACGATGCTTATATCAGCAACCTCTTTCACAACAATGGTTCCGGTGTAGCAGTAATGTATTCGCATGGGGTAAGCATGATCCGCAATTTCTTTTTTGAAAACTGGGGAGATGCAGCTTATGGGCTGCTGCTGAAAGAAATTGCTGACAGCTATATTGATAACAATTCATTTGAAAAAAATACCAGCGGGATTGTGATGGAAGGAGCAAGCCGCATCCAGGTGCAGCGTAATTCTTTCAATAGAAATGGCACAGCATTGCGCATACAAGCCAGTTGCATGGACATCGATATCAAAAAAAACAATTTTATCGGCAACACTTTCGACGTGTCTACCAACGGGTCGCTGGTGCTGAATTCCTTTAAAGGAAATTTTTGGGACAAATATGAAGGCTATGATTTGAACAGAGATGGCATCGGCGATGTGCCATACCGGCCGGTAAGCTTATATTCTATGATCATTGAGAAAAATCCGCCTGCCATGATTTTATTCAGGAGCTTTATGTCGTCATTGCTGGATAAAACCGAAAGGGTACTGCCCGGTCTGACACCCGAAGCGCTAAAGGACGATAACCCATTAATGAAACCATTAAAGTTATGATCATTGCCAGTAATGTGTCGAAAAAATTTAAGAAGCTGACCGTTTTGGAAAACGTGTCGTTGAACTGTATAAAGGGAGAGTGCATCGCATTGATTGGCCCGAACGGCAGCGGCAAAACAACACTTATCAAAACGATCCTGGGCATGGTAGTGCCAGACAGTGGGTTTATAACCTTCAATGGCAGGAATATTTTGCACGACTGGAAATACCGTTCACACATCGGCTATATGCCCCAAATAGGCCGTTATCCTGATAACATGACAATAGGCCAGGTGCTGAGTATGATGAAAGACATTAGGGCACACAAAGAAAAAACCTTTGATGAAGAACTGATCTATGCATTCGGATTAAACATATTGCTAAATAAACGGATGCGCACATTATCAGGTGGGACGAGGCAAAAGGTGAGCGCTTGCCTTGCCTTCCTGTTCGATCCGGAAGTGCTCATACTGGATGAGCCGACTGCAGGGCTGGACCCGCTCTCTTCTGAACTTTTAAAAGACAAGATCAGGAAAGAAAAACAAAAGGGCAAGCTTATTATGATCACTTCGCATATCCTTAGTGAACTGGACGACCTTATCACACAGGTAATTTATATGCAGGAGGGGAAATTGGTATTTCACAAAAATATTGATGACCTGCGTAAGGAAACAGGAGAACAGAAACTGTCAAAAGCCATTGCATCCGTTATGATAAAAAAATAAATGCATGATAAAAATTGTTAAATATGTTATTGTGGATATCCTGCGAAATAAAATCGTAATCGCTTACACAGCCTTCCTGCTTGCGATTTCTCTGAGTATTTTTAACCTGGAAGACAATACTTCAAAAGGCTTGCTAAGCCTGCTGAATATCATATTGATCATCATCCCGCTGGTATCCATTATTTTTTCTACCATTTATGTCTACAATAGCTCTGAGTTCCTAGAACTGCTGGTGAGCCAGCCATTGAAGAGAAAGAATATATGGATGAGCCTTTTTGCAGGCCTTGCTATTTCTCTTTCGTTTGCATTTTGTATAGGAGCTGGGATACCAATTATTTTATATGCAGCATCTTCCACAGGGTTCGTGATGCTTGGAATGGGCCTCATCTTATCCATCGTGTTCGCTTCGGTAGCCATGTTAAGCGCAGTAATGATCCGCGATAAAGCCAAGGGGATCGGCATTTCCATTTTACTGTGGCTGTATTTTTCATTGCTGTTCGATGGGATGGTTTTGTTCATATTGTTCCAGTTTGAAGATTATCCGCTGGAAAAAATAATGGTTGCAATTACTGCATTTAACCCAATAGATCTTGGGCGGATCCTGATTTTGCTAAAAATGGATATTTCAGCGATGATGGGCTATACGGGAGCAATATTCAGGGATTTTTTTGGCACCGGAACCGGGTTTTTTATCGCATTGCTTGTGATGCTGCTTTGGGTTGCAGTACCTGCCTGGCTATCTGTCAGGACCTTTAACAGGAAAGACCTGTAACATATTGTTCTGACCATGCTATTACAACTGGCAAAAATGAAAAAAGACATTGAAACAAGAAAAGATATCGAGCTGCTCGTAAATGAATTTTATGAGCGGGTTAAAAATGACGACCTGATTGCATTCATTTTTACAGCAGTAAGAAAAGTGGATTGGAATAAGCATTTGCCTGTTATGTACGATTTCTGGGAAAATATTTTATTTCAATCCGGGACATATTATGGCAACCCAATGGCATTGCACAAACAATTGCACCAGCAGGTGCCCTTGAAGCAGGAATATTTTCAGCGATGGGTTTATCTTTTCGATCAAACTGTTGATGATTTATTTTATGGAGAGAACGCATCCCTGGTCAAAAAAAGGGCATCAAGCATTGCTGAAGTGATGCAAATGAAAATCCTACATAAAAATGATTTTTTATCTGGGAAACCTGGCTTAACCAACTGATTGATCCCGCCACATGTCAGCGCCAACAATAAAAAACAAAATACAGGTTCGGGCAAGGAGGGTTAACATTGGGCCTTCTTTTCTTAATAAGAAAACTCTTGGAGCAGAAGGTGAAAACCTGAGGTACAAAGTTTTTTTAGAAAATAGGAATAATTGTTTTATAGTTTCATACAACTTCAGTTAACGAAGTGCAATACTTGAAAAACCTTATGTCGAATATGGCCGAGTACAAATAAAGTAATTAAAAAAAACCGCCCCCCCCACTGCCGGCACCTCCGTGCCCTTAATACAACATGCGGAAAATAATCAGCAAGCAATAAGGGTAAGGAGCTGTTTTAGATAATTGACCCAAGTTGAAAGTTAAAAAGAGCATAGAATAAAGAATAATTTCGAGTTGCTGGGCTAAAACCTCTTTAGTTATGCTCAGCAAAGATAGAATTATAGGTATTTTTTGTTATAATAACCATTGCCATGAGCTTTTCAAACATCACCGGTTCAATTGGGGTAATGCTTTTATTGGTGGCATTTTTCCTGAACCTCTTCAAATTCATTTCACATGACAGTAGGGCATACATTATCCTAAATGTGGCTGGTGCGGGGTTGTCCTGTTATGCCTCCTGGCTGATCAATTATATGCCCTTTGTGATCCTGGAAGCAATCTGGTGCATTGCAGCCCTGGCAGCATTTGTTAAAAAAATAGCCGCTAAACGATTTTCCCCATAAAATGGCTGTTTCATATTATATTTGTTAATGGCTTTTGATGAAGCCTTGAAAAGAAGCGGCAGGGCCGGCAAGTGGTAGTGGGCTGGTGAACAGGATTTCTATTAATATATTTTTGTGATTTATTTTGAACAAGCATACTTTATATGGCGCCTCTTATATTAACATGGCACCCATTGGCTTTTTCATAACAATAAGTTGTACTGATGAAGCGCTGCTACAAGAGCGCCTCGCCACCAAAGCTTAATAGAATTCGTTAGCCGGGCTCGTCATTTTTCTTCTTTTCCTTTTCGTTCACTGAAATTTTATTCTGATATGGGATGCGATAATTGCAGCAGCGCTAACGGCAAACCTGCCGGCTGCAAAAGCAATGGGGGGTGCAGCACCGGCGGATGCAACCGCATGAATGTTTATGACTGGCTTTCGAACCTGCCGATGGCCAGCGAAGACTGCAAAGTGGTAGAAGTAACTTTTAATAACGGCAGCCGCAAAGATTTTTACCGCAACGCTACCACGCAACCTTTCGAGAAAGGGGATATGGTGAGCATTGAAGGCATAAGTGGTTTTGACGTGGGCTCCATTTCTTTAACAGGCGAAGCGGTACGCCTGCAAATGAAAAAGAAAGGCATTGAAGAAGATGACCCTGGGATGAAAAAAGTGTTAAGGCGTGCCAGTGAAAGAGACCTGCAAACACTGGAACAACATAAAAAGCGGGAACCTGATGTTTTGATAAGGTCGCGGGCCATCGCTAAACAATTGAACCTGGATTTGAAAATGAGCGAAGTGGAAATACAGGCCGATGGAAGAAAAGCTACTTTTTTTTATATAGCCGATGACCGCGTGGATTTCCGGGAACTGATAAAATTATATGCCGGTGAATTCAAGCTGAAAGTGGAAATGAAACAGATTGGCGCAAGGCAAGAAGCGGCAAAGGTGGGGGGCATTGGCAGTTGCGGCCGTGAGCTTTGTTGCGCTACCTGGCTTTCTGATTTCAAATCGGTGAACACTACGGCTGCCCGCTATCAAAACCTGTCCATTAACCAGACAAAGCTCAGCGGTCAGTGCGGCAGGCTGAAATGTTGCCTGAACTATGAACTGGATACCTACCTTGATGCGCTCCAAAACTTCCCTGAAAATACGGATACATTACAAGTAGCTAAAGGGAATGCTTTGCTTATTAAAAAAGATATTTTCAAGAACCTGATGTGGTATGTTTTGCCAGACAGTAACAAACAATACCCGATTACTATTGAACGCGCAAAAAAAATCAGGCAACTGAACCTGCAGGGCACTATCCCAGAGGGCCTAGAGCCGGTAGAGCTGAGCTCAGGCAAAGTAAAGGAAGAAGAAAAGGGATATGTGGACCTGGTTGGGCAGATCAGTTTGAAAACGCTTGAGAAAGCCGCCCGTAGGAAAAAACACGGTCATCATGAAAGGCCAGGCCGCCCTCATAACCAGCAACAGAATAAGGACAGGAAGGAAGGGAGAAAATAAAGGCTTAGCGATATTATAAACTGATTTCAGAGATGTCGCTTAAATCAATTTAACTTTTCCAAAGCTTTAACACAATGTAAAAAATTCACCAGGGGGTTCAATCTTTGCAAAAGCTGAACTTATTAATGGTTCAAAAAATCATTTTTGAAAAGATTGCACAACACCAATAAAAAATGAGAAAACAAACTATCTGCTTTCTTGTTTTTCTTGCACCATTTTCAAAAGCATTGTGTTAACTTTTCTTCATCTTCAATGTTACATATTGTTCTTACTACATTTAGCAATGCTTATTCAACATGAAAAAAGTTTTTATGAGAATGTTTTTGGCATTGGGGATCATCTTTTTGGCATGGCTTGTATTGGCACAAAGCTGTATGACCTTTCGGCAGGCGGATAGCGAAGAAAAGAAAAAATTTTTAGCAGAAGGCGTTAAGCTGACAACAGCAACCATAAATATTGATGGCCATCACCTGCACTATGCAGAAACGGGGAGCGATACTTTGCCCATCATTTTTTTTGTTCACGGCTCTCCCGGAAGCTGGGATGCATTTGCAAATTACCTGGGCGACAAAGACCTCTTGAAAAAGTTCCGTATGGTTTCCATCGACAGGCCGGGGTTCGGCTACAGCGATTTTGGCAACCCTGAGCACCTGGCAAAACAATCTGAAATCATCAGTCCCATTTTTACTTTGCTCAATAACCATCAGCCGATGTTCCTGGCAGGCCATTCGCTTGGCGGGCCAATGGTTGCAAAGTTGGCAGCAGACAATCCAACCACTTTTTCGGGAGTTGTTATTATATCCGGTTCCATTGATCCGGCTGAGGAAAAACCGGAAAAGTGGAGACCGGTTTTATACAAGACCCCCCTCGATTATTTTGTGCCCGGTGCAATGCGGCCTTCTAATGAAGAGCTTTGGTACTTGAAAACAGACCTGGTTGATTTGAAAAAAGATTTCCTGAAAATCACCTGCCCGGTTTATTTTATACATGGCACTGCCGATACCTGGGTGCCGCCGGCAAATGTGGATTATGGCAAAAAAATGCTGGTAAATGCCAGCCGTGTTGAAGAAACGTTAATTCCGGGCGCAAATCATTTTATTCCATGGACAAAATTCAACGAAATAAAGCAGGTGCTGTTAAAATTGTACTGACTTTTTGAACCACTTGAGCCGGCAGAAATGCTAATATGTCTTACCGCCTGATGTGGTTCGATTTTAGATACTATAAAATCATGTTCTTATTTAGTAAATTGCACATCTAAATTTTATAACCATGGCACTTTTCGAATCAGGCAACCCAACCCTCAGCGAAAAAATATTTAACCGTTCTTTGGCCGATCAGCACGAAGGCACTATGACCGTACGGGGGTCCATTAATAAATTCGGCTTTTTAATGCTGATGGTCCTTGCAGGTGCCATCTTCACCTGGCGCGAGTTCACGCTGGGCAGGCCGGGCACTATGCAGACATTTATGATGATTGGCCTTTTTGGAGGGCTTATTTCTGCTATAATTATTTCTTTCAAACCTGCTACGGCAAGGTATTTAGCGCCTGCTTACGCCATTTTTGAAGGGCTTTTGCTTGGCGCGCTTTCTGTGGTCATCAATAATGCTTTCAGCAAATCGTACCCGGGCATTGTGATGCAGGCCGTGGGGCTGACTTTTGCCGTGGCAATTGTTATGTTCCTGCTTTATAACTTCCGTATCATAAAGCCAACGGCAAAATTCAAAGCTGTTCTTGTGTCGGCAACGCTTGGTATATTCCTGTTTTATATGGTCATGCTCATCCTGAGCTTTTTCCATGTCAACATGGCTTTTATGAGCTGGACTGATGCCAGCCCGCTTGGTATTGGCATCAGCTTGTTTGTCATCGCGATTGCTGCGCTCAACCTGATATTAGATTTTGAACAGATTGAAACCGGTGAAGCAATGGGTGCCCCAAAATACATGGAATGGTATGGCGCATTCGGGCTACTGGTAACATTGGTTTGGTTGTACATAGAAATATTAAAACTGCTGAGCCGCTTTGCCAGCAGCAGGAATTAATTATATTGCTTCTATAAACAAAAAAGGCTGGAACCGGTTCCAGCCTTTTTTGTTTTATGTAACCAGCCGGAGAATTTTGTTCAGCATCCTTGCGTCGCACTCTTCAGCAGTAAAGTTCCTGTTCAGCGCCATACTATCGGCAACGCGCAACCGATTTAATTTTTCCTACTTTGTTTTAAAAACCGTCTCCGTCAATCAAATTCCCCAATCCGCCTAATACGCTGCCCTCTTCCCTCCTGTGGCCAAGTTGCGGGCTATACTGAATGATGCGGCTGGCCAGCCTGCTTATGGGCAGTGACTGCAGCCATATTTTTCCAGGCCCGCGCATCACTGCAAAAAACAAGCCTTCGCCACCAAACATCCAGTTCCTGATGCCACGGATAAATTCAATATCAAAATCAATTGAAGGTTGATAAGCTACCACACAACCTGTATCCACTTTCAGGACAACGCCGGCCTGCAATTCCTTCTCCACAATATATCCGCCGGCGTGCATAAAAGCCATCCCGTCTCCTTCCAGCTTTTCCATAATAAAGCCTTCGCCGCCAAAAATGCCCGTCCCTAACCTTTTCTGAAAAGCAATGCCAACGCTCACTCCCTTAGCTGCACACAGGAATGCATCTTTTTGAGCAATGATTGTTCCGCCCAATTGCTGCAGGTCAAACGCAATAATTTTACCGGTGTATGGAGCGGCAAAGCTTACGCGCCTCTTCCCCTGTGCAGTATTGGTAAACGCGGTCATGAACATGTTCTCGCCCACAAGCACACGCTTCCCTGCGCTCAATAATTTTCCTAACAAACCGCCCTGCTGCGATTGCTGTGAACCATCCCCAAAGATGGTTTGCATTTCGATTCCATCATCCATCATCATAAAGCCGCCCGGCTCGCCAATAACCGTTTCATTGGGGTCCAGCTCAATTTCCACGAACTGTAGCTCCTCGCCATAAATCTTATAATCTATTTCATGGTTCTTCCTCATAAAAAAATTTTAGCGAAAAAAACGAAACGTAGTCTGTCAAGTAATTACATCCAGGCGCCTACGATTGCTTCAGGCGCACTTGGCCCAAGCCTTCTTCTTCTCCTTGCAACTTTTACTTTTTGCACGAGCACGGTTACAAACATCAGGGGAATAAATATCAGGGTCAGGGGCGGTATTCCCAACATGGAAATCCACGTTCCCCCATACATTTTCCGCATCGGGCGCTTCAGCCTTAATGCAATCAAATACATGCTTGGCACTATCACCAGTGTCATAAAAAATGCGAATGCCAGGCCAAAAATAATTGTCCATGACAGCGGCTTCCAGAACACCGCGCTATCACCGCCAAAGAAAATATGGGGGTTTAATTCTGAGAAAAGCGTTATGAAATTCATGTTCAGCCCTACTGCAAGCGGAACCAATGCCAGTATAGCTGCCATAGCAGTAAGCATTACCGGGATGATGCGCGTTTTCCCGGCCTGTATAACGGCCTCGCGTATGCGTAAGCCACGGCTGTGCAGCTCATCTGCGAACTCAATAACCAAAATACCGTTCTTTACCACAATGCCTGCCAGCCCAACAATGCCCAGGCCCGTCATCACTACCGAAATTTCCATTTTGGTGAAGGCAAAACCAAGCAGCACGCCAATAACGCTAAAGATAATTTCAGTAAGGATAATAACCGATTTGCTCACAGAATTAAACTGAAGAACAAGAATGAGCAAGATGATCATTAATGCGATGACCAGCGCTTTGAACAGGAATGCGCCTGTTTCCTGTTGTTGCTTCCCTTCACCGGTTTGCGTAATGGTAACCCCTTCTTCTTTTCCTTTAAAATTGTCGATTGCCTTTTTGATGACAGCATTAACAGCCGTTGGGGTAAACCCCTGGCTCGTAAGCACGTTCGAGTACAAAGTAATCATTCGCTTTTGCGATTTGCGCTTGATGCTACCGTAAGTGCTGGTATAATCTACCTCTACCAAATTGCTGATGGGAATTTGCTTTACCGCGCCTCCTGAAGCCATATCGCGAAAAACAATTTTCATGTTCAGCAAATCCGTGAGGCTTTTTCTTTGCAGTTCGGTGTTGCGCAGTTGTATTTTGTATTCATCTTTGTTTTCTTTTATTTTAGAAACCTCCCTGCCAAATAATGCAGTCCTGATTTCCATGCCAACCTGCTGTGTTGATATGCCTTCAATCATTGCCCGCTGACGGTTGACCGTCAGCGTTATTTCAGGGTTAGTGAGGTCAACATCCATTTTCAGTTCTTCCACACCAGCTATTTGTAACGAATCAAGATAGTTTTTTAATGCGATCCCTGTTTTGGTAAGGTTGTCAAAATTGTCGCTGGCTATTTCAATATTAACAGGGGGGTCAGTTGGCGGGCCATTCTGTTCCTGGTCAACGGAAATCACCGCTCCGGGTATGCCGCGCATTGCTAAGCGAATAGAGTCAAGATAAGGTCTTGTGGAACTACCGTGCCGGTTTTCATACTGCACAAAAGAGACCTGAACGCGTCCCAATTCCGGGTGCGTGCTCCTGTCCCCGCTATTCGGGTCATTAGCGCCGATGGCCACATTAGAGATCACGCTTTCTACAATCGGGTTCCCAATGTTGTGCACAGGATCCATGTGCAGGACCTTGTACACGCGGTTCTCCAGTTCATGGGTAACAGAATCGGTATAATCAACATTTGTGCCTACGGGCAGCTTCAGGTAAACATAAATGAAATTCGGATCGCCCTTCGGGAAAAACACCACCGGCACTTTACGAACAGCAAGTAAAACAACAGAAAAGATGAGCAGCAAAAAAGTGACGAATAAAAGCCAGGCTGGCCGCCACCCTTTCAATGCCCAGCGCAACAGGGTTTCATAGTGGCCCATGATCCAGGGCAGGGCCCTGTTCTGGAAACTGTGGATCATGCCATCAAAAATATATTTGTTGAACACCATTAAAATGGCAAAAAATATCAGCAGGTTGCCAAAAAAAGTTACATGGCTCACATCAAGCAAAATGCCTGTAGCTAAGAATATCCATAATAAAGGTTTTTTGAAAACATCCGATTTCCTGGATTGGCCATGCTCAGGATGGTTCATAAAATCGACTGCGAACACCGGGTTCATGATAAATGCAACAATCAGTGAAGCAGTTAATGTGAAGATGAGCATTGCAGGAAGATAGATCATGAACTTGCCGATAATGCCGGGCCAGAACAATAGCGGGAAGAATGGGGCCAGTGTGGTGAGCGTGCCTGCCAACACGGGAATAAACACTTCGCCCGCCGCGATTTTAGCCGCAATCACTGAAGTTAATTTTCCCTTTGCCTGTGTGAATATCCTGTGCGTGTTTTCAATTACCACAATGGCATCGTCCACAATAATGCCAAGCCCGAACAACAACGCAAAAAGCACCATGAAGTTGAGGGTGACATTTGATCCGATGATCAAATCTGCCGCAGGTAAAAAGATAAATGCCACGAACATGCTAAGGGGTACTGATAAAGCAACAAAAAAGGCATTGGTGACCCCCATAAAAAACATCAGGATCAACAGCACCAGTATGAAACCGATCACAATGGAATTTACCAGGTCGTTGAAAGAAGTCCGGGTGTTCCGGCTCAGGTCGCCGGTAATGACCATCTGCAGGTCTTTAGGGAACTGTTCCTGCATTTCCTGTACCGCCCCTTTCACTTCATCTGAAGTCTCGATCAGGTTTTCGCCACTGCGCTTAATGATGTTCAGCGTAATCACATTTTTGCCCATTAAGCGTGCATAGCTTTCGCTTTGTTTCACAGTGTCTTTTATCTCTGCAATATCTTTCAGGTAAACCGGCGCTCCTGAAGTATTTCTCAAAACCACTTGCGCAATATCGCTGGCCGTATGGAATTGCCCTTTCAATTGCAAGGTGCGCTTCATATTTCCTACTTCGAGCAAACCGCCGGTAATGTCCGTATTTTCTCCTGCAATAGCATTAGCAATATCATTAAAAGTAATGTTGGCGCTTTGCATTTTGTAGTTGTCAACATTAATCTGAAACTCCCTTTCCGGCGCACCGACTTCATCAACACGATTGATCTGTGCGATGTCCTCCAGGCGGTCCTTCAGGTCATCAGCATATTTTTTCAGGCGCTGCATATCGTAATCCCCGCTCACGTTCACATACATGATCGGCATATCAGAAAAGCTCACTTCTACCACATTTGGCTGGGTTGTCAAATCGGTCGGCAGATCATTTTTTGCTTTATCAACAGCATCTTTCACCTTCTGTATCGCCACATCTGTTTTCACATCCGTTTCAAATTCCACGACGATGGCAGAAAAATCCTGCACAGAAGTGCTGGTAAGCTTATTGATTTTTGCGCCGGTAATGCTTTTAAGCTGTTTTTCTATCGGGCGGGTAACAAGGTTCTCAATGTCCTTCGGCGAGTTGCCCACATAGGTAGTTGATACGTAAATGGTAGGTATTACAATATCCGGAAATTGTTCTTTAGGCGTTGTGCCAAACTGGTACACCCCCCAAACGGTAACAATGACCACCAACAGATAGATAGCCGTTTTATTATTGATAGCCCAACTTGTTATCGGGAATTCTTTGATCTTCCCTTTAAAATTTTCTAATGCGCTCATACAATCAGTTTATTATTTTGTAGCCCTGTGTTGCCCCTTCTGATAAGGAGGGTTATGTTGCTCGATCTTGCTTTCGATGCTTAACCTTAAAAAAGTAAATAATGATCTGCGATCATTGCAGGATGACTCTTTGTGCTATTCACTTTTTAACTTTTGCTTCCATTTTATCGGCCTGTTGTGATGGCCTGCCCATCGTACAAGCCTTGTATGCCCTCGGTAATAATGGCATCGCCGGGCTGCAAGCCATTTTTGATAATAATTTTATCAGCATAGAATTGCCCGGTTTCAACGGGTTTCTTTCTGGCTACCAGTTGCCCTTTTTCATTAGCAGCGACCAGCACATATTTCCCTTTTGTGTCATTCTGCACAGTATTGATTGGCACTACCAAAACGTTTGGTGCGCTATAATCCTGGATCTTTACCAATGCTATCTGGTTAGGATGGAAATTCTTATCATAAGGCATTTTTGCTTCGATATAAAAGCTGCGGGTGTTGGGATCAATTAGTTTTCCGGCAACCGTTATTTTAAGGTCCAAAGTTTTATTATTGATCTCGGGCAATGTTACTTTCACAGTTGAGCCAACTTTTACCTTGTCAAGGTAAAACTCGGGCACCTGGGCGGTTGCTTTGAGGTTATCAGTATTCACAATGCGTATCTGAGGAGTGCTTGTTCCTGGAACTGCTCCTGTAAAACCTTCACCCAGCCTAACGTTTACGGCATCAGCAACGCCAGGGATATCTGAATACACATTTGTGAGGTCGATCTGTTGCTTCAAAATACTGATCTGCTTCTGCACCTGGTCAACAGTGTTCTTTGCGTTGATCACATCCACTTCAGTGCCAATGTTCTGTTTCCACAGGTTATCTCTCCTGTTATACAAATCCTGGGCATAAGCCAATTGGGTTTGTGCCTGTGCCATTTGTTTTTGCAGCACGGCATCATCAAGTTTCAGCAACAACTGTCCCTTTTTTACATAATCGCCCTGTTTTACATAAATTGCTGTTACGATCCCTCCCGTGCCATTGCGTGGTGCAACATAAGCAACGTTAAGGGCATCAATTTTTCCCTGAAGATCTATATAATGGGTAAACGATCCCGGGGCGAGTGTTTCAACAGCAACCAACTTTGCTTTTTCTTTTTTTATGGCATTGGTATCCAGTTTGTCGATTTCTTTTTGCAGCGCCTGGATATTATCGTTCAGTTTTGATTGTTCCTGCTTCAGCTTGTCCAATTGCGCCTTTTTCCCTTCAAGCGATTGGCTTTCGTTAGAAGCATTTGTGCCGCAGGAAGCAATAAGAATAATTTCTGCCGCCACCAACACATGCAATATTCTTTTCATGATAATCTGTTTTAATTAGTTAAATTAATATTTGAGCCTGCCGATTGCCTTCATATAATCGACCTTGGCTATTACTGCGTCGTACATGGCGCTGATATAATTTGTTTGAGCTGCAACCAGGTCTGTTTGCGCATTGGTGATGTCGGTATTTGAAGCCAGGCCCGATTCATATTTCTTTTTTGTTTGATTATATACAGATTCTGCGAGCTGCATGTTCTTTTTCTGAAAATCCATGGTAAGCACATCTGTTTTAAATTTATTCTGAGCCTGCTCAACATCATTATCAATTGAATTTTTCAAATTTTCGATTTGGTTCTGGGTTTGCTGAAGCTGAAGCCTTGCTTTTCTTAAATTGGCGTCTCTCGCGAAGCCGCTGAAAATGGGCACGCTGATGTTAAGGCCAATATAGGAATTGGTTGACCAAAAAGCCGACTTTTGGAAGACGTCGAATGTGTTTGCCATATCCGTTTTCTGAAAAAAACCTGTAAGGTTTGCGGTGGGCAAATAAGCTGATTTGTTTGCTTTAATATTATAGTTATACAGCTTTTCCGTTAAAATGAGGCTTTGATAGTCATTCCTGTTTGAATAGCTGTATGCAGTATCAACCAGTGCATTGCTTTTTAATTCATCTTCATTAAAATTATCTGTCAGCGCTAGCGAATCCTTTACGGGCATGCCCAACAAAAATTTTAGCCCAAGGTACCCGTTGTCAATGGTTGTTTGTGCTGATTGTTTTTGTGTTTGCAGGTTTGCTAACTGAACAGTAGCTCTGTCAACATCTAACTTTTCCTGAAAGCCATTTTCGTACAATGCCTTTGTATCGTTCAGCAATTTCTGTGCCCTGGCAATATTAGCGTCCAATTGGGCCATCTGTGTTTTGCTGACCAATAACTGATAATATATTTTATAAACATTGGTAGCAATGGTTTCGCGGGTAATATCGATTGTTTTCTGAGCCAGGTCAATTGAAGCTTTCCTCGCCTGCAGCCCCACAAACACCTGGCCATTGAACAGTACCTGGTTAAGGGTCAACCCAAAGTTGGAGTTCCATTTTGTGCCAAAGGCTGCATGCACATAACCAAAATCATCAGGTGCTTTAATCGGGACCCCGTTGCCATCTTTCACGCCTTCCTGCATCAGCACCCCGTAAGTGGCCGCTCCAATAAAGTTGGGGAATGTTTGAGCCGGCACATTAAAAAAATAAGTGGAGCCAATGCTGCCTGAAAGAGAAGGCAAAGCCCCGGCCGTTGTTGCTTTGTTGCTCTGCTCCTGAACCTGTAGGTCAAGCAGTGCATTTTTCACCTGCACATTATGCTGTCGCGAATAATCAATACATTGTTGTACAGAAAAGGCATGCGTTTCCGGCCCATTTTGAGGATAAGCTGCAATAAAGATATTTGCAAATACAGCAGTCAATATTATTTTTCCCACGCTATTCATACAATCCATGTTTACTTTTTTGGACGTTTTTTTGCATATATTTTTCAACTAACTTTCTCCCCTTCGCATTCGTGATGCCGTAGAGATATAAATACGCGAGCTCAAACAACACATCATTAACCCTGAATTTCGCATGAGGAAAAATATCCTGGTTAAAACCCATAAAAGCTGTTTCCACGCGATGCTTGGCAACAATTCCTATATTCATGTCATCGCGAAACAACGCTTCCTTTCTGCCGCGTTCGAGGTTTTTTAGCACGGCCTCATACAAAAAACGGTATTTAAAATCCCTGATGCGCTTATGCGATTTTGGATAATGCTTTTCTAAGTCATACATGATCATGGGGTTCATCCCTCTAAGCATTTCGCTGGTGTTGGCAACTGCCATAAAAATTTCATGCACTGCATTTTCAGCATCGGCAGTAAACGAAACACACCGTTCTTCATTGCCGGAAATCAATTTATCTACTACTGCTTCCACTATTTTATCTTTATCAGTATAAAACTGATAAATGGTCTTTTTGCTGATGCCCAATTGCACAGCAATCTCATCCATAGTAATTGCACGGATGCCATAACGCATAAATAAATCGGCAGCTTTTTCAAGAATCCTTTCTTTCATGCCCCTAATTCACTTTAAACGGAGAGCAAAACTATGGAAACTATTTTTGTAGCAAAAGTTTCCTTCGTAAATTTTAGGTTATTTTTACATGCGGCCTTTTTTCCGGATAAATGGCAGGAGGCAAACGTGTTGTTTGTCCAGCAGCTTCGCATCATTATTATCTGTGAATAACCTAATTTTGAAACGCCAAACTACTACTGATGGAATTCAGGAAACTTCTTCGTAAACTGTTCCAGTATTTCTTGCAGGGGCTCATTATTCTTGCCCCGATCGCCATTACCCTATTTGCAGTAACCTCACTGTTCGACTGGGTCGACAGCATATTGCCAAACCTTATTCACAAAGTAGCCCCTAATTGGCTGGGGGTTGATCAATATGGCTTGCCCAGGCGCATTCCTGGTTTAGGTTTTATTATAGTGGTAGCGATAGTGCTTTTGGTAGGTTACATTTCTTCATCGTTTGTAGTGGGCAGGCTGGTAGAATTGTTCGATAAAATATTAGAAAAAACTCCGGGCATTAAGATTATTTATTCCACTGTAAAAGATTTTTTTGAAGCCTTTGCCGGCAACAAGCGCAAATTCGACAGGGCTGTGCTCGTGAGCACAGAAGCAAATGATGTATGGAGGATCGGGTTCATTACCCAGGAAGAAGCGAAACAGTTCGGGCTGCAGGATTATGTGGCAGTGTACGTTCCGCAAAGCTATGCCTTTGCCGGCCACTTATATTTTGTGAAGAAAGAAAGAGTGAGGATATTGTCTGATATCAGCTCTGCCGATGCCATGAAATTTGCCATTTCAGGGGGCGTGACTGAAATTGAAGAAGAAACATAACAACCGCTCATTTGCCAATGATTTTAAAATGACCTTCCATGAAAAAAATAACCTTATCCGCCATATTATTACTGTTATTCCAAAAAGTTTTTTGCTGGGGTTTTTTTGCTCATAAACAAATAAACTACTACGCCGTTTTTTTGCTGCCGCCTGAAATGATGGCTTTGTACAAGCCCAATATTGATTTCATCGCCGAGCATGCCGTTGACCCCGATAAAAGAAGGTATGCAAGCAATGCCGAAGGCGCCCGCCATTATATTGATATTGATCATTATGGAAAATACCCTTTTGCTGAATTGCCGAGAAAATGGGAGGATGCCATAAAAAAGTTTTCGGAAGACACCTTGCGGGCTTATGGAATTGCTCCCTGGTGGATCAGCACCATGCTTTCCAGGCTCACAAATGCTTTTAAAGAAAAAAACCAAACCAAAATTTTAAAACTGTCAGCAGATATTGGCCATTATATTGCCGATGCCCATGTGCCACTGCATAGCAGTAGCAACCACAATGGCCAGCTCACCGGGCAGGAAGGCATACATGGTTTTTGGGAGTCGAGGATACCTGAACTTTTAGCTGACAAAGAATGGGACTTTTTTATAGGCAAAGCAGGATATATTGAAAGCCCGCAAACCTTTATCTGGAAAAGGGTCCTCGAAAGCGCTGCTGAAGCAGACACGGTCCTGAAGTTTGAAAAAGAATTAAGTGAAAAATATCCATCAGATAAAAAATTTTCCTTTGAAGAAAGAAATGGAAAAATCACAAGGCAATATTCTTCAGCATACGCTATTGCGTACAACAATAAAATGGAGAACATGGTCGAGCGCAGAATGCGGCAATCCATTTATGCGGTGGCCAGTTTTTGGTACACGGCCTGGGTGAATGCGGGGCAGCCAGACTTGAAAAACCTTGGCCATAAAAATTTCAGTCTCGAGGAACTGATGGAATTTGAACAACTTGACAGCAATTGGAAGAATAGCCCGATAAAAGGAAGGGAAGAATAGTTGAAAGCCTTCATGCTTTTTCTAGCCTCATAAAATTCATATCAAAGCATGCTTTAAAACAAGATTGCCTTACGCAAAGAATTCAAAGCAAACAAATAACATGACGGATTTTTAGAAAGCCCATCGTTGTTGATTAGCACTTGTAGGGCCTTTATGTGAATTTATAGTTTATAATATAGCTTGTATTTACAATTCTTTCCTATTCCACAACTGCGCCCTGATTTTAATCTTGGGAGCTGCAAACAGTGTACTACAAACTCAAAACTGTTTTGTAGTTTTGCGGCTATGACAACATTACATTATACCGGCGTGGCCCATAATTTCAATTCGGGCCCCAGCGTGCTGCCCAGGGAAGTGTTTGAACAGGCAAGCCAGGCCATTCTTGATTTTAATAACAGTGGTCTGTCTATCCTGGAAATCGGGCACCGCACTTCCTTGTTCCAGGAAGTAATGGATGAAGCCGTTGCGCTTTTAAAAGAATTGATGAAATTGGATAACGAGCACGAAGTGTTGTTCCTGCATGGAGGAGCCTCCACGCAATTTTTCCAAATACCGATGAACTTGCTGGATGAAAAAGAAACCGCTGCTTACATGGACTGCGGCACCTGGGGGACCAAAGCCATCAAAGAAGCGAAATTGTTCGGTAACGTGGACGTTGTGGCATCATCAAAAGACAAAAGCTATACTTATATCCCTAAGGGGTTTACCATACCATCATCAGCAAAATATTTTCATTACACTTCCAACAACACCATCGAGGGAACGCAAATGCACGCCATTCCTGAAACGAATGTGCCCTTAGTAGCCGACATGAGCAGCGACATATTGAGCACTTCTGTTGATTTCAACCGTTTCAGTTTGATTTATGCGGGCGCACAAAAAAATATTGGCGCTGCTGGCGTGAATGTGGTCGTTGTAAAAAAAGACATCCTTGGAAAAGTAAGCCGCAAGTTGCCCACTATGATGGATTACCGGAACCATATTGAAAACGGCTCTATGCTGAATACGCCTCCTGTCTTTGCCGTGTATGTATGCATGCTCACGCTCCGCTGGCTGAAACAACAGGGAGGCATACCTGAAATGGAGAGGCTGAATGAAGCAAAAGCAAAACTTTTGTATGCTACATTAGACAGCTTGCCTGTCTTCCGCCCGAAAGTAGCAAAAGAAGACAGGAGCAAGATGAATGTGGTGTGGGTAATGGATGATGTAGAACTGGAAAAGAAATTTCTTGCAGAATGCAAAAACAATGGCATGGTTGGCATCAAAGGGCACAGAACAGTGGGTGGCTTCAGGGCTAGTTTATATAACGCGTTGCCCATTGAAAGCGCCATTGCCTTGTCTGATGTGATGAAAGATTTTGCCAGGAAACACGGCTGATTTAAAAAAAACAACAAACCAATGGCTGTTATCAAGCCCTTTAAAGCATTGCGCCCAATCAAAGAACTTGCTTCAAAAATTGCTTCACGACCTTATGATGTGCTGAGTTCAGAAGAAGCGAGAGTAGAGGCAACCGGCAACCCATTGTCGTTCTTGCACATTACGAAATCTGAAATTGATTTGCCTGCTGAAATTGACATACATTCTCAACAGGTTTATGATACGGCGAAAAAGAACTTAGGCGCATTTCAACAAAAAGGATCTTTATTTAAAGAAGAAAGCCCTTGCTATTATATTTATCAACTGGATATGAATGGCAGGAGCCAAACAGGGCTGGTTTGCGTTAGCTCTATTGATGATTATGAAAATGGCATCATCAAAAAACATGAGCTGACAAGGCCGGACAAAGAGCTTGACCGTATCAATCACATAAAAACCACAGGCGCTCAGACCGGAAATGTATTTCTTACTTATAAAACAAATGATCGGCTGAATAAAGAAATTGAAGACTGGAAAGCAAGCCATCATCCCGAATATGATTTTGTTGCCGATGATAAAGTGAAACATATTATTTGGTTGGTTAATGACGAGGGCACTATTGAACGCATCAGCAGTTATTTTGCAGAAACAGTTCCATTCACTTATATCGCTGATGGGCATCACCGAGCAGCTTCTGCCGCCAAAGTGAGAAAAGCATTGATCAGTAATGCTTGTGAGGAAAGCAATTATTTTCTTACCACATTGTTCCCGGCCAGCCAGCTATCGATATTGGATTATAACCGCGTGGTAAAAGACCTGAATGGTTTATCGACCGAAGTGTTTTTGCATAATCTTGAAAATGATTTTTTTGTTGGCAAGATGGAAAGCGCATTCGTTCCTTCCCAATTTCATGAATTTGGGATGTACCTTGATGGGAACTGGTTTAAATTGATTGCCAAAGAAGGCACTTATGAAAATGACCCTATCGGAGTTCTCGACGTTTCCATCCTTCAAAAAAATGTGCTCGACAAAATTCTTGCCATCAAAGATGTCCGCACCGATAAGCGGATTGATTTTGTAGGCGGCATCCGCGGCACTGCTGAACTAGAAAAACGAGTGGACAGCGGCGAGATGAAGGCAGCATTCAGCCTGTGCCCGGTGAGCATGCAACAACTGATGGACATTGCCGATAGCGGCAACATCATGCCACCCAAAAGCACCTGGTTCGAACCAAAACTAAGGGATGGCTTATTAACGCACCTGATTGCCTGACCAAGCTGAAATGATAACAGCGCATTTGTTATTCTCGTTTTTTAAAACCGTGCATAACCAAATAAATTAAACCGGCCGGTAGCATCCGATAAAAACAGCCCCTCAGGTTTTGTAAAACTTCATCATTGACAATTCCCCACTAACTTTGACAATCATGAAAAGTATATATTCATTTATTGCGCTGGCATTGATGCCTGCTTTTTGTTTTGCGCAACAACAAGATGCCAAAGCGCTTGATGAGACTGCTAAAACTTTTATGCGCCAGGGCGATTATACGAATGCCGTTGTAGTGCTGAACCGCGCACTGGAAAAAGAACCAAAAAACATCGAACTGCTCAAAGACCTTGCATTTACCTACTACTTAGACAGGAATTATGAAAAAGCGATGGCTGTTGCCAAGCCTTTAACTGAGCGGAGCGATGGGGATGTGCAGAGCTACCAGATACTCGGTATGGTGTACAAAGCAACAGAACAAAGAAAAGAATGTGAAAAAATGTATAAACAGGCTTTAAAAAAATTTCCTGAAAGTGGTGTTTTGTATAATGAATACGGGGAAGTGATCGGCACAGAAAATGGCCCGGCGGCAATTAAGCTTTGGGAGAAGGGAATTGAAGCTGACCCGGGATTTGCAACTAATTATTATAATGCCAGCAAATATTATTATACAAAAAATGAAAAAATGTGGTGCGCACTGTACGGAGAAATTTTTGCGAATATGGAAAGCTACAGTGCCCGCACAGCAGAAATGAAGGGTATCCTTCTGGCAGTATATAAAAAAATCTTTGCCGATGAGGCATTATTAAAAAACCAGAAAATAAAAAATGAATTTGAATCGGCAGTGGTAAACGGATTAAGCGCACAAGCCAACGCCGTTTCAAACGGGGTGAACACTGAAACACTCACGGTAATGCGCACTGAATTTATCCTTTCGTGGTTCAATCAAAAAATTACCCGTTTCCCTTTTCGGTTATTTGATTACCAACAGCAGCTTTTGAAAGAAGGTATGTTCAATGCCTACAACGAATGGCTTTTTGGTGCTGAGGAAGACCTGGCCAAATTTCAAACCTGGACAAAAACCCATGATGAAGAATACAACCGTTTCATCGCTTTTCAGAAAGGCAGGATTTTTAAAGTTCCTGGTGGCCAGTACTACCAGGCTATAGCAAAATAACAACCCTTTTGTTGTTATTAATTTTTTACCTAATTTTTACCTTGTGAATCACTAATGCATATAGGAAAGGTCGCGGTTGAAAGCATAACGCAGCTTAATTAGAGATTTCCTTGCATTTTATTTTTTATCATTTGCAGCTTGCTGTTCATTACTAAACACATTACATGACAGAGCCTAAACGATTGTTTGACTGTATTGCTTACCAATTAGCAAATTTTCCAAAAGACGACATGCTCGCTGCCAAAGAAAATGGCAACTGGAGAACTTACAGCACAAAAGAAATCCACCAGGCTGTGAACTGCCTTACAGCAGGGCTTTTGCAGCTCGGCGTTTCAGGAAATGACATGACGACCGAAAACCGGGACAAGATTGCTATTATCGCAAACAACCGGCCGGAATGGCTTATTGCAGATATGGCTGTGCAACAATCCGGTGCCATATTGGTCCCTGTTTATCCTACAACAAGCCAGAATGAAATTGAATTTATTTTCAATGATGCTGCCGTGAAATATGTTTTCGTGAGCAGCGAAGACCTGCTTGAAAAAATAAAAAGCATCCAACATAAAGTTCCTTCATTGAAAGATATTTATACGTTCAATGAAATCCCAAACGTCAACCACTGGTCTAAATTATTATTGCCTGTTAATGACGATGCGCTCTCAAAAATTGAATCGTCCAAACAAAAAGTAACAGATGATTGCCTTTGCACGATCATCTACACATCAGGAACAACGGGCGTTCCAAAGGGCGTGATGCTCAGCCATCGCAATATTGTAAGCTGTATTTTCCTATCCAAAGAAAGTTTCCCGTTCGAAAACAACCCATCTCAAAAGGCGCTGAGCTTTTTGCCGCTCAACCATATTTTCGAAAAAACCGTAAGTTATATCTACTTGTTCAGCGGCTATAGCATTTATTTTGCTGAGAGCCTCGAAACAATTGGCGCTAATTTACAGGAGCTCAAGCCTCATGTATTCACCACCGTGCCAAGGCTTCTGGAAAAGGTGTATGAGCGCATTATGGCAAAGGGGGCTGAGCTTAAAGGCATTAAAAGAAAGTTGTTTTTTTGGGCTGTTGAACTGGGCAAAAAGTACGACAACAGGATCAGTAATGGGTTTTTTTACAACATACAATTAGCGATAGCGAATAAGATTATTTTTAATAAATGGAGAGATGCGCTCGGAGGCTCTATCAGATATATTATTACCGGTGGCGCAGCCTGCCAGGAAAGACTGATGCGCATTTTCAATGCAGCTAAAATTCCATTGTATGAAGGGTATGGCCCTACCGAAAATTCGCCTGTCATTTCAGTGAACAGCCGCCTTCCGGGAAGGTGCAAGTTCGGCACGGTTGGCCCCGTCATTAAGGGCATTGAAGTGAAGCTGGAAGAAGATGGAGAAATTTGCGTGAAAGGCCCGACGATGATGGTCGGTTATTATAAACGCCCTGACCTCACAGCAGAAACTGTTATTAATGGCTGGCTCCACACCGGGGACATCGGTACATTTGAAGATGGGATTTTTCTTCGCATTACCGACAGGAAAAAAGAGCTTTTCAAAACAAGCGGCGGAAAATATGTTGCTCCTGCTGCTATCGAAAACAAACTGAAAGAATCGCGTTTTATTGAGCAGGTTATCATTGTTGGCCCTGAGCGGAAATTTGTGGGCGCACTGATTGTCCCTTCATTCGCAGCCATTAGCGATTGGGGCAGGCACAATAATATTGTTTTCACATCCAACGAACAGATGGTTCACAACCCCCAAGTGCAGGCATTTTATAAACAGATTGTTGAAAATTACAATCAAAACTTCAATCATGTGGAGCAGATTAAAAAATTCGAATTGCTGCCAAATGAATGGAGCATTGAAACCGGAGAGATGACTCCAAAGCTGAGCCTGAAGCGCAAAGTGATCATGGAAAAATACAAAAACGCGATTGAAAGGATCTATGCGTAAAGCAGGTTGAAATTTTTTGTGGTATCGGCATACCAACTTCTTTTAAGCATCGCTGCTACCTGTCCTGCAGCATTGCCGGATCACATTTCGCTCATCAGTTGTGCTGTTATTTAGCTTTTGCCCGCTGATTCATTTTCTTAAGAAAATCGAAACCGATCAAATTATTGCTTGCAAATTATTAACAAACCATGGAGCAAATTCTGCCTTCTTTTAACCAAAATCAGCTTAATTTTCCATTCAATTCTACACGAAAAAAATTATTTAAATTTTCTTATGGAAAAAAAATTAGCTGGCCAGATAGCTATTATAACAGGAGCCAGTTCAGGTATTGGCGCAGGCGTAGCAAAATCATTATCAATCTCAGGCGCTACTGTGGTCATTAACCATCCTGTTGAAGCCACAAAAGCTGCTGCTGAAATGGTGCTGGCAGAAATTAAGAACACCGGTGGCGAAGGGATCACTTATCAATGCGATGTGAGCAAGGAAGACGAAGTGATGAAAATGTTCGCTGATGTCATCACTCAATTTGGCACAGTAGATATATTGATAAACAATGCCGGATTGCAGCGCGATTCACCATTTACAGAAATGACCTTGGAACAATGGGATCTTGTTATCAGTGTAAACCTCACTGGCCAGTTCCTGTGCGCACGTGAAGCCATCAAAGAATTTTTACGCAGGGGGATTGTTCCCGAAAAATCAAAAGCTGCCGGCAAAATAATTTGCATGAGCAGCGTTCATGAAGTGATCCCCTGGTCAGGCCATGCAAATTACGCAGCCAGCAAGGGAGGCATTATGCTGCTGATGAAAAGCATCGCACAAGAGTTTGCACCAAAAAAAATACGAGTGAACAGCATTTGCCCTGGCGCTATTCAAACACCTATTAATAAAGCTGCATGGGGCACTCCCGAAGCGCTCCAATCTTTATTAACGCTTATCCCATACCAGCGGATTGGGCAACCCGAAGACATTGGCAAGGCTGCCGTTTGGCTCGCCAGCGATGATTCTGATTATATCACCGGCACTTCTATCTTCATTGATGGTGGAATGACGCTTTACCCTGGGTTTAGCACCAACGGATAAAGAGAAGCTTGAATTGGGCATAAGCCAAAGGGCCCGAAATGGCTTTTATAAAATTTTTAAAGAACCAAAATATGCCTTCGGGTAAGCATTTATGAATATCGAACGTCAACGCCTTCAAAATAAAGAATGGAAAAAATGGGGCCCATATATAAGCGACCGCCAGTGGGGAACAGTTCGCGAAGATTACAGCTTCAATGGTGATGCATGGAACTATACTACCCACGATATGGCGCGCAGCAAAGCATGGCGCTGGGGTGAGGAAGGCATTGCTGGTATCTGCGATGATAAACAGCAGATATGCTTTGCCGTTAGCCTATGGAATAAAAAAGACCCGATTATAAAAGAACGCCTATTCGGGCTTACTGGTGAAGAAGGCAACCATGGCGAAGATGTAAAAGAACTTTATTATTATCTCGATTCTGCCCCTACACATTCTTACATGAAGATGCTTTACAAATATCCCCAGGCCGAATTCCCCTACAAATGGCTGGTTGACGAGAATAAAAGGCGCACCAGGCTTGACCCTGAATTTGAATTGATCGATACCGGCATCTTCAATGATGATCAATATTTCGATGTACTTGTGGAATATGCCAAAGCAGATGAAGAAGACATCCTGATAAAAATTTCAGTATTGAACCATTCAAACAAGAGCGCATCACTAAATTTACTGCCAACTATTTGGTTCCGCAATACCTGGGCCTGGGGCTATGATGATTACAAACCTGGTTTATTTGCAATCTCAGATAATGTGATCGCATTACAGCATAGGAATGCCGGGGATTTTAAATTGTACTGCGGCAATAACAGCTTGCTTTTGTTCTGCGATAACGAAACCAATAACCTAAAGCTGTTCAATTGTGATGACTGCAAAAAATACTATAAAGATGGGATCAATGATTTTATTGTTCATGGAGCGCATACGGTGAACCCTGACCGTGGCGGGACCAAAGCGGCAGCGAATTATGACCTTGCTATCGGCCCGAACCAAACCCAAGTTGTTAGTTTAAGATTTAGCAATAAAGACCTAAGCAACCCTTTCGATGATTTCGAAAATATTTTCAATCAAAGAATAAATGAAGCAAACGAGTTTTATGCAGAACTTCAAAAAGACCTGCCCAATGATGATGAAAAGCTTATACAACGACAGGCAATGGCAGGCATGTTATGGAACAAACAATTTTATTATTATGATATCGCTCAATGGCTGAAAGGCGACCCCTCTCAGCCTGCACCTCCGAAGGAAAGATTAGAAGGCAGGAACAGTGATTGGAAACATTTGAACAACGCTGATATTATTTCAATGCCAGATAAATGGGAGTACCCATGGTATGCTTCCTGGGACCTGGGGTTCCATTGCATTAGCCTGGCACTAATTGATCCGGCATTTGCAAAAAAGCAGTTGATGCTGCTGACACGCGAGTGGTACATGCACCCTAACGGGCAATTGCCCGCCTATGAATGGTCATTCAGCGATACCAACCCCCCGGTACATGCATGGGCTGCTTACAGGGTCTATGAATTGGACTGGCAACAAAATGATGGAAAAAGAGATACAAGATTTTTAGAAGCTATTTTTCACAAGCTCCTTATCAATTTCACATGGTGGGTTAACCGAAAAGATGCTGAAGGGAACAACATTTTTGAAGGCGGGTTTTTGGGAATGGACAATATCAGCCTGTTCGACCGGGACCAGCAATTGCCGGATGGCGCGCACCTGGAGCAATCAGATGGCACAAGCTGGATGGCCATGTATTCATTAAACCTGATGCGAATGGCTTTGGAGCTCGCCCAAACAAATGCCGTGTACCAGGACATGGCTACAAAATTTTTTGAGCATTTTCTATACATAGCAGGGGCCATGGCCAGCATGGGCGAAAACAATTCAGGGTTATGGGACGAAGAAGATGAATTTTTTTATGACATCATCAGGATGCCCGATGGCGAAGTGATCAAATTAAAAATCCGTTCCATGGTGGGGCTGGTTCCTTTATTTGCAGTTGAGGTCTTAGATGATGAACTGTTACAGTCGCAGCCAGAATTCATGGAACGCATGAAGTGGTTTTTAAATTATAGGCCAGACCTGGCAAACCTGGTTTCTCGGTGGCATGAAAAAGGAACTGATGAGAAGCACCTGCTGTCATTGCTGCGCGGACATCGCATGAAAAGGATATTGTACCGCATGCTCGATGAAACAGAGTTCCTGAGCGAATATGGTATAAGGGCACTATCTAAATTTCATGAACTGCACCCTTATGAATTTAACGTAAACGGCCGGAAGCTCAGCGTGCAGTACACACCGGGAGAATCTACTACTCCGCTTTTCGGGGGCAATTCAAATTGGCGCGGGCCGGTATGGATGCCGGTAAACTTCCTGATCATCGAATCGCTGCAGCGCTTCCATCATTATTACGGCGATGATTTTAAAGTGGAATACCCAAGCAATTCAGGGCAATATTTATCGTTGAATGATATTGCAACCGAATTGGGCAACAGGCTTTCCAGGATATTTTTAAAAGACCATAATGACAGAAGGCCGGTTTTTGGAACGAACAACAAGTTTCAGTTCGATCCCAATTTCAACAATTATATCTTATTTTATGAATATTTTCACGGTGATTATGGAAAAGGCATCGGCGCTTCGCACCAAACCGGTTGGACGGGGCTGATAGCAAAAGTCCTGCAGCCAAGAAAACTGGCGAACTAAGCCGCAAAATTGTCGAAATCATTCAACTATAGTTTCACTTTCAACATCCATGGAAAACATTATTGAAGAAATAAGAAACCTTTTTCAATCCTACAGCCCAGCGGCTATACTTAGCATCGCAAAAATCCCCCAGTCAGGAAGCATCCGAATTTATTTTCGCATCACTACAAACGAAAAAAATTTCATTGCAGCGTATGGCGATAATGTAAAGGAGAACAGGGCATTTATTTATTTCAGCAGGCATTTCAAAAAATGCAAGTGCCCCGTTCCTGAAATTTTCGCAGTAAATAAAGAAGGAACAATTTATATACAAGAAGATTTTGGCGATGTTTCTTTGCTCAACAAGCTGGAAGAACATGGCTATAACGATTATGCGTATTCGCTTTTTCAGAAAAGCCTGGCAGCATTGGCACAGCTTCAGATTGAGGGCGACAAAAATTTAGATTACAGTTATTGTATCACTTCGAAAGAATTTGGTCTGCAGGCAATTTTAAGCGACCTCCTTTATTTCAAATACTACTTCCTGGATGCATTGCAATTGCCTTACGATAAAGAAAAAATGCTGGACGATTTTGATAAGCTGAGCGAATACCTTTCAAAAGCTGATTATAAATATTTTATGTTCCGCGATTTCCAGAGCAGGAATATTATGATCAAAAATGAACAGCCGCATTTCATAGACTTCCAGGGCGGCATGAAAGGCGCATTGCAATACGATGTGGCATCTATGCTGTGGCAGGCAAAAGCCAGCCTGCCTGACGAATGGAAAAATAACCTGCTCACCTATTATATGGATTGCACGGAAGCAATGCTGAACAAAGAAATTGACCGCAGTCGTTTTGAAAACCGGTATAACGGTTATGTGCTCATCCGGTTGATGCAGGTGCTTGGGGCCTATGGCTTCAGGGGGCTGTTCGAACGCAAAGCGCATTTTCTTACCAGCATTCCACTGGGGCTAAGAAACCTCAAATGGTTTCTGAAAAATAAAACAATGGGCATTGATTTGCCAGAATTTCAACGAATGTTGAACCGGATTGTGGAAGATGATATCATTAGGAGGTTTGAGCCGGTGCAGGCAAATGAAAAAACGCCTTTGCTTGTTCACATCAATAGCTTCTCCTATAAAAAAGGGATACCACAAGATGATACTGATAATGGGGGAGGGTTTGTATTTGATTGCAGGGGAATTTTAAACCCCGGAAGGATCGAAGAATTTAAAAAACTAACCGGCCGTGATAAACCTGTAAAAGATTACCTGGAGCAACAAACCAAAATGCCGGGTTTCCTGAACAGTGTTTTTGATATTGTTGACATTACTGTTGAAGATTATATCAAAAGAAACTTCAACAGCCTGATGGTGAGCTTCGGGTGCACCGGCGGCCAGCACAGGAGCGTATATGCCGCAGACGCGCTGGCAAGGCACCTCCGAAACAAATTCCAGGTAAAAACTGTGCTTCATCATATTGAGCAGGAAGGAAAAAAATGGTTGAACAGTTAAAACAGCATTATGCAATGACCAGCAGCACCGGGTTGCCATTCAAATGCATAATGTCTTTAACATGATTTATGTTGGCAACAGCCAACTGTGAACTCTGAACTATATTTGCTTCATGTATTATATTGTTTTTGGCCTGTTGTACCTATTATCATTGTTGCCAATGCGGGCCTTGTATATGTTTTCTGATTTATTTTATTTTTTAGTTTATTATGTAACAGGTTACAGAAAAAAGGTGGTGATGCATAACCTGTTGGTCGCTTTTCCTGAAAAAACGGAAACAGAGCGGGTGGCAATTGCAAAACAGTTTTATAAAAATTTTATTGATTCATTCATCGAAGCGATAAAGCTCGTTTCCGCTAAGGATGATTTCCTGAAAAAGAGGTTCACTATAACCAACGCGGGCGCATTAAATGAGCTCCACCAGTCAGGCAAGTCCTGCCAGGTACACCTGGGGCATACTTTTAACTGGGAATGGGGGCAGTTGGTATTGCAAACATGTACGCTTTATAAATTAATGGTAGTGTATATGCCGATCAGCAATGCTGTTTTTGAAAAGCTGTTTTACAAAATTCGCACCAGGAATGGCAGCATTTTTTTGCCGGCAACGAGCATGAAATCATCAATGGCCCATTACAAAAACTCACAGTATCTGTTAGCCCTTGTTGCAGACCAAAGCCCGGGAAACCTCCATGGGGCATACTGGCTGAATTTTTTTGGGAAGCCAACGGCTTTTGTGTCGGGCCCCGAAAAAGGAGCCCGCCTGAATAACCTGCCAGTAATCTTTGCCTATATTGAAAAACCACGGCGCGGCTATTATCATGCAGTTATTGATATTGCCTGTGAAGATGCAGGCAAATTGCCGGAAGGAGAACTGACGGTAAAATATGTGCGCTACCTGGAGGAAGTAATAAAACGCAATCCATCTATGTGGCTATGGAGCCACAGAAGATGGAAACATCAATGGAAAGAAGAATATACAAAAAACTGGATTGATGAAAAACAACATCCAGCCATTGTTTGATTTTGCCTGTTATACTTTTTTAAGCCGTTATAACCAGCATACCTTGAAAGACCGGAATTGCAATGCTTGCTGCGAAAGGATATGGCGAACGTTAATTGGCAATTTTGCATAAGCCAAAACCAGCTAGTTCAGGATGCTTTTCTCTTTTACTGTTTCTATATTCTTTTGCTCTTTAATGCTGTTCCAGCCTCCAGAAATATTTCGAAGGTTATGTATCCCCTGTCGTTTAAATAATGAAGCGGCTATTATGCTCCTGTAACCACTGCCGCAATGCAGGTAAAGATTTTGGGTATCTTCAAAGTTTGCCATTGCTGCGGGGTCGTTCATTTCACTGAGCGGGATATTGACAGCGCCTTGTATATGCCCATCAGCAAATTCTGTTTCCCTCCTCACATCAACGACAACAAGGTTTTTGTCGAATTGTAAATCCATTGCAAGCTCATCTGCTTCTATATCGATAATCATATCCAAAGCATTACCAGCTTCTTTCCATGCATCGAGCCCGCCGTCCAGGTATCCTTTTATTTTATCAAATCCTACTCTTGCCAGGCGAACAATGCTTTCTTTCTCTTTCCCGATATCTGCAATCAACACAATCGGCTTATCAAATGGCAATAAGCTTCCCGCCCACTCTGCAAATCTTCCATTTAACCCAATATTTATCGAGCCTGGCACAAAACCTTGTGAAAACACGGTTTCCGGCCTTGTATCTAAAATAATAACATCTTCATCTTTTATTATTTTTTTAAGCTCCTCTGTTCCCAGTGGATTCAACCCCTGCTCCAGCACATGATCAAGGCTGTCATAGCCTTCTTTATTAATTTTTGCATTAACGGGAAAATATTTTGGGGGGATATTTAACCCTTCCGTGACCGATAGCACAAATTGTTCCTTGTTTGCAGCATTCAAAGCATAATTATATTTTTTTTCATCTGCAATGGTGCTATAAGTATCCGGGCCGAGGTTTTTTCCGCAACTGCTCCCGGCGCCATGCGCGGGGTAAACAATAACTACGCCGGGCAAAGGCATTATTTTGCTGTGCAATGAATCATAAAGCATCGCCGCCAATTCTTCCTTGCCCAGGTTGCCACTGCTCAAATCGGGCCTTCCCACATCGCCAACAAAAAGCGTATCGCCTGTAAAAATTGCATGCGGCTTGTTCTTTTCATCTTTTACCAAAAAACAGGATGACTCAAGCGTGTGGCCAGGGGTATGCAACACCTCGATAGTGATTTTGCCTAATGTGAAGATTTCACCATCAGTTGCTTTATGGATCTTGAAATTGGTTTCAGTTCCGGGGCCATAGATAATGGGGGCATTAGTGGCCCTGCTAAGATCCAGGTGGCCGCTTACAAAATCTGCATGAAAATGGGTCTCAAAAATATACTTGATCACCGAATTTCTTTCTGCAGCAAGCTGAAGATAAGATTCGATATCGCGCAAGGGGTCTATGATAGCCGCTTCTTTATCACTCTCAATATAATAAGTAGCTTCGCTGAGACAGCCAGTATAAAGTTGCTTAATGAACATAATTTTTCTGCAAAATTATGTATTTAAAAACAAGATAGAAATAGATGGGATTTGGGGCTATTCAATGAGGTTTTCAACACATTTCATGACTTGCTCTACACGTCCGTCATCAATGGTGTAATAAATAAATTTCCCGTCCCGCTCGGTGGACACAATACCAGCCTTGCGCAAAATAGCCAAATGCTGGGAAGCGACGGATTGCTCTAACCTGAGCTGGACATATATCTCTGTCACGGTCATTCTTTTGTTCTCATCAAGCAGCCTCACAATCTGTTGCCGTAACTTATGGTTCACTGCCCTCAATATCATTGCGGCCTTTTTTAAGCTCACAAAATCAATTTTTAGCGGAGCACCATTTGAACCATTGATGAACATCCAGTGATTGCTTGAAGTCAGTGTCATCAGGAAGTGATTTAAGAATCAGGAGATAAACAAAATTAACGCAGCCGGCCCAAAATATGAGAGCTAAATTTAATTAATTGATAACCCGGTTATTTTTTAATATAAAAATGGAAATCTTTTATATAAGCGGGCTGACTGGAAATGGTGTCGGCGAATTGACCGATGATAAATTTTTCATAGGCCAGGACAGACAGGTGTGCCGCATTATAAGGCACCTCTGCAAACCGAATATTGGGCAACATGGCAATATTTTTCCATTTTGCGCTGCCGCTCCCGAAAAAGTATATTTCTGCTGATTTAAGATGGCCTGAAAAGCTTTGATCATTCAAAATCATGGCTATTGGCGGCATCAGTTCTTTTAAACCGCATGTGTACAGGGCAGTAAAAACTTCCATCCTCCTCGCGTCAATCATGGGGCAGAGAAGCGAAGGCCCGGTATCTTTTATTTGAACAGTTGCGGCATAAGCCATTGTTTTCAAAGTGCTTTCCGTGATCAAGGGGATATTGAGCGCAAAGCAAAAACCTTTAGCTGCCGACATGCCTACCCGTAGCCCTGTGTATGAGCCAGGGCCATCAATAACAGCAATGGCATCAAGATCTTTTACTGAACAGCCATTTAATTTCATCATGTCATCAATAGCTACATGAAGCCATGAAGCATGATCTTTCTGATTTTTGTTCTCGTGCAGCGATAACACTTTGCCATCTTTTGAAAGACAAATGCTTGCAGATTCTGTAGCCGTGTCAATATTTAATATCAGTGCCATTTTTTATTCCAGTTCTTTTTTCAACGCTTCAGAAACACTATACCTGCTATCGTTCTTGCTAAGCTCGTTCAGCAGGTCGTAAACTTTGCTGAGCCCTATTTTCCTGCCCCATTCAAACGGGCCAAGCGGATAGCTTGTTCCCCATTTCATTGCAACATCTATTTCTTCTTTTGTGCTTACTTTATCCTGCAATGCATAATAAGCTTCGTTAATAATCATTGCCAGTATCCTTGCGCTGATCATCCCGCTGATGTCGGGCACAAAACGGAATTGCCAGTTCAATCCCAAAAAAATATTTTCTACTCCTTTTTTCTGATCTTCATGTAAAACCGATACTTCTATGATCGGCCTTCCCAGGAAACCCGGCCATGCATTCATGCGGATGAATGGCTGCCGTATCTGGCCAATTGTACTTGTCACCGAGTTAATAAACACCGGGCTGGGCGCCAATTTCTTGAGCTGAGCAACCCTGCTCTCTTGATTTTGGAATTCAAAGTCGAAATAAGCGCTTGCATTTGCTATGTTCATCAAGCCTTCTATTGAATCAGCCCAAACCCAACTCACGCCAGGTACGGCAGGTTTCTGCAATATTTCATTTCTTGCTATTTCATTGGCCAGCGCAGCAATTTTCATGACCCAATTTTAAGCAAAGAAAACCCATTTGCCGCTAACTGTGCAACCCTTAACTTTTATATACATATGGAGCGTTTCCCGCCGGTATGGTTCTGTGCATGACTTTACCAACGGCAGGGATATAAAGACAACTGTTCCTGCTGGTGTTTGCCGTGCTGCCGTCATTGCTAAAACCTGCCCGGAGCTGCAAGCCCCGGGCAGCAGATTGTTGCCTGCCCAGCATACCAAGGGCGAAGAAGTACTGTAAGATTCAGCATTTAAGAATAGTAATCAAGCGCTGCGACAGCGGGCATTGGCTTACATAAGTTAGTTTCAAAAGAATTCTTCTATATTTTATCGACTTTCAGTAATAATATTTTAAAAACCGACTGGTAGTTTCAAGACCATGAAACACTCAGGGGGTATCATTTTTTTTTGCCTACCGCAAAGTGGGCAATAATGCCTAATCTCATATTCCATTGATGAATATCGGCGCTCGATGGGTCGACCACAGCAAAAGAAGGAAAGCCTTCTCCCTTTGCATTTACACCGAAGTAAGAAGAATTATTTGAAATATTCGGAGGATTAATATATGCGGCATTAAATCTAAGCGCAACAATCGGAATAAAAAAATACACGATACCAGCCTGACCAGTCCAGGAAAAACTGGTATGAGGACTTGGATAATCTGAGTATGATTTTTCAACATTAGTGAATCCTCAAAGCATCCAATATAGGGACGTATTTTTTTGAAGGGCAAAGAAAAATTGATACCTATTACAAACCTAAAGGCCAGGTGGGGCAGAATAGGGAGGGGGTAAAGGATTGGAAGAATGTAGACAAGAATCTTCGAAGCCGGCACAGCTTTAAAAGATGTAAGAAGATTCAAACAGTTTTCACTTTTGTCCTCCCGGCATTACTGGCTTCTTAATGTAAAAAGCCCGGGTCGCTAAACCAGGGCTCATGATGATTGGAAGGTTATAAATGGAAAATTAGTTGCTGTGGAATGCGGCCATTTCAATATCGTCTAACAATACCCCCCCCTTTTGTGCAAGAGATTTCCTTTCGGCAGTGAGGCGCCGGTTATCATACTTGCCCAACAGCTTGAAAACCCATTTTTGTTTTGCTGTTTCTCCTTTGAATAATCCAATAACAGTTCCGATAGTAACCGCCAGGAATATCACCATTTTGTTTTTAGTCCCTTGCATACGCCCACGGTTTAATGAATGATTAAATTAGATTTACTATAAGACAATTCTATATTGCCAAAAGCTGTACCAGTTTTAAAAAAAAAGGCATACTTTTTTTGGGGCATGTAAATTTTTTTCTTGAAAAAAGAAAAATGAAACCATGAAACCCTTTGCTACATTGGTTTGACGCGATAGCCTGCAATTTGGTTACCGCTTTTTAACTGTTATGTTAATTCTTTGTTCTCAATTTTCAGGAGCAGCAATAGCCCCGCTTGTATTTTTTTTGGAAATTTGTTCCCAAAAAAAACCTGTTAGATGAAGCGGTTTATGTTTAGCTCTTTGTTCTTTATTTTTTCCGGCCCTTTGTTCTGCCAGCTTTTTTCTGTAAAAAATTATCCGCAGCATTATTTCCGCGATCCACTAAATATACCCATTAGCCTTGCCGGTAATTTTGGAGAGATCCGGCCCAACCACTACCACATGGGGCTTGATATAAAAACACAAAAGCGGGTAAACCTTCCTGTTTACGCAGCAGCAGACGGGTATATTTCCAGGGTGAAGGTGGAACCTGCCGGGTTTGGCCAGGCCATTTACATTAATCACCCTAACGGTTACGCTACGGTATATGCCCACCTGGATGACTTTTTCCCGGCATTGTCGGGCTATGTAAAAAAAGAACAATACCGGCTTGAATCGTGGAGGGTTTTCCTGGATATACCGCCGAATTTGTTCCCGGTCAAAAAAGGCGAACTGATTGCTTATAGCGGCAGCACAGGCGGCTCAGAAGCGCCACACCTGCATTTTGAGATCAGGCGAACCAGCGATGATGTGAACCTGAACCCCAGCCTATTTGGATTGCCTATTACAGATCATACCAGCCCGGGCATTTTAAAGCTTGCTGTATATGATGGCAATAAAAGCATCTACGAACAATCTCCCAAAATTATTGCTGTAAAAAAAACGAAAGGAGCTTTTGCCATTCCCGGCAATGTGATTGCCACGCCTTACGCAAAAGTGCGGTTTGCCATAGCTGCTTTTGATACGGAATCGGGCTCGCCGAACCGCAATGGCATTTATCGGGCATCCCTTTATGACAATGGCCGGGCAGAAGCTGGTTTTGAAATGGACGATATCAGCTACCTCGGCACAAGAAATGTGAATGCACATATTGATTTTAAAACAAAGGCCCAAGGCGGCCCAACGCTCCAGCAATTGTTCCGGCTACCAGGTTATGTAAATTCTATTTATTATGCCAGGAAGGATGATGGAGTGATTGATATTAGCGATGGCTCCCTGCATAAAATAAAAATTGAGGTGCAAGATGGCCATGGGAACAGCAGTGCGCTGAATTTTTCGGTGCGATATAAAGCCGTCCCTGAAAACAGCACAAAAATTACCGGGAAGACCTTCTATCCGCAAATGCTGGATGGCGCTGAAAACCCTAACTGCGCATTTTACATAGGTGAAAAATGCTTGTACGATTCTGTGCATATCAAATATGCTGAATCAAATGCTGTTTCGCCCAATGCGGCCTCGGCAGTTCATTCTATCGGGGAAACCTACATTCCTTTGCAAGACTCTTTTTTGGTAAGGATAAAGCCAAATGCCAATTTCGATATCAGCAAAAAAAGTAAAATAGTCATGCAGTGTTCTGCCGGGCCGAAAACCGAGGTGAGCACTGTACAATGGCAGGCAGGATGGGCATCGGCAAAATTCCGTGATTTTGGCGATTTTCAACTATTGGTTGATGAAGAGGCGCCGCAGGTCATCCCTGTTGGTTTTGTGGATGGAGCGAACCTTAGCCGGGCTCCCCGTATTGGTTTCATTATAAAAGACAACCTTGGTTCTGTTAAGAATTTCAGGGCGGAACTGGATGGGAAATGGCTTCGCTTCACAAATGATAAAGGCAAATCCTTTATTTATACATTTGATGAACATTGCCCGCCAGGGAACCATGAACTAAAGATTTCTGTTCAGGATGAAGCGGGGAATATAGCTGGGCAGGTATATCACTTTACAAGATGATATCTTGTTTCATGTGCGAATAAATAAAACTCATCCTAAGAAGCTGTCTAAAAACGATTATAGGAACAACCGGCAGGCTTACTCTTTTCCAAAGCTCATACAGGATCGCCCGGTTATCATCAATTACAAGCTTTGGAAAAGTTGAACTGACGTTATATGAAATCTTGAAATCATTTTTCGACAGTTTCTTAGGATAAAAAGCAATTTCAAAGAACGGCAAGGTTCAAACAACAAATTACAGACCGCATGGTTACTCTAAAAGAAGGCGACAAAGCCCCGGCATTCGCCAGCGCTGATCAGGATGGGAAAAAAGTGGCTTTGAGCGATTATAAAGGAAAAAAAGTGGCATTGTATTTTTACCCGGAAGATGACACCGAAACATGCACCATACAAGCATGCAACCTGCGCGACAATTATGCTTTATTAAAAAAAGAAGGATTTGTGGTTTTAGGCGTTAGTCCCAATGATGAAAAAAGCCACAAAAAATTTGAAAAGAAATATGATCTGCCGTTTACCTTGCTTGTAGATACCGAACATAAAATAATTGACAAATATGGTGTTTGGGGCGAAAAGCAAATGTTCGGCAACAAGTATATGGGGCTTCACCGCACTACTTTTTTGATTGACGAAAAAGGCATCATCAGGAAAATATTCCTGAAACCCAAGTCGAAGCAGCATGCCCAGGAAATTGTGAAGGCATGGAAGGGGTTATAAGCAACCTTTTATAAGCCTTAAATTTTGAAAAAGGCACAATAAAGTTTGCCGGGGTATAGCATAAGCGATCCTCTATAAAAAAAATATTTTTCAAGCTTATTCCACAATCAAAACGTATGAAGGACACTACTCTTTCTTATATAGAGCTCCGGAATATTATCGGGGTTGTAGGTGTTGGCTTGCCTGTTTTCTTAATACTGGGCTCAGGCATATTCACTGGCGGCCAACAATTCATTCAGCCATCCATTAGCCATTATTACTATAGCATCATGCATGTGCTTTTTATGTGGGAGCTGATTATTTTGGGCATAACGCTGATTGTGTACAAAGGCAATAAAGCACAAAAGGTGGTTTCGACCATTGCCGGGTTTGCAGCATTTGGAGTTGCTGCTTTCCCAACTAAAATTGAAGAGTTTAAACCCAATACTGATAGCTCTTATATTTGTTTGAATAATCCGGTTACCGGATCCGGGAATTCAGTGCATTTTTCTTTTGCCACCATACTTTTTATTTGTTTTGCCATTTTTTGCTTTTGGCTATTTCAGCAACCAGATGAACCGCTAAAAACAGCATCAGAAAAGGTTAAAAAAAGAAGAAGAAATATTGTTTATCACATCTGCGGCAGCGTGATCACTGCATGCATTTTATCAATCGCTTTTTTCTCATTTTGCGCATCCAAATATGCAGCAGCACATTTTCCTTATCATGTGATCGCTTTTGAAATCCCCGCTTTAGAAGCATTTGGAATTTCCTGGCTTGTAAAAGGAAGCGCAAATTGGAAGAGGTACCGGGTGCTGCGCCCTGTTATTTCCCCCCTGCGATAATGGCGGAACAAAACAAAATACTTTTTCCAGAGTTTAGGATTTTGGAAAAGGCATTGCCCATTCCACTTCCCCAAACTCAAAACATCTTTCCATAGCGTCTGTTGTGACCAGGTTGCCATGCGCATTCACTTCCTTGATCGTCGTTTCAAAAACCAAAGCACCTTTTTTTAACTTTACCTTTTTATTCTTTTTGTACAAATGGCTGTTGTAGCCGGAAATGATTTTTTCTTTTTTCCCGTAGACAAGGTGCTGGTATCTTTTGTTGAGCAATACACATAATTCTTTGGCCAGGGCAATAACATCATAATTTTTTTCTGTGACCAATTTTAGTGAAGTAGGGTTGGGCAGGGTTTCGTCAAAATCTGTTTGATTGATATTAATGCCTATACCGACAATAGCAAATTTCCAGTTTTCGCCGGAAATGATATTTTCGATCAGTATCCCACCTGTCTTTCTGTCACGGAAATAAAGATCATTTGGCCATTTTAAAGAAATGTTTCCCGGGAAATACATATTTAACAAATCGAAACAGGCCAGGGCCATGGATGCGCTGAGCAGGAACTGGTCATGAAGCGCCAGCCCCAGCGGCTCTAAAACTACGCTCATTAGAATGTTTTCATTGATGCCGGTCATCCATCTTTTCCCCCTCTGGCCTTTACCGGCAGTTTGTTCATGCGCAAAAAAAACATTTCCATGAAAAGCCTTGCTGTCATGAACCTGGGCCATGGCATAATTGTTGGAACTGTCAACAGTCTTTAATTCAATGAAAAGGTTGCCTATTTGAGGCTGTGGTATATCTTGTCGGAAGGTATCAGGATATGACAAAAGATTACTATTTTTGAGCCCGGCAAAATTACGGTTTGCGGCTCAAAGTTCGGCGTGCCAAAAAGGGAGGGGAACTTTAAACCAAAAGCAGGATCTGGAACAAATAAGTCAATCTCAAAACTTGTTTCGCACAAGTAAAACATAATTCATCACAAAACGTCTTAATTATTGGAACAACTGTCTATGTTATCTACCCGCAAAAGGCAGCGGGTAGCGCGAATTACCAGGAATTCAAAAATTTTTAAAACAATCATCCACGCCATCCAGGAAAAAAAAGGGGAAAATATTTTATCGCTCGACTTGCGGAAGATACATGAAGCGGTAGCCGATTTTTTTATTATCTGCGAAGCCAAAAGCCATACGCAGGTGAAAGCCATTGCTGATTTTGTGGAAGAAAAGGTAAGGGAACAATGTGAAGAATTTCCGTACAAACATGAAGGCATGCAGGCATTGCGGTGGGTGCTGATTGATTATGTTAATGTGGTGGTGCACATCATGCTCCCCGAAAACAGGAAATTCTACAGGCTGGAAGAAATGTGGAACGATGCGATAGCTGAGCAACATGAGGATTAATAAAAGGGCGGGTGGCCGGCAAGCCATTCTTATGAACTTTTTACTTCGATAATTATTATAATATTTTAGTGTGAAGAGAAACTGGAAACAAAAATTATATGCCACAGGACGATTTGAAACAAAGCGATAAGAGCAATTTCCCGCGGTTTAGGCCAAGGAATGATAATGAAAACAACAACAGCCAGCGCAAAGGCCCGAAATTCAACATCTATTGGATATGGGGCATCATTGCTGTTACTCTACTGGGGTTCCAGTTTTGGGGAGGATGGTCTGGTTCCGATATCCACAAACTTGACTCCGACCAGGATTTCTGGGAGCAAATGCTTTCTAAAGGGGATGTCCAGAAACTGGATTTGATCACGAATAAAAATGTGGTCAGGGTATATATTAAAAAAGACAGCCTTGATAAGCCTTATTACAAAGACAAGCTGAACAAGAGCTGGCCCGGGATGACAAAAGCAGATGGCCCACAATTCGAGTTCCAGGTCATTAAAATTGATGAATACGAAAAAAGGCTCAATGATTATTTTGCAAAGAACCCTTTAATGAGCGTACCGATACAGGTGAAACAGGAAGGGGAATGGTTCCCGCAGGCATTGAACATTTTGCTGCCCATATTTATTATAGGATTGCTGTGGATTTTGATGATGCGGAAGATGGGAGGGCAAGCAGGCAGTGGCGGCCCCGGCGGTATCTTTAACATCGGTAAATCGAAAGCCACTTTGTTCGATAAAGGCACAAAAGTGAACATCACCTTCAGCGATGTGGCAGGGCTTGATGAAGCGAAAGTGGAAGTGATGGAGATAGTGGACTTCTTAAAAAACCCTAAAAAATATACTGCGCTTGGAGGCAAGATACCGAAAGGCGCTTTGCTTGTTGGCCCTCCCGGAACTGGCAAAACTTTGCTGGCCAAAGCGATGGCAGGCGAAGCCCAGGTGCCTTTCTTCTCAATGAGCGGCTCCGATTTTGTTGAACTGTTTGTAGGCGTTGGGGCCAGCCGTGTCCGCGATTTGTTCAAACAAGCCCGCGAAAAATCGCCCTGTGTTATTTTTATCGATGAAATTGATGCTATTGGCCGTGCAAGAGGGAAAAATGCTATAATGAGCAATGATGAGCGCGAAAGTACCCTGAACCAGTTGCTTGTTGAAATGGATGGTTTCGGGGGAGACAGCGGCATCATTGTTCTTGCTGCTACGAACAGGCCTGATGTTTTGGACACAGCATTGCTCAGGCCCGGCCGTTTCGACAGGCAGATTTCTATTGACAAACCAGACCTGAAAGGCCGCGAAGCGATCTTCAAAGTGCATTTGAAGCCAATCAAAATTTCGAGCAAACTTGATATCCACAAACTGGCCGAGCAAACACCCGGCTTTGCGGGGGCTGATATCGCTAATGTTTGTAATGAAGCTGCGTTGATTGCTGCAAGAAAAGGGAAAGAAACAGTGGAAATGGACGATTTCCAGGATGCTGTTGACCGCGTGATTGGCGGCCTTGAAAAGAAAAACAAGATCATTTCTCCGGATGAAAAAAGGATTATTGCCTATCATGAAGCAGGCCATGCTATTTGCGGATGGTACCTTGAGCACGCTTACCCTTTATTGAAAGTGACCATTGTGCCAAGAGGTGTCGCAGCGCTTGGTTATGCACAATACACTCCAAAAGAACAGTACCTTTATAATACCGACCAGTTGTTCGATCAGATTTGTATGACACTCGGTGGCCGCGCAAGCGAAGAACTGAACTTTGGCAAAATTTCTACCGGTGCGCAAAACGACCTTCAGCAGGTAACGCGCATCGCTTATTCAATGGTTACGGTGTATGGCATGAACGATAAGATTGGCAATGTTAGTTTTTACGACCCGCAGCAGGAAACCTCTTTTACCAAACCCTATTCAGAAGAAACCTCAAAGCTGATTGATGAAGAAGTGCGCAAATTGATTGATGAAGCATTTAACAGGACAAAGCAACTGCTCATTGAAAAAAGCCGGGAGGTGAAGATACTGGCCGAAGCATTGCTTGATAAGGAAGTGCTTTTCCAGAGCGATGTGGAAGTATTGATCGGCAAAAGGCCATTTGAGGAAAAAAGAGCGCTTGATGTAACAGAGCATGGCAGCCAGAATGGTGAAAATGGTTCTGTAACCGAAAAAACAGAAAGCCCTTCCGAGCAGGAAAAAGTAAAATCATAAATGAAAGTCTCTGCAGCTAAAGAAAATATTTTAAAAAAAATAAGAAAGGCGTTGATTCACTCAACGCCTATTCCATTTCCTCAAAGTGAAGGTAATGACGCTGTGTTTGAGCCATCAAAACAGGAACTGGAAGTTGAATTTGCGGAAAAGTTCACAAACCTCCTCGGGAAATTTATTTTTTGTGCCGATGAAGTTGAGCTTTTGTCTCAAATGTCCGCACTGGTCGCTGCTAACAAATGGACTGATGTTTTTTGTAAGGACGAGAGGCTCAAAAAAATTTTCTTTAAAAAATTTTCGCCGGTTATTTCCGAACGCGAACTCGCCAATTGCCAGGCATCGATAACAGACTGTGAGGCGCTGATAGCCAGGACAGGCAGTATTGTAATGAGCTCTGCCCAGCAAAGTGGCCGAACAGTGAGCGTGTATGCCCCTGTTCATATCTGCATCGCATATACCAGCCAATTGGTATATGACATTAAGGATGGCTTAAAAAAAATTAAAGAAAGATATGCTGATCACATCCCTTCGCTCATCACGTTTGCAACCGGCCCCAGTCGCACTGCAGATATTGAAAAAACATTAGTGGTTGGGGTCCATGGGCCAAAAGAAGTTTATGTTTTTTTGGTAGATGGGCCAACTCCTAAATAAGTATTTTTATTTGCTATTTTTACCAAATGCAAATTCCTGCCGGCAAAAAAATTTACTTTCTTTCAGACTTTCACCTCGGCGCCCCCGACCGGGAAATTAGCCTTGAACGGGAAAAAAAAATTGTTCAGTTTTTGGACGAAATACAAGAAAAAGCTGCAGAGGTTTTTATTGTTGGCGACCTGTTTGACTTTTGGTACGAATACAGAAAGGTGGTGCCGAAAGGCTATACGAGGATTTTGGGAAAACTTGCAGCGCTTACTGATAGTGGTATCCCTGTCCACTTTTTTGTTGGCAACCACGATATGTGGATGAAAGGATATTTCCAGGAAGAACTGAACATACCTGTTTATTTTGAGCCGAAAACTTTTGACAGGAACGGCCAGTCATTTTATATTGGCCACGGCGATGGCCTTGGGCCAGGGGACCATGGGTATAAATTCATGAAAAAAATTTTCAGGAACAAATTCTGCCAATGGCTTTTTGGTGTCCTTCCGCCTGCAGTTGGAGTAGGGCTTGCAAATTATTTGAGCAAAAAGAGCCGCGCCGTTACCGGTTTGGTCGATGAAGAATTCCTTGGCGAGGACAAAGAATGGCTGATAGCCTATTGCAAAGAAGTTTTGCAAAGAGAACATTTTGACTTTTTCATTTTTGGCCACCGGCACCTGCCCATCGATTTTTCATTGGGAAATGACACCCGCTATATTAATTTGGGCGACTGGATCCGTTATTATACCTATGCGGAGTTTGATGGGGAAAAGCTTGAGCTGACATCAAGATTGCCTGAACTGGAATATAAAATCGTTAGAAAATAATGCGATTCATTTTGTTCATATCGTTTTTTCTTTTCTCCTTTTACTTTGCTCAAGCGCAAAGCGACACTTCTTTTTATTTGAGCAAAACCTTAGCAGGCGATATTGTTGATTTTAATGTTGATAATACCGGCAATATCTATCTGCTGAACAAAAATAACCAGCTTAAGAAATTAAATACCGATGGCGATTCAATTGCGGTTTACAATGCTGTGAATACTTATGGAGATGTTTATTATATTGATGTTACCAACCCCCTTAAAGTGCTTTTGTACTATAAAGATTTTTCCACCATTGTGGAGGTTGACAGGCTCCTGAATATCCTGAACACCATTGATCTTCGTAACCTGAATATTTTGCAGGTAAAAGCAATTGGGCTGGCTTATGATAATAATATCTGGGTTTATGATGAGCTTAATGCCACCTTAAAACGCATACGTGATGACGGCTCGCTGGCAGACCAGACCACCGATTTCAGGCAGTTGTTCGATTCTGTTCCCGACCCTACTTTGGTCATTGATCAGGGCGGGCTGGTATATTTGTATGACATCAATAAAGGCGTTTATGTTTTTGACCATTATGGAAGCTTTAAAACCAAAGTTGCAATAATGGGCTGGCAGGATTTTACTGTGATCGATAAAAACCTGGTGGGAAGAGATGAGCTTTTTTTTTATAAATATCAACTGGGCGGGCAGGGGATCCGCCAACAGCCGGTACCAGCACCATATAGGAGCGCAATAAAAATTAAAATCATGCCTGCTGCAGTATATGTGCTCAAAAAAAATATGCTTCAGGTTTATTCCCATCGCTAAAACAGTGCTTAATTTCACGTTATATACATTTGCTCATGCATGATTTTTGGAACCAGGTTTTCTTTAGCAACCCCTTTAAAAAATATGTTGGCGTTGGCATTGCCATTTTGCTTGCGCTGATTTTAAAGCGGTTTCTTTCACGGTACATTGCAGGCCTGTTATTTCGGTTAGTGAAGAAAGCTTCTTCAGGAATTGATAAAACCTCTTTTGTAAACCTTATTGCTGAGCCAATATCCATTTTTCTTTTTTTGGTTATTTCATTTGCTGCTATTGAAAAGCTTCATTTCCCCAATGAGCTGGATTTTGACGTTTTTGAAGTGCCTGCGAAAACGATTTTGCGCAGCTTGTCTATAGCCATCATTATTATAGGGTTTATCTGGCTGCTGCTCCGCATTATTGATTTTATATCCATGATACTTGCCCATAAGGCAAGCGAAACCGGCGATGTGCGCGATAACCAGCTTATTGTTTTTTTCCGTGATTTCTTAAAAGTGATCATCGCCATTATTGGTATTTTGATGACGCTGGCATTTGCTTTTAATGTGGAAGTGTCCAAACTTACCGCAGGGCTTGGGCTTGCCGGTGCTGCACTTGCCCTTGCTGCAAAGGAAAGCGTGGAGAACCTCATCGCTTCGTTCATCATTTTTTTCGACAAGCCTTTTACAGCAGGCGACGCAGTGAAAGTGCAGGGCATTTCCGGAAATATCGAAAAAATCGGGTTGCGCAGCACGCGCATCCGAACGGACCTGAAAACTTATGTTACGGTTCCTAACAAGCAGATGGTCGATAGCATTGTCGATAACCTGACCCGGAGAACACAGCGGAAAGCCGAGATGAGGCTGCAATTGAGCTTATCGGTCGCCCCGGCGACAATGGAAAAATTTGTAGTGGGCGCACGATCAATTTTAAAAAAAGAGGTGATCGTAAACCCATCGGTTTTTTTAAATGATATTGCCACCAATGCTTTTTTGGTGAATATCGATTATTTCACATCTCCCATACCACTGGAAGATTTTAATAACCTGAAACAGCAGGTGAATGTGGAGATGATGCAACTGATGGAAAAATTGGGCATCCAGGTGGCCGGCGCAAGCACGGATGTAAATGTGGTCACGAAGTCGAACCAGTGATTTTTTTTGTTATTGCGCTGGCCGGTATCTTTAATTCAGCGCTTGTGTTGTTGGCGTTTCCTAACGCACCTTGCTATGCGCAATACCAATAATGGCTGAGCGCCATTGCTTATTTGTATTTGATTTTATAAAAAAGAATGATAGCCGAAAAAAGAAGAGTAACCCCATTGGCCACAATGATAGGGATATTGGCTGTGAATAAACCATAGACCAGCCAAAGCAATGTGCCGAGGGTAAAAATACTGTACATATAAAGCGAAATGCCTGATGTGTTTTTTGTCCTGATGGTATGGAGCGCCTGGGGTATGAACGAAAAAATTGTAAGAAAAGCAGCTGCCAGGCCAATGCTTGTAACAATCATAAACGTCTTTTCTGCAAAATAAAGGACTTTTTCCCTGCATAATCCTTTGCGCTACTAAGAAGCTGTCAAAAAATGATTTCAAGAAGCTCATATAACAACAGTTCAGCTTTTCCAAAGCTTGCAATTGATTATAAATCGGGTAACCCTGAATGAGTGTAGGGTTCCCCAAAATCCCGCCATTGAAAATTAGAGCTCCGTATAAATAACACTTTCGCAGGCACGGCCGTGTTGAAGGCAATGAAATTTCAAGGCATAGTAAAAAAATATTACAGGTCAGCGCACTACTGCAACCGATTTATGCGCTACTATATGATAAAGCTTTATGGTAAGTGCATGAAAAAGCATTTTCGCATGGGCGTTGCGCTCAATATAATAAGCAGCTTTGTCTAATTCGCCGATAATGGCCTGCTGTTGGGAAACATCAGCAATTTTATTCAACCTCCGGGCAAAGTCTTTTTCATTTTCGGGTATGCTTATCCGTTGTTCGCCCATTATATTCAGCCTTATTGCCTGCTCCAGCAGATGGTTAAAATAGCGGAGAAATTGTTTTTGCTTCTCCCTTCCCAGCTTGCTCGCTTCGTCAATCCATTTCATTTGCGCAAGAGGCCCCGTTTTCAGGATGGCATTCAACCAGTCTCTTAAAAGGCTTTGCCAGTCTTCTTCAGCATTTTGCAATAAATGCAAAGCTTCACGGTAGTTCCCTTCGCTAATGGATGCGACCTGCCTGGCATTTTCAGGATTAACTTTAGCCCGCTCAATAAGCGCTTGTTCAATATCATCAATGCCAAGCTGTGGGATTTTTATTAATTGTGTTCTTGATAAAATTGTTGGTAAAATCAGCGATTCATTTTCGGCAACCAATATAAACAGTGTGTTGGGCGGGGGCTCTTCAATTAATTTTAATAGTTTATTTCCTTCATTGCCCAAATACTCGGGCATCCATAAGATCAGTACCTTATAAATGCTCTCAAAACTTTTCAGGCTCAGTTTCCTGATGATTTCGTTGCATTCATTAGCGGTAATATTTCCCTGCTTGTTTTCTGCACCAATAAATTGCAGCCAGTCATAACAATTGCCATAAGGAAATTTGGAAATAAATTCCCTCCATTCAGCAATATAATCTGTGCTCAAAGGCTTGTCTCCCGATTTTCGCGGAATGACGGGGTATGAAAAATGGATATCGGGGTGGATGAACTGCTGTGCCTTGATGCAAGAAGGGCAGGCGCCGCAGGCATCTGTTTGTGATTGTAAGTTCGAGGCTTGTGATTCATTCGATCCGAAAAGAGTTGGCCCTGGCATTTGTGCAGGAGAGGCTTTTTCGCATACTACATATTGTGCAAATGCAAGGGCTAAAGGCAATGCCCCGTTTCCTTCAGCCCCTAAAAAAAGCAAGGCATGGCTCAACCTGTTCTGTTGAACCATTTCCACAAGCTGATGTTTTGTTGCCTCCTGGGCAATCACATTTTTGAAAGGCATCGGCAAATATAATGAATGTGAAAATGGCTCAATGCCGCAATTGTGGCACTGAGCCATTCATTATGAAGTGGGCAATTAGTTCAGGTATTTTGTTACCTCATCGCTTAATACGCTTGTCCGGTTGAATATTACTGTAATCAGGTTCCCGTGTTCGTCCAGTAGAAATTTGGTAAAGTTCCATTTTATCGGGTCATGAAACCCTTTTTTCTCAGCTTCGTCAACAAGCCATTTGAATAAAGGGGCAATATCATCTCCTTTAACAGAAACCTTTTCTGCCATTGGGAAAGATACCCCGTAGTTCTTTTTACAGAATTCCTGGATCTCTCCGTTTGTTCCTGGCTCCTGGTGCCCGAAATTGTTAGCGGGAAAGCCTACAATCACCAGCTTGTCTTTATACTTCTCGTACAATTTTTCCAAGTCCGCATATTGGGGGGTATTGCCGCATTTTGAAGCAGTGTTCACGATCATGATTTTTTTTCCTTCGAATTTGGAAAAGTCAATCGTGCCTTTGCCATCAAGGGCTGGCACTTTAAAATCGTAAATGGTCATTGAGCTGACGAGCATCAATGAAAAAACAGCAGTGCGAATCATTGTAATGGATTTTGAGATGAATGTGTGTTTCCTGTTCTACAAATATCACTACAAAATGTTCAGGGCCTTAACAAATTAAAAGAAAACGATCAGAGAAAAATGAAAGGTATTGAAATTTAACGACAAAAAGGTCATTGCTGCTTTTCATAACAACCCAAATCGGTTGCAGCGCCAATCAGCCTGGGATTCCCGTCCAGGTCGTATGCATAACCTGTTGCAATACCATAGTCAATCGCTGGTGAGCCGGTTTTTAGGTGAAAATCATAATATCTTTTCTGGTTGTTTACGCTGTCAAACATGGGATCAGTGCTTAGCATATTGGAAGCGGTGATACCCGCAGGAATATTTTTTACCCGCCACAGGCAGTTGCTGAAATTAGCGACAAATGCATTGTTTCCTTGTTTTGAAACGGCTACTTCATTATCAACACTTCCTGAACTTCCCCAAAAAATACAGTTGCTGAAATGTGCGTTCATATCGGCAGTTAAGTTGCCAGTTGGGCCTGCTGTGTAATTGTTGATGTTCAATACGGGCCCGGTATGCAAAATATAATCGTTCGAATAGCTGGCTATGGTGCAATTGGTGAATGAATAGTTGCCCCCGTAGCTAAGCATTATATTTTTCCCGCAGTTGCTGATCAGGCAATTTTGGGCATTAATATTTGTTTGAGTGCCTGATATCCCTGCATCATAAATATTGTCGATTATACAATTGTTCAAGATCAGTTTGGGGTTTCCATTGATCGATAAATTTTCAGAGACAAGGCCCTGGTAAGCATTCCTGATAACTGCAAATGTCAAAACATTGTCCGTGCTGCTTTCCCTGAAATAAATGCCGGGCCAGGCTGCCGGAAAATCTTTGTAAGGCTCGTCGAGGCGGTCGCCTGAAAAATAAACCCTTGAGCTGTCAGTGCCCTGGACTTTTAAAGAACCGTCAACAATCAAAGGAGCGCCCGCATGGACATAAATTCTGCATCCCTTTTGTATTGTTAATGTATATCCTGAATCAATTTGAAGGCCGCCAAGAATAACATAAGGCAAATCATTTATCCACGTAGTGGTTGTTTGTATTTCTTTGCTTTTAAGGAAATGTGCGTTCTGCCCATAAGCCTGGAGCTGTATGAACTTTTGGTTGTTGTTATAAGAAACAAGAATGCTGTCCTGAAGAATAAATGGCAAGTTATTGTTGTTTGCATTTATTAAAACAGAAACGAAAACATAAATGCTGTCATTGGCCGATATTTCAATATTGTTCGCATCACTGGTATTGTTGCCATCGATATTTATTTTAAAGGCGGAGCTGTTCCCGCCCATCAACTTTACATCTTTGAGCAAAACCTTCTGGTTGTAAGGATTGATGATCTTGATGGATTGGGTGATGGAGCCTGTTGATACAAAAACGGTATCGAAGCGGACAGTATCTGTTGAAAAATTAATTACGGCATCACTGCCGGTAATGAAAGAATCTTTTTTGCAGGAAAAAATGAAAAGCGATATCAATAATGATATCAACAGTAAAGATTTGTTCATTGGTTAAAAATACAAACTGGTAACAGTTTATTCTATAACGGCATTTGAGTGCTAAAGTTGTTTTGCCCGGGAAATTTGAATGTGCCTGATTTTATATTAAAGTATAAGCAAGAGCGGCAATGCTGATTTTGGCATACTGGGCTTTCATCAGCTCCATGGCGCAAGCTTCAAGCGTGGCCCCAGTCGTCACAATGTCATCAACTAATAGCAAGTGCATGTTCTTTATTTTCTCTAAATCAGTTGCCTGAAATTTCCCCTCTATGTTCTGCCATCTTTCAATGCGGGTTTTATGTGTTTGGGTATCGGTTGCCATTGTCCTTACGACAATATTTTTTAGAACAGGCGCATGCAATGTCTCAGCAATGCCATCGCACAAAACAGAAGATTGGTTATAGCCTCTTTTTTTTTCTTTTAATTTAAACAATGGCAATGGCACAATGGCATCAATACCTGCAAAACGGTTTGAAGAAAGGATTTTTTGTCCCATTATCATTCCCATAAAATGGCCAATTTCTTTTTTCCCGTTATATTTTAACTGGTGTATCAAATGTTGAATAGCTGAATCCTTAGTAAAATACAGCATTCCCATGGCATTCGCTATGGGCGCCCTGCCCCAAAAAAGTTTTTCAACGGGGTTATCTGCATGCAATTCAAACCCGGTGAAAGGCAATTCGCTAAGGCATTTCATGCACAGGCATTGCTTGTTTGTAATGAGGTCAGTGCCACAGGCTGCGCAAGTGTGCGGGAAGAAAAGATGAGACAAACTAATGGCGATGTTTTTAGCGGTAATCATTTTTATGTGGCATTCAGTTTATGTTATGGCAATCCAAATTAAAAAAGGAACCGATAGACTTCATCAACCCTTGCCATGCTTACCACCTCAATATTAAATTTCTGATTTTTCAATCCTTTCTGATTATATTTTGACACAAGAATTTTTTCGAAGCCCAATTTTTCTGCTTCGGCAATCCTTTGTTCAATACGGTTCACTGCGCGTATTTCGCCGCTCAGCCCAACTTCGCCGGCAAAACAAACCTGGTGAGGCAGGGCAACATCTTCATAGGAACTGAGCAGGGCGCAAAGTACGGCAAGGTCAATAGATGGGTCTTCTACTTTTAAGCCACCTGCTATATTCAGGAAAACATCTTTTACTCCAAAATGGAAACCACCTCTTTTTTCCAAAACCGCCAATAACAATTGCAGCCTGCGCAAGTCAAAACCGCTTACGGTTCTCTGAGGCGTTCCATAAACGGATTGTGTAACCAGTGCCTGTGTTTCAATTAGCAAAGGCCGCATGCCTTCAATGGTAGCAGCAATGGCAATGCCACTGAGCAGGTCTTCTTTTTGAGTGATGAGGATATCGCTTGGGTTGCTGATGGCTTTCATTCCCGAATCTGTCATTTCATAAATGCCCAATTCATCGGTGCTGCCAAAACGATTTTTTAAGGTACGCAAAATGCGGTAAGCGTAATGTCTGTCGCCTTCAAATTGAAGGACCGTATCAACCATGTGCTCAAGTATTTTGGGGCCAGCAATAGCCCCGTCTTTAGTAATATGGCCGATTAAGAATACAGGGGTGTTCGTTTCTTTCGCGAAGCGTTGAAACTCGGCTGCGCATTCGCGCACCTGCGAAACACTTCCAGGCGATGATTCGATATAAGGCGATTGTAAAGTTTGAACGGAATCAATAATTACTAATTGCGGTTTTAATTTTTTTATTTCCTGGAAAATCGTTTGAGTGGATGTTTCAGTCAGCAGATAAAAATTTTCGGTTTGAATTTTCAGGCGATCTGCACGCATCTTTATTTGTTGTTCGCTTTCTTCCCCGCTGACATAGAGAACAACAGTGCGGTTAAGCAACAAACCTGTTTGCAGGAACAAAGTGCTCTTTCCAATTCCAGGTTCCCCTGCAATCAAAATAATGCTTCCCGCAACAATGCCTCCGCCTAAAACCCTGTCCAGCTCTGCATCTCCTGTGTTCAATCTTTTTTCCTGCCCGCTTGATACATTATTGATCGAGATGATTTTTGTTTCTTTCTTTTCATCAGAAAATTTTTTCCAGCTTGTCTCTGAAAGCCTGTTGTCTTTAATGACCGGTTCTTCAACAAATGTATTCCACTTTTCGCATGCGGGGCATTTGCCAATCCATTTGGCACTTTCATATCCGCAGTTGCTGCAAAAAAATGCGGTTTTAATTTTGGGCATGAAGTAAAGTTATCGGTTCTTGGAATGCAAAATGGTTTTGTTGCGTGGGGATTGAAAAAAGACATCAGGCCCTCAGGAAAAGATCTTGCAATAGCAAGATTGTTCAATAAAAGAATGTTGAAATACCAGCTCGAAACGACAGCTTAAAATGGCCATACAAAAATTAAAAGTAAAAGGGCCAGCTCTTATGCCGGCCCCTTACTTACTAACCCATTAAATTCTTGCACTAAATTACAAATTAGCGCCACATAACAAAATTATTTTTTTGCTTTGTTGATAACTTTTTGGGGGTAGAATAAGTTGGGCCACAAAAGATTAAGAGTAGTTTAGTCAATCATAAAAGTATGATTATCATATATTTGTAGAATTTAAAAAAATTCTAAACCCTAACCTGGAAAATAACCCATACATTAAAATCTTATTCAGTCGGCTGTTTAAAATAATGCTGGCAATCGTTGAATGGGAGCAGGACAAGCCAAAGCAATTTCAGCCTATATAAAAGCAAAAAATAGGATAGGATATTATGATAAGAGGGTATAAAAATTCATGGCTGCCTGATTTTGCATAATAAGCATTAAATAAATATTTAAGTTATTGCGAAGATTAAAACTCGTGTTAAATGGCCTTGATCAGGGGGAAAGGCAATAGTTAATTGCCATTTATCAGTTTATTTTTTGGTTTATCAAATTTTATTTATTTTTAACACTGTTTCAAACCAAAACTCTACTACACATGAGAAAATTTAAGATTCTACTGACGGGCATTCTATTGCTCGTTTTTCTGGGCACGCACGCCCAGAGAAAAGAAGTAACAGGAAAGGTTACAGACGCTACCGGCAATCCTGTTCCGGGAGCTAGTATAAAAATCAAAGGCACTAAGAGCGGCACAAGTGCAGATGCAAATGGCACTTTCAAAATTTCGGTTCCTGCCAACGCCATTTTAATAATAAGCGGCATTGGGTTCGAAACAGAAGAAATTTCAGTTGCCAATTCAGAAACGATTACTGCTTCTTTAAGGGCCGCGAATTCGGCATTGAGCGAAGTAGTGGTTACTGCCCTTGGCATTAAAAGAGAGAAAAAGGCATTGGGCTATGCAGTTTCCACAGTGGATAAAAAGGAACTTGAACTCAGGCCGGAGTCAGACTTAGGCCGAGTGCTAAGCGGTAAAGCACCGGGCTTGAATATTACCAGCACCAGCGGTTTGAGTGGCAGCGGCACCAATATCAATATACGCGGCATCAGCACCATTACTGGTAATTCTAACCCACTTTTTATTGTTGATGGGGTGCCTTTTGATGGGAGCACCAATGCGCAGGCTAATTTTACTTATGGCCACCAAACTTCCAGCCGTTTTCTTGATTTAGATCCTAATAATATTGAGAACGTAAACGTGCTGAAGGGGTTAACAGCCGTTACACTTTATGGCGAGGAAGGCAGAAATGGTGTAATATTAATAACCACTAAAAATGGAGCTACTCAGAAATCAAGAAAAAAAATGGAAATAAGCGTGTCCCAATCTTATTTCGAAACAAAGCCTGTACTTCCGGAATACAACACTGAATATGGCGGTGGCTTCGATTTGAGCTTGGGCATTGCCTTTTTCAGTAACTGGGGAGCAAAATTCGTCAATCCCCCTGTTGTCGTAAAGCATCCTTACGATAAGCCCGCATTGGCAGCAGCATTTCCACAATACCAGGGAGCACCGTACTACTACAAGTATTATAACAGTGTGCCCAGGTTCTTTAGAACAGGGAATACCAGCACCACCTCGGTAAATGTTGGTGGTTCTACACCAACTGTTAATTACAACATGAGCTATAGTTATACTGACGACCAGGGATATGTTATCGGGAATGGGCTTAGAAAAAATTCATTTGGTTTTGGAGGCACGGCAAAACTAACCAATAAATTTACTTTATCGGGCACCATCAACTATGTAATGACTGCACAAAAATCGCCTCCGACAAGCAATAGTTATGGCAATAACCCTGTTAACGCTTCTGTGTTTGGTAATGTGCTCTATACGCCCACTGCTGTTGATTTAATGGGACTGCCTTATGAAAACCCTTTGAATCATTCTTCTATTTATTATAGAAATGGTAATGACATACAGAATCCGAGGTGGACTTTATATAATTCATTTACTAATGATAATGTGAACAGGGTTTTCGGTCAAATTTCAACAGTTTATGACATTGCGAAGGGCATTAATGTAATGTACAGGGTTGGCCTTGATAACTATACCGAATATCAGGATTATTCTCAAAATAAAGGGGGGATTTATACTCCCACCGGTTTTTTGCGAACTTCAAATGGAGTAAGCACAATCTGGGATCATACTTTTTTGATTAATGTGAACAAGAACCTGGGCACCAATTTCACTTTAAATGTGAATGCTGGCGGTAACCAAAGAAGAGATATCTATTCACAAACCGGGCAAACAAGCCAACAGCAATTGGTTTACGGAATATTGAACCATAGTAATTTTGTGAGCCACAGCGAGACAAGCGAAGATGGCTCACAGCTTAATTTCAATAGCCAAACTCTTGACCTTGCCGTATTTGGTTTAGCCTCATTGGGCTATCGCGATTTTGCCTATTTAACATTGGGCGGGCGCAATAGCTGGAAATCTACAGTCGAAGCTAATAACAGAAGCATATTTTATCCAAACGCTAGCTTAGCCTTTATACCAACATCTGCTATTGCAGGTTTGCAAAATAGCAAAGTAGTAAACTATTTAAAATTAAGGTTAGGCTATTCTACAAGTGCGAACTTTCCCCCCGCTTATCAAACCCGGTCGTATTTGTATACAGCTACCAATCAATTCCAGACTTCAAAAGGGATTGCAATTAATATAAATGCAATACCCAACTCACTTCCTAATCCTAATTTAAAGCCTGAGTTGTTGAAAGAAACAGAGGCTGGGATTGAAGGCAAATTTTTCAACAACAGGATTTCTCTTGACCTTACTCTGTATTCAAGGGTTGCTGATCAGCAAATTTTGGATCGGCCTCTTGATCCTTCAACAGGATACACCGATGAACAGATCAATGCAGGCCAGGTTGCCAATAAAGGGATAGAAGTGCAGTTAGGGCTAACCGTTGTTCAAACAAAAGACTGGAGATGGGAGCTGACCGGATTGTATACGCTTAATAAGAGCAAGGTGTCAAATATACCTACAGATTTAAAAGATATTGTTATTGCCGGGTATTCTAATGAGGGTGTTTTTGCTAAAAACGGGTATGCTTATGGAGTGATTGAAGCAAACTATTTTGAAAGAGACCCTAAGACAGGGAAAAGGCTGGTGGGAACGGACGGAAACTATATCAATAGCAATGACATTGCTGTGATTGGAGACCCTAACGCCCAATATAAATTAACCGGCATAAGCACCTTAAGTTATAAATCGTTTAGCTTTAGAATGCAATGGGATTACACACAAGGTGGGGATATGTATTCAGGTACCGCGGGGGCATTGTTGGGAAGAGGCGTAACCAGGGACACGCAGTTTGACCGGAGATTGCCTTTGATACTTCCAGGAGTACTGCAAACCACTGGGCAACCTAATAACATACAAATATCGTCTGCCCAGGCTTTCTATGGCAATAGCATAACAAATGGCGCTGCCGATGAATCAGCAATTTTTGACGCTACATGTATCAGGTTGAGGGAGGCTTCTTTATCCTACAGCATTCCACAAGGTGCTCTTTCGAAACTTCCTTTTGGCTCTGTTTCATTAACAATATCCGGCACCAACCTTTGGTATTATGCGCCTAATTTTCCAAAATATATTCACTTCGATCCTGAATCAGACGGCCTCGGGGTAGGCAACGGAAGAGGTTTTGATTTCCTTACCGGTCCTTCTGCTCGCCGTTTTGGAGCAAGCATAAGGGTAACATTCTAAACTATAAAAAAAGAAATCATGAGATATAAAAAATTAATCTTTGGAATATTGGGGATATCGCTTATTACAATCACATCCTCATGCAAAAAGACTTTTGATAATTTACTAAATAACCCAAATTATCCGAGTCCTGCTACGGCAGATGTCGATCTATATTTGAATGCCATACAATTGAACTTTATCAATGTCTGGTCAACAGCATCTGATTATGGCGCACAGCTCACGCGCCAGCAACAATGGTATGGCCCTTTCTACAGAAATGGCTACACCCCTGCCAGTTTTGATGGGATGTGGACCACAGCGTATACTGGTGTAATAAAAAATACTAATGCCATGATACCAGTTGCCCAAAGCCAGAAAAAATATATACACTCTGGTATTGCACGCGTGCTGGAAGCCTATACCTATGGAACTTTTGTTGATGATTTTGGAGATGTGCCATTTTCTGAAGCAGACCTGGGCGAACAAAATACGAATCCTAAAATTGATCAGGGCGCAGCAATATATGCACAGGTGCAAACACTTTTAGATAGTGCGATTGCCGACTTCCAAAAATCAGGGGGGGCTGCTCCTGCAAGTGACCTGTTTTATAGCGGCAATGCTGCGAATTGGATAAGCTTGGCTAAAACACTTAAATTAAAGTATTATATGCAGGTTCGGCTTGTTGATAATACTGCAGCAGCAGCCATCCAGGCATTATTGACTGAAAATAATTTGATTAATAGTGCATCTCAGGATTTTGTATTTAAGTATGGAACAAATGTCACTTCACCAGATAGCCGTCACCCTCACTATGCAACAGATTATGAAAACTCAGGGGGGGTTGGGGAATATATTGGCAATTATTTTATGTGGATGGTGGCCGGGCAAAAATATGGTGGCCCGGTAAATTTTTCAGGAGATCCCAGGTTAAGGTATTATTTCTATAGGCAATCTACCAACTATGCCTGGGCGAACCAGCAAACATGTCCCTGTTATGGCAGGTCATATTATGGATCGCCCACACCAACCTACCCGGCATGGTACCCAAGCGTGCCGGATAAGACTCCTTTTTGCGTAGTTGGAAGAGGCTATACTGGCAGAGACCATGGGGACAATAGCGGTACACCCCCTGACAATAATTTTAGGACAGGATGGGGCATTTATCCTGCAGGAGGGCAATTTGATGCCAGCCAGGCCCAGGCAGTTAGCTTATCCATGGGTGGTTTAGGAGCAGGCATTGCCCCAATATGGCTGTCTTCATTTACCTCGTTTTTGAAAGCTGAGGCAGCGCTTGTTTTGGGCATCACTTCCCAGGGAACCCCCAGGAGCCTTTTGCTTAATGGCGTATCGGCTTCTATTACAAAAGTTTTAGGGTTTCCCGCAACGGTTAATTATACCGTGCCATCAAGCTACATTCCTACCCAATCTCAAATAAACAATTATGACAGCTTGGTTGTGCAAAACTATGATACGGCTACTTCTGATGATTCGCGATTAAACATTATCATGACGGAGTACTATCTTGCTGCCTGGGGAAATGGTGTTGAGCCTTATAATAATTACAGGCTCACAGGCAAACCAAGCAACATGCAGTTAGCCCTGGCAGTACCTAACCCTGGGTTTTTCATGCGTTCGTTTTACTACCCATCCGTTTTTGTGAACAGGAATTCGAATGCGCCTGCTCAAAAAACGCCGGGAGACGCTGTTCAGAAGGTATTTTGGGATAATAATCCAGACAATTTTGTTTACTAATCAAAAAAATGAATCATGAAGAAATTATTAATAATAGCAATCGCCTTTAGCAGCGCCCTGTTTACTATTAATGCATGTAAAAAAACGGGGGGGAATGTGAACCCGCTATCTGACGTAAAAAATTTAGGCATCGGGTCTTATCTTGTTTTAGACAGCAACATTAATTTGAACTTTAACCTGTCCCAAATTACAACATCTACTGTTGGTATTATAGTTCATGCATATCCGGGCGGAGAGCAAGTGAGCAGTGTGATTTTGTTTGCTGCACTGGGGTCAACCTGGGATACCACAGAATGGCATCAGGTAGGTACATTCCCTTATACAGGCTCCGGCACACAGCTTACTGTTACAGGGGCGCAGTTAGGCACAGCCTTAGGAGTTGATCCTACAACATTTGTTCCGGGATCTTTTTATACCTTCTATACAAGGGTGGTAACAAAAAGTGGCAAAACTTATGATGTAAATAATACAGGAACGAATTCAGGCAGTGGCATTAACGGGGGCACATATTATTATGCGGCCATGTCATTCACTGCCTATATCACTTGTCCATTTACCGGAAATATGGCAGGCACGTATAAGGTTATTCAGGATGGCTGGGCGGATTGG
>JAFEAJ010000017.1 GCA_018266455.1 Bacteroidota bacterium
TTGTTGGTGCGGCTAACGCTCATGGCAATGCACAAACACCAACGGCGGAGCGCTTTTTGCAGCACAACGTCCACAGCCATCGCACGAAACCTTCGGCGAGACGTTGCTGGGAAGGAAAGAACATGTCCCAGCCCTGCGCCTCGTTGCTTGCCCAAACATAACGATAATGCCCGAATGTGCCCTATTTTGCCATCCTCCCGCAGGTGCCTTGGCAAGCGCACAGAAGCCTTGAAAGGACACTCTGCGGAAAAAGAAAAAAGAAAGCTAACTATCTTTTGCTTATTGCAGCGCAACGTCCGCAGCCATCGCACGAAACCTTCGGCGAGACGTTGCTGGGAAGGAAAAGGGTGTTAGCATGTGTTAATAAGGATAAAATATATGTGAATAAAGTAGCTTAAACTTGTAGAAACAATATTTTTTTATGTCATAGAAATCAACAGCAGGGAAATCTTGGATAAAGCAATAAAAACTGGAAAACAGATATATAAATTTTATGAAGCAATCCAAAAAGCTCTAAATGGTCATTAATGGAATTTGAAGAAATAAAAGAAATCATTTTGTCATTAGAAGATATGACATCAAAGAGGATGAGAACATATATCCATTATAAATCCATGCAGAATTTTGTTGAACATTTTCATGAAATCAAAAATGAAAGGGCGCAGCGTAAGATAATAGATTTGATATCTGAATATATTGAAGAAATCAAAGCAGGCAATTATGATTTTGATGTTCATGAAAGCGCGAACTTGGCAAAGAGATATGTTTTCAGTATTGCACAATATTATAAGGAAGATTCAAGTTTTATGGAGATGATTAAATTACAGCACGTGTTCTTGTACGGGCTACTTATAGACAGCCTTTTGTATCTGGGAGGCGTCCTTTCAAAGTTCTGGTATGTGCCAATCGCCACATCAGGATTTCTGTTTTACTATCTCTTTGTTGTTATTATTAAAGAACGTAAAGGGCGTGTATATGGAATGTTCTATTAATTTTAAATTGTCCTTAATGCTTTAACGCTTCTTCCCAGCAACGTCTCCCCAATCTGGCGCAAGTATGCAGGGCGGGCAATGAGGGCAGGGTACTTGTGCCATTGAATAACCCAATGCTTTTTTATTTGCAAAGCAACGCACAAGTACGCCAGCCCACAGGCTAACCTGCATACTTGCGCCAGTGTGGGGGCCGGGCAAGGGAACAACGCCAACGGGGCGGAACACAACACCAGCGGCGTAAAGGATAGTGAGCAACATTTTATTTTTGTTGGGCAAGGTCGCAACTGCATTTATGTGTAGCATGGCCAGGCAAACCCTGGCAGCCCTTAAATAAATTCAGTTCGCATAATACAAAAGCCATCCGGCCCCGGGAATGCCTTTTTGTATTTTCTTTCTATCTTTCCGCCCCCAATGCAAAAACTATCCTCCACCATAATAAAAGATTTCCGCATCCTGCTGCGCGACAAGGTTGGCCTCGCCATGATGTTTGCCATGCCCATTTTGCTGGCGCTGGTCATTACGGCAGTACAGAACAGCACTTTTGAGCTCGTTAACCACAACGAGGTAAAGCTGCTCCTGTGCAATAAAGACACCGGCGATGCAGGCAGGCAGCTTTATGCTGCAATTGAAAAAACGGGCATGTTCGCGATAATGCCTGTTGATGCACAAGCCAGCCCCGAACAAGTAGCATCGCTCATGCACAAAAATGATGCAATGGTTTCAGTTGTTATACCCGTTGGGTTTTCTGCCCGGCTGAGCGCCACGGCAAAAAATATTACCGCTAAGGCACTCACAAATTTTGATTTTCAAAAAGACAGCCCCAAGGCTGTTCTCCCCGAAAAAGCAAACCCGTTAACGCTATATTACCACCCGGCCTTGCAGGGATCTTTTCGCCAGGCGATGGATGGCACATTAAAAGGCGCCGTGCAGTTGGTGGCAAGCAAACAGGTCGTTCGGGCACTATATACAGCTTTGAACGAAAAAGAAATTCCCGACACGCTGGAAGAAGAGATCGTGAACAACCAGGCGCCTATTGACCAGGTGCCCATATCAAGAAGCGGGAGCAGGAATATACCGAACGCTACCCAGCACAACATTCCTGCGTGGGCCATCTTTGCCATGTTTTTTGTAGTTATTTCTCTTGGCAGCAGCGTGGTGAGGGAAAAGCTCAGCGGCAGTTTCATCAGGCTGAAGACTTTGCCCACCAACTACCTCGTGGCGCTGCTGTCAAAACAAATCACCTACCTGTTGGTAACGCTGTTGCAGGCAGCAGTTATTTTTTCCATTGGCGCATGGGTTTTCCCGCACATCGGCCTGCCGGGGCTGAACCTGCCATCAGACATGGCCGGCTTAATCATAGTTTCATTAATTTGCGGATGGTGCGCCGTAAGCTACGCCATCTGCGTAGGCGTGTTTGCCGGAACACAGGAACAGGCCAACGGCTTTGGGGCAGTATCTATTTTAATAATGGCAGCTTTAGGAGGCCTCATCGTACCAGGGTTTGCTATGCCGGATATGCTAAAGAACATGATGAAGCTATCGCCCCTGCATTGGGGGCTCGAAGCCTATTACGGCCTTTTCCTCGAAGGAGGAAAATTAAAAGATGTTTTGATGAATATTTTGCCGTTATTTGGCATCACAATTATTATTCAACTAATAACCCTGTTGGGGTTGAAAAGAAAGAACCTGATTTGAATTTATCCACTATGGAAAGAGAAGCGCTAAAAGCACAATTAAAAAAACAGATCGTAGAGTTCCTGAACCTGATGCAGGTAAAGCCGGAAGAAATTAAAGATGACGAGCCTCTATTTGGTGAAGGCCTTGGGCTTGATTCCATTGATTCCATTGAACTCATCGTTCTGCTGAACCGGGAATATGGCATTGACATAAAAGACCCAAAAGAGGGCCGCAAAGTGCTGGTTGATGTGAACACCATGGTGGATTATATTGAAGCGCACCGAACAAAATAAATTTTCCCGCCTTTGAGCCGCATTTTTGTCACAGGTTTGGGCATTATTAGTGCTGTTGGGCATAACGTGGAAGCTAACCGTCATTCGCTGGTGAATAAAAAACCAGGAATCGGGAAAGCCACTTTTTTATCAACGAAATATGCTGCGGCGCTCCCTTTTGGCGAAGTGGACATCAGCACCCCGTCGCTAAAAGAAAAACTGAATGCCTTTGAAAAGGGAACAACAAGAACATCGTTATTAGCGCTTCATGCGCTGGATGAGGCCATAAAGGACAGCAAGCTGACCGATGAAGAACTGCATTCGCCCCGAACGGCTTTGGTAGGGGCTGATACTGTTGGCGGGATGTGCCTTACCGACGAGCTTCACCATGATGCCAACAAACATGAGCAAGGCTCGGAATACCTTGCTTCCTACGATTGCGGGTCTGCCACATTGTACCTTCGAGACAGGTATCAAATCGGGGGCATTGTCAATACCATCAACACAGCCTGTTCCTCCTCTGCCAATGCAATTATGTACGGGGCAAGGTTAATCCATCACGGGCTGGCCGAACGTGCTATTGTGGGGGGCTGCGACAGCCTGGCAAAGTTTACCATAAATGGCTTTAACGCACTGCACATATTGGCCGATGAAGCCTGCCGCCCGTTTGATGAAAACCGCAAAGGGCTGAACCTCGGTGAAGGGGCAGCTTTTTTGGTGCTTGAAAAAGAAGGGTTGGTTACTAACGACCATATATATGCGGAACTGTCAGGGTATGGCAACAGCAATGATGCGTTCCATGCCTCTTCGCTTTCTGATAACGGGGAAGGCCCGCTGCTTGCCATGAAAGAGGCATTGATGGCTGCCAAACTTCCTGCCGGAGAAATAGATTATATCAATGCGCATGGCACAGGAACAGAAAATAATGATGAAGCAGAAAGCAGGGCAATGATAAGATTGTTTGGCCAGGTGCCTTTATTTTCGTCCACCAAAGCATATACCGGCCACACCCTTGGCGCAGCAGGAGCAATAGAAGCGGCATACAGCATATTAAGCCTTTATCACGGCGAAGTATATCCCGGGGCCAATTTCAGCAAACCAATGGCGGCCACCGGGCTATTGCCTGTTACTGTTTACCTGAAAAAAGAACTGCGCCATGTAATGTCAAACTCTTTTGGGTTTGGCGGCAATTGTTCTTCATTAATTTTTTCCAGGGCATAGCCATGTTTTATATTCACGATATCGCCTGCATTTCACCTCAAAAAACTTTTTCAGAAATTGACATTGAACACCTCAACTGCCCTGTTGGCGGCAAATTGCCGGCTATTGAACCTGCGTATGAAGGCATCCCCCTGAATATTTTAAGAAGAATGGGAAAAGCAGTGAGAATGGGCGTTGGCGCTGCTTTAACCATAGCCAAACAAAATGCTCAGGGCATCATCATTGGCACAGCCAATGGAGGCATGGAAGATTGCATCAGGTTCCTGAACCAGGTCATTGATTATAATGAAGGGGTGCTGACGCCCACTAATTTTGTGCAAAGCACGGCCAATGCCATTGCATCGCAAATTGGCCTTTTAACTTCAAACAGGGGATACAACTGCACACATGTACATCGTGGGCTGGCATTTGAAAATGCCGTGCTCGATACGGCTATGCTTTTAAGCGAAAACCCATCGCATCGCTATTTGCTCGGGGGTATTGATGAAATTTCAGCATACAACTACAATATCGAGTTTTTAGATGGCTGGTTCAAGAAAGAAAAAGTTGCAGGCAAAAGCCTTTACCAGGCCAACACAAAAGGAACAATTGCCGGAGAAGGTTCGGTAATGCTCCTTGCAGGCAAACATGCTAACGGGGCTTCTGCACAGCTTATGGCCATCCGCATGCTGCATGCCGATGATGAGCAATACATTGCCGGTGAATTGAAAGGGTTCATGGCAGAACATGTTTCCGATGCCGGGGACATAGATTTATTTCTTTCCGGAGAAAACGGCGATGCCCGGCTGCAAAAATATTATGATGCCTGCGAAGCCGTACTATACAAAAATGTTCCTGTTGCCCATTTTAAACATGCTTCGGGGGAATATGCAACAGTTACGGCCTTTGCGCTGTGGCTGGCATGCCAGGCTTTTCAAAAACAGTCATTGCCACAACATTTTTTAAAATATCGCAGAGCAAAAAAAGATTTCAGGAAAATACTTATTTATAATAATTACCACGGCATGCAGCATAGTTTTATGCTGATTGCCAAGGTTTGAAGCAGGCTGCTTCTTATTTCCGGGAGCACTGTGTTTTTTTATGGCTGATAAGCGCCATCATCAATATTCTTTCCCATCGTTCCTTTTAACCGTTTCCAAAGCCCTTCCTTTTTTGTGATTGGCACAAAACCAGGAACAAATGCCTGTTGGAAATTGATTTCCGGGTCTGTCATGTTGGGTTCCATTTTTTTTAATGTGTCCACCACGAAAGGGATCAATTTGATATTGGGGCTAACTTTTTTGCGGGTGAATTTCTTTAGCATTTTTGCCTGGAAAGGGTCAGATGCCAGTGCAATTTTTGCAAATCCCAGTTCGCGTGATTTCTGGTAGGAGTAATATATATTTTCTGTGCTGTGTTCAGCTTTGGCCTCAACATATATATGTTCTTTCAGTACCCCGATGGCTTGCGCATACAGGCTCATGATTTCTCCTTCAATATATGGGGAATACACCGCCGCGCCTGAAAACATTATATTTTTTGCAATGCCTTTATCAAATAAAAATTTCGCCCAGTACACCCTGCCCTTCATTGTCCGGCTCCATTTGCCGTCACTAAAAGGCACGCCTGGAACAATGATCATATCAAACTGGTCTTCAGATGCCCGGTCATATAATTTTTTGCATGCTTTTGAAGAAAGCGAACAAGAGGATATGAACAACAGGTTAAGCAGCACAAATAACAATATCAGGAAAACCTTTAGCACAATGCTCATTTTTAAAGAAAGGCTGAAACAATCTGCACTAAGGACCTGTTTAAGAATAATTTTTTGACTTGCCAACAGGTTTTTCTTTTCCAAAGCTACCAACAAATGCAAAAAATTATCAGCAGTTCAAGCTGCGGAAGAAATTAGTCACGGTATAGAAAATCCTTGAAATCAATTTTAAACAGCTCCTACAAAATACAATAATACGCATTAGTATTGATGGGCAATCAACAAATCGAACGGTGCGGCGCACATATAATTAGTCAGTTAAAGCCCAAAACAATGGCTTATATGCCTCTTGTTACAGAATTGCAATTGCTTAGTTAGTCTTAAATTTACCGGCTGATTGAACAGCCCCCATAACAATTTTATATCAATTTAAAATGCAACTGGAGCCCAGGGAAATATGCAGTGAAAAGTTCAGGCGGCTAAACGCTTGTGTGATTATACCAACATACAACAATGCATCAACCATTGCGGCAGTGATAAAAGATGTAGCCGGTTTCACGGATGATATTATTGTTGTGAATGACGGTTCTACCGACAATACAGAAAACATTGTTGCGCAATTTCAGTCTGTACAAATGATCGGCTATAAAAAAAATGCAGGAAAAGGCATGGCGCTGCGCAAAGGGTTTGCATACGCCTTGGAAAAAAACTATGACTTTGCCATTACTTTCGACGCAGACAGCCAGCATTATGCAAAAGACCTGCCTTTATTCCTCGACAAGCTTGAAGCAGAAAAAAATGTTATTGTCATTGGCAAGCGGGACCTGCAACAGCCAAATGTGCCTGGCAAAAGTAGCTTTGGCAATAAATTCTCCAGCTTCTGGTTCAGGGTGGAGACAGGAATAAAACAGGGAGACACACAATCCGGTTATCGCCTCTACCCTTTGCAGTCATTAAAAAATATACATTTTATAACCGTAAAATATGAGTTTGAAATTGAGGTGCTGGTGCGTGCCGCATGGAAAGACATTGGCATTCGCACTATTCCTGTGAGCGTATATTATCCACCTGCTGGGGAACGTGTTTCCCATTTCCGGCCTTTTAAAGACACCCTGCGCATAAGCCTTTTGAACACCTGCCTTGTGCTGGTTGCTTTTTTTTATATCAGGCCCCGCAATTTTTTTAGGGCCCTTTTCAACAAAAAAAAAAATAAGGAACATGTCTCCAGGTCAATTTTGCAGGCAAGCTGCTCCAGTCAAATAAAAATATTGCTAATCGCATTAAGCCTGTTCCTGGTTTTTAGCCGACAATCATAAAATAAGGATACTGCCAAACATGGAAACATTTTTCATCCGTATATATCATTATTTTGAAAAGCGCAGGGCAGCATTCTGGTACTGCTTTCTCCTTTCCTTTGCCTTTATTGCTTATTTCGCAGCGCATGTTCATTTTGAAGAGGACATTTCTAAAATCCTCCCCAAAGACAAAAAAACAGACAAGCTCAACCAGGTTTTCCAGAACTCTAAATTCCTCGACAAGCTTGTGTTCATGGTGTCTTTGAAAGACACCAACGCGAATGCGCAACCGGACAGCCTCGTGGCTTTTGCTGAAAGCTTTGTGCCCGCAGCCCGAAGGCAATTAGCTCCATATATAAAAATGCTGAACGACAAAATTGATGACAGCGCCACAATGGGATTGTTAAGCAACATTACCCAGCATTTGCCGGTTTACCTGACAGAAGCGGATTATAAAACAATTGACACCTTAATTTCCCCGGGAAGAATAAAAGAAGCGCTCCAGAACGATTTCAAAATCCTCACCTCCCCTTCCGGGCTTGCTTTAAAAACAATCATCAGCAACGATCCTGTTGGGATTTCCTATCTGGGCCTGAAGAAAATGCAGCAGTTGCAGTATGACGACAATTATGAGCTTTACGACAACTATATCGTTACAAAAGACCATAAACATTTATTGTTGTTCATTGTTCCGGAATATGCGCCCAACAACACCGGCAAGAATGAAAAGTTTTTGCAGGGGATTGATGACATCAGCGACAGCCTCACAAAAATCAATTTTAAAAACATTAAGGCAGATTATTTTGGCGCAACAGCCGTATCCGTTGGCAATGCGCTCCAATTGCGACAAGACACCCTTTTAACCCAGGGCATTACCGTTTTCTTCCTCATATTTTTTATTGGCCTTTATTTTAAAAAGAAAGCAGCGCCTTTTATTATCCTCGTTCCTGTTGCCTATGGCGCATTGTTTTCGCTGGCTGCTGTTTATTTTATAAAAGGTTCCATTTCAGTAATCGCATTGGGCGCGGGCTCGGTAGTGCTTGGCGTTGCGGTGAACTATTCGTTACATGTGTTCAACCATTACCGCCACACAAAAAGCATTCACGAAGTCATACAGGACCTTACCATGCCCCTGACCGTTGGGAGCTTCACCACCATCGGCGGTTTCTTCTGCCTCGAATTTGTTGAATCTGATATGCTGAAAGACCTTGGTTTATTTGCCGCATTTAGTTTAATTGGCGCATCATTATGTTCCTTAATTTTTCTTCCTCATTTGATGGCTTCAAAAAAGGAACAGAAAGAACATGTGGCGCTCGACGCTTCCTGGATAGACCGGCTGGCCAGATACAGGCCTGAATACAACAAGTATTTAGTGGCCATTATACTTGTGCTAACAATTGTATTTTTTTATAAAGCACAGGACGTAAGTTTTGAGACAGACCTTTCCAACATGAATTATATGCCGGCAAAGTTAAAGCAGGCGCAGGCAAAGCTGAACGCCATCAATGCTTTTTCTCTTCAATCGGTGTATTTGTTGAGCGAGGGCAAAAATTTAAATGAGGCTTTGGCAAATAATGAGAAGCTTTCCGGAAAGATTGAAGCTTTGGTGCAAAAAAATATAGTAAAAAAATATTCGGGCGTCTCTTCTCTCATCCTGTCAGACTCATTGCAGAAAGTAAGGATCGCACGATGGGGCACATATTGGACCAATGAAAAAAAACAGCAGTTATTTGCGGATCTTGAAAAAGAAGGCATCCCCTTAAAATTTAAAGCTTCAGCTTTCGATAATTTCAGGTCGCTGCTCAATAAAAATTACCAGGTCGCCGATTCATCTGTAATGGCTGGTTTCAGGGAATCTTTCTTAGCTGATTATATCATTGAAAAGCCTGGCAGGTCAACTGTTGTTACCCTGATAAAAGTTGCCCCCGAAAATAAAAGCGCTGTGTATGCTGCATTTGAAAACGATCCTGTCACTACCGTGCTGGACAAGCAATACCTCACCAACAAATTTGTGGCGATCATCAATTCCGATTTCACCAGCATCGCCTTCATGTCCTCCATATTGGTGTTTGCCGTGCTGCTGATCACCTATGGCCGCATCGAGCTCACGCTGATCTCATTTGTGCCAATGTTCATCACATTCATTTGGATCCTTGGCATCATGAGCATATTAAGTATCCAGTTCAATATCATTAATATCATTATCTCCGCGCTCATTTTTGGGCTTGGGGATGATTATAGCCTTTTTATTATGGATGGGCTTTTGCAGGAATATAAAACAGGAAGGAAGAACCTCTCTTCCTTCAAATCATCTATTTTCCTTTCTGCCATTACCACTGTGGCAGGATTGGGCGTGCTCATTTTTGCAAAGCACCCGGCATTAAAGTCCATTGCTGTTATCTCTATTGTGGGCATCGTTTGCGTGGTGATCATGTCGCAGGTTTTAATCCCGTTCCTGTTTAACATCTTAATAAAAAACAGGATAAGCAAAAACAAATTCCCATGGACATTATCGGGCTTCCTGAAATCAATATTCGCGTTCTCTTATTTTGTTATCGGCACATTCATTCTAACCATTGCCGGGCTGATCCTAACCAGGCTGAATTTCATCAGCAAAGAAAAAGGGAAGTACTTTTTTCATGTGCTCATTTCGAAGTACAGCAAATCACTGATGTATATCATGATGAATGTTAAAAAAACAATCATTAACCCTTTGCGCGAAGATTTTTCAAAGCCTGCAGTGGTCATTTGCAACCACCAGTCCGAACTCGATATTCTTTGCACAGCGATGCTTCATCCCAAGCTGATATTGTTCACGAATGAACGGGTTTGGAATTCTTCCCTCTCCGGCTTGCTGGTGCGCATGGCTGATTATTTCCCTGTTAATTATGGGGCAGAATCAGGATTTGACAAAATTGAAGACCGCATAAAACAAGGGTACTCCGTTGTTGTTTTCCCTGAGGGCACAAGATCGGAAGATGGCAGCATCAGGCGCTTTCATAAAGGCGCATTTTACCTGGCTGAAAAACTGGGGCTTGATATTTTGCCGATAATGGTCCATGGCACACATTACACAATGGCAAAAAAAGATACCCTGCTCAAAGATGGCCGGATAACCATTCAATTTCTTCCCAGAATAATGCCCAACGATAAAACGCACGGTGAAGGTTATGCGGAAAAAGCCAAATATATAGGCAGGTATTTCAGGGCAGAATTTGAAAAGCTGCGTGCCCGGGCTGAGCAACCGGCTTATTTCAGCGAAAAGCTGCTCTACAATTACATTTACAAAGGGCCAGTGCTGGAATGGTATATGAGGATAAAGACAAAAATGGAATGCAATTATCAGTTGTTCCATGAGCTTTTGCCAAAAAAAGGAAAGATACTCGATGCCGGCTGCGGATATGGCTTCATGAGCTACATGCTTCAGTTTTCATCAAACGACAGGTTGATCAAGGGCATAGATTATGATGAAGAAAAAATTGAAACAGCTGGCCATTGCTTTAGCAGGAACGAAAAAATAAGCTTTAGCCGTGAGGACATCACAAAGTTCAGGTTCGAAAAATACGACGGGATCGTTATGGCCGATGTGCTCCATTATTTACAACCTGCCCAGCAAAAAGAAGTTATCGAAAATTGTATCCAAAGCCTGAACGAAAACGGCATTTTGGTTATCCGCGACGGCAATACTGAAATGGCAGAGAGGCATAAAAAAACAAAGAAAACAGAATTTTATTCTACCAAGTTCTTTGGTTTTAATAGAACTACAGAAAGCGGCCTGTCCTATCTCTCTGCAAGCTTTATCAGGAATATCTCTGTAGAACAGAAAACGGGTTACCGGGAAATTGACCCGGGCGACAAAACCTCAAATATTTTTTTCATCATCACCAAAAATCCCGCAAACGTTCATGCAACAGTTTGATGTGGTCATTATAGGCAGCGGCATAGGAGGCCTGGTATGCGGCAATATCCTCAGCCTGGAAGGCATGAAAGTTTGCGTGCTGGAAAAAAACAAACAAATCGGTGGTTGCCTGCAAACCTTTTCCAGGGACAAAGTGATTTTTGATTCAGGAGTACATTATATAGGAAGCCTTGGCAAAGGGCAAAACCTATACCAGGTATTCAAATATCTTGGCCTGATGGATAAGTTGAAGCTGCAGAAAATGGATGAAGATGCTTTTGATAAAATTATTATTGATAACGATGAAATGGAATATCCCATGGCCCAGGGCCATGACAATTTTATAAAAAAACTATCGGCCTGTTTCCCCGGTGAAGAAAAAGCCATTAAGGCATATTGCGAAACCATAATGTCCATCTGTCAAAGATTTCCCTTGTACAATTTAAGGAGCGGTGGCAGTTACAAAGAAAAGGAAGAAGTGCTTGAAATAGATACGAAGACATACATTGAGACCATAACTAAAAATAAAAAATTGCAAGCAGTGCTGGCAGGCAACAATATTTTGTATGCCGGCCAACCTGGCAAAACACCATTTTACATTCATGCCCTGATATTGAACAGCTATATCGAAAGCTCATGGAAATGTATTGATGGGGGGTCGCAGATCGCAAAATACCTGGCACAGAACATCCGCAAACATGGCGGCGCGGTTTTATGCAATCGGGAAGCAAAAAAAATAAAAGAAGAAAATGGGACAGTTGCTTATGTTGAACTGGAAAACGGGGCCAGGTTCAGCGCAACAAATTACATCTCGAACCTGCACCCGGTTAAAACGCTGGAAATGTTGGATACCCCCCTGATCAGGCCCGCATTCAAAAGCCGCATCCGGAACCTTGAAAATTCCATTTCGTGTTTCAGCGTAAATTTGGTGCTTAAAAAAAACACACTGAAATATTCCAGGCCCAACTACTACTGGCACAAAGAGGGAGAGGTATGGAACATGCAAGATTACAACCAGGACAACTGGCCGCTTGGCTATGCATTGTTTTTTTCGCCCTCCTCTAAAACAAAGGAGTATGCTGAAACACTATCCCTTCTTGCTTACATGAGGTATGAGGAAGTAAAAGAATGGGAAGGCACTTTCAACACCGATTCAAAACAACAAGAGCGAGGAAAAAGTTATGACGATTTCAAAACACAAAAAGCGGAACGCTTGTTAGCTGTTGTAGAAAAAAAATTCCCCGGCCTGAAAAGCGCCATTCAATCTTATTACGCGGCCACTCCCCTGTCCTACAGGGACTATCTCGGAACAGGAGATGGTTCATTATATGGGATTGTAAAAGATCATAAAGACCCGGTGAAGACCCTGATTGCGCCGCAAACAAAACTGCCTAATCTTTATTTTACAGGGCAAAACCTGAATTTGCATGGCATACTTGGCGCAACCATTACAGCCCTGGCTACCTGCACGGCATTATTGGGGAATGAAAACATTATCGATAAAATAAAAAATGCATAGAAGAAAAAATGGAAGGGATAGTATTGGTTATTGCGGGGGTTTTTGTTTTGCTGTTATTGCTTTTTGCATACCTCAGCCTGGTTTCAAGAACGAGGCCGCCTGAAGTAGAGAACAAGGATAGCCTTCAATGGCGGCGCACTGAACACGGAAATGGGTTTTATAGTTTGAACAACAACTGGTTCAGGAAAAGCAAAAGTGGCCTTTATGAACTTTACGTAGAAGGCGAGCCTTTCGAACGCGGCGTAGTGAACGGGAAACTTTCAGGTGAACTGGTTCAAAAACAGGAAGACCATTTCAACGAACAAATCAATAAGTTGGTTCCTTCAAAGTTTTATTTGCATTTCCTGAAATATTTTGTTGGCTGGTTCAACCGCCACCTGCCTGAAAATATTGCAGAAGAATATAAGCAGGAAATTTATGGCATATCGCAATCTGCTTCCGGCAAGTACCATGGTATCGGCTCCAATTACCAGCGCATTTTAAATTACCATGCTGCACATGATATTGGGCATGCATTGCAGAACATGGCATTGGTAGGCTGCACCTCATTTGCTACCTGGGCACAAAAATCGGAAAATGGAGAAATGATTATTGGCCGCAATTTTGATTTTTATGCCGGTGATAAATTTGCAGAAGAAAAAATTGTGGCTTTTTTCAATCCTGCACAGGGTTTTAAATTCATGACCATTACCTGGGGCGGTTTTATTGGCGCCGTTTCAGGCATGAACGACAAAGGGCTTACAGTAACCATCAATGCCGCAAAATCAAAAACCCCCACTGGCTCTGCCACTCCCGTATCTTTAGTAGCCAGGGAAATTTTGCAATATGCCCAAAACATAGAACAGGCGCTAACCATTGCAAAAAAAAGGAAAATGTTTGTATCTGAATCATTTCTTATAGGTTCGGCATCGGATAATAAAGCAGTGCTCATTGAAAAAACACCGGATGCCCTTGACGTGTATGACCCTGGCAATGATTGGATAGCCTGTGCCAATCATTTCCAGGGCAACAGGCTTTCGCACACGAAATCGAACACAGCGCAAATGGAAGAAAGCGCCTCTCTATACAGGCAGAAGAGGTTAACGGAGCTATTGAATGAAAGTGGGAAAAACACAGTCCTGAAAACCATTGCTATTTTAAGAGACCAAAAAGGAATGAATGGGAAGAACATCGGCATGGGAAATGAAAAAGTCATCAACCAACTGATCGCTCACCATTCAATCGTTTTTGAGCCGAAAAAATTATTAGCATGGGTTTCTACTGCCCCATGGCAACTGGGAGAATATGTTGCTTACGACCTGGAAAAAGTTTTTGAATGGCAGGGAATGAAAGAAGATAGGGAAATTTGCGAAACGGCCATTTCGGTTCCTGCTGACCCTTTTTTGCGAACAACAGGTTTTCAAGATTTCCTTGCCTATAGAAAATGTAAAGAACAAATTGCCAATAACGAAAAAGTTGATGTGGATGCACTGGTTGCAAGCAACCCGGAGTTTTATCAAACTTACGTTCTGGCCGGCGATTACCTCTTCAGGGAAAAAAAATTTGCCGAGGCGCTGGCCAAATACCAAACTGCCCTTACCAAAGAAATTGCTACAAAAAAAGAAGAACTGCACATCAAAAAACAGGTGGAGAAATGTAAAAAAACATTGAAATGAAAAATATGGGACCGGCAATTAGAAACACGAAAGACATTGGCGATAAAACCAAATATTCCTTCATCACCCATTTTTTATTTCAGATTTCGTATTTATGATCGCAGGCATCGGCACTGATATGATTGAAGTGGAAAGGGTGGCTTCCAAAATCAATAAGGAAGACGGCTTCAGGGAAATGGTATTTTCAAAAAAAGAAATCGAATACTGTGAAGCCAAAGCAAACAGGTTCCAGCATTATGCTGCCCGTTTTGCCGCAAAAGAAGCTTTTTTAAAAGCAACAGGCACAGGCTGGATAAGCGGCTCTTATTTCCATGAAATTGAAATACTGAACAACAGCATGGGGCAACCTGAAATATCGTTGCAGGGGCAAACCGCCATTACTTTTCAGCCCATGCAGATAAAAAAAATTTTTTTGTCCATATCACATTTGAAAAGGATGGCTTCGGCCGTGGTTGTTATTGAGAACTAACTTTATATTTGCCTGAGCCCAGCTTTGAGAAAAGCTGACTGGTTGGTCAACCCCGGGTTCAATCAAGCACCATCAGCCTCTCAATTAAATAGCAGCAAACCCGATGAAAGGGCCCGGGCAAAATCTAGTTCTAATAAATATTAACAACAAAAAATTAATGCCTTCTGAACAAAATATATCTTTTCAGCTTCCTGGAAAAATAAAATCCCACCAGGAAGAAAAGCTACAGCAATTATTGATCTATCTTCATCGGCATTCCCCTTTTTACAAAGAGTTGTTCTCTACCCATCATGTCGACATCAACAAAATAAAAAAGCTTGAAGACTTATCGCTGATCCCAACAACCAAAAAAGAAGACCTGCAGAAAAGCAACAGCGATTTTTTTTGCGTGAGGCGGGATAGCATAATCGAATACACATCCACTTCGGGAACACTTGGAAGCCCGGTTACCGTTGCACTGACAGACAATGACCTGAACAGGCTTGCTTATAACGAATACAGTTCGTTCATTTGTGCTGGCGGAAGCCCTGCTGATGTTTACCAGTTAATGCTCACGCTCGACAGGCAGTTTATGGCCGGCATGGCTTATTATTCCGGCATCAGGAAATTAGGCGCAGGCATAATCCGAGTTGGCCCCGGCGTTCCCTCGTTGCAATGGGAAACTATTGAGCGGATCAAACCAACAGCAATTGTGGCAGTGCCCTCGTTTATCCTTAAGCTTATCGGGTTTGCAAATGAGCACCGCATTGAAATCAACAAATCCTCAGTAAATAAGGCAATCTGCATCGGCGAAAACATCAGGAACACGGATTACTCATTAAATATCTTAGGAAGAAAAATCACAGAAGCATGGAACATAAAATTATACTCCACCTATGCCTCCACTGAAATGCAAACAGCTTTTACAGAATGTGCAGAAGGCAAAGGCGGGCACCTTAACCCTGAATTGCTGATATTGGAATTGCTTGATGAAAACAATTGCCCTGCCAGGGCAGGCGAGCCCGGCGAGGTGACCATTACTACACTTGGCGTGGAAGGCATGCCATTGCTCCGCTATAAAACCGGCGATATCTGTGTTCAAGATAATGCCCCTTGTGCATGTGGCCGGCACACAGTTCGCCTTTCACCGGTGGTTGGCCGCAAAAAGCAAATGATCAAATTCAAGGGGACCACGTTATACCCGCCCGCAGTTTTTGATTTGCTGAATGAAATGGAAGAAGTGAAAGAATACGTGGTTGAAGTTTCCACTAATGAAATCGGGATGGATGAATTGTTGTTGTACCTGTTACCAGCCGATACATCTGAAGAATGCGACCACAAAATAAGGGCCTACCTGCAGGCGAGGTTGCGCGTGAGCCCTTATATCAAATATTTATCAAAAGAAGACATCATTAAAATGCAGTTTTCGGAAGCCAGCAGGAAGCCTGTTAAATTTATTGACCGAAGAAGTTGAATTTACTTCCCTGCAAAATATTAATTTTGGGTTTTTGCTATACTTTTGAATTATAAAGCACACTTAAAGCCTTCATGATAATAATAAACGAGAGCCAGTTAATACTGGATGATTTTAATAAAATAGTGTTTAAAGGGGAAAACGTTTCATTGGGCGCTGGCGCATTAAAAAAAGTGGAAGAGAACCACCGTTTCCTGCAGGAGTTTTCAAAGAACAAACTGATTTATGGCATTAATACCGGGTTTGGCCCAATGGCCCAGTATAAAATCAGTGAAGAAAATATGCTGCAGCTCCAGTACAATTTAATAAGGAGCCATTGTTCAGGAAGCGGCAGCCTTCTCCCTTCCAGCCTGGCCAAAGCCGTTATGGTGGCAAGGCTCAATAGCCTGATGCGGGCTTATTCCGGCGTGCACACAGAAACGGTAGAACTCCTGAAAGAACTGATCAACAAAAATATCAGCCCCTGTATTTATGAACATGGCGGCGTTGGGGCCAGCGGCGACCTTGTACAGTTGGCCCATCTCGGGTTGGGCCTGATTGGCGAAGGTGAAGTGATATACGAAAATGAAATACAGCCCACCAAAAAAATATTCGATAAACTGGGCATACGGCCTTTGACGATCCATATCCGGGAAGGCCTGGCCATACTCAATGGCACTTCTGCCATGACAGGCATCGGCTTAATGAATGTTATCCGCTCAAAAAAATTACTCGAATGGTCAGTAATGCTTTCTGCAATGACCAATGAAGTTGTTGAAGCCTTCGACGATCACTATTCCTATGGGCTCAACGTGGTAAAACACCATAAAGGACAAAACAAAGTAGCGTCCATGCTTCGGGATATCCTGCACGACAGCAAAATGATCCGCAACAGGCATGACCACTTGTACAACCCTAAGAATATTGACCAGGAAGTTTTTGAAGACAAGGTGCAGGAATATTATTCCCTGCGCTGCGTAACCCAGGTTTTAGGGCCGGTCAATGATACCATTTTGCAGGCTGAAAAAGTGCTGGTAGATGAACTGAATTCAGTGAATGACAACCCGGTCATCGATCATGAAAACCGGGATATTTTTCACGGCGGCAATTTCCATGGCGATTATGTTGCGCTGGAAATGGACAAACTAAAAATATCCATCACCAAATTGTCCATGCTGTCCGAAAGGCAATTGAATTATTTATTGAACAACAACCTTAACCAGAAATTCCCTCCATTCGTAAATCTTGGGGTACTTGGCTTGAACTTTGGGATGCAGGGCGTTCAGTTTACTGCCACCTCAACAGTTGCAGAAAACCAAACTTTGTCATTTCCCATGTATGTGCACAGCATCCCAAACAATAACGACAACCAGGATATTGTGAGCATGGGCTGCAATGCGGCATTGATGTGCAAAAAAATAATTGACAACTCCTTCCAGGTGCTTGCGATTCAAACCATGACCATATTACAGGCAATCGACTATTTGGATTGCGCTGGCAAACTTTCCCGTAAAACCTACGATTTGTATGCAGAGGTAAGAAAAGTGTTCCCAAAATTTGTAGAAGACTCAATCAAATACAAAGACATCCAACGGGTAAAAGATTATTTTGAAAATACAGGCCCACTGGTCAGTTCAAAAACACCAACAACGGTCGCCTCATCTTAACCCATTCTGCAAACCCGGAATACGCTGAAGAACTTTGTACATATCGGAACCATTGGCTGTAACCTTTCAAAAAAAATTAAACTCAAACGTATCAAATAAAGCGTATGAAACTTTTTATTGGATATACCATTACCTGCTTGTTCATGTTCAGTTGTAGCAACAGCTCTTCAAATAAAAACACAACGACAGGCTCAAATGGCGACCGCCTTGCCAAAGCATCAAGAGAAGACAAAAATGGCTGGATATATCTTCACCTCGAAGGCTCGCCATCCAACATAGGCTATCAGCAAGGTTATCTTGCAGCCAATGAGATTGATACAGTATTGCAGATGTTCAGTTATTTTCTATCTCATTCCACAAAGAGAGATTGGAATTTTTATCGCAGTGCAGCGCAACGCTTTTTCTGGAATAAGCTTGACACGGAATACAAAGAAGAAATAAAGGGCATTGCAGAAGGCTTACAGGCAAAAAGTAAACATTATGATTCGCTGGATATTCTGGCACTTAACGGATGGACGGAACTTGCATCGTATTATGTTCCGCAACTGGACGATAAAATTTTAGCAGGCAGCGGCAATAACAAAGCACCGGGAAATTGCAGTGCATTTATTGCAACTGGCAGTTATACAAAAGATGGGAAAATTGTAATGGGCCATAATACATGGCTTGATTATATTGTTGGAGAACACAGCAATATGATTGATGACATTGTACCCGAACATGGCAATCGCATTTTCATGGATTCCTATCCCGGCACTATTCAAAGCGGCGATGATTTTCTTATTACTGATAAAGGCATTTTAATAACAGAAACTACCATTACTGGTTTCAAGGGTTTTGATTCAACGAGGGCCCCTGAATTTATGCGTGCAAGAAAGGCCGCACAATACAGTAACAGCATTGATGATGTAGTGAGAATTTTTACTACAGATAACAATGGCGCTTATGCTAATGACTGGCTGATTGGCGACATCAAAACAAATGAAGTGGCCAAACTTGAATTGGGCTTGAAAAATTATAAAGTATGGCGTTCAAAAGATACAGCCATGGTTGGCTCAAATTTCCCTAGCGATGAAAAGCTGATTAAAGAAGAAACCAATTTCGATGTAAAGGATATGTCATATTCATCAAATGGTCGCAAGCTGCGTTTTGAAGGTTTAATACAAATAAACAAAGGAAAGATTGATGCGGAAACAGGAAAGACAATGGAAGCCGACCATTATGATGCGGTGAAAGGCGAAGTCATCAAAGACCGTTGTGTTATCTGCGGGCATATTGATGAGGACAAACATGGAGCTCCTGAATTTGCTTTGTCATCATACTATCCGGCAGGCTCCGTGCAGGGAAAAGTTACTACCGCAGACTTGGCGAAAAACATGCAGTTTTGGGCGCACATGGGCCATCCATGCGGAGAGAGTTTTAATGCAGATGCTTTTTTTAAACAGCACCCGGAATATACATGGCAATCAAAATATTTGCGTAATATGAATGCTTATCCATGGACTTTGTTTAGCGCAAAGAAATAGCTTAAGAGCGCCACGACATAAAAGCTGCAGCCAGGATTGCATTTATGCCATGTCAGCGAACAGAAAACAAGCCCTCCACTTTTATCTATCTATCATCAGCAGTTCAAGCGGGCGTTATAAATTGGGCTACAGAATAAATCAATGAACTTTATATCTTTACTCTGCATTTGTTCGAAGACGAATTTCAAATTCTGCCACAAACACAAATGCGTGAACGTTATAAACAAAATTGCAGGAAATTTATAAACAAAAAAAAATGAAATGTGCATTGGTTACCGGCGGGTCGAGAGGGATTGGAAGAGCTGTTTGCCTGAAGCTGGCCGACATGGGATATCATGTGGTAATAAACTATAAAGGCAATGAAACAGAAGCCGGGAAAACGCTTTTGCAAATAAAAGAAAAAGAAGGAGGCAATGGAGAACTGCTGCGTTTTGATGTTGCAGATAAAGAGGACATCAAAAATAAGCTTGGGGAATGGATAGCAAAAAACCCTGACAAAAATATTGAGGTGCTGGTAAACAATGCCGGCATTAAAGACGATGGGTTGATGATCTTTATGAAAGACGAGCAATGGGATAGTGTGCTGGCCACCAACCTTGATGGTTTTTTTTATACGACACGCATGGTGCTGCAGGGGATGCTGATGAAAAAATATGGAAGGATCATTAACATTGTTTCCCTTTCAGGATTAAAAGGCCTTCCGGGGCAGACCAATTATTCCGCCGCGAAAGCGGGTATTATTGGGGCAACAAAAGCATTGGCCCAGGAAGTGGGCAGGAAAGGCATTACAGTTAATGCAGTTGCTCCGGGTTTTATAAAAACAGATATGACTGAAGGCATAGATGAAAAAGAGCTTCAGGGATTGATCCCGATAAAACGTTTTGGCACAGCAGAAGAAGTGGCACATGCTGTAGGGTTTCTTGCTTCGCCTGAAGCAGGTTACATCACCGGCCATGTGCTTTCCATTAATGGAGGATTGTATTCATGATGCTGATACGGAAATCCATGACCAGGAATATGTAATCAGGGCTGCTTAAGCTCAGAATGCGAAATTGAATATCCATGCCCCTAACCACAATTTTCTTATTTTCGTTATAATTAGTATATGAACAGAGTAGTGATAACCGGGATGGGCATTTACTCTTGCATTGGCAAGAATCTTGACGAAGTAAGAGATTCATTGTACCGAGGCAGGTCTGGGATTGTTTTTGACCAGGTGCGCAAAAATTTCGGGTACCGTTCGGGGTTGGTGGGGCTCGTGGAAAAGCCGAACTTAAAAGGATTGTTAGACAGAAGGGCACGCATTACCTTGCCGGAGCAAGGCGAATATGCTTACCTGGCTACCATTGAAGCCCTGAAAAATGCAAACCTAGGCCCTGACCATTTCGAGAAAAATGAAGCAGGTGTCCTGTATGGCAATGACAGCACGGCTAAGCCAGTAATTGAATCAATAGATATCATCCGCGAAAAGAAAGACACCATGCTGGTGGGTTCCGGCGCTGTTTTTCAAACAATGAACTCCACAGTAACCATGAACCTGGCTACCATCTTTAAACTAAAAGGCATAAACTTTACGATCAGCGCAGCCTGTGCCAGTGGGTCTCATGCTATCGGGCTGGGCTATCATTTTATTAAAAGCGGCCTCCAGGAAATGATCATTTGCGGGGGCGCCCAGGAAATAAACCATTATTCAATGGGCACTTTCGATGCCCTTTCTGCTTTTTCGGTGAGAGAATCAGATCCGGCAAAAGCATCAAGGCCATTTGACAGGGATAGAGACGGCCTGATACCAAGCGGGGGCGCAGCAACAGTGGTCCTGGAAACACTTGGATCAGCGCAGAGGCGGGGCGCAAAAATATTGGGTGAAGTATTGGGATATGGGTTCTCTTCAAATGGCGCACATATTTCGAACCCAACGGTAGACGGGCCTGCACGATCTCTCCGAATGGCCCTGAAAGATGCGGAGATGTTGTCCAAAGATATAGATTATATCAATGCGCACGCCACCTCTACTCCCGCAGGCGATGCCAATGAGGCAAGGGCAATTTATGAGGTCTTTGGGGCAGACAACCCTTATGTAAGCTCAACCAAGTCAATGACAGGCCATGAATGCTGGATGGCTGGGGCAAGCGAGATTATTTATTCGGTCCTGATGATGCAAAACAGCTTTATTGCCCCAAACATCAACTTTGAAAACCCTGATGAAGATTCGGCAAAATTGAATATCGTAAAAACTTCTTTGGAAAAGGATATAGATGTATTTTTGTCAAACTCCTTTGGTTTTGGAGGCACTAATTCGTCATTAATAGTGAGAAAATTCAAGTGACACATTACAACTTAATGAAAAGTATGGAAATTGTAGAGAAAATAAATAGCTTTTTGGTTGAAGAATTTGAAGTAGATCCTGCAAAAATTAATCCGGGCGCCAGCTTAAAAGAAACCCTGGGACTTGACAGCCTCGATTATATTGACCTTGTCGTAGTAATTGAAAACAATTTCGGCATAAAAGTAGACCCTGTTGATTTTGTTGACCTGGTTACTTTTCAGGATTTCTACGACTATATAACAAAACGCGTACATTCAAAAGAACCTGCATAATGCCTTTATGGCAAGGCAAATCGAATGCATCTCCTTTAGGATATCGGATTTTTGTTAGCATACTAAAGAATTGGGGGGTATCTCCGGCCTATCTCCTGCTAAGGTTTGTTGCCCTGTATTATTTCCTGTTTTCCCGGAAATCTTCTATGCCCGTTTTTTTTCTGTATTACCACAAACTAAGCTATAGCTGGCTGGCCTCGCTTCTCAAAGTCTATAAGAACTATTACATGTTTGGGCAGTCGCTGATCGACCGCGTGGTCGTAATGGCTGAAATACCGAACAAATTCACTTTTGATTTTGATGGCGAAATCTATCTTCGGGAGATGGCCTCTCAAAAAAAAGGAGGTATCCTGCTCAGTGCCCATATAGGCAATTGGGAAATTGCAGGCCATTTGCTGAAAAGGCTAAATACGAAGATAAATATCGTGATGTTCGACGAAGAGCACAAAAAAATAAAACAGTATCTGGATTCGGTAAAGGGCAAAAAAACAATGAAGGTGATCACGATCAAAGAAAACCTTTCCCATATCTATGAAATAAACGATGCATTAAAAAATAACGAGTTGGTTTGCATGCATGCTGACAGGTTTTTACCCGCCAACAAAACCTTTACTGAAATTTTTTTAGGTTCCGTGGCAAGGTTCCCGGTAGGCCCGTTTTTGCTGGCAGCCCAGTTTAAAGTGCCTGTTTCGCTTACCTTTGCCATGAAAGAATCGGGCAACCATTATCATTTTTCAGCAACAAAACCAAAAGAATATGATCTTTCATCAAAAGAAAAATTTATGAGGGAATTGTTGAAAGATTTTACGGGTGAAATGGAAAAAAAGCTTAAGCAGCATCCTGAACAATGGTACAATTATTATGATTTCTGGAAACAGCAGTCTTAAACGAGAAATAGATAACAGTAAATAACAGTTCATGATTTTGGAATTCCCGTCAATTGCTTTCAGCCCTTACTTATACACCAATCAACGCCTAACTCAGCTCAGTGCCAACAACCAGTTATGATATTCTATCCCTTATCCCTCAAAGGCCGCCTTTTGTGATGGTCGATAAGCTCACGGGGTGCGATGAAAAATCAGCAACATCAGTTTTTTTCATAGCAGGGGAAAATATTCTTGTAGAAAAAGGCACATTGAGCGAAGCCGGGTTGATTGAAAATATAGCGCAAACTGCAGCAGCACGAGCAGGCTATATTGCAAAAGAAGGGAACAGCCACCCTCAAATTGGATATATCGGGGACGTGAAAAACCTGGAAATTAAAGCACTGCCGGAAATAAATAAAACAATCAAAACCGAGATTTCGATAAAAAACCAGATTTTTGACATCACAATAATTGAGGGGAGAGTAACATGCGGCCCAATGGTTTTAGCCCAATGCGAAATGAAAATTTTTATTCCCAAGCAAACATAAACTTTAAATCAATTTATCATGAGACCAGTCGCTTCCATCAAACACAAGCTCGCTGTCTTGCTGTTCTCCTTATTTGCCTTAAGCGGAGCCGCATCAGCCCAAACACTTAAAGATGTTTTTAGCAACAGCACCACCTCCGTACTTTATCTTGGCATCGATTTTACAAAATTCAAAGTAATTGACGAGCCGAATGCAAATGCATCGGACATCCGCGACCGCCAGTATGCCGGCATTAATGATTTGGTCATTAACGAGGCTAAAAAGTATGATATCAAATCAGCCTTGCACAGAGATAACCTGGAACATGATATCAGCATGGCCAGGGAAAGAAATTCAAAAGCCAATACTGAATCGATTGTATCGACCAATTCGGCCGATTTTCACCGGTTCAAAGATTCCGATGTGGAAGGCATAGTGAAGAGCTTTAGTTTCGGCGGCAAAAAAGGCATTGGCCTTTTGTTTGTAGCCGAGGCCATGAGCAAGTCGGACAAAGCGATTGCAATATGGGTCACTTTCATAGATATGGGCAGCAAAAAAGTTTTGATGACAGAAAGGCTGGAAGGGAAACTTGCCGGTTTTGGCTTCCGCAACTATGTTGGCGGGGGCATTAAAAGCGTGATTGACCAAATTGAAAAAAAGAAATACAAGGAATGGAAAGAAAAATATGAGCATTGATGATTGAAAAAAATGAAAATGGGCTGAGCAACCGAACAGAAATCTTAGTTAGATTTAATGAGGCCGACCCATTGGGGATTGTCTGGCATGGTCATTATATCCGTTATTTTGAAGATGGTAGGGAATCATTTGGCGAAAAATACGGCATCAGGTACCTGGATTTTTTTAATCATGGTTTTGTGGTGCCCATAGTAAATGTGCAATGCGACTATAAACGTGCGCTGAAATACGGAGATAAAGTAATTGTTGAAACAAATTTTATTCCCTGCAGAGCAGCCAAAATAAAGTTCGCGTACCATCTCTTCAATGCCCAAACCATGGCCCTGGTGGCCACTGGTTCCTCTGTCCAGGTTTTCCTGGATAAAGAAAATTCCATGCTGCAATTAGCAAACCCTTCTTTTTTTGAAGAGTGGAAGAAAAAGCATAAGCTGGTTTAAAAGAAGCTAATGAAGAACGTATTTGTTGTTTCCGATAATATTCTATCACCGCTCGGGCCTACCTCACAGCTGAATTTCGATGCGCTGAAAAAAGCCAAATCGGGCATACAGCGGCATGAAGATAAAAAACTGTGTGCCGCTCCATTCTATGCCTCTCTTTTATCAAAGAACGAAACTGATCAAAAAACTACCAGTGCCCCTTTTACCCGTTTTGAACAACTTTTGATTTATTCCATTTCTGATGCACTGAATAAAACAAAGGTGGACATCCAGGATAAAAAAACAGTTTTGATCGTCTCCTCAACGAAAGGGAATATCAACCTGATAGAAACGGAACCATTCAGCGAAAAGCTGCGGGAAAGAACAGCGCTATTCACATCAGCACAAATGATCGCGTCACATTTCAGCCATCCAAATAAACCTGTTATTGTTTCAAATGCCTGCATTTCGGGGCTTCTGGCGCTTTTGACCGGGTATCGCCTCCTCCTTTCCGGCCAGTATGAAAATGCAGTGGTTGCCGGTTGCGATGTGATCACCAAATTCATATTATCGGGATTCCAGTCGTTTTTGGCTGTAAGCGCATTGCCATGCAAGCCATTTGATGCAGCACGGGATGGAGTAACACTTGGCGAAGGTGCAGCAACAGTGGTGCTTTCTGTACAAAAAAAAGCGCAGGACAATATCCTTTTATCCGGCGGTTCAGTAACCAATGATGCCAATCATATTTCAGGCCCTTCGAGAACAGGCGAGGAACTGGCCCATGCCATTAACAATGCAATGCACAGTGCTGGCCTTGGCCCAAAAGAAATTGATTTTATTTCAGCACACGGAACCGCAACATTATACAATGATGAAATGGAAGCCAAAGCCATTTCGCTGACAGGCCTGGAAAAAGTACCTGTTAATAGTGTAAAAGGCAACTATGGCCATACGCTCGGCGCGGCAGGGCTGATCGAATCGGTAATGACCATCCATTCCATGAAAGAAAATATAATTCTGCCAACACAGAATTTTAGCCGGAGCGGTGTGTCGAAACCTATAAATATTTGCAGTATTTTGCAGCCTGCTGAATTAAGGAATTGCCTCAAAACAGCATCTGGTTTCGGAGGTTGCAACGCAGCACTGATTTTTAGAAAAATATAAACTGCGTTTTTATCAGTCATGAAGCAACAAAACTTCTAAACTAAAAATGTTTCTTTATTTTTTGAATCAAATTTTTTCAAAAAAAGTTGACGAATAATGTTTAAAAGTAGTTTCAAAAATATGATTGGGCGCACAGGCAAGGCGAGACTCTAAAAATAAATTTTGGTTCCTAAAGCATTCGTTGCGCTGATTGTATCCTTAGTTCGAAATATCCTGGTTTTGAGATATGCCTATCAAAAACCAACAAAAGAAGAATGGCAAGCCCTTAATTTAAAATAAAGATTAACCCACTGATGATTTTTTTTAGCAAGGACAAAAAAACTGCATTTGAGTCGAAAAAAGCTGCACAATGGATTGCTTATGGCCCGGTGATCTTCCAGGTAGCAAAAGCATTGCGCGATCTTGGCATTTTAGAAATTATTGAGAAGAGTGGCAAGAAAGGAATAGCGCTCGAAGAGATCAGCGAGAAAGCAAAATTATCGCAATATGGTGTTCGCGTACTGCTGGAATCTGCTTTAAGCGCTGAGCTGGTAACCATCAATAATGGAAAATACACGAATACAAAAACCGGGTATTTTATTTTACATGATCCCCTTACCAAAGTGAATATGGATTTCGTGAACGATATTTGCTATAAAGGACTTTTCCATTTGGAAGATAGCGTGAAAACGGGCAAACCGGCTGGCCTGAGAGAGCTCGGCAACTGGCCAACCATTTATGAGGGCGTAGCCCATTTGCCCGAAAAGCTTCAGCAAAGCTGGTTCAACTTCGATCATTTTTTTTCTGATGACGCCTTCCCCATTGTGCTGCCATTGGTGTACAAGCACAATATCAAAAACCTGCTCGATATCGGCGGCAATACCGGCAAATGGGCCATGGCATCGGTGGGTTACAATAAGGAGGTGCATGTTTCCATCATGGACTTGCCGGGGCCTACAAAAGTAGCGAGGCAAAAAGTTGATGCGCTTAACCTGGGCAACAGGATATCTTTTGTGACAAGGAATTTATTAGAAGACAAAACGCCTTTCCCTAAAGGATTCGATGCAATATGGATGAGCCAGTTCCTGGATTGCTTTTCTGAAGATGATATTGTTTCCATCTTAAAAAGATGTTACGATGCCCTCAACGAAGAAGGCATGCTGTTCATTCTTGAGCCATTTTGGGACAGGCAAAAGTTCGAAGTTGCTGCATTTTGTTTACAGCAAACATCAATTTATTTCACAGCTTTGGCAAATGGCAAAAGCCAGATGTACAGCGCTGCCACTTTCCTGCCATGTGTTGAAAAAGCGGGTTTCGAAGTTGTTGAAGAAACTGACAACATCGGTCTTAGCCAGACCTTGTTGAAATGCAGGAAACGGTTGAAGGGCAAATAGCCAGGATAAGAACAGTTCCACTTAAAAAAGAACTTAATAAAATAAATTCATTAATTAATCAGCATATTGATTTTGGAAGCCCGCATCTCTCCGACTTTCGGGCCCTGCAGGCTTCCGGACAAAAACAAAAAAAAATGAACACTGAAAAAGTAGACGTTTTAGTTATAGGAGCCGGGCCTGCAGGAACCATTGCAGCATCGCTCGTAAATAAAGCCGGTTATAAAGTAAAAATTGTAGAGAAGCTGAAATTCCCCCGATTTGTTATCGGGGAAAGCCTCCTCCCCCGCTGCATGGAAGCCCTCACTGAAGCAGGTTTCCTGGATGCGGTTAAAAGCAAAGGCTTCCAGGAAAAGTCCGGGGCCAAATTTGTGCGCAATGGCAAGGTGTGCGATTATTCTTTTGCAGACCAGTTCACGCCTGGCTGGTCATGGACCTGGCAGGTGCCACGTGCCGAATTCGACAAAACATTGGCCGATACCCTTCTGCAAATGGGCGTCCCAATTAGTTACGAAACAACGGTCACGGCTATCCAATTTAATGGCCCCCATTCTATGACCACTGTTGCAGATGCAAATGGAAACACCTCTCAAATCGAAGCTAAATTCATTATTGACAGCAGTGGTTATGGCAGGGTGATCCCCAGGCTTTTCAACATGGACAAACCATCCTCGCTCCCTCCAAGGAAGGCTTTATTTGCGCACACCATAGATAAAAAAAGGGCATTGTCTGACGAGCCTGACCGCATTACCATTGTTGAGCATAAAAAAGCAGTATGGGTGTGGGTCATCCCCTTTTCAAATGGCAATACTTCTCTTGGCTTTGTAGCCGATCCTGAATTTTTTGATCACTACAAAGGGAATATGAATGAACAGTTTCGTGGTATGATAGCCGATGAACCTTATTTAAAGGAACGTTTCAGGGAGGTTGAGCTTGTCTTTGATACTAAACTGTTACAATCATGGTCAACCACCACAACTAAATTTTATGGCGATGGCTTTGTGCTGACGGGGAACGTTACCGAATTCCTGGACCCAGTTTTCTCCTCAGGAGTTACATTGGCTGCTGCCTCCAGCCAGTTAGCCGCCCACCTTGTGATCAGAAAATTAAAAGGAGAGCACATCGACTGGGAAAAAGAATACACTGAAAAAATGATGGAGGGGGTTGAGGTCTTCCGTTCGTATATCGAAGCCTGGTATGATGGGACACTCGGCACCATTTTTTTTGCCGACAACCAGGATCCCCAGATCAAAAGCATGATTTGTTCAGTGCTGGCAGGTTATGTATGGGATAGCAATAACCCCTATGTGAAAAATCATAAAACCGCATTATACAAGCTGGCATCGATGATTGAATTGCGCGATAAACTGCAAAAAAATCAATCGGCAGCGAACTCATAATTTCAAGGTGTCCCAAAAAGAAAATTACATTACAGCCAGTTGCAGAATAAGTAACAAGTCCATTTATAAAAATGGGCGGGAAGTTTTTCAGAAAAAAGATGCCAGCCTGCCAGTTTTTTTACTTGCAGCCTATAACCATTTTGGCATGCAATATCCTAAGTATTATAAAATGGATGCCATCAGCAAGCTCGGGTGGCTGGCTTCTGAAATATTATTGAACGGCTCCTTCAAACCGGCAAACTACAAAGCAGAAGAAGTGGGCACCGTGCTCTCCAATTCAAACGCAAGCCTTGATACGGACCTTAAATATTTTGAAAGCACCAAAGAGTTTGCCAGCCCGTCATTATTTGTTTATACTTTGCCCAACATTGTTGCTGGTGAAATCTGTATAAGAAATAAATTCAAAGGCGAAAATGCTTTTTTTATCCAGGAACAATTTGATGCAGATTTCATTAAACAATATACCGACAATCTTCTTAATAGTAATATCTTGCAATGTTGTATTTGCGGGCGGGTTGAATTGCTTCATGACAATCATGACGCGCTATTATTGCTGGTTGAAAAATCCAATAAAGAACACGCGATTTTGTTTACAACTGAGAATATGCGATCATTAAATCAAAAATAGATGGACACACTATTAGCAGACCTAAAAAAGCAAATTGTAGAGCAACTGAACTTACAGGATATAAAACCCGAAGATATCGGTGATGACCAGCCTCTTTTTGTAGAAGGCCTCGGGCTTGACTCTATTGATGCACTGGAACTGATAGTCTTGCTGCAACAACATTATAAAATAAAATTGACCAATGCCGATGAAGGCCCTAAAGTTTTTTATTCGGTTAAAACCATGGCAAATTACATTAGGGCACACCGGCAGAATCCTGTTTGATTTATGAGCACACCGGTTTTTGTAACAGGCATTGGGGTTATCTCGGCCATTGGCAGTAATGTATCGGAAAACCTGGCCTCGCTTGAAAATGAACAAGCAGGCATGGGAAATATCAGGTACCTCGAAACAATTCATCGCAATGAGCTTCCGGCTGCTGAAGTAAAACTTAGCAATAAAGAATTATCAGAAAAAACCGGCCTGCCTGGGCAGGTCAGCCGCACTGCATTATTAAGCACCATTGCTGCAAAAGAAGCACTGGAAGATGCAGCTATTGAAGATTTTCCCAGGCTAAGAACTGGTTTTATTTCTGCAAATACTGTTGGGGGAATGGACAAAACAGAAAGTTTTTTCTCAGCATTTCTTACAGCCAACAACCGAGGGAAACTGAGGCAAGTTGTCGACCACGAATGCGGCAAGATTACAGAAATTGCCGCTGACCGGTTAGGGATCAAAAATTATGTGAGCACCATAAGTACAGCATGCTCTTCTTCTGCCAATTCCATCTTTCTTGGAGCCAGGTTAATAAGGAATGGCATCCTGGATGTTGCGATTGCTGGTGGCACAGATGCGCTCACCAGGTTTACATTAAACGGTTTTAATACTTTAATGATCCTGGACAAGGAATTTTGCAGGCCCTTTGACGAAAACAGGAAAGGGCTGAACCTTGGCGAGGGCGCAGGATATGTTGTTTTAGCAAACGAGCAAGTTGCCTCTTCCCTTAGAAAAAAGCCTTATTGCCTATTGAGCGGTTATGCCAATGCCAATGATGCATACCACCAAACCGCTTCCTCGCCTGAAGGGACAGGTTCATTTATGGCTATGCAAGGCGCATTGAAAAAAGCAAGGCTTACCGCGACTGATATTGATTATATCAACCTGCATGGGACCGGCACCCAGAACAATGACATAGCAGAAGGGACTGCCATAAAAAGACTATTTGGGCCAGTCTATCCAAAAATGAGCTCTACCAAATCGTTTACCGGGCACACATTGGGGGCAAGCGGAGGCATTGAAGCCGTATTCTCAGCCCTTGCTGTAAAATATGGGCTTATTTATCCCAACCTTCGTTTTCATGCTCCCATGAAAGAACTCCCCTTTCAGCCCGAGACAACATTTTTAACACATCAAAACATCAGGCATGTTTTATCAAATTCGTTTGGTTTTGGCGGCAATTGCTCTTCTCTTATCTTCTCAGCAATTTAAACACCAACAGTTATAAAACCAGGTAGGCTTCAGCGTGAATATGAGATCGCATAATGGCAGGCAACCCTAACAAAAAAGAAAGCGAAAAAATTTCAAACATCCAGAGATGCTTTTTATTCAAACAGGCAATTGGCTGGCAGGGACTTCCAAAATAAGCAACAAAAACCAAAAAAATTTGCTATTTGTTCGGCAAGGGTGAAAAGCGTACCCTTTTCACTATCGCAAAATGGTCTCGATCCTTCCCAGCTCCTCCTTACTGAAATGATAATTGTCCAGGCATTTGACTGAGTCAGCAATTTGTTCTGGTCTGCTTGCGCCAACAAGCACTGAGGTTATGCGCATATCTTTTAATATCCAGGCAAGGGCCAATTGGGCAAGGGTTTGGCCACGTTCGTCAGCCAGCCTGGCCAGTTGCTGTGCCTGGTTGATGGATGCCGGTGTGACCGCATCTTCGTTCATTGCGCCGTTCCCTAGCTTTCGCGCAACTCTTGAATCAGAGGGTATTCCCTTTAAATACTTATTGGTGAGCAAGCCTTGCGCTAACGGAGAAAAAGGAATACAGCCCACCCCTTCTTTTTCAAGCAGCGGAAACAAATCTTTTTCAGCCCAGCGAACGAACATAGAATATTTGGGTTGATGGATTAGGCACGGCGTGCCCAATTTTTTTAATATGGCAAAAGCTTTCGCGGCTTCTTCGGTCTGGTAATTGGAAATGCCCACATATAAAGCTTTGCCCTGCCGCACGATCAAGTCCAAAGCGCTCATGGTTTCTTCCAGTGGCGTATCTGGGTCTGGTCGGTGGTGGTAAAATATGTCCACATAATCAATGCCCATTCTTTTCAGGCTTTGATCAAGGCTTGCCATTAAATATTTTTTTGAGCCCCATTCGCCATAAGGCCCGGGCCACATATAATAACCTGCTTTTGATGAAATGATCAGCTGGTCCCGGTAAGGATGGAGGTCGCTTTTTAATATCCTCCCGAAATTTTCTTCAGCTGACCCGGCAGGCTGCCCATAGTTATTAGCCAGGTCAAAGTGCGTGATGCCACTATCGAATGCCTTTAACAAAATATTCCTGCAATTCGCTAAAGGATCTACATTACCGAAATTATGCCATAGCCCGAGCGAAATAGCAGAAAGCTTAAGCCCGCTTTTTCCGCAGCGGCGGTATTCCATTGATGCATATCGCTGATTGTTTGCAGTGTATTCCATTAAATAAATGTAGCGAAAAGCCGCGACAAGCAAAGCACGGCTTACAAGTTATGGATAATGGGCCAGGGCATGTTCAAAAATGCAATTCAGGTATATTAATTTTTGCGCATCATGCATTTCTCCAGCCCGACACTTTACTCTTTTTCCGATGGCCTGATGATCATCCTAAGCGATTGGTCTTTGGTAAAATAGGCAATCATCCAGTTATAAAAAGTTTTTACCCGGTTGCGATAGTTGATCAGTGAAACCAGGTGCACAAAAACCCAAATGAACCATGCAATAAACCCTTTAAAATGTAGCTTGGGCAAGTCGGCTACTGCCTTGTTCCGGCCTATGATGGCGAGGCTTCCTTTATCATCGTATAAAAATGGCCGCATAGGTTTGCCACTTCCAAGCGCAATAAAATTCTTTGCCAGGTTTTTTGCCTGTTGTATGGCAACTTGTGCAAGTTGTGGATGGCCATTGGGAAACCGGCTGTCGGAGCTTTGTATGCAACTGTCGCCAATCGCATAAATATTTGTTGTTCCAATGACTTTATTGAACTCGTCAGCAATCATGCGTTTCCCCCTTCCATAACTTTCATTCGGGATGCCTTCAAATACATGCCCGGTTACCCCGGCTGCCCAAATCAATGTCTTTGTGCCTATAGTTGATCCATTATCGAGATATACGGTATCATTCAAATAGTCTTTTACATGGGTATTCAACCTGACCACTACGCCCATTTGCAAAAGGTCTTTATATGTTGCCTGTTGAGATTTTGTGCTCATCGGCATAAGCACGGCTTTTCCTGCATCTATCAGGTAAATGTTGCCACCCCCTTGTTTCAGTTCAGGATAATCCTTTCTCAAAATATTTCTCCGCATCTCTGCCATCATGCCCGACACCTCCACACCAGTTGGCCCGGCTCCTGCAATTACTACATTCAATAATTTTTTCCTTTCTTCTGCATCAGTTGTTATTGTTGCCTGTTCCATTTTTTGCAGAAAATGATTGCGCATTTCCAGGGCATCGTTCACGGTCTTCATCGGGATTGCTTGCTTTTTCACATTTTCCAAACCAAAAAAGTTGGTGACCGTACCTGTTGCCATAACGAGGTAATCATATTTTAGCTCTCCGTTAGAAAGAACAATTTTGCTTTCCTGCTGGCACACTTTTAGGAGCTCCCCCATCCTGAAGCTGATATTGCCCTTGCCCTGAAAAAGCTTCCTGAACGGATAACAGATATTGGAAGATTCCAGGAAACCCGTTGCTACCTGGTACAATAGCGGGGGGAAAAAATTGTAATTGTTCCTGTCCACAAGTGTAATATGAAACAAAGGGTTGCCCGACAATTTCAATGCCAGGTTGATGCCTGCAAACCCCCCACCAGCAATTACGATTTCTTTTACTGCCATTTGTCCGGATGTTTAAACCACAAAATTATGCGATCATGCTAAAATGTATCGGTACTAAAAAATAATCGAGTAATATTTTGCAGCTTTTCCCCTGTCACAGTTTCCTGATGTTGCCATCACCCCCGGTGAAATGGTTAACACTCAAAGAAGCCGTTTAAGCCCGATCCCGGGGATTCTGCATACCAATGGTTCAACTTTTCCAAAGCTTGTCATTTGGCGGCAAACGCTGAGATAGCATAGCTCTTTAGGAAAGGTTGAGCCTTCAGGCTGTTCCGGAAATTATTTTCAGACAGCTTCAAAGAAATGTCCATAGCCCTCTCAGATCCCTTCATCGGCCAAAGAATTAATTTAAAATAAATTTTCTGCCATCTTAAAATATTATTGCATTATTTTGCAGGGATACGCGCCTTCATATCCCGTCCCTATCTTAACTGCCGGGCTTACCAAGAACCCACTTTAAGCAGTACTAAATTATGAAAGACTATGATCCCCTTGAATGAACTAAGAATCGGGAATTTTATAAAAGGCCCGCTCACGCTCAATGGAGCGTTCTACCCGGATATCTCCCCAATAAAGCCCATTGAACTGCAATTAAAGCTTGATCATTTTTTGTGGTTCAAAGCCAACCCGGAATTGTATCAATCTATTGAGCCCATACTACTAACAGAAGAATGGATGAGAAAGTTTTCATCTGCAAGAGAACATGAATTGAAATGGGAGCTTCACCAATACATTACTGTGGTAAAGCGGTATGATAAATTTTTCCTTCATTTTTCAGACAAAGGCCTCATTCATGGCGTGAAATATGTTCACCAATTGCAAAACCTTTGTTTTGCATTAACTGGAGAGGAGTTGGTGCTGCATGAAAATAAAGCAATGGCCATGCATTAAAAAAATCCCTGTTCCTAAAAACCATTATCGCATAATGAAATCTTTAAAGCTACTTTCTCTCGTATTTTTATTTCATAAAATCAGGGGCATTAAAAAACCTCAATTATAGCTGTGCGCTTAGCATCGAGGGAAAAGCCATCCCCTGCCTTTTTTCGCAACAGTGCTTTTGCAAGGGGAGCATTTGGAGAAAGAAATAAGATTTTCTCATTGCCAAAAGTTTGCTTCCCCAAACCGGCTGCAATAAAAAAAGCAGCACCTTCGCATTGCACAAAGCTCCCTGCCATTATTTCCTGGTGAACATTACTGACATCAATAGACTGAAGCGCAGAAAGCTCTTTAATGTTTAAGGCAAGCTGCCTGGCAAACATATCCTGCTCCAGTTGCCCCATAGCCCTGGCTGTTTCGTACTTGTCGCCCACAGAACTTTTCTCTTCCTGGTTGGTGATTTCGCGGGCATTCTCGATGGCTTGTTTATCCACCTCGATCCTTCTTTCAATCAGTTCTTTGCAAAAGGCCTTCAGCTTTATTTTATATGCTATTTTTTCATGATTATCCATAAGGCAATTAGAATGGATATGCAATTGAAAAATAATCCGTTCCCGGCTACCTGTTCAACAGCCTCCTGTGATAATTGATTTGACCAAGATGATAGCCCAAATGCCCATACAAATGGATCAAAAAAGAGCCTGTGGTCATTTCGTAACCAAAAACATGGATTGGATAAATCTTGTTAAGGTCTTCATCAGCCAGTTTTTTTAGTGCCGCAGCAACAATTGCTGAAGTTTCTTCCACGCTTTTAACAAGAGCAGGAAGCGGGATATCTTTATCAGAAAACTCTTTTTCACGTTCCCGCTCATAAGGAATATTCCCCAAGGCCCTGCCTACAAAATGTTTGAGGTTGCCGACAATGTGAAGGCAAAGGTTTCCCCCGCTGTTGGAAATGCCCTCAGCCGTTTTCCAGATATCGGCTTCTTTAGTATACGCTTTTATTTCAACAGCCAGTTTGCTGAGGTCTCTTTCAAACAATTGAGCCAATGCTTCTTTCACCATAAATCTTGTTTTTAAAAAACAAGCAACTAAATTACCCAGTGCTTTCTGCAATATTGACCAACTGGCTAATTGTTTTCCAGTTCCGGGTGGTTGCGCTTAACTTTAATTTGTTTTCGAAAAAATTATTATTAAGTTTTGTTCTGCCATATCCATCAGGGCAGAACAAATAAATATTTTTTCCATTAAGCACAAATTCATCAGGTTTGTAATCGCCATTTATTTTGCTGATGTTTTCTTTTGATGGCCAATCCGACAAGAAAGTAACATGCAAAAAACGGATATCTGCTTCCCGGTTTTTTAAGAAGGGGTTATGGGCCAGCACTTCTTTCAGGTCTGCCAATTCTTTAACAATAACAGGCACTTCAAATTTTGTTTTGTTCCAAATCGTTTCTGCAATTTTAATCTCAAGACCAGGTAGCTCAGTTTTCTTTGCCCGGAAAACCACATTGCCGCTTTGTATATAAGTCTGCACATTTTTAAAACCTGCGCCCTCATATACCTTTTTCAGCGCATCCATTTTAATGGTGTTAGCCCCACTTACGTTTATACCTCGAAGAATTGATATATATGTGTTCATATTCAAAAACCAGTCTCGTTGCGTATTAAAACATTTTTTTCAGCTAAGATAATCCTTAATCCCCGTTATCTATTGAATAAGATTCGCCTTCTGAGCATGCCCTAATACAGAGCAGGAGGCATTATGCCCGGGTATAATAAAGAAAACAATTATTATCCAAAACGGAATGCATTCAATAATAAGCTGCCCAAAACGATTGCAGAAATTTTGAATGAAAGCAGCCTCACTTTCCCAAAGTTTTTATTGGATGATAAACATTAGGCTCCGGCATGAGCTTTGGAAAGGTTTAGCCTGCGGGTTATACTAACAATCATCATTAAACAACTTCTAAGGTTTTAGAAAAACATTACCGGGAACAAAAAACTCGCTAAATTGATGCCTGAATTTTTTTTGAAATCAATTGGATATGATTTTTGACCTCATCATTACCCTTGCTATTGTGCTGTATTTGCGAAAGTCATTGGAAATGGCTACCAAGCTTCCAAGATGGGACAAGATTTTCACATACATATTATATACGGCCATAGCCTTGCTGGTAATTGAGACAGCGGTTCCCTATAGCAGGTCAGTTGCCGTATGGCTTTCTCATTTGCTGATGCTGTATATTATATACCTGTTGTATACAGAAAAAGAATTAGCGGCAGCCAAACAGGTGTTATTAGCTATCGCGCCTTATGTAATTTTATCTGTTTTCACCGACATTGCTAAGCTTACTGATGAAGATCATTACACTGCCTGGAAAAGTTTTTTGCAAATAGCAACTACTTTTTCAGTGGTGTACATGGTGGTTATGGCCTTTGTCATTAACAGGCAAAGAAAAGCGCTGGAGAGAGAGAAGCTGAAAACAAAACTGGAAGAATCACAAAAAAAGGAAGCGATCTCATTGAAAGATCAGCTCGAGGTGCAGGTTGCGGAAAGAACAGCCGAGCTCACCAAACAAAAGGAAGAACTGCAGCAGGCGCTTGTGGAGCTGAAATCAACACAGGCGCAGCTTATCCATTCAGAAAAAATGGCATCGCTCGGTGAGCTGACTGCCGGCATCGCCCACGAAATTCAAAACCCATTGAATTTCGTGAATAATTTTTCCGAAGTAAGCAACGAACTGATTGAAGAAATGAACAGGGAACTGGATAAAGGAGAAATCGATGAAGCCAGGGCCATTGCAAGCGACATCAAACAGAACCTGGAAAAAATCAACCACCATGGCAAACGTGCTGACAGCATTGTGAAAGGCATGCTGCAACATTCCCGCATTAGCAGTGGCCAAAAAGAGCTTACTGATATAAACGCATTGTGCGATGAGTACCTGCGGTTGTCATATCATGGCTTACGGGCAAAAGACAAAACCTTTAATGCAAAATTCGAATCGGATTTTGATCCCAACATTGGCAAAACAAATATCATTCCACAAGATATCGGCCGCGTAATCCTCAACATGATCAACAACGCGTTTTATGCAGTAACCGAAAAAAAGAAACAAAACATTGATGGCTATGAACCTGCTGTAATTGTGGGTACAAAAAAATTGAATAATAAAATAGCAATAACCATAACAGATAACGGAAATGGCATACCGGAACAGTTCAAAGAAAAAATTTTTCAGCCCTTTTTTACCACAAAACCTACCGGCCAGGGAACCGGTTTAGGGCTGAGTTTAAGTTATGATATTATTAAGGCCCATGGCGGGAACATAAAAGTAGACAGTACTGAAGGGGAAGGCACCAGCTTTATAATTGAACTGCCATACCCGTCATAAACCAACTGTAATCAACAAAAATTCAACAAAATGAAATTGATGAAACCTGTTACATTGCTTTGTGCTGCGATTATTTCTTGCAGCCTGCAATTTAGTTTTGGCCAGTCATCGTCTCGCTTCGGCGCCAGTCAATTTATAAATGAAAAAGGCGACACCTTAAACTACCGGTTGCTTTTCCCCGATGCGGACAATATGCGCAAATACCCATTGGTTGTTTTTTTGCATGGCTCTGGAGAACGTGGGAACGATAATGAAGCGCAACTGAAATGGGGGGCAATGAATTTTGCGAGTGATAAAAATATGGCCTTGCATCCTGCCATTGTGATAGCGCCACAATGCCCGGAAAAAATGAGCTGGTCGAATGTAAGCTGGCAGAGAGATAAATCTGAAGCCATTCTTCAAGCTGCCCCATCCAAACCGATGGAACTGGTAATCGGCCTTATTCACCAACTGGAAAAAACGATGCCCATTGATACAAACAGAATTTATATCACTGGTCTTTCTATGGGTGGCTTTGGCACTTATGACGCTATTGAAAGGTACCCGAATTTATTTGCTGCAGCAGTTCCTGTTTGCGGTGGCGGAGACATTACAAAAGCAGCCTCTATTGCTCATATACCCATTTGGATATTCCATGGTGCGGAAGACCCTGCAGTCAACCCTGACCTTGATCACAAAATGTTCGAAGCATTACTGAAAGCAGGCAGCCATCCGGGCTATACCGAGTATCCAGAAACAGGTCATTTCTCATGGCTTGCTGCATACAGCGACGAGCACATGATGGAATGGCTTTTCAGGCAGCACAAATAAAACCATTCTGATCGGGGAACTATCGCCATATCTGTTGCTGATCAGTTAACAAGGGGCACTCTTCTTTTATTGCCTTTGCTATTGGTGATCTCAATGATGGCGGCATCATTCCCAACTGCAATAAATTTGCCTGATTGCGACAGGAAGGACGAGCCGTTATAAAATTCTTCCTTTTGGGCTTTGCCATTTTTAAAAGTGATGGTTGCGCTGATGTCGTCAGGATGAAGATTGATGATGACTGGCCTTTTATTAAGCTCATATAATTTCAGGGGGCCGAGGTTTTGGCTGGCCGCTATCAAATAATTGCCTGAACTGCCTCGCAGTTTAACCAATGCCCTTCCATCGCCAGGAATGTAAATACCGCTTTGCAATATTGATAGTGGGGCAAAATTCCCTTTCCCATCGCCTTTTAACAGCAGGCCGTTGAGGGCATCGTATCTGCCTGTGCCCACCTCTGTACCATAATCATTGCCATTCATCAATACATCCAGGTTGCCATCTCCGTCAAAGTCGTCTGTTACCATGCCATTAATAACCGATACCTGTGCTTCCTTCGGCAAAGGCATTATGGCAAATTTGCCATTCCCATCATTTCGAATAAAACAAGATTGAAGCATATTGGCGCGCAGCCTGAGCGCTCCTTTGCGCTGTTCAGGCGTAAGCACATCATCCATAGTTGCCGTTGCGAACGGTTTGTACGTAGCAAACTTTTTTTTGATGCTGGGCAATTGCTTTGCTATATCATCTCGCCCAAAAGCTGGGAACTCTTTTTTCTCGCCTTTCAGCCCGTCGGGCAAATAAACTGAAGGGATTGAAACATAAATTCCGTTGTTATCGAAGTCTTTTGCAGTAATAGATACGGGATATTGGTCGCTTGCTTTATAAAAAGTATTTAATCCGACATTGCCCACAATGTAATCAATCCTGCCTGTGTGCCTGAAATCCCCTGCAGTAATCGATGTCCACCATCCAATTTTATCGCTTATGCCTGAAGATGCTGTTATGTTTTTAAATTTCCCGTTCACATTTTTCAGGAAAGTAACCGGCATCCATTCCCCAATAACAATTAAATCCGTTTGCCCGTCCCCATCAAAATCGGTGAACAGTGCATCGCATACCATGCCTATATTTTTCAAGTCGGGCGCTACTTCATCAGTAACATCAGTAAATTTAACCTGGCCATTTTGTGAATCGTTCCTGAAAATAAAACTGCTTACCGGCCTAGGATATTGCGCCGGAGCTACGCGGCCAGATACAAACAAATCCATTTTGCCATCATGATTAAAATCAAAAGCACGCACACACAGTTTGCTGGTGCGATTTAAAGGAAGTGCCGTAGAATCATTAATAAAATGTCCTTTGCCGTCATTGATATACAATTTGTCCTGGTAATTGATGCTGTCTAAAGCAGCCCGGTAACCTCCCCTTGCAATATACAAGTCAGGCTTGCCATCTCCATTTGCATCAAACACCAATATGCCTTCATCTTTTACATAGCTTGTATGCACAGGCAGGCCTGGCAGCAGGTCTTTTTGAAGGAATTTCCCATCAGGCTGTTGCAAAAAAAGCTTAGCCGGGTTATTTGAGTTCCCGCCGATTACCAGGTCATCCAATCCATTACCGTCCAGGTCGCCCACAGCCAATGCCGGGCAATAATCGGAAAGCTTATGTGGCAATAGCGCCTGTACATTGAAATCGATCAGGTTAATGTCCTTGTGCGTATAATTAATGCCAGCCTCTGCAGTAATTTCTTTGAACATGGCATTGGTTGCAATCGGCTGTTGTTGGTATGAATAGTCTTCGTTCGCATCGGCCATGTTCACAAGAAGCGTTTGATCAGCTTTTATATTTTTTATTGTTTGTTTTTTACCGTTGTTCCACCTGACCGTGAGCGAATCTATGGCGCTCGTTTTTCCCAGGCCAAAATGTGCCAGGCATTGCATAGTTGATAAATACCCCCTGTAAGGGTTATTATCATAAGTCTGCCGTTTGCCATGCTCATAATAAATATCTGCGATTGCGCCAAAGCCATTGACATTTTCTTTTCCCCCCTTGAATTTGATGTTAAGGTAATGGGAGGAAGCAGAATCATCATCTCGGGATGTGTTCCTGTAAACCAGGGCCTCATCATTTATGTTGTTGATGACAATATCCATTGCGCCGTCGTTATCTAAGTCCACATAGGCTGCACCGTTAGAAAAAGTAGGCAGCGTTAACCCCCATCCATCGGTAACATTACTGAAAGTAAGGTCGCCATTATTTTTAAATGCATAATTGTGGAGCTTTATCATGGGGATTTGTTTCAGCATATCCATATTGCTGATGATCCCGGAAGCCTTTTGCCTGTAAGAAATAAAATCCTGGTCTGATACATCACGAAGGAACCCATTGGTAATAACCATATCGCGATAGCTGTCATTATCAAAATCTGCAACTAATGGTGTCCAGCTCCAGTCTGTTTGGGATATACCGCTCATAAAACCGATTTCACTAAATGAGGGAAGGCCAACTGAATCGTTTTCCAAAACGCTAGGCCCCTGGTTCAATTGCAACGTATTCCGCACGTATTGGTATTGGTAACCGTAAGAATCAAAATTCTGATAGGTAATTGTATTATTGGAAGCCAACATCAATTTCTTCCGGTAATTATCCTCAGGGCTCATATCCAGCTCTACTACATCCGGAAGGCCGTCATTATTGATGTCTATTACATCCTGCCCCATTGAATTGAATGAAGTGTGCTTGAAATACTCTTTTGCCCTGTTGGTGAATGTTCCATCATGATTGTTGATGTACAGGATGTTGCTTGAAATAAAATCGTTCGAAACATAAATGTCTTTCCAGCCGTCATTGTTGATGTCGCAGATGGTGGCAGAATGGCCATACCCATCAAATTTTATCCCGGCTTCGTCAGACACATCATGGAACACAGGATGCCCGAGACGGGTATCCATGTCGTTGCGATACAACCTTCCGCGATTGGGGCCATTAGTTGGAGAATAACGCTGAACAAAAACCGAAGAGCCGTACCCGGTTGAAGCTTCATTAACACTAAGGTACATGTCAAGGTCGCCATCATTGTCATAATCAAAAAAACTGGCCATCGTAGATTGAAGAGATATATCGAGCCCGTACTCTGCAGCCATCTCTTTAAAATGAGGAATGCCGTCTTTATCAATTCCCTGGTTTACATAAAGGATATTCCGCCTGCGCAGTGAATCTTTATAAATGGTGTTACATACATAAATATCCATCAGCCCGTCATTATTGATATCAACTACCGATACGCCCCTTGCCCATCTTCCCATTCCTTCCACTCCGGCCTTTGAAGTGATGTCCTCAAATTTAAAATGGCCTTTATTGAGATATAGTTTGCAGGGCACCATGTTTCCTGTAAAAAAAATATCCTGTAGGCCATCGTTATTAAAATCACCAATCCCTACTCCGCCGCCATTGTAAATATTTACTACATCGAGCGGGTTGATGGAGTCATTCTCAGAAATGGCATTGTTAAAAGCAATACCCGAATGCGAAGCTGGTATTTTTTCGAATAGCGAATGTTTAGAGTGGCACGATAATAGTCCTAAGACAAGCATGCAAAAGAATGAGGATCGAGGCATGTTCATACAAATTAGTTATATATCAGGTATTCAACCTTAAAATTAGGCAAATAACAAACAAAAAGGCCTGCCGTAAAAGAAAGGCTTTTGTTGGATGTTAAAAATTAAAATATCAGCAACCAAAGTTTTGAAGCGCTATGTTCAATCTTTTATAGTTTTCAGATTTTGCAAGAACAATTTCTTTCCCAAACAGCTCATCTAAAAGCGCAAAGCCATGCTTGGTCTTTTGCCTGAAAAGAGGAATACGCTATTATATAAAAAAATAGAATATCCCATTACAATATTTTTTTAGTATCGGTCATAAACACTCTTGTACTTACTGTGTATGGCTTACCATTTACATCTTTATATTTCAGGTCCACATAAAACGCACGATACCCTGATGAAGGCAATGGTTCCGTGATTTTTATAATACTTGCCTTCGCTTTTTTTGTGTCATTGCTGGTCCATTTATCATTTCGAAAATCGGTATCAGGAGAATCCGCATGCCAAACGATCACGTCAAGCAATTCATCTTTAGTAGCGCCAATGGCAACATCAATTGCATTCTTAGTTATAGAAGTCGTCCATTTACATTCAGGATAAGGGGCCTTCGCCATGGTGGTGCCAAAGAAAGCGCTCAACGTTTCAAAAGCCTCTTTGCCATCGCCCAGGTCATGCCCGGCATTGGGCACATAGTGCAACAAATTTTTGCCGGGAATACTGTCTAAATAATTTTTGATGTTATCTACCACCCAGTATTCATCATTGGTGCCCATAAAAATCAATTTAGGCATAGTAAGCGTTTTTCGGTATGCATAAGGGTCTACCATAGCAGTTACTGCCATACCGCTTTCTGTTTTGGCGCCCTGTGGTATGCCCAGTTTCACATAATCTTCTATCTGTTCGCTGTAACCGCCCAATGCTTTTATCTGGTAATCCAAGCTCACCGGCATGTTCAATACATCTATTACCATGGGCGCTATCGCTTGGGCACGGCTATCGTTGGCGCCAGTGAGCCATGTTGTCCAACCTCGTTTGGATGCACCGGAAATGACAAAGCGGTTCATTGGATGGTGCAATTGTTGCCTGGCAAATGCCTGCACCGCATCCATGGCCCTTACTGCGCTTTTCACCATCGGGAATAATAAAGGCCAGGAATAGTCATGGTCCTGCTTGAAGTTGTGCAATGTAAAAGAAATCAATGCGTCTTCTTTCAGGTCATTGAACAAAGGCTGGTTAGGCGTTTGCCTCAATACCGCTACTATAGCATGATTCTCCTCTGCAATAGTTGCCATGTTGTTGTTCAATTTATCGTTGTGCCCGTTCCATTCCGGCATGCTATCTTTCAGTGAACCTCCGGTAATGAACAACAATGCCCCATCATACTTATTCTCTTTGGGGACCAATATGGTAAGCTGGTGCCTCCAGGTGAACTCCCGCCATTTTTGCGAAGTAAGCAGTAGTGCATAGGCTTTAACCTTTCCTATTTCATAAGTATCTTTTACTTCCCATGCAAAACTATTGTCCCCATTGTGCAGGTAGCTTTGTAACGCAGTGGCAGGGGAAACAGCTGTTTGAGCAAAAACACAAGATGTTAAAGGCAAGGCGATGCAGAACAGAAAGAAATTCTTCATTGAACAGTTGTTTTTTAAGTTGTGATAATTGATGTAAATAAATTCCTTATTGAAATGTACAATTTGTTTTGATCGGGATTTTGCCGCAGGCCTTCTATGCACAAAGTATAAAGCTTCATTAGTATTAATTTCCTGAGGCCGCTATTTGCGCTGCATGTCCCCACATAAAAACAGCTCTTGTTGTTTTAAGATATGCATTAACGTTGGCCAGTTGATATCAGCCGCTCATTTCATTTCATGCCCTGCGCAACAAGGATTTTGTTTTGAAGATTCATCCCTGATTCTTTCCCCCACCTTCCTGTACCCTACCCCCTGTACATTCTTTCTATTTCCTGCACAAAATATTCAATTTGCCTGTCATCACCTTTGGGGTCGTAAGCTTGTTTTAAGCTGCTGCCAAAAAAAAAGGCGACTGTTTGCCAGAAGCGTGCAGTGAACCCACCTTTATATTCTTTAATGATGTTATAGCAGTTGTTGCCGGTTTGCCGGTTAATAAGCTTCATCAAAATTTTTCCCTGGTAAATTGAAAGGTTGGTGATCGGGTCAGCAAATTCTTTTTTCAGGTCTTTTTCCCGCGATTTGATATACTCTTTTTTTGCGTTTTCGCTGGTCATGACAGCCAGCTTGCGGTTCATCTCGTTCATGATGGCGCCGGCCTTTTTTGCGTATGGATAAGTTACATACACCGCATTGCGCAGCCTTGTCCACTCTTCCAGTCGCTTTCGCATGGCCACAGGCATGGGCGCACTTACCCATACCATGTTCAATGTCCTGGCAGGCATCGTGTCGCCATTGTACACGATCATCGGAACGATCAGGGTATCGTATTTGCCATACCTTAAAGAGCGCAACGCTGAATCGGCAGGTTGCTGTGCAAATGAAAAATGCAGCGACATTGTAAAAAAGGCTGACAAAAAGAAGGTGAATGATTTTTTATTTTTTGATTGCAGCATACACGTAGCTAATATAGATAAAATACCCAATTATTCATACTCACAGACAGGAGAAGTAACCCAAGCGCTTCTTTAATCTATGTATTTTAACCAGCTTTTAGCGAACCTTCGCTGCTATTTGAACTTCAAGTTAAGTGATAGGACATCAGCTGCCAGATCAGTGGTTTGCTGATAATGTGCGTATCGGATTTCCAGCATACTGAGCGGTTTGATCAATACCCCGTTTGGCGGGGCCAGCCTGATGCCCAGCCCAACCGAATGGCTGCTAAATGCAGCCAGCGCATAATTGCTGGTATAATATTGCTCGTTAGAATTATGCGCTGCATAAGCCGCAAAATACCTGGCTGCTGTTTGCGAATAATACCGGTAAAAAGGAGACAATGAAAAAAATGGGGTAATCTTTACAGGCACTTCAAGGCTTGCTGTATGGGATATTAGTCCCCAACTGTCGAAATAAAACCTGTAATACCCGCGAAGAATAATATTATCTCCAAGAAAATAATTCAGCCTGAAACCAATGGGCAGTTTAAACCGCGAAGAAGGAAGGTTTTCAATGGTGTCTTTTCCATTGTTAAAATATACACGATGAAAAGGCAGGCCGAGATAACCGTCCTGGTAAACCAAGTCCATCACCACACTTGCCTGCATGCGGGAATTGATTACCTGGTCAAATGAAAGCTCTGCTGTGTACGTATCCCTGGTTTTTGAAGGCAGCCCGCTCTTTCCCCTGCTTACAATTTGACCGTTCTGGTAAACAACTTCGGTTGTGCCGCCACTTGCAGTAGTAAGATATACCACGCTGTCCGCATTTGAAGAATTTGTTTTTGAAGAATCGGCTGAAGAGAATTCAGCAGGTTTGATCATTTTTATATTGTCGAAATAACCAACAAGCTTTATTCCTATCTCACCATTGCTTTTGGTTTTTTTTGAAAAGGAGGTATTTATTCCTATTGAACGATAATAATTATGCTCTGCAGAATAATACAAACCAAGCCCGAATTCAGTGCCTTTTTTGGTGTTTGCGATTGACCAGTCGAGCGTTGGGTAAATCCTGGTGCCATTGTTCCTTGCTTTTCCGTTGGAATCCACATAAGCCTGCGAAGCTGCGGTGTGATAATCCACATTAAAACCCAGACCCAGAGCATTTTTTCTTTGCTTTTTGTCCCAACTTACAAATTTTATATCCAGCCCATTTGCCAGATCGGTAACATTGCCAATCCCTTTGCTATCGGTTCTCCCTCCCATGACAGCAGATTTGTCTGCAGTTTGGCCATAATAGCTCGATACAATATTCACTTCATCTAATTTTAATTTTTTGGGCTTATATACTGAGCTGTCGTTAACCGGCCCTTGTGAAAAAGCATGCAGCATCATCAAATACATTCCTATAACAGTAAGGCAGATCTTTCTCATAAAGTTTTTGAGTTAGGTAATAATTATTTGTGGCTTCCAGGCAAATCAATTGCAGCCACAGCCTCCTCCCGTCTTGCCGCCGTTGGCTCCTGAAGACCCTTCACGGTAAGATTGGGCATTGAGTTCTGTCTTTTCTACTTTTTTGTTCGACAATGCCATTTCAGAATCGTTGATCCTGCTTTTTTGGTATTCTTTTACCTGTGCGCAGGATGCAAATGCAATTGCTGTCAAAGGCAATGCACAGTATCTCATCATGTTTTTTCTTTTCATATTGCTTGTAGTTTTCAATATTTGATAATTTGTATTACCAGATTGAGCTAAAGGCAACCCTTCAGCCATCTTCTAATGATTAATTGAACCGGATGTTATTTGATGAATAAATTATGTCATTGTCATCAATAATAATCGCCTCAATATCTTTCATCTGGTTGATCATATCCAGGCCCGCATTTATTCCCATGATCATTACCGGCGTGGCCATGGCATCTGCTATTTCGGCATTTGCGCTGATGATGGTAACACTTTTTATGCCCGTCACCGGCAGGCCTGTTCGCGGGTTAATGGTATGCGAATATTTTTTCCCGTTTATCATTACATACTTTTCATAATTGCCTGAAGTGGCAATAGCCAGGTTCGTCACATTCATATAGGAGAAAACCTGCCCTGCAGCATTTGGGTTTACCACGCCAACAGTCCATGGCTCGCCATTGGGCTGATATCCCCACACAGCCAAGTCGCCTGATGCATTTACGATGCCGCTTTCTGCTCCCATTTGTTGCATAACCTGTTTTGCTTTTTCGGCGGCATAACCTTTTCCAATACCTCCAAAGCCAATGCGCATGCCAGGTTCTTTCAGGAAAACGGTTGTATGTCCTTTATTAAGGGCAATATTGCGATAGTTCACAAGCTTCACCTTCTTCTTCGCAGTTTCTTTGTTAGGCAGAGATTGCATGTTTGTGTCGAAATTCCATAAGCTTTTATCAACTGATCCATAGGTAATGTCAAATGCGCCTTGTGTGATTTTTGAAATCCGTATGGAGCGTTCTATAATGTCAAAAGTTTCCTCACAAACTTTTACGGGTTGTATTCCTGCATTCTTGTTGATGAGCGCTGTTTCGCTTTCCTCATTAAAAGTGGTAAGCAGTTTTTCAATGCGGCTGATTTCATCAATACCTGCCTGAATACAGCCATCAGCCCAAGCCTGGTTACTGGCAACCACGCTTATCTGAAAACGGTTGCCCATCAGCTTCAGGCTCCTGCTGATAACTGTTTTTTGTTCAACTAAATTATCTGCCACTGTATATGCCATTTCTTACATCTATGGTGAACGCTTCAGGTGTTTCTTCAGGATACCCCTCCCAAGTTTTCAGCACTTTGCCATCTGCATTTAATAATAAAGTCAGTGGAAATTTCCCCTGGGGGTTGTATTTATCTGCCATGGCATTGTTAAGGTCTTGTTGTACGGGCGATAATTGATTTTTTTTCTTGCGCGGGAAATCTGCATTCACCATGACCAGCTCTGTATCGGCCATTTGCCTAAAGGTTTGATCGGCAAAAATCACATTGTGCATTCGAATGCATGGGCCGCACCAGTCGGAGCCTGAAAAATTCAATAAAATATGCTTATGCTGCTGTTGGGCAATTTGTTCAGCTTCATCAAGGTTATGGTGCCAGGTTATGCCAGCCAGAAGGAAAAATGGTGCGAAAAACAGGTGCCTGATCATGTTTTGTGAATTTATTGTTCAAACAACAAATCATTATAAAACCTATACAGCTTATTTTCCAAAAAGGTTGTCCTTAAGAGAACGAAAAAAATAGTAAACAATTATCAGGCCGAACGACAATTGTTGTAGCTGACAGGGGGCTTTGGTTAGGCAGCAGCTTGCCGTTTTGAGCGGCGGAAAATGCTCATGGCAAACCCGGCAATCATGATGATCGTGCCGATCCATAAAATATTTATGTAGGGGAACTCATATACTTTAAGAGACACAAAGGGGGTCAGCGCGGACGATTCTTTTATCCCTATTTCGGGGCTGTTATTTTTTATCCCTTTAAAAATCACGACAAGGTCTTGCGCAAAAACAGTATCAGGTATTGTTTTCAGTTCATTGTTTTTTATATACAGCAGCGGCTTTGCGGTATAGCGCATGCTGTCCCGGCTTACAATTTCGATATCGGCCATAACGGCTGTATCGGCATCAATAAAATGGTACTTTTCATTGTTTGGGTTCTTTACGGTTTTATGAAGGGTCATATAACCGTTAGAATAAAAAATAGTGTCCTTGCCAGAAAGGAGGTGATATTTAAATTGAGTGGTGTCGCTTCCTTTTTCAAGGTTGCTGGCGTAGTTGATATAAGAATATATATCGCGGTCCCAATAATGATGCTTGTCGGGGTTTTGCGAAACACCTGCCATCCCTTTTGTGTTGCGTATCAGGTCTGGGTACAGGTCAAACCGTTTGTCTGTTTTCTTTTCATTCAGCACAACGTGATAATAACTGATATTTCCACTGGCATTGGTCGAATCCTCTCCAGTATAGGTAGCCCAATATTTTCCCATATCCGTTTTTATGCCCTTTAGCAGGGTAATATTTTCAAGAGGGTTTTTGTCCGCATCTTTTGGGTCGAACGGAAGGTTGATGCCTGTAGTATTATAAGAGAGCAGTTCTTTTTTTGAGGTGGATAACAAAATGCCCACCAGCATAAGCCCAAAGCCCACATGCGCAACCGATGCGCCGGCCGCTTTAATTTTTCCGTTCATGCCTGTCCATATATAACCGGCATTGGCAACCACAGCATAAAAAGCGCCGAACAAAGCTAAGTGTATTGCTGTTTGAAACCCAGGCCCGTATTTATTATAATGGATGCCCCCGAATATGCTTACCAACAGCGAAAGCACTGTGGCAATGAGTGTGGGCAGCGCCATTTTTTTAAGGAAAGTTTTACGGTTAGTGTCTTTATATTTCAGGTATTGGGTAAACGCGGTGAGCAAACCGAGAATGATTGCTATAAATATTTCCACCCTGTTATAAGCAAAAGTGTTATCAGCCCCAACTGACCAGTTGGTATTAAAAATTTTGTTGATCACAGGAAGAGAAGTTGCTGTGATCACGAAAAGTGAAGAAAGAAATAACACCAGCGAACCGATGAACATCCAGAACTCTCTGGAGTAAGCGCTTTCTTCTTTTTCTATATGGGGGATTTTTTTATAGTTTTTAATGAACAGATAGAATGCAGGGGCTAGGAATACAACAATAAACAAAATCAACTGAAGGTTCATGCCAGAATCAACAAAAGCATGCACCGATGAGTCGCCCAATATGCCGCTCCTTGTTAAAAAGGTAGCATAAAGCACCAGCACAAAACTCATGATGACAAAAAAGTAGGTAGCCCTTAGCGAGTGGCCAGTTGAGTTGTAAACAACTTGTGTGTGCAATGCTGCGACAAGCACCAGCCATGGCACCAACGAGGCGTTCTCAACAGGGTCCCATGCCCAAAAACCTCCAAAGCTTAATGCTTCATAAGCCCATGCAGCCCCCATCATCACGCCTGTGCCAAGCACACAGGCAGCAAATAAAGTCCATGGCAATGCGGGTTTTGTCCATGCACCAAAATCTTTTTTCCAAAGGCCTGCAAAAGCATAGGCAAAAGGAACAATGGTAGCGGCAAAGCCAAGAAATAAAACAGGTGGGTGGATGACCACCCAATAATTTTGCAGCAATGCATTAAACCCCTGCCCGTCCTGCATTTGAGGGATGCTCAGGTAATTAGCCTGGTTAAAGATCGGGGCATCGCTGAAAGCGGGCATTTGCCTTACCAGCAAAAAAGGATTGATGCCAATCTTTGCATTCGAAATATAGATCCCCAGGATCATCGTGGCGAGGCATAGCTGCCCGAAACTGATCACTGTCATTACAGGGGCCTCCCACTTTTTTGCTTTGAACATTAAAACGAGGCCAAGCGCACATTGCCATATCGTCCACAGCAGGAAACTGCCTTCCTGGGCTTCCCATATACAGGCTAACAAGTATTGCCCAGGCAGCGTCCTGTTCGAATGTTCCCATGCATAATTGTATTCGAAATAATGATGAGATATGATATAGTATACAACAGCGAAGATGCTGAAAACAGAAAAACAATCAATGGCAAAAGCCGCCCTGGCCAGCTTTTTCCATGCATTCCCGTCTTCAATATTTTTTGCCGAGGCCGATTTATAGTAAGCAATTGTGGCAACAAAAGATGCTGCAAAGGAAAGTGTTACAAAAAAGTGCCCGATTTTCCCAGGCAAGAGGTGCTCGCCAAAATAGTCCATGCTCGTTTATTAATTTTGGCTCAGGTTCTTCTTCGCCATGTTTGGATCGTCTTTATATTTCGAAGGGCATTTTAACAATATACCGTCTCTTCCAGAAATCCGGAAAATATCGCCTTCCATTTTCCCTTTTAATGTAACCGCCTCAGCTTTGTCAAAATCATAAGGCTTTTCAAAATTACATACCACTTTGGTTTTATTGCCTAATGTGTCAGTAACATGAAAAGCAAAATAGTTGGGGTCTTTGGCAGGGTCGTAATCAATTACCTGGCTATGATCGACATTCACATAAAGAGTAACACTTTTCCCTTCTTTTTGCCTGGCAGAAGCAATGGTTTCGTAGGTAGAAAGACTGCCCATGAAACTGACCAGTGCAGCAATGGCAATCGCAATAAAAATCAGAATGATGATATGGGTCTTCTTCATCTTTATAAATTGATGTGCGAAGTTAATTCAAAATGATCACAGGGCATAATGATAAATATTTCCGATGCGCACAGTTTTCATCAGGCCCTGTTAAAAAACACAGAAAGTGTGCTAAAATTAATATAAACATTTGTTTGCTCTTTTTGTTTACTGTATTAACTTGCACCCCGTTTTTAAAATGAGCGAAGCTCCGATAAGCTATGGCTGATCTTTCACATTTTGACCCTAACGGGCCAAGCAATCCAAGAAACAATATTTTCGGCTTACCCTTCCATGAAGATGATGCCCGCCTCATCATACTTCCTGTTCCCTGGGAAGTTACCGTAAGTTATGGCTCCGGCACTTCGAGGTGCACCGAGCATGTTTTCAATGCCAGCATGCAGGTAGATGTTTTTGATGCTGAGCATAATGATTCATGGAAGCATGGGTATTACATGCGCCCGTTAGACAGAAAAATTCTGATGAAAAGCGACTACCTGCGCAAAGAAGCCGAGTTGTACATCGACTACACTTCAAAAGGAGAGGCATTGGAAAAGAATGCTTTTATGTGCAAATCATTAAAGGAAATCAACGAAGGAAGCGCCAACCTGAATAAATTCGTGTATGAACAAACCCTTGAATTGCTGAACCGGGGCAAATTGGTGGCATTGCTCGGTGGCGATCATAGCACCCCATTCGGCTATATAAAAGCCATTGGCGAAAAGCACGGCGAATTTGGCATTTTGCAAATTGACGCGCATTGCGACCTGCGCAAAGCTTATGAAGGATTCCAGTACAGCCATGCCAGTGTAATGCTGAATGTGCTGGAGGAAATACCACAGGTTAATAAGCTGGTGCAGATTGGCATCCGCGATTATTGCGAAGAAGAATCAGCCTATATACGCAATAACAGCAGCAGGGTCGCCGCTTACTTTGACAAGAATATTAAAGAGCGCCAGTTCGAGGGAGAAAGCTGGAAACAGATCGCTGATGAAATCATTTCCAAGCTCCCTGAAAAAGTTTACCTGAGCTTTGATGTTGACGGGCTTGACCCCAAACTCTGCCCCCATACCGGAACGCCCGTCCCCGGCGGGTTCGAGACGGAACAAATCTTCTACCTGGTTAAAAAGATAATTGTCAGCGGAAGAAAACTCATAGGGTTCGACCTGGTGGAAATTGGCATTGGAGAAACAGACTGGGACGCAAATGTTGGGGCAAGGGTATTATGGAAGCTCTGCAATTTGATTGTTGCCTCGAATAGTTAATTTCGCGAAAATATTTCGCTAATGAAATACGACTACGTGGTGGCACTGAAAAAAAACAGCAACAGGCAAATTGATTTGATAAGTATTATACTTTGCTTTTTATCAATCACCGCATTTTTATCTAACCAGGCCATTACTGCTCATTTCAGTTTCCTGTTCACTTTCATCGCAATGATCATTGCATCAGGCGTCGCATACAATTTATTCTTTGTAAAAAACAAACTGCCACGTTATAAATACCTGCTTTTCCTGGCCGGTATTGCCTGGATGGCCATGCCCTACCTGCAATGGGTATCCGCAACTTTATTTTTTTTGGCTTTACTGGAATACCAGGCAAAACACCCGCTAGAAGTGGGCTTCTCTGAAAATGGAATTTTGATCAACACGCTGATAAAAAGAAAATTTACATGGAACGACTTCAATCACATCATTTTGAAAGATGGCTTGCTGACGATGGATTTTAAAAACAACAGGCTATTCCAGAAAGAAACCCTTGATGATGATGAGCCTGACGCGGATGAAGATGAATTCAATAACTATTGCATCATGCAATTGGCACAAGTCAATGCGACAAAGAAGAAGGGAGCAATAGAACAACTGAAAACTGACAATTAAATATTATGCCTACACAATCGCCATACCTGCTTTTTTCAGACGGCAAAGGGAATATTTTTGAAGACACTTCTTTATATGCTTCAGGGCGCAGTGGATGGGATGCGCTGCCCGTGCCCACAGAAGACTGGATTGAATTGCCTTATGGCGGGTCATTGTATGAATTGCCCGGCAGGTTTGGGATAGGCATAGACGTTAAAACGGGAGAGATGAGGCTTTGCAAAAAAGGCAATGCCGTGGCTGCTTTTATTCCGCCTGCGCACACCGGGTTGTATTTGGCAGCTTATGAAACCGAAAAAGATGCCCCCACCCTTCCGTTGTTTTGCTATACGGCAGCAGGGTGGCTGAATGATAAGTTTTACGTGCCTGCCCTGAGAATTGAAGAAGATGTAAGGCAGGAATGCTCAGGCTATGACAGCGACAAAATAAAAACCGGTGCAGGATTTTTGTTGGAAGCTTACCCCAATAACCGATTGGCAAAACACCTGATGGAAAACTGCTGCATGACCTATAAATGCCCTGCTGCCCGGAATTTTGCTTTAGGCCGGTGGGAATGCCCTGTCCCCTCTTCTCCCGCATGCAATGCCAATTGCATCGGCTGCATTTCTTTTCAGCCGCAGGAAGAAACCATTCCTCCTGCGCAAGACAGGTTAACCTTCAGGCCGACGCCAGAAGAAATTGTGGAGTTCACCGTGCCGCATTTGCAAACAGCGCCATTTCCGATCGTTAGCTTTGGGCAGGGCTGCGAAGGGGAGCCATTGCTAATGTGGGAAACCATCCGCGATTCCATCATTGAAATGCGCAAGCATACCAACCGGGGCAGCATCAACATCAATACCAACGGCTCAAAACCCGATGCTGTAAAAGCTTTGTGCGAAGCAGGCTTGAACAGCATACGCGTAAGCACCAATTCTGCAAGAAAACATTTTTATGAAGCTTATTACCGGCCAAACAATTATCAGTTTGAAGACATAATTGAAAGCCTAAAAACAGTGAGCAGTCATGGAGGCTGGGCTTCTATTAATTATTTTGTTTTCCCAGGCATGACGGATAATGTGGAAGAATATGAATGTTTGAGAAAGCTGATCCGGGAAACCGGTTTGAACATGATACAGTGGCGCAATTTCAATATTGACCCTGACTGGTATTTAGGTAGGATCGGCGCAACAGATACCGGAGAATTTTTAGGGATAAAACAATTAATGGGCCTCGTCCGGGAAGAATTCCCCAAAGTAAAATTTGGTTACTTCAACCCTCCAATGGAACGCATGAAAGGAAATTATGAGGCTGATTTCGCACATTAAGATTTGTTTCGCCATGCTCTTGAAGCATTGATCATAAATTGCCAAATGTAACCTTACCAATTTGAAGGCCTGTGGCATAATCTCCCTATCTTCCATGCATGGATCCTAAACCACGGCAAAGGATTTATATAGGGATTGCATTGGCTGTCATAACCACAATGATATGGTCAGGAAATTTTGTTGTGGCAAGAGCTGCATATAAACAAATTCCCCCCATCAGCCTTGCTTTTTACAGGTGGCTCACTGCTTCAATTATTATACTTCCTTTCTGTTTCAAAAAAATTATTGCAGAGAAAACAATTTTGCAGCAAAATGCCGCTTATCTTTTTTGCACAGCCTTAACCGGGGTAAGCCTGTTCAATACATGTATTTATATTGCAGGGCATTATTCCCCAGCCATTAATTTAGCGCTCATCGGCACTACTTCATCGCCAATCATTGCTGTGGTATTGGCAAGGTTATTTTTAAAAGAACAGGTAAGCTGGCTGCGCGTATTTGGCCTCGCCATTTGTATTTCAGGCATTCTTTTATTGATGGGGAAAGGCGATTTGCATGCAATCATCAAGTTCCGTTTTTCAGCCGGCGATCTATGGATCTTGCTTGGCGCTTTTTTCTTTGCGGTGTATACTGTGCTCGTCCGAAAAAAGCCTTCCCGGCTTTCTCCTTTGGTTTTTTTATGTACTGTTTTTTCACTGGGCACGTTGATCATGCTTCCTTTTTTCTTTATTGAAAACCACTTCTCAACACCAGTAACCTGGGATGCCAGTTTATTACTGATCATCATTTACCTCGGCCTGGGCAATTCTGTAATTGCTTATTTATGTTGGAATGCAGCTATAGCCAGGCTTGGGGCAGCCCGAACTGCTTTGTTCGGAAACCTGATACCCCTTTTCAGCAGCATTGAAGCGTTGGCATTGCTTCGCGAAAAAATAACTTCAGTCCATTTGATAAGCGCTGCATTAGTAATAGCAGGTCTTATTATGGCAAACTTTAAGACAAAATCTAGGTAAGAGATTTACAGATCAACAGAAACGGTATTTGAAAGCCGCCTCTTGTATCGGCCTAACAATTCCCGTACCGGCAGGGGTTTAAAGCAGCAGAAGTACTTTTAAAAAATATCAATTCAAAAAAATAAAGGCCCCCAGGCAACAATATTTTCCGATGAACTGCACCATTGACCCGGAGTTAGAAGCACACTGAGTTTTCTACAAAAAAAGCAAAGCCCCGCAAATTGCAGATGCGGGGCTTTATGATTACTTAAGATATACCTATTTATTTTTTTTCTGCCCCTGTGCATTTTTTTCCATCTGTTCTCTCAATTTTTGTAATTGTTCAGGGGTAATGCTTGCCGCTCCTGACCCTTGTGGATGTTCGGCAGTATCGCTGACCTCCACCACTTCAATATCGAACATCAGGTTTTCAAATGGCTTGATAGCGGGGGGGCTTCCCTGGGGGCCGTAACCAAGCATTGAAGGAACGTACATCTTCCCTTTATCTCCTTTTTTAAACCCCGTTATTGCGTCCACCATTCCGGGTATTGCGCCTGATACACCTGCCCTGAATTGAAAAGGAGCAAGCGGATGGCGGATGGTTTGCTTTGTGCTGTCTTCATTCGAGTCAAAAGGAGCGCCGTCAAAATTATACCCAGTGTATTTTATGGACACATATTTACCTGAGTCAGCTTTGGGGCCGTTTCCAGGTACAGTAATTTGATAAAACGTTCCATTCGTCGTTCTTTGCACATCCTTAATATTCTTCCTGGCAAGGTAATCCTGTATGCTTTTTACTTCTTTGTCTTTTTCTGCCTCGAGGGTTTTTTTCCGGTCTTCCATGGCCAGTTCCTGGGACGGGAAAATATCCAGTACTTTGAAGGAAATGATGATCTTGTCATCTTTTTTAAAGAAAGAGGGCAATTGGCCGCCATTCTTTTTGGCGATGGTGTCCATAAGCATCACTGCAACGGCGCTATCGCCTTTCCTAAAATACTGGAATATTTCAGAAGGGTCATAAATAGGCCCAACACTGTCCACTGGATAATAAGCAGGGAAACTGGTATAGGAGCTTCGTAAAACGGAGTCGCGCACTTTTTGAATCCAGTTGAATTTTAAGAATTCCCCCTTTTTTACTACCGGGCCTTTGTTGTCAGAGATAATTTTATACAGCAGGCCACTTTTGGTTTTTTTAAATCCCTGGGTACATGAAGCTGCAACAATCATTACCATTAGGATAAATACATACGATGAGCGCTTTTTCATTTTATATTATTATTGTAATTGTGACGTATTCTCTTTCATGGCCAGTATAAACCGTTGAACCGTGGCTTCGAGCGTTTCCCTGCTGCGGCCGCCTGCAGCATTGAAATGGCCGCCCCCTTCAAAATATTTCCTGGCAAAACCGTTCACATCAAAATTGCCTTTGCTGCGGAAAGAGCACCTGATCTCTTCGTCCCGGTCAATGATAAGTGCCGCTAACTTTATTCCTTTAATCGACAAAGGATAATTCACAAGCCCTTCTGTATCGCCGGTTTTTATGTCAAACTTCACCAGGTCTTTCCAGGGAACTGCAATCAGCGCTGAGTTGTGTTCATAATAAATTTCCATCCGGTTTTGCAAAACATGGCCGATAAACCTCAACCTGTTCTCCAGGAAATTATCAAAAAGGTTTTCATGGATCTGTGAATGGTTAAACCCGGTTGTTTTAAGGTCTGCCACCATTCTGTGAACATCTGCTGTTGCAGAAGAAAACCTGAAAGAACCGGTATCTGTCATTACCCCGGCATATAAGCACTCCGCAATGGCCTCATTTATTTTGTTCCTGTGGCCTGAAGCATTGATAAAATCATATACCATCTCACTGGTCGAGCTTTTTGAAACATCGCTTATGCCATAATCAAAGACTTCAAGCACAGGTTCCTGGTGATGGTCGATGAGAATCTTTGTGCAATGCAGGCCATTCAGTTCCCGTTCCATTTTCCTTGTTCTTGAAAATGTATTGAAATCAAGACAAAAAAGGAATTGAGCGCCATGCAATGCAATGTTTGCCTTTTCAGTGTTTAGTTCATAGTCAATAACAGTTTCACATCCCGGCATCCATTTTAACCAGTCTGCCCAATTGGTAGGAGAAATAACGGTGATCGAATGCCCAAACTGCTTTAGAAAATGAAACAGCCCCAATGAAGATCCCATTGCGTCTGCATCAGGTTTTTGGTGCATGGTGATCACGATATTTGCCCGATCTAAAAACAGTTCCGGTATTGCATTAATTCCTGTCATCATTAAAACGGCTGCAAAGGTGCAGAATTAAAGACCAATTGCCAAATTGATGGAAATTGTTTGTGGTTTGAGTCATCCATTGCCTGTGAGGGAATTATTTGCGCAGGTATGATCCAGGATATTGCACATTGTGCCTGAATTAAATTAAGGCTTAAAGAAAAGAACACCGTGAGCGGTTATCTGTCATCAACCAAAATCCTATACCTTTGCGCACTAAATAAAAAACATGAGCGGCATAACTTTCACTATGATTAAGCCCGATGCAGTGGGGAAAGGCCATACAGGCGCAATAATAGACATGATTATTAAAGCAGGCTTCAGGATTGTGGCAATGAAGCTCACAAAATTGCCTGCTGAAAAAGCTGGCGAATTTTATGCTGTGCACAAAGCAAGGCCATTTTATGGCGAATTGGTAGAATTTATGAGCAGCGGGCCCATCGTAGCCGCCGTTCTTGAAAAAGAAAATGCAGTTGCTGATTTCCGAAAGCTCATTGGAGCAACCGACCCCGCCAAAGCTGACCCCGGGACAATTAGAAAACTATATGCAGCATCAGTAGGCGAAAATGCAATTCACGGGAGCGACAGCGATGAGAATGCTGAAATTGAAAGCAATTTCTTTTTTAGCAAACTGGAAAGCTTTTAGCAGGCTGCTGCAAGTGTTTAATACCATCGGAAAAAAGCTAATGGCCCAATCTGCCCCCATCATAACATTGCCCGGTATTTATGTGATTCATTTTTCTCCAATTGTTATTGGCGTAATGACATAACCGTTTTTTCTCAGCAGGCTGAGCAATCCTTTTTCTCCGGGAAGATGGCCTGCGCCGACTGCAACAAGCAGAGATTTCTCACGCATTAATCTTTGTAATTGCCAGGCCCAGTTCAGGTTTCGGCCATACAGCAATAAATCCATATAATGAGAGGAAGCGGGATCTTCTTTTGTGGAAAGTTCTTCAATCTTATTAAGATCCTGCTCTTTATAAGCTTGGGCGAGGGTATCTGTCATTTTTCTGAATTCATTGCTGCTGTCGATATATTTCACAAGCTCCAGCGCCTGGTCTTTGTAAGGAATGCTGTCAAAAAGAGAAGCCTGGAACACTGCTGTTTCGAGCCCGTTTATTTTTTTATTCAATCGCCGGGCTTCTTTCATGATTACCAGCTCCATCCCATTGGTTGTTTTGCAGGGAAGGTTCTGTTCTTCGATAAGACTGCCAATAAGCATCGGTTTATATCGCTCAAGCATACTGAACGGCATCAAGGATTGGTGCTCAGAAAAATAATTTTTGACTTTACTGTAATCTTCTGTGCTCAGCAAGTCCGAAAGTTTTTTATCGCCGTTCATCGTCATATACTTCATTGCATTTAACATGGCCATCATGTCGCTCATGTCAATTTCGAAATATATTTCATCGCAATTTTTGATGGCACTTTCCAGGCCGGCGCCCAAAACGGCATCATCCGCGCACAAAATATGCATCGTGCCAAATATATAAGTCGGCCTCTTCAAATCTTTTCCGGTAACCTGCCACAACAATGTGTTGGGCAGTTTTGGCAACGCTGATTGAGCAATTGCAACACCAGTGAGAAAAACATAAACAAATACCAACAAGATTTTTTTTATGCTGTTTTGAGCAATCATTTTTTTGATGATTTTTTTAGTTGACTGTTATTTGCAATTTGACTGGATCCGCATTTATTTATAAGCTTTCTCTAGCATCAGCTCACCGCGGCTTCTTCACCATACAACTGATCTTTAAACTTAAGCGATGGCGAGGGAATGAAATCCCCAATACCCAAGTCGCTCCATTTATTGTCAACAGCTTTTATCGTTTCATCATTAGCAACAATAATATTAGGCCAGTCTCTTTGAAAGTTATCGAGCTCTTTTGTTTTGCGCGTACCATCAAAACCGATGACCGACGGCTGATGGCCGTTGACCATTGCCAGATAACATATCACATGATCCCGCTTGGGATCAAGATTATTGCATAATCGCCACAATGCAGTTGCCAGGTCATTCGGGTCAACAGCATATTCTACATACAGGATCATTTTAACTGCATGGATGCCTTCCTCAGATACACAGATGTTCTGGTGAAGCTCTTTGATGTGCCCAGGCCTGTTTTTCCTTACAGAAATGATAATGCATGGGATCCCTTTCAGGAGCAAGCTGTGATTTACCTCCACAATTTCACTGAATTTATTTTTCAATGCCCCAACAGCATCATTGCCCGTTAACTGTAAGCCATCAATTGCCGGATGATAACTGCTTTCTGTTTCCTCATTAAACTTCTTTGTCCCGTCAATGCACATTTTCCCGCCAAAGCCCAACTTGCTGCAACTATGATCGAGCACGTCCATCGGGCCTTGTGAAAAATAAATGTCATTTGCCGGGTTAAGGTTTGCAAAAACATTCTTTGCCAGGCCTTCGTAATTTTTAATATCAGTGCCCTCATCAGCTAACACTAAAATTTTATTGAACATCATCTGTCCTGCGCCCCACATGGCGTTCATTACCTTTTGACCTTGTCCTGCAAAATTTTTTTTGATCTTTGCAATGACAAGGTTATGGAAAACGCCCTCGATGGGCATTTCCATATCTACCATTTCGGGAATCATCGCCATTTTGATAGGCGCCAAAAAAATCCTTTCGGTGGCTTTGCCCAGCCATGCATCTTCCTGAGGGGGAATGCCGACAATTGTAGCCGGATAGACAGGCTTTTTTTTATGGGTAATACAGGTAATGTGGAATTTCGGGTACCAGTCAGGTAAAGAATAATAACCTGTGTGGTCGCCAAATGGCCCTTCCCAAATCATTTCATCAATTGGGTCCACATATCCTTCAATTACAAAATCAGCATCAGCAGGCACTTCAATTTCAGGCTGTGTGATGCATTTTACAAGTTCCACCTTTTTTTTTCTTAAAAATCCTGCGAGCATGTACTCATCAACATTTTCAGGCAAGGGGGCAGTTGCACAGTAAGCATACACAGGGTCTCCGCCCAGTGCTACGGCAACAGGCATTTTTTTGCCCAGTTTCTTGTATTCAGAAAAATGTTTTGCGCTGACCTTGTGCTTGTGCCAGTGCATGCCGGTTAGCTTTGGCCCAAAAACCTGCATGCGGTACATGCCCACATTTCGGATGTTGGTATTGGGGTCTTTTGTATGAATGACCGGAAGAGTAACGAATGGGCCACCATCTTTAGGCCAGCAGGTAATTACGGGCAATTTTGTGATATCGGGGTCAGGCATTATTATTTCCTGGCATTGCCCCCTGCCTCTTTTCACCACAGGCATCCAATTGCCAAACTGGTTTAACATGGGAAGCATTTTAAGCTTGTCCAAGAGGCCTTCTTTCGGAGCCGATAATAATTCGAAAAGATTTTCTATCTCTTTAGCAACATCATCAAGCCGTTCCACGCCAAGCGCCATGCACATGCGCTTTTCGCTTCCATAAGCATTCATCAGCACAGGGAAATCATAGCCGGTATTTTCAAACAATAAAGCTTTGCCGCCATTTTTTGTCTTGCTGACACGATCGGTAATCTCTGCTATTTCCAATACGGGGCTAACATAGGTTTTGACGCGAAGAAGCTCCCCTTGCGATTCCAGTGCATTGATAAATTCCTGCTGATTGCGATAAGCCATTTACATTTGATTGTGTTGAATTGGCAAAATTAAGGCACAAATCGCAGGAAATTGTTTTTAGGAAACCCTGGGTGAACCAACAAGAATACAGCAAACGATTGGGAGGGACGTTACATCACTTTTTTGGGACAATCAATGATGCCTTTTTTGTTCATTCTTTTGTTGATCATATTATCCAGCCCGATGCTTACTCTAATACCGGTAAAATAATACCAGTCTTTGTTTTTTGGGTTACCGCGCACAGTCCCAGCTGCAGGGTAATTCGGGTTGCCTCCTTTTACTTCATTGCCCCTGTACGACATTTCAATAGCTAACGGGCCCTTGGCCTGTGCCAGCGTAGCGCTGTCGACGTATTTCGTGCTTACGTCATCAAGATAATCAGTAAATAATTTTCTAAACGAAACCTCATAAGCCAGCACCACGTTATCGGTTATGCGTATTTTAATGCCCGCACCAAATGGAATGGCAAATTGAAAAAGGCTGTATGGCTTCCTGTCAGGGTAAGCAGCCAGCCCTTCCCCTTCTGTGCTCAATGGCCTCAAATATACTTTATTGCCGAGGGTGTCATAAGCATAAGGGTTAAAATGGAATACGGCAATGCCAGCAAATCCATATGGAGTGAAGCGTTTTACTGAGAGGTCGAACAGGTTGTACTCGCCCATCAGGTTCCATTCAAAAATTTGTGTTTGAAAGCTGAGGTTCCTTTGTTGCAGGATTGGCTTGTTGAACTTATCAGAAGCGCCTACCTTCCCATAATAAACACCAGAAAGTGCAGAGACATGAGGGGTAAAATCGTATTGAAGCCCTATACCAAACCCGGCATTTGACTGGTCCATGGTGAATACCTTGCCTTGTAAATCTCCAGAATAATTTGATATGCCCCCAAATAAGTTCAAATGCCATTGCGCAAAAACCATATTAGGGAACACTAATACTAATAAAAATAACCGCTTCATGTTGTTTTTGAATTTATACGAAATGATGGGCAAAAGCAACGGTGGTCTTACAAGGGAAGCGGATTAAAGGATGTGGGCAATATTTTATTTTTCTATGGTTGGGCATTTGTTTAACGCAAGTATCAGACCAATTATTTGTTAACGGACTTCTAAAATCCAAGGTTGCCTGCAAAATTAAAAAAGCTCAATAAATGAACCTTTTTAAAGACCGATTGCCATGTTACTACTTGTTGTAAACAAGGTTTTTTTGCATAACCATGTCATCCTCCACATTAATGGCTTCGTTAAGATAGATGTCCGTACCCAGGCCCTTGAGCCATTGCTCATACCTCTTTTGTTTGTCCTTATCTCCAGCATACCTGTCTGCATCTTGAGGCAAACCCAGGACATTCATGGGTTTCTGCAATTTGCTCAATGTTTCAATTTGTTTGACTGTTGCCTTTATTTGCTTCTGTTCTTCCCTGTATTTTTCAATATTCAGCGGGTATTTTTTGTCATTCTGCTTGTCCAGCCATTCTGCATTAGCTCGTATTAATCCGAAAGAAGGATTGTTTTTAAGCCGTTCTTCACTTTCCTTTTTAATCACATTCAGGTCGTATGCATATTTCCATGGGGAGTAGTCTGCTTTTTGAATTTCGTCCCATGGCAAAGCATCCGGATTGTCTTTTTCGCGAACTTTTGAATATTCCAGCACATCTGGAAGCACAATATCAGATGATACACCTTTCAATTGGGTAGAACCTCCGTTTATACGATAGAATTTCTGCAAGGTGAGTTTTACCGAACCCAATTGGCTGTTCGGGTCCATAATGCCCATTGTTCTGTCGAGGCCAATATTGCGCTGCACAGTTCCCTTTCCATAAGTAGAGGTGCTGCCAATGATTATCCCTCTTTTATAATCCTGAATGGCCGCAGCGAATATTTCAGAAGCAGAGGCACTGTATTCATTTACCATCACGGCCAGCGGGCCGTCATACAGCACTGATTTGTCATGATCTGAAAGGACCTGTGCTCTTCCATCTCTGTCTTTAACCTGAACCACAGGGCCCTGGGGAACAAAAAGGCCTACCATTTGTACCACGTCATACAATGAGCCGCCGCCATTGTTACGAAGGTCAATGATAATGCCGTCGACCTTGTCCTCTTTTAACTTCATCACTTCATGGGCAACATCAATAGAGCAACGGTTACCTTTGGGGTTTTCGAAATCAGCATAAAATTCAGGCAGATAGATATAACCAATTTTCCCTTTCTCAGTGTTGACGACTGCACTCTTGGCAAATGTGAGCTCATCCTGCACAATCTCATCGCGGATAAGTGAAACAGTTTTAACGGAGCCATCAGCTTTTTTCAATGTAAGCCGGACTTCCGTGCCTTTTGTTCCGCGAATGATCTTTACGGCATCTTCCACAAAAAAGCCGGTAACATCTACTGGCTCCTGGTTGCCCTGTGCTACTTTTTTGATCACATCGCCTACGTTGATCTGCCCCGATTTTGATGCGGGGCTGCCTGAAACCAGGCTGGTTATTTTTATATTCCCGTCTTCATCGCGCAAAAGCGATGCGCCAATCCCAAAAAAACGACCACTCATCTGTTCATCAAAATATCTTTTATCGACCGGGGGAAGGTAGTCAGTATGCGGGTCCATCGACTGAACAATGTCCTGCACAAAAATATTGAAGCGGTCGTCTTCATTATTCAACTTATAATTTAGCCGGTCGAAATAATAATCCATTGTTTTCATTGCCTTCATGCGCGCCTCTTTTTCAAGCTCTATATCGCTCTTTGCCACAAAATCCTTGTTTTTTTTATTTGCTTCCCGCGCTTCAAGCAGATCCGCATACCTTTCTAAGGTGAGGTATTTCAGGCGTTTTCTCCATGCCTCTCTTCGTTCAGCATCGTTCTTTGGGAAACCCACTTTATCAAAATTAAAGTCAGCTTCTTCATCAACCGTGAAATCAAATGGCTTGGCCAATATGTCTTTATAAATCTGTTCTGCTTCCACCATTCTTTTTTTGAAGATGGCGGTTACCGTTGGGACAAACTCGGGTTTTTCATTTCCAAGTATCTCATCATCGATGCGGTAGCGATATTTGGAAAGCGCATCAATATCTGATTGAAGGAGTATATTTTTTTCAACATCTACATCGCCGAGGTATTTATTGAACACTTCTTCTGAAAACTTATTATCAATATTTTTTGGGCTGTAGTGAATTTCCTGAAGCATTTCACCAACGCTGCGCAAAATCTTTTCTTGCTTTGTGGTGGGGTCGCCGCCAAAACCAAGGCTCCTGAACGCAACAAATACTCCACCTGCTAAAATCAACAGGAGAACGGGTAGGTTTCTTTTCCGCATAATCTTATTTTTAATCGCTTTAAGCATATTATAGGTTCAAAAATAACGATAAAAAGCCAGCTATGTTGCAAATAACCTCCATTATTAACATGGCCATGGCAATAATTATTTGAGTGGCAAATCAAATACAAATTGCTTGCGGGAGTTGCCTCCTGTTTTAAGTTGCCGGGATTATTGTTCATTGTGCAATTGCCAATATTTGACATAGCCTGCTTTTTACAATGACTGAAGAGGCCTGCATAAAGCATCAAATATTTTTTCCAAGGCAGCAGGCATTATAAGAGACGGCCTCAAATTTTTTTAGCCAAAACAAATTGATATGTTGCGAAAGAAAAATAGCCTGTTATTCCCGCATGGCCGATTTTTTGTTCACGATCACTGCCGCTAAAAAAATTAAGCTGAATGCTAAAACAGGCCATCGGAGCGGCAGTTAAATAGTAATGCCTCTCGCTCAAAAATGCCGGAACAGGCCAATCAGGAAGTGGGCAGCACTTGTTTCTTTATTTATTGATCTGCTTAAAAACAAAAGCTTCGCGAATGCGAAGCTTTGGGTGGCTGAAGGGGGTCGAACCCTCGGCCCTCAGAACCACAATCTGATGCTCTNNAACCAACTGAGCTACAGCCACCGTTTGGAAGCGCGAAATTAAATGAATTATGCTTTTCTTCAAAAACAAATAACAATTTCCCGGTCACTGTTTATTTCTTTTATTTGCAGCAAAAAATGGCTGCATGAAATGGTGGTTTTATACAATACCCGTTATCTCGGCTTTTATTCACTGGCTCACGATCTGGATGGCCCTTAAAATGCTTTTCCACCCGAGAAAACCAAAAAAAATTTTCTGGCTCACGCTCCAGGGCGTTTTCCCTAAACGGCAGCAGCAAATTGCAGAAAGCCTGGGCCGCATCGTTGGGCAGGAACTGCTGTCTTTCGGAGACATTGAAAATACCATCGCCAATCCTGAAAACGTAAAAAAAATCTTGCCGCATGTGGAGCAACATATCGATCATTTCCTGCGGGTAAAGCTGAAACAGAACATGCCTGTCATCTCCATGTTCATCGGCGATAAGACCATCCAACAGCTAAAGACGGTGTTCATGACCGAACTGGAAGAATTGTTCCCGGTGGTCATGAAAAATTATATCACTAACCTGAAACACGACCTCGACCTGGAGAGGATCGTAGTAGAAAAAATCGCCGGCTATTCTTCTGACAAACTGGAAGAGATGCTGAACCAGATACTCACCAAAGAATTCAGGTTTGTGGAGGTGATCGGTGCGGCATTAGGTTTCTTTATCGGGCTTTTGCAGATATTCCTCACCTTGCTGGCAAGGTAAGCCCATTGCAAATGGCCCACAACCCGCAAATTGATAATGGGCGTGTTTATTTTTTATGCATGGGCGCAATTACAATATGACCGGGTCAGCCCGGGGTCATGCAGGCAGCCAAATACCGAGTAAAAAATACGCCCTTTCAACTATGTAATATAGCCGTTTGTAATTAATGAATTCGTACTTCGGTTTTTGGGCTGAACTTTGCACAATATGAAAAAAATATACATGAAAAAACTGGTCATCTTCTCTGTTGTTCTTTTTGTTAATGCCTCTGTGTTTGCGCAATTCCCAATGGGCGGTAAGCCCGGTGCCAGCCGACAGGTTCCCAGTATTGGCCATTTTTATGGAAAAATTGTGGATGCAAAAACCAATAAAGGAATTGATGGCGCATCGGTCCAGCTTCTTTCTAATAAATTTGATACGGCAACAAAAAAAATGAAATTCGTGGCAATAGCCGGCGTGATCACCAACAGGGGAAACTTCAGCTTAGAGAACCTGCCCCTGGTTGGCAATTTCAGGTTGATGGTTTCTGCTATCGGGTACAAACAATATGAAGAAAAAGTGGCTTTCGACCTGAAAATGCCAAGCGGCAGTGGCCAGCAGGGAATGGACATGCAGCAAGCCCAGCAGGCGATGTCAGGTATTGATAAGGACCTTGGCAACCTTAAACTTGAAGCTACTGCAGAAACACTTGCTGAAGTTACAGTCAGCGCTTCAAAACCACTGGTACAGTTAGGCGTTGACAAGAAAATTTACAATGTGGAAAAAGACATTGCTGCACAGGGTGGCACAGGCGTTGATGTAATGAAGAATGTGCCGTCAGTTTCCGTTGATATTGATGGCAACGTAAAGCTCCGCAATTCTACGCCCACCATATTTGTTGACGGGCTGCCCACTACCCTGACCCTTGACCAGATTCCTGCCGATGAAATCCAAAGTGTAGAAATTATTACCAACCCCGGTGCAAAATATGATGCATCTGGCGGTACTTCAGGTATATTAAATATCATTTTAAAAAAGAACAGGAAAGCAGGCTATAATGGAGATGTCCGTGCAGGCATCGACCAAAGGGGAAAGTTTAACCTTGGCGGCGACCTCAATGTGAAAGAAGGGAAAGTAAATATTTTTGCAAATGCCAATTACGGCCAGCGCAAATCTATTTCTACCGGTACTACTGACCGTTACACCTACTTGTCATTGCCTTACAACAACCTTACCCAATATGATTATAATGTGTCCAAAGGTTACTTTGCTTTTGGCAGGGCCGGCCTTGATTACTTCATGGACAACAGGAACACCCTGTCTGTTTCAGGAGTGCTGGTGCATGGGCATTTCAGTCCTTCTATCAACAGCGATCTGTATGTTGACACCCTTGACCAGTCAGGAGGAATTGCCAGCAGTTCCTACACCCAAAGGCTTTCCAATACCAGTGCTACCTTCAGGCATGGCGGCGGAATGCTCAGCTTCAAACACAATTTCCCAAAATCTGGTCATGAGTGGACAGCCAATGCCAATTACAATACCGGGTCAAACGACAATACGAACTTAATCAATTCAAATATTTACAATATTAAGGGCGGGCCGTTGTCGTATATATATAACCAAAAGCAGGCCGGGTCTGGGACGAATAGTTTTTTCACCGCTCAAACAGACTATGCCAACCCAATTACTGATAAATCAAAAATCGAAGCAGGGTTGCGTGCAGCTACCAGGAATATAAGCAGCACCAGCAATTTTTATATTGTTGACTCTGCAGGCAATGATTATTATCAGCCCTTGCTTTCTTCAGTATATAAATACAAAGATGCGGTTTACGCGGGTTATGTTCAATATACCAGCGCTATAAAAAATTTTGGTTATGTGATCGGCCTCAGGGCCGAAAGCTCAACTTATAATGGCACTACTAATTATGCAGTGAAGGAGCCAAATGGAAGCCTTGGCGACACAGTTGGAGATTTTAGCAACAAATACCCGATAAGCCTTTTCCCAAGCGTGTTCCTTTCGCAGAAATTCGGCGGCAACCAGGAATTGCAATTGAATTATACAAGAAGGATCGACAGGCCCAGTTTTTTCCAGTTGTTCCCTTTTACTGATTATTCCGATTCCCTGAACCTGAGCCGGGGCAACCCGGACCTGAAGCCCCAGTTCACCAATTCGTTCGAGCTGTCATATCAAAAGGAGTTCCCAAAAAATAATACGCTCATTGCTTCTGTTTACTATAAATACACCACCGACCTGATCACACGCATCCAGCTTTCAGCCAAAAACCCCCTTAGCAATGCCAATGTGCTTGTCAGCACTTACACCAACGCCAATTCAAGTTTTGTTGGAGGTTTTGAACTGATCAGCAGGAATAGCATTACCAAATGGTGGGACCTAACATCAAACATCAACATCTTCACTTCAAAAATAAATTCAAACGACAGCTCTGTTCAGGCCATTGGCCAAACTTACAGTTGGTTTGGCAAAATAAACAGCACATTTAAAGTTTCTAAGCATTTCATTTTGCAAGTTACCGGCGATTACACTTCTAAAACCGTATTGCCCCCGGGAGGCAGCGCAGGAAATACCAGCAACACCAGCGGGCGGGGATTTGGTTCCACCGTAAGCGGCAATGCCCAGGGCTATTCAAAACCAAACGGTGGCATCGATGCTTCTTTGAAATACCAGTTCCTTAAAAACAATGCTGCCTCGTTCACGCTTAGCGTGAGCGATATTTTCCGAACCAGGGCTTATGACGTGTACTCCTATGCAAGCTACTTCACACAAGATGCTTTCAGGAGAAGAGACCCGCAATTTTTCAGGTTGCAGTTCAACTATCGTTTTGGCAAGTTTGACGCTTCGTTGTTCAAACGCAAGAACACGAAAGGCGATATGGACAGTATGCAGGGCGGCGGCATGCAGGGCATGCAGCAGCAATAGCAGCATGTAAAATAGAACAGTTTGCGCTGAACTGAAATATCTCATTTTGCTAAAGCATCATAATTTACAGATCATGCTTTCTATTATGTAAATTGCAATGGGCATCATTTGGGATGATACCAGGATGTTGCACAAACTGTATGAAAATATTTATTGCACTATTAAGCCTGAATATCTTCTTCTTGCCGAGCTGTTCAAAAAACAATAATGGCAATAACAGTTCAAAAATCAGCGCGACGGTGTACGGGGTCTCTGACAACAGAAAAGACACAGCCAATACCTTTCGTTTTCGGGTTGACCTGAGCATGGCCTCTTCCGGCCAGGCTTCAGTTGGCTATACTACAACCGATGGCACCGCCAAATCGCCAAAGGATTATTTAGCACAATCAGGAACATTGGTCTTTGCGCCTGGCCAAACTGAAATGTACATAGATGTGAAAATCACAGGCGACAGCCTCAGGCAGCCGAACCAGTTTTTTTATGTTCAGCTAAGCAACCCGAAAAACTGCATCATCAACACACAAAAAGCAACCGGGGAAATTATTAATGAAGACAATTGGTTCCTGCCCACCGACAGTTCCGGATATGTTTCTTCAAACAGCTACCCGGGCTATAATTTAGTTTGGAGCGACGAGTTCAATGGGAACTCAATAAATACAAACGATTGGAATTTTGAAACCGGAGGCGATGGCTGGGGCAACCATGAACTGGAATATTATACCGGAAGACCGCAGAATGCCTTTGTTTCCTGCGGCAACCTGATCATCGAAGCCAGGAGCGAAAACTATGGCAACAATTATTACACATCCGCGAGGCTGACCACCCAAAATAAAAGGACTTTTTTATATGGCCGTATTGATATCCGGGCAAAGCTTCCGGTTGCAAGCGGCATGTGGCCCGCTTTATGGATGTTGGGCTCCAACATTCCACAAGTAGGCTGGCCTGCCTGCGGCGAAACAGACATCATGGAGCTGATTGGGAAAAAACCCAACCAGGTGGCGGGCTCGTTTCACTGGGCAAATTCAGGTGGGGGAGTAAGTTCTATCAGCAAATCAGATACGCTCCTCTCCGGCGATTTTTCTCAGCAGTTCCATGTGTTCAGCCTCACCTGGGAAAAAGACAGCATGCAAATCCTTATTGATGACCATCCCTATTCTACCGCCAATTCGCAAAACGTTACGGGGGGAAATTATCCTTTTAACCTTCCTTTCTTTTTTATCTTTAATGTGGCTGTTGGCGGCGACTGGCCAGGCCCGCCAGACTATAATACAAACTTTCCGCAAAGAATGTTTGTTGATTATGTGCGGGTGTTCCAGAAATAATAGAACGTTTTTAAAATGAAATAAACTTAAAATGAAGTTTACAAAAAACATTTTGCCAACGCTATGGATTTTTTCGTTTCTCACCTGTTGCGCCAAGTCGCAAAACAATTCGGGAGGCAGGAATCCAACAGATACAACGGGCACGGCGCCCGCAAAAACCGATGTTGTATTTTGGCTGACCAATGCCGATCAGTCGGTGATGTTCAAAAAACAAAATGTTTCGCTGCTGTTTTCAAACCAAACGAACAGTGCCCCCACCATTACAGTAGATACCACACAAACTTACCAGGCGATGGATGGCTTTGGTTTTGCGCTGACAGGCGGCAGCGCTTATGTTATTAACCGGATGGCGCCAGCCAACAGGTCTGCCTTGTTGCAAGAACTTTTTGCTACCGATAGCAATAATATCGGCATCAGCTACCTGCGCGTCAGCATTGGCGCCAGCGATTTGAGCTCTTATGTTTTTACTTACGACGATATGCCTTCCGGGCAAACGGATACTTCTTTGAGCCATTTCAGTATAGCTCCTGATAGCGCAGACCTGATACCTGTGTTGAAAGAAATACTGGCCATTAATCCCGGCATTAAGATCCTGGGCTCGCCATGGACAGCTCCTGTTTGGATGAAAACAAACAACAGTTCCATTGGTGGCAATTTTAATCATCAATATGATGATGCTTATGCAAGGTATTTTGTAAAATACATACAAGCCATGCAGGCAAACGGCATTGCCATAGGCGCGATCACGCTTCAAAACGAGCCTGAGAACCCCGACAACAACCCCAGCATGCTTTTTTCAGCAGGGGAAGAAGCAGCGTTCATTAAAAATTATTTAGGGCCTGCTTTTTATAATGCAGGCATCGCCACCAAAATAATCGTATTTGACCACAACTGCGACCACCCTCAATACCCAATGTCAATACTTGCAGATACAGCCGCTGCAAAATATGTTGATGGCTCTGCATTCCATTTATATGCCGGTGATGTTACAGCCCTCTCGCAGGTTCACAATACATACCCTGAAAAGAATGTTTATTTCACCGAGCAATGGGTGGGTGCACCAAGCAATTTCGGCACCGATTTTGACTGGGCGGTAAAAAACCTGGTTATAGGCGCCAGCAGGAACTGGAGCAAAACCGTGCTGCAATGGAACCTTGCCAATGATCCCAATTATGGCCCGCACACCTCAGGTGGCTGCACCAGTTGCCTGGGCGCTGTTACCATTGGCCCGGCAGTTGTTCGCAATACGGCCTATTATACCATTGCCCATGCGGCCAAATTTGTTCGCCCGGGATCAGTAAGGGTATCTACCAATGCCCCTAACAATTTGCTGAACGTGGCATTTGTTGCACCTGGCGGGAAGAAAGTGCTGATCGTGCTGAACGACAACCATGCTGCACAGGCATTCAACATCCGTTTTAACAATAAAGAAATTGCCACAACGCTCAATGCAGGTGCAGTTGGCACTTATATTTGGTAACCGGCCTGCCGCATCAACAACTGTTGCTTAACAAGGCTTGCTGTTATTGTAGCTAACTTGCACCATATTGAATAATGCATTATGAAGTACCGGAAATTAGGCAGATCAGGCCTATCTGTAAGCGCAATTGGTTTTGGCTGCATGTCGCTTCACCAAGACAATGAGGCCAATAAAAATATCATTTGTGAAGCAATTGACAGGGGCATTAATTTTTTTGATACGGCAGATATATATGACAATGGCGAAAACGAGGCCATGCTTGGAAAAGCGGTTAGAAAGCACCGTGACAAAGTCATAATCGCTACCAAAGTAGGCAACAAACTAAGGAAGGATGGCCCTGGTTTAGATTGGGATGCCACTAAGCCACACATCCTTGCTTCGGTTGAGCAGAGCCTAAAAAGGCTGAAGACCGACCGCATCGATATCTACCAACTTCATGGCGGCACACTTGATGACGATATCAATGAAGCGATAGATGCTTTTGAAATACTGAAAAAACAAGGCAAGATCAGGTTCTATGGCATTTCATCCATTCGCCCAAACGTGATCAGGGAATGGGTGAAGAAATCGGGTATCATAAGCGTGATGATGCAATACAGCCTATTGGACCGAAGGCCGGAAGAGGCTTGCCTGGAATTGTTGGCCGCAAATAATATTGGCGTGCTTGCCAGGGGCAGCATTGCAAAGGGGCTGCTCGCGGGCAAACCTTCAGAACATTACCTGGATCATGATGCTTCGGAGGTGAACAAAGCATCTACCGCAGTTGCCTTACTGGCCAATAATAAAAGAACTGCCGCTCAAACCGCGCTTCAATTTGTGCTGCATGAAAACGCAGTATCTTCTGCAATTGTGGGGATCCGCACCAAGCAGCAGCTTAATGAAGCCATTCAAACCATAAGCGCCCCGGAAATAACCGAAGATGAACTTGGGTACCTGAAGCATATTTTACTGCCCAACCGATACGAGCTGCACCGGTAACATTTTATTTTTTGAAAAAAAAATCCGTAACTTTTAGGGAACTAAAACCAACAGACATGAAACCTGCTTTGTTACTTGCAACTTTCTTGTTGCTTTCCTTAGTATCGCTTGCACAACAGGCCGATTACAGGGTTGTTTTCGATCTTACCAGCAAAGACTCGCTCGACCAGCGTTCGGTGGTACGCTGGGCAAATGAAGTATCTTCAGCAAACCCGGATGCCAAAGTGGAAATCGTAATGTACGGGCAGGGCTTTAATTTCGTGCTCAAAAATTCCATGTTTGCAGAAGCAATAAAAAAACTCGCAGCCAGCAAAAATGTCAAGTTCAAAGTTTGCGCCATCGCTCTAAAGAATAACCATGTAGATAAAAGCGAACTGCTTCCGGGAGTTGAAACCGTTCCTGATGGCATTTATGAAATCATCAGCAAACAGCGCGAAGGCTGGGGATACATCAAAGCTGTTCATTGATTGAAACCCGAACAAAAGGCGAATCAATAAAACTTCATTTGCAGGGTTTGCACCTGCACTAAAAATTTTTTTGCAAATAATAACTTTAATGGTGATGGCCGCCAAAAAAATTGCAAACACCTTCCCCTGTTTATTTCCGCGTCAGGGGGTTTTCTTCGAAGTACTTAACTGGTGATAAGGTAGCAGCGGATAACTGCTGTTTTGAATACTGATGCTGCCTGAAATCGAAAAAGTCCTGGCATCATTGACATACATCAGCCCCATTTGGGCAGACGGGTTTAAGCCAAGGTAACCAGCATTGAAAAAACTGCCCGGAGAGTTTTTGTTTACATCAGTATAAAGAAAAGAGTGGTTGAAACCCATATAAGAAGGCACAAGAGAAATTCCTGCAAATGCATACACATTTTTACTGAGCATTCGGTTCAACTGCAGCCCAAGCGGGGCAGCAATAAATGTTGAACTGGTGCCATTAAAAAAATAATTGCCAGTTGAAAATCCGGTATACATGCTGGTGAACCATTTTTTTGTGCCCGAGGTATCAAAGCGAATATTGTTGTTGCCTAATAAACCATATTGAGGATAATTAATAAAACCTGCCGATGCAGGCATTTGAGCATTGGTTGCGGTAAACATGATCAACGCAACAAAGATTAATATGGCCATTTTGATTCTCCTCATCAGCTTATAAAGTTAGTATAATATGGATTAATAACCACGTTCATTAGGAGCTATTAAATTCCTCGATGAAAAAGAATCTTTCTTAATCGCTGGCGGCACCCTTGCCCTGGTGGGCAGTTCAATGGCCTGGGCAATAATTTCATTTCCACCTGCACATTTCGGCGAAAATCTGCCCTTCCCATTCTGAGTTCAATTTGTTCTTTTTTGGGAAAAAGGCAATGGCTTAGTGCGTTTTTAAACCACTGATAAATATAATGTTGAAATAATGGCAGGTATTTAGCTGTCCAATATTTGCAAATTTCCATATCATGTGAAAGGCTGAAGCACCTATCAAGGAATCTAAACCCGTTGAAATGAAAACTATTATCCTTTACCTGTGTTTCAGTATAACTGTGGTCGCCATTTGTGCTACTGCGCAGGCCCAGTCTTCTTGTTTATTATCGGCAAGTGCAACTACAATCGCATCAGCTTGCAAAGCAACTGGCAAGATTACAATAAACGCGCAAAATGGTTCAGGCAATTACAACTATACCATCAGCGGCCCTAATTACAATTCCACCACATCCAGCAACATCATCAGCGGCCTCGGGCCTGGCACATATTCTGTATTAGTAAATGACATTGTCAATAACTGTTCGGTTCAGGTCAACAACATTATAGTAGGGGGAAATTACCAGGATCCCCGTTTTACTCTTGCAGAAACTGATGTAACCTGCACCAATGCAGCCAACGGCACTATAACTGCAGGCAATGTTCAATATGGCACAGCGCCTTTCACTTATTCAATTGTTGCGCCTTCAGCTTCGCAAGTTGGCACAACCAGTTCCACAGGCCTGTTCACCAACCTGGTTCCCGGCAATTATACCGTTCAATTAAATGACTCGTGCGGTGGCTTGCAGACAAGGGTCATTACAATTTCAAATCACACATGGAGCATCAGCAGCACTGCTGTAGCCAAGGTTGGTTGTGATAGTGCAACCATTACACTGACTGTAACAGACAATTATGGGAACGTGAATACATCCAACAGCCATTTTTCCGGATACCAGTATGGCTATGTCCGGGGCTTCGGCGATACAGTTTGGTCAACTAATTACTTTTTCAACATTTATAAAGGCAACTCAAGGTCGGCTTCATTTGTTGTTAAGGACCCCTGCAACAACATAAGTGTTTCAACATGGTTCGACAATGCAGCTCCATCAGTTAACAACAGCGTTTCTTTCAGCAACCAAACCTGCAGCAGCTTTACGGCAACAGTGGCGGGGCAAACCAATCTGACCAACCCGCAATTTTGTATTTATGATGCCATGAACACCTTAATAGCATGCAATACTACCGGGGTCTTCAACTCACTGGTTTATGGCTCTTATTGTATCAAAATAACAGATAATTGTTATGACACTTCTTTCACCAGGTGCTTCAGCGCTACGCAACCTGTACCGAAAATTGCAGGCATTAACTTTTCGAACAAGAACTGCACAAGTGTTACAGCGACCGTTGCCGTAAGCAATGGAACAAATGCGCAATATTGCCTTTATGATACCAGTGGTAATGTTATTGCATGCAACAGCACCGGGGTTTTTAGCAACATCGCATACGGCTCCTATTGCGTTCATGTAAAAAATGACCCTGGCTGTTATGACACGTTAATGATCAAATGTGTTACTGTATCTCAACCAGTGCCTTCAGTGAACAACAATGTTTCAATTACATATACCTGTAATACTTTCACTGCAAGCCTTGGCGGCCAAAGTAACCTTACCAACCCGCTATTTTGTCTCTACGACAGTGCAGGCAACCAAATCGGGTGCAATACAACCGGCCAGTTCACCAGCCTCTCCTTTGGTTCTTACTGCATAAAAATGACGAACGATTCAAATTGTTATGACACCATCATTACCCGATGTTTTAGCGCAAGCGCAAAACCTGTTACCATTAGTGTTACAGCAAGCCCTTCCTGTACTTTTGGAGCGGCTGATGTAAAAATTAATCTTGTGAACGGGACAGCTCCTTATACTATCAAAATTTATGATAGCCTGGGCAATTTGTTAAGTGCTTACACTACGTCAAGCAGTTCGTCAAGTGCAAATGCATTGCCTGTTTCTGGCACAGGCACAAACTATAAAGTTGTCGTGTCAGGCAGTTGCGGCTCACTTGACTCCTCAACATTCACTGCAAAAGCTTCTACCCTTACCAAATCAATTACTTCTGTTTCTAAATGCCCTGGGGCCTCTTCACAAAATGGCCTTGGAGACCTTTTTGTAAAAGCAGTGTACAATGGCGGCACCGTTATACCAAAAATAATTTTTCAAAATGGATTGCCGGTTTCAATCAATTACAGCGGCATGAGCGGCAGCACATACACATTTGCCAATCTCTCGCCAGCAGTGTATATCGTTCAATACACCATGCAAAGTTGCTCAAACTATGTTTATGACACTTTCAATTTGAAACCTTATGTATTCCCTTCTTTGGATAAATCGGCTGTTTACCAATGCAACAACAACAGCTTTAGTGTAAGCTCTGCCGTAACTGGCGGGATAACGCCTTACACTTATGCCATCATTGGCAGCCTCCCGGATTCACCAAGTATCATCATGGGGCCACAGGCATCGCCGGTGTTCACCATAAACAACGGGAAAGCTTATTCGGTTGTACGCTTAAGGGCAATAGATGCCTGCGGAAATGCTACCATTAATGATGCCAGCATCCTGCCCCTTGCCAATATCATAATAAAAGCAACATCAAACTGCATACATACCAACACCGTGCTGGCAGTTGACAGCATTGCCAACGCAACTTATACCTGGTACAAAAAAACCAGCCCCACCGATAGCGTGATGGTAGGCACCGGCCCAACATACAGCATACCTTACCTCTCAGTGGCTGATACAGGCACCTATGTGAATGTTGAGTCGGTAAATGCTGGCTGTCTTACCCAGGTTTCGACATATTATGTTGACGGGATATGCATGACAACGCTTGCCATAAAAGGCATCAGTTTTACCGGTGCTCTCAAAAACGGCAATGTGAATTTGAAGTGGACAACCGAGCCGGCATTCATGGCATATAAATTTATTGTAGAAAAAAGCGCTGATGCCTCCGGCTTCAAAACAATTGGAACTGTAAATGCCATCGCGAATAGTGTCTCACCAGGCCAGTATTTTTTTGCAGACCCCAACCCTGTTTCGGGAAAGAACTTTTATCGTTTGCGCATTGTTCAGGAAAATTCTTCTTCGAATTATAGCAATGTGATTGAAATTGATAATAAGGGAACCAATAGCGGAGTTTCGGTCATGCCCAATCCGGTTGCCGATGTGTTCGCCATCAATTTTAACCAGGCAACAACTGCTAATTATTTAGTAAGCCTGATTAACCCTGAAGGAAAAACTGTAGCGCAATACTTTTATGCAATCGCTTCCAGCGAAACAAAAACAATCCGTCGAAAAGCAGGGCTATCGCCTGGAATTTATTTCCTCATCATACAAAACCAGCTTACTATGGAAAAAGAAATTATAAAGCTATTCTTAAACTAATGAACACAGCCATAACAAAGCAACTGGGAAGCGGAAATTCTGATGGTTTTAATATTAATTTGTATCTCAACCTTCAATGTTAATGCCAGGCATTTGCTTCCTCCTCTTGTGCTCATAATGTCACCAGCAAATAAAATTATAATTGCCTGTATTCTCAAAAAAGAGGTTAAAAGCACTGCTTCAACTGCTCCATATTTTATGCCCCCTAAGGGGCAAATTGCTGCTCCGCTTTAAATTATAAGCAAATGCAGCATTTTTATATGATTGAAAGTCTTGTATAATATTTTAAGATGCGCTTGGGGATAAACGAACACCTTGATTTTAACAAAAAGAACCGATTATGACAGCTACTCAATTGATACAGGAATTTGAACAGGCGGCAGAAGAAAGCAAAAGCCTGGGTACAAGACCAAGCAACGGAACACTATTGCAATTGTATTCGCTTTACAAACAAGCCACAGTTGGCGATATTAATATTGAGGCCCCCTCCAACCCTTTCGATTTTGTGGCGAAAGCAAAGTATGATGCATGGGCATCATTGAAAGGCAGGTCAAAAGAAACAATCATGCAGGAATACATCAGCTTGGTAAACAAATTGAAATTGTGAGATTAAGCATCGGGCTCAAACAACCGCAATTAATTACCTGGGTGTATTGGCTAAGGCAGTTGCAGGCAAATATCAGCTATTGCTTCTTTTAAAAATTCTCCTTTTGAGATTTTGCCGGCAAGGGGCTTCATGTTATTGACCATTTGCTGGTATTCAGCTTCACTTATCGAATTGATTTTTTGTTCGATTTCATTCAGCCCTGAAATGGTGAAGCCGATTTTATGTTTTCTTATTAACGATGCCGAGCCTGCGTTTTCATAAATAATAACCGGGATCCCGGTTAATATATACAGGGACACTTTATGGTGGGTTATATACTGCATGTAATGCCCAATGCTTCCGCAAGGATCATCAATACAATCGCCATCCCAAACCAAACCAAATGAGCCTTCAATTTTTTGTGGCAGGCCATAAGGAGGGAAAACACCCTTGTAAAAAAAATTTTTTTGGCTTTTCATTTTTTTGGTAACCCCTGGCCCGTATACCAAGAATTTCAAGCTTTCGGTTATTATGTTTCCCAGGTCTTCGAGGAAAAGGCTTTTTGCCAGGTTCCCGGCAAACACTATTTCAAAAGATTTTTTTTTGGGCACGTTATTTCCAGTGGTCATAAAATCAAAAAAGTAAAGCAACGAACACTTAGCGAATGGGATATGCTTGAGCAGCCAGCTCTTCATGCTTTGATTGTGGGCAATAAAGTATTGCGCCCTTTTCAATTCCTTAATTTCATTTTGCAGCAGTTCATTATTGCCATCTTTCAGGCCATTAATATCGGCAATTAGGCAAACAGTCAAAATGCTGCGCCGGAAATGGAGCAGCCGTAGCAGCATTTTATTCATTTTAGCATACAAAGGAAACTGCACGAGCACAACTGATCCCTTTTTAAGAGAAAAGAAAGTTTTAATAAGGAACCAAAATCTTCCGTATTTTGCCCAAACTGAAAAACTAAAATGATGAGGGAACAATATCGGTCTGAAGTTTTCTTGCAACAATACCTTTTCAATGTCCGCATTCCCAACGCCTCCATGAAAGAATGCACTGAAAGAATGCTCTTGCACAAAATACATGCGCGGTTTTTTTACAACCGGGCTGTCCTGTTTTATTAATATCAATTCAATTTCTTATTTCTGAAAAAAAATTGCACACTTGTTTTTAACTGCAGCACAAATTCATTCCGCATAATAAAAACCTGAAAAATAACGTATAACATAAAACAAACCAAAACCGAAAGCATAAGCGAAAACTCTTCCGCCATATCCATTCTTTTTATTGCATAAATAACAGGCACAAATATCAAAGCTCCGCATATTGACTGGAAAAAGCATTTCCAGTCAAATATTTTTAATCGCATGTTGGTTTTTTTTGCATAAAAATAATTAATGAGCAATCCGTTCATTTCAGTAATGATGATGGCAGAGCATGCTCCTTTATCAGCAAATAAAAAAGAAAGTACCAGGGTGAGTACTATAAATACCGCGGCACTGATGATTGTGCTTTTCAGGAATAACTTCTCTCGGTTATGTGATATCAATATTTGTTTGCTTAAAAAAAGGCTATATGCTTTTAGAAAAGGATAAATTGAAAGGATCCTCAGGTCACCGGTTGCCGACAAAAAATTTTTTCCAAGGAAAACACTTATAATCTGCCCTGAAAGCAAAAACATACCGGCAGAAACAGGCACTGAAAAAAAAATAATCAACTGAATATTTTGCAACACGGTTGCCCGCAGCCCGCCTTCATTTCCATTTTTTATCAGCGATATAATTCTTGGAAAAAAAACAATCAACGTATCAGTTATCAGCACGGAGGACACCTTAGCCATTTTCATCGTAAATGCATACAGCCCCACAGCCGTTTCGGTGCTTACAAATCTCAGGAACACGTTATCAAGCATTAGCGGGATACTGTAAAAAATATCCATCAGAAAAATCACCCACATAAAGCTGAGGTGCCGTTTCCAATGAATCCCCGCAAACGATATTTTTATTCGCCTAAATAACAAAACATTATTCCATATACTATTGGCAATGGCAGTAGTCACAATAATTGCATAATACACATAATAATCGCTTGGGGACTTAAGCAGTACAAAAATTGAGATCAGCCCGGCGATCCTTGTTGCGATCGAGCGAAAAGTGATATACCTGAATTCTTCCATCCCAAAAAAATACCATTCACAAGAGAAGAAACCTACAAGCAGGAAGGAGACAGAAAAAAGCAAAAGCCTTGGGTCATGTATCTTGTCCCACACAAAATAAACAGCAATCCCATAAAGCAATAAAGAAAGCAGCGAAGTGATCATGTGAAGGGCCATTAACTCTGAGACCAGCTTTCCCAGGTCCTCCTGATTATTGCGGGCACGGGCAACTTCGCGCATGCCATATACCATAATCCCAAATTCAGCAATGGAAATGAAATAAAAAGTAAACGAGTCAATAAAGCTTACACGGCCAATGCCATCAGGCATCAGCACCCTGGATATATAAGGAATAGAAATCAATGGCACCAAAAGCTGGCTGCCGGACAATATAAAATTGTAAACCAGGTTCCTCTTGATACTTGACAAAGGCAATTGGTTTTGGGAACAAGATTGATTAACGCAAACATAGCTATATTTATCAGAACATTGACCTAATACGAAATCTTAACTATAAATGAATATCGCCATTTTCGAGACCATGCATTTTGAAGGGTCTTATCCTGTAATAAAATTGTTCGATACCCCAAACAATAGGATAACTGTTTTTGCCTATGAAAACTGTTTTCGGCAATTCAAATTTTTATTTATCGATGACCTGGCAAAATTTGACTGGGTAATAAAAAAAGAAAATGACAATAAAAATGTATTTATTTTAAAAATGTACAGGGAAATGCGCAAAAGAAGGATTGAGCTGCTTTACCTGAACACCATCTCAGACAACTATCATTCCTATTCGATTCTTATACGGGCGCTAAAAGGCATCAGGGTTATCGTGACCTTGCATAACATCAACAGTTACTTTATGCGTTCTCCAGGCTTTGGCTTTAAAAGAAATATCAAGAACAATGGAAAAAACTGGCTCTTACGGTCTGCCTGTGAATTTAATGTTGTTGGGCTATGCATGGTAAAAAGCCTTAAATCAAAGCTGCCTTCGCACAAAAAGGTTTATTGCCTGCCAGGGGCAATTTTTGAAAAAGAAAAAATAAACACCAATAAGAGCATAGCTAATAAAAAAATGCAAGTGGTTGTGCCCGGATCGGTTGATGTTAGGAGAAGGAACTATGAACAGGTATTTGAATTCCTGGAAAAATGCAATGCCATCCATTTGCCCGTAACGCTGGTATTATTGGGAGGAGCTCATTTCCCTGAGGGCAAACAAATAATTAAGCGGTGCGCCAGTTACGCCAGGCAATATGACAACCTGAAATTTTATGAAACAGAAGTTGTTGACCAGCCGGAATTTGACAGGGTGATGAACACTGCACATTTTGTGTGGTCGCCCTCGTTGGAAAGGGCTTTTTTGGAAGACGGTATTTCGGAGATATATGGCGAAACAATTTATTCAGGAAATATATTTGACGTCATAAAACATGCTGTCCCCTTCATCATTCCTGAATATTTGAAGGTTGATGAGTTTATTGAGACAAGCGCTTGCCGCTATAGCAGTGTCGATGACATTATTGATTACCTGGAGCGTTTTTTTCATTCTCCTTTGCAATATGCCAGCCTGCTCAGCAAAGCCATTGAAAATTCAGGCAATTACACCATTGAAAATATCAGGGGCAGGAATCAAAGCCTTTTCCAAAACCAGGGCTAAAGCAACAACACAGGCTCAAATGCCAGCCTTACATCAGCAATGGAAAGGGCTTCAATAGCCTCATTGTTAAATGTGGTTTTGTAGAACATCTTCTCAAGCAATGGGCTAATGACTTTTTTCATAATGCCATAATCATAAATTTCAGAAGGACTTGTGCAGTTGAAAATTGCAACGCAGGGCACCTTATAAGCCAAAGCTACATGCATGGCCAGCGTATCGCCTGATATAATATGGCTGCAAACGGCAATGTCGTCAAAGTAATCGCGGACTGTTTTTCTCTGTGCCAGCATTTTTATAAGAAATCCTTTTGATGCCAGCCATTCCCCCAATTGATCATACCCGTGCCATGATTTATTTGGCCATTGTTGCCCTACTCTTTTCTCAATGCCAATCAAATTTTTCTTCTCCTGCCGGCCCTTATTTTTATAAATGCAATAACCCTCCCCCTTAAATTCAAGCCCAGCCATTTTGAACAACCAGTACTGGTATGGCTGCTGATTCGACATTTTTAAGATGTTGGCCTGGCTTGCCCCAAGTGCTGATACGAGGCTCATGTCGAACCATCCGGCAGCATCTTCAGTATATCTTACCGAGTTCTCATGGCAGTATATGCCGACAAGTTTTTTTGTAGGAATTCGAGTTGCCAGTATCGCGCATGGCAAGTCTTCTTCCAGCGAAAGCGTAATATCAAAAGTCTCTGTTTTTAATGCCTGCATGGCATCGGGTGCAGCAACAATCCGGTCAAGGCGGGGGTGTGCATCGGGCAAGATCTCTGTGTATTCTTTCTTAATGACCCATGTGATTCTAACACCTGGCACATTTAATAAAACAGAAGTGCGGGCTATATCGCCTGCTGCGCCTGTTTTTATGAGCAAAATTTTTTTCATCCATCAATAACAATTTGTAAGCGGCGCCATTTGTGGAAGCTGTTATTTTAAAGCTTTAATGATCTCGATAAAATCTTTCGCTACCAGCGAAGCGCCGCCGACAAGCCCCCCGTCAACATCAGGGCAGGAAAATAATTCTTTCGCATTGCCCGCTTTTACGCTGCCCCCATACAAAATGGGGATATCCGATGCAACCGCATGGCTGTAATGCTTTTCAAGCTCAGCCCTGATGTAAGCATGCATTTCCTGCGCCTGTTCGGTTGTTGCTGTTTTTCCTGTGCCAATTGCCCATATCGGCTCGTACGCTATGACCATCTTTTGCAGTTGCTGTGCATTAAAACCGAATAACGATTCTTTTAACTGGGCGCCCACATAGCTGTTTTGCGTGCCTGCTTCCCGAATATCCAGGGGCTCACCGCAACAAAATATGGGCGTTATGCCCGATTCGAGGCACCGTGCAATTTTTTCAGCAAGCACCAGGTTGCTTTCATTAAAATATGCCCTCCTTTCGCTATGCCCGAGCACACAATATTTAATTCCAATCGAATGCAGCATTTCTGCAGAAACCTCGCCCGTATATGCCCCGGATTTTTTTTCATAGCAGTTTTGGGCTGATGCTGCATAATTAACCATTGACGCTGTTTTCCCGATGGCCATCATCAGGTAAGGGAACGGAACAGCAAAGATGGCTTTTTGGTGCCCTTTCAAATGTATACTTGCCTTTACAATGTCGTTCATCAATTGTTCCCCCTCTTGATATGTCAGGTTCATTTTCCAGTTGGCTGCTGCTATTTGATTGCGCATTGGTTTCTTGTTTTAACAATGATCAAAAATATGTTTCAAAGTTTGTATTTCAATATCATGAAGCCGCTCCTTTTTTAGTTTTTTCCAGTTGGAAATATCTGCAATCGATTTTTCAAAAACATATTTGCTGGCATTATCAATGCCCCAGGAAAAGTTAGGGATGAACTTAGGAGCAAGCCCTTTGGAAAAAATATTGCAGCAAACTCCGGTTACTGTTCCTGTATTAAATGAAGTGTTGATTGCACATCTTGAATAGTCGCCCATCAGCAAGCCACATTTAACACCTGCACTTACATATTGCTTGTCTTTTTCGCTCCACGCCCTTACATCAGAAGCGGTGTTCTTTAAATTAGAATTTGAAGTGCCAGCCCCTATATTGCACCAGGACCCGATTACCGAATCTCCCAGGTACCCGGCATGCGCCTTATTTGAATAATCGAAGAAAACAGCATTTTTTATTTCGCCGCCAACAGTACATTTTTTCCCGACAGATGTAGCACCATAAATTGTTGAGCCCATTTTCACCACGCTTTCCTCGCCCAGGAAAAAAGGCCCGCGGATCATGGCCCCCTCCATGATTTCAGCATTTTTTGATATATATATTGGGCCTGTCGAAGCATTTAAAGTAGCATAGCCGACTTTCGCGCCTTCTTCTATAAAAATGTTTTCAGGTGAAATGGTTTTATTGATTGCAGGCAATTTGGCGCTTTCCCTGTTTTGTGTGAGAAAATAAAAATCGTCGCGCAAAGCCTGGTCGGTAAGCTGGAAAATTTGCCAGGGATGTTGAAGAAAATGAGAATTAGAAAAACCGCTGTTTTTTTGTTTGATGCATTCTGCGCTGCCCGAAGAAGGCAAAAGATTAGCCGGGATGATATTATCCATGCAATCATTATCAATGGTTAATCCATAGACCAATTCCCATTTTTGCCGCAGGGTCAACATGCCAATTCGTATATCCAGTATGGAACGCGTTAAACTGAAAGGGAAGAGAAAATTTTCGGGCAGTTCTTTTACGGAAACAATATTCATCAGTTAAAACTACAATATTATAGCAATGCCGGTTAAAACAAAAATCCCTTCGGGTAGAAGGGATTGCCATTACCATGATAATCAGCTAAATTATTTTGCTTTTTTCTCGTAGCGCTTTTTGAATTTGTCGATACGCCCCGCTGTATCAACCAGCATATTCTTACCGGTAAAGAATGGGTGCGAAGTGTTCGAAATTTCAAGCTTGATCAACGGGTACTCTTTGCCATCTTCCCACTTTACATTTTCTTTTGATGGCGCTGAAGATCGGCTCAAGAAAGAATAGCCATTGCTCATGTCCTTAAAAACAACAAAGCGATAGCTTGTTGGATGGATCCCTTTTTTCATGATTTATGATGTTTAAAAGGCTGCACGGATTTTGCCGTACAGGTTATAAAAAATAGAGCGCGAAAGTAGGCTTAATAATCGTTGTTTCCAAATATAATAAAGATGTTTTCACAAACAGCAATAGGGCATCAGTTGCGCATATTCTGGTATTGAAGGGGCACCCCGGTATTGGCATTTTTGCAAAGTCCTATCACAGCCTGGAGGTCATCAATTTTTTTCCCGGTAACCCGCACCAGGTCGTCCATAATTTGTGCCTGCACTTTTAAGCCAGCGTCTTTTATCAGTTTTATTATTTTTTTTGCATCTTCCTGCTTCAGCCCATTCCTGACAGGAATTTCCTGTTTTACGATTTTGCCGCTTGGGTGCGGCTGTTTCGACAGATCGAATGCAAGCGGGTCGAGCCCCTGCTTCATAGAACGGCTGATCAGCACATCAACAATTTGTTTTAGCTTCATATCGCTTTCTGCTTCGATGTTCACCAGCATCTCTTTTTTGTTCAAATCGATTTGAACAGGCGAGTCTTTAAAATCAAATCTATTGATGATTTCTTTTTTTGTAATGTTCACCGCATTGTCGAGCGTTTGCAATTCCACCTTGCTTACAATATCAAATGATGGCATAACCTTGAATTTAATGTACCGCAAATGTAGGACTATAACTACTACTCGAGACCAGCAACTCATGAAAAAGAGAAGCCCTTTAGAAAAAGGGCTTCGTGGCCAAAACTAACTACTACAGATCGTTTAATATTTCTTTATTAATTATTGCCTCCTGATTTTACACGGCTCTGCTCGTCATTTGCGCCTCCTGTATTCCTTTGTGGTTGCGCCCCCTTTATGGGCTTGCCAAAGCGATAGACGAAAGTAAGGCTCACCTGCCTGCTATCTCTCGCATTGTGAAAAGTTGCTGCGGTTTGCTGGAAATTGATATAGCCTTTTACCTGCTGTGTATAAAACATGTCCCTCACAGACATCTTAAGGCTGGCCTTATCCTTCAGCAATTGCTTGGAAATAGAAGCTGCAGCCTGTCCCATTGGCTCTATAATAATCTGGCCCTCTACTCCTCTTGTACGGTACCATCCGGAAATTTCGCCACCCCATCCTTTGGCAAACCTGAACTGGTTGTTCAGGTTTGCCATAAATGTAGCCGAGCTGACATTAATATCTTCGCCATATAACGGCCCCTTAAATTGGTTGTAGTTCATATTCGCATATACGACTGCCGTCCACCACTTCTTCACATGCAATTGAGCGCTCACGGATACTCCTGCGTTTTGTCGCTGGCCGATATTGCCATTGCGCACTATTGTTGCATAAGCGGTATCCCCTTGCTTAACTACAGGAGCCTGTTCAAATGTTTCAGTAAAAAAGTTTTTTGTGATGCTATAATTTATAGTCGTTGTAAAAAAATTATTATAGGTGTGTGATAGCTCAATATTGTGCGTATACTGAGGCCGCAGGTAGGGGTTGCCAGCCTGGTAAGTATATTGATCAAGAAAAAACATAAAGGGATTCAGGTCCTCATAAGCCGGGCGGTCTATGCGGCGGCCATAATTTATTGAAAAAATATTTTTTTCATTTGCCTGATAGCTGGCATACAAAGTGGGGAAGATATTGATGTAGCTTTTCTTAAACGAAGAATCTTTACTGATAACTGTAAAAGAATTGCCGAATTGATGGCCAGAATAGTTGGTGTTCTCCATCCTTAACCCTGCCTGTATGCTGAAGTTCTTAATTTGCCTGTTCAGGCTGATGTAAGCAGCATTAATATTTTCATGATAGACGAAACGGTTGGTCTTCCCGGTGTCGGTTTCATCAACATGATTGACCACATTATAATACCCAGCTATATTATCTGTTGTGACATGGCTTGTTTTTATGCCTGCTTCAAATTTTATTTTGTTTTTAAAAGAATGAGAGAAGTCTGATTTGAAGCTATAAATATCAATGTTGCTGGGAAGGTCGCCTTTCAAAATACTTGTATCAATAGGGTTTCCAAAAACATCCTGCCCGATATTGGTAAAATATTGGCTGCTTTCTGACCTGTATTTGATATAATCAGCATCTGCAGTCAGCTCAGTGCCTGTTGAATCGAACTGGTGCCTGATGTTGAAATTGACTGCACCATTTTTCCATAGGCTATTGTTTGTGCTTGGAGAATACAATTTAGAATTAATAGAACCATTTGGGCCTTCCAGGTTTATATAGCTGTACGACTTGTCGTTCTCATTGTTCTTAAAGCCTTTTAATGCCAAACCAATTGTTGTTTTTGCAGAAAAAAAGTAATCAGCTCCAATTTTAAGATTTGCTTCCGGGTTTTTAAATTTCATGTTTGTGTGCTGGACAAAAATGGAACTAAGGTGCTTGCTATCCTGTTGGAAGTACTGCCTGGTAATATCAAGGTCCTGGTAACCTTCCCATTGGGTGTAACCGCCATTCAAAAAGAAATTGAACTTTCCTGTTCTAACATTCAAATTCACGCTCCCGCCAGGTTTGGGATAAACGCCCTGGGCATGTGTTAAGGTCAGGCTTCCATTAAAACCTTTGGCTTTATTCTTTTTTGTTTTGATGTTTATTATACCTGAATTTCCAGCCGCATCATATTTGGAAGATGGGTTTGCCATGATTTCAAACACCTCGATAGCGCTAGCCGGCAAGCTTTTAAGATAACCTGCCAACTGAGCTGCTGTCATATAAGTTGGCTTGTCATCAATCATAAGCATGACCCCCTGTTTTCCTTTTAGGCTAATGTTCCCGTCTTTATCAACCGTGACACCGGGAGATTTTTCGAGCAAATCCATTGCTGATGCTCCTGCACTGGCCGGAGAAGCGTCAACATTTATTACCGTTCGATCTGCCTTTTGTTCCATAAAAGGCTTTTGTCCAACAACTTCGATGGATTTTAGCTCCGTTGTTTGGGATTCAAGCATAATTTTGCCAATATTGACAGAAGGTTGTACGAGGGAGATTTTTATAATTGCTGAGACATATTTTTTATAGCCGACTGAACTTGCTTCCAGGTAATATTGCCCCTCATTAAGGCCGTTTATAGCAAACCTGCCTTGTCTATCCGAAGCCGAAGTTTTAAAAGCTATTGAATCTTTAGCATTGAAAATTGAAATGGTAGCAAACCCAATCCCCCTATTTTGTTTATCGGATACATTTCCCGATATCTCTCCTTTTGAGGCCTGGCCTTCGGCAGAAAAAGAAGAAGAAATAGTGAATAGGCATATAGCCAAAAAATTATAGATTTTGCGCATATTGGTTTTTTTGTGTTTGGAGTCTTTTTATTTATAATACAAAGATTAGTACTATGTATAATAAAGTACAATGTTTTATGATAGTAGGTTGCATATAATGATACCCGGCAAACTCACTATTTGCCTGTAGGACGTGCATGACTTAGTCAGGTTACAGGAAAACCGGTCTATAGGATGAGCGGGAGCTATCCTTTTGCAATGGCAAAAATGAATTGAAATCTATGCTAATGAAGTGAAGAAGAATAAGGTTTCTTTTTAAGAAGTATAAGAAGCAAGGCTCCTGAAATAACCAAAAGTGTAGAAATAATCTCCGCTTGGGTAGGATGAAAACCAAAAATATCATACCTGCTATTTACCCTGATTTTTTCAATAAAAAACCTTTCAATGCCGTTCACTAACAGGTAAAGCCCAAATAATTTTCCCGGCACCACAAATTTTTTACGCAGCGACCATAAAAGAAAAAACAAAGCTATGCCCACGATGACTTCATAAAATGGAGTTGGAAAAACCGGAAGGGGAAGCTGGCTGCAATACTGCCCGCTGCATCCTGCAATCTGCACTCCTTCATTAATAACATTATGGGGATAGGAATAGGCAAACATCCAGGTAGGCAAAAATGATGGGGCTTTTACACTTAAATGCTGGACTTTCTCCAACGAGCCAAATTGGCTAAGATAAAAGCTGGCGTTATTTACAAGTGCCAGGTGTATATCGGCAGAACCTGCAGGCACAACTTTTCCGGCCTGGTCAAGGTAATAGGCACTATTAATAATTCCCCAATCGCCATCACCTGCAACCTGGCAACCTATTCTTCCGAAACCATACGCGAGCATTAGGCCCGGAGCTGCAGCATCATTCAAATGCCAAAAACCAATATTGTGCTTTCTTGCATAGTACCAGATTGCCAAAGCCGCACAAATCAACCCGCCATAAAAAGTAAGCCCGCTAAATGAGACGAGAGAGGCAATGGGGTTTTTAATAAAATCGTCCCATGTTTCAAGGCTGTTAAAAATTTTTGCCCCAATAAAACCAAATATGGCTGCATAAATAGTGAAATCTCCCACCCTGTCATGAGGCCATACCCTGATTTTTCTTTCTTCCGGCTGGGGCAATTTTTGTTTGTTTTTGTCCCACCAGTTCAACCCTGCAAAAAGAAGGGCCAGCAATATACCGGCAGTCCAGCTTCCTTCTGATGAAAAAATAAAGTCCTGGGGGTTCGCTGCAAGCGGGCCCCGAGAAAGAAAAAGGCCGACAAATTTATATCCCAGCAAAAAACCAAAAATAAAATTCAACATCAGCGATTGTGCCGAAGCAGGTTTGCCCACTATTATCTTGCGCTCTTCGGGTTGAAGCAATCCCTGCCTTTCTTTGCGTTTCAATTCCAAAGAAAGCGTGTACGCAGCGAGCAAAAAAGAAATGGCAACAAAAAAACCGAATGAGTTTATAAAATGCAAAAAATTCCAGTCAATACCAAACAAATCTTTTACAGCGTAATACAGATTGGGATACATATCATGAAGTTTCCGGATTTTAAAGCCCGGTAAAATTGAAAGCTGCAAGTTTAGGCTAAAAATCTGGTTCGGCAATCTTGAATTTAATCATTAAAACAAAAACTCCTTCTTTAACAGAAAGAGTTTTTACTTAAAAGAAATATTGAATTCGTTATTTAACAATAGGCATTAAAAGCAGCCATCAGGTTATGCGCAATCATCTGGGCAGACCTTCCTTCAATTTGTTGCCTTTCGATCATGTGCACCAACTGGCCATCCTTGAATAGTGCAATAGAGGGCGATGATGGAGGATAGGGCAACATGTGCTCTCTTACTTTTTTAACAGCATCAATATCAAAACCGGCAAAAGTTGTAGTAAGGTAATCCGGCGCTTTTTCGGTATTGGCAACAGCCATCAACACGCCTGGCCTGGCGCTCCCTGCCGAACAACCGCAAACTGAATTGACCATTACTAATGTTGTTCCTTTCTTGGTGAGCTGCTCATCAACTTCGTCCGGAGTTAATAATTCTGAAAAACCATTTTCAGTCAACTCTTCCTTCATTGGTAAAACTATTTCTTCTGGATACATGTAAATTATTTGTTTTTAAAATGCAAAAATAAACAAAAAACTTGTTGCTTATGAAAACATAATTCATGTATAAAAGATAATGGCCATTATTCAACAGGTCTGTTTGAAAACTGGATGTCATTAAGAATTAATGTCAGTGTTTTTTGGCTCTAAATGAAAATATGTCCGGATAAACCGATGGCTGATTGACGAAAATTCACTCCTGTCACATAAATCTTGGCATGGTACACGCTTTGATGTTAGTATACCAAAATCATTTAATAACATTAAATAAAAAAGTATGCAAGTATTAAAAGTAAATAACAATCCTCAAAAAAGCATCAGCAATGTGTTTGATGAGTTCTTTAATGAGTTCCCCGCATTCGGCAACAAAGAATGGAGCAATTGGAACTTTCCACCAGTAAACATCCACGAAACAAAAGACGCTTATCATATTGAGCTGAGCGTTCCTGGCCGGGCAAAAGAAGATTTTAAGGTTCATGTAGAAAACGGCTTTCTTGCTATTTCGTCTGAAAAGAAAGAAGAAACAAAACAGGAAGATTACAAGACTGTAAGACGTGAATTTTCATTCCGCAGTTTCAGGCGCAATTTTAACCTTGATGAAAGTGTTGACTCCAACAACATCCAGGCTAAATATGAAAATGGTTTGTTAAAATTATTCATTCCAAAAAAAGAACAGGAAAAAGCAAGCAGCAGGCAAATCTCCATTGAATAAGGGTTTGCATGAAATAAAAAGCGTGATTAGCAGTTGGTTTTGTATTTTTAAAGCCCTCATCATTTTTGTGAGGGCTTTTTTATTATAGTTTTTGGATGTATTTTTTTAATTTCGCTGCTAAAAATTTTGCTGGCTTTAATAAATGTGATAATGACAGAAAAAAAAAGCATCCTTTATCTTGTATTACTTATAGCTTCTGTTATTTTTGCCTGCCCTTGTTTTTCGCAAGACCCCTTTTTTCATATCCCCACAGCTTCTCCGGCAACTGATACGACTGTAAAAAGCACTGACACCATTTTACATAAAAGCTCCGATACGATTTTGCGCATCCGCAACCTAAACCCATATTTTACGGTACATGTAGACTCGACATTAAATTATCGCCTCGAGATAAACAAGGACCAATCACATTACTACTGGTTCATCAAGAATTCTCCCGTTGGTTTAAAAATCAATAAAGACAACGGGACGCTATCTTTCAGGGCTGACAGGTCGTATTTCCTTTCCGGGAAATTGAAATACGACTACGATTATAAAGTTAACGTGGGCGTGCAGAACCTTGACAACCCGGTTGAACATATTGACACCTCTTTCACTATATTATTTTTTACCACGGAAATTATTCATTCCCGGTTAAAAGCCAGTGTGAGCAGCCCTCTTTTCATTGAAGAAGGAGACACGATCAATTTCAAAATTGAATGCGAAACGGGCACTTTCCCTATAGAAAATATCAGCTTTTTCTCTAACATGCCACTTAAAAATTACACTGAAGTAAAGAGGTGCGACGATGAATTCAAATGGGCGCCCGATTTTGATTTTATTAAAGGGACCGACTCGGGCAAGCAAAAGCTGTTATTGCTGAATTTTGTTGGGAGCGATAAATTCTTCAACAAAGACACGTGTATGGTGAAGATTTATGTAAGGGATGCATTAAATTATCCTGTTGCAGTTACTGAATACCACAAAATGGCAAAAAGGTTCAACACCTATATCCTACAGCTTAAATATGCGTTCGTGCAGTTAGACAAAAAAGTAAAGAAGACCAAGCACACCCGCACCTCTTTTGACCTGACTACTGCAGCCACAGCGCTGGGGGGCACTATTTTTTCTTCAAGCACGGGGTCTACTGCCCAAACCACAGGAAAAATCCTGCCGAGCGCAGGCGTGGCGTTGGTGCCGGTAAAAGAAACCGTATCACCGCCGATGACTGCCGAACAAAATTCAGCATCATTGGTAAGGTCGGCAATTAAACGGCTGGAATACACTTATACTGAAAATATGCTCGTTGGCGGCAAGGACATGGAGGTTGAAAAGAAAACAGCCAAGCTAAAAGATGAATTAAAGCAGACGCAAATCCAGCTCATTGATATCCCGATTGACGAGAACACCAATATGACAGAAGAACAGTTAGATGCTTATTTCAATAGCCCTAAGGTGAACAAAAAATACAGGCTGAAAGACAAATAGGAGAATGCCATTCACCGCCTGCGTGTAAACAATCTTCCGTGCTTACCAATTGATAAGGGCAAACGCCAACGCTCATACATACCCTAAAATCTTCAGCATGCTTTGGGCAGTTTGCTCCTTTGCATACACCCAGTCAACAAGCCTCCCGTTTTTATCATAGCCGATTATAATATGTTTTGGCGAGGGTATCAGGCAATGCTTAATGCCGCCATATCCGCTAATCTGGTCCTGGTAAGCCCCGGTATGAAAAAAGCCGAGGTAAAGAGGCTCCCCATTGTTTAGTTTAGGAAGAAAAACTTCGTTGATGTGTTCTTCAGAGTCATAATAATCATGGCTGTCGCAGGTAATGCCACCAAGCACCACACGTTGGTACTCTGCATCCCATTTGTTGATTGGCAGCATCAAAAACCGTTCTCCTATGCCCCATGTATCCGGCAAAGTGGTGATAAACGAAGAATCGATCATATACCATATTTCACGGTCATTCTGCATCTTCTGCCCTATCACGCTATAAATATGCGCCATGCTTTCCCCCACGGTATAACTGCCAAATTCAGTAAAGATGTTCGGCATGGGCACATTGCTTTTTTTGCAGGCCTTTTTGATATTGCCGACAATTTCATTGATCATGAACTGATAGTTGTAGTCAAACCCCAGAGAATGTTTAATAGGAAAGCCGCCGCCAATATTAATAGAATCGAGTTCGGGGCAGATTTTTTTGAGCTGGCAATATAAATTGATCACCTTGTTCAATTCGCTCCAATAATAAATATCGTCCTTGATCCCCTTATTTAGAAAAATATGGAGCATCTTCAACTGGAACCGGTCTTCATTGCCTTCAATTTTATCAACATAAAACTCCAGCACATCTCTTGGCCTGAAACCAAGCCTGCTGGTATAAAACGGGAAAGTAGGCTCTTCTTCTGCAGCCACACGTATGCCAAGTTTAAAAGGCACTTTTACTGATTTCTTATATTGCTGCAACTCATCTTTATTGTCAAGGATGGGCACTACATTCTTAAAACCGGAATTTAATAGAGAGGCAATCCTGCTGATATATGATTTTTGCTTGAAGCCATTGCAGATGATTGAAATATCTTTGTTTATTTTTTTTCGTTCGTAGAGTTTTTTTATGATCTCGATCTCGTATGCATAAGATGTTTCAAGGTGGATATCATGGCTAAGCGCTTCTTCTACCACAAAAGAAAAATGCGAGCTCTTTGTACAATAACAATAAAAATATTTCCCTTCATAACGATGGCGTTTGATGGCTGCGGCAAACATTTTTTTTGCTTTCCTGATCTGGCTGCCGATCTTTGGCAGGTAAGTGACCTTCATCGGTGTGCCATACTTATCAATCAGCGCTTTTAAATTCACCCCATTGAACTCAAGATAATTGTCTTTCACATCAAAATCTTCCTGTGGAAAATTAAAGGTTTGCTTCACCAGGTCGGTGTATGTATTATTCATTGATTTTTGAGGTTAATAATTTTAGCAAGATGTGATTTTAAAAAACCGCTACAAATGTAAGAAGCTGGCTAAAATTATAAAATAATGTTGCCGTATATTCACAGGCATGGCATCCAACCGGCGAGCTTAGCGGAAAATAAAAAAACCGAAAGCGCTCCGTGCTTTCGGCTGAATAAATAATCTTTTAAAAAGGACCTTATTTTAGAGAAATAATCAGTTGCCTGAAAGTTTCAGGCTCGTTCATGGCTAAATCAGCCAGCACTTTCCTATCAAGAGCAATCCCTTTGCTGTTCAGCTTATGAATAAACTGTGAATAAGTAAGGCCTTCCGCCCTGACTGCTGCATTGATACGCGCAATCCATAAACTGCGATATTCTCTTTTCTTCAGCTTGCGGCCTACATAACGGTAAGTAAGCCCTTTTTCAAAAACATTTTTAGCAACGGTATAAACATTTTTGCGCTTGCCATAAAAACCTTTAGCGCCTTTTAATATCCGTTTCCTGCGTGCCTTAGAAGCAACTGCATTTACTGAACGTGGCATATATCAATAAGTTTTAAGTTGTAAGTGATAAATTTAAAGTCGCTGGTTATTTTAATCGCAATAAGCGCTTAACAAAATCGGTATTCGGCCCGCTCACAACCCCTTTTTTCCGAAGGTTCCGCTTGCGCTTTTTTGATTTTTTAGTGAGAATGTGGCGTTTGAAAGACTTCTGGTAAGTGATTTCACCAGTGCCGGTTACCTTGAACCTTTTTTTGGCACTCGAGTTGGTTTTAACTTTTGGCATGTTGTTATGCTTTTCAATTACACCCTGCAGGCGTTCCCGAACGCCGGGAAACTTATGGGGCCCTTTGGGCAATGTTGCTTTCCAATTGCGCGAAAGCGCTTTTCCTTAAAAGGAGCGCAAAGGTAGGTATTTTTATATAAAATAAATGCGCAAGGCCAAAAAAATCAGGACAAACGCATTTAAATTTTCTCGATGTATACACAAGTGTTAATAAAAGTAGCGATTCGGGAGGAGAACCAGAGAAGTTATTCAGGGTTGATTTTTGGATTTTAGAATACACGATACTGAATATTAAAAAATGGCAGCACCTTTTATTTCTTTTTTTGAAAACCTGGAAGACCTCGTACTGGCAGAACCAAGCAGCGCAAATTGATAGATATTATTGGCACAACGCTTCGCGCTGTTATATGCGGGTACAAAGACTGGTAAGAAATTGAATAGTTTGGGAAGAATAAAGAGACTTGGTTAAAGGCTTTTTTAGCACTGCCTAATGGCATTCCTTTTCACGTCACCATTAACCAATTGTTTGCGGCGCTCAATCCGGCTTCGCAACAGGGAGTTTTTTTACAATGGGCACAATATGTTGCTGCCCTTTGAGAAGGTCGTATTCTCAGTATAGATGGCAAACGGCTACACAATAGTGGGGTTAATGACAAAAAAGCGGTTGTGCCCATGGCAAGTGCCTGGTGCAATACCAATAATATGGTGCTTGGGCAAGTAAAGAAAGGCAAAGCCAAAAGAACATTTCTACCGCGATGGGTTTTCGAGGCTGCCTAAAGACAGAAAAGAAGATCAATGAGATTACAGCTTACCCATACTGCTGGATGTTTTGTTTATACAAGGTTGCATCGTTGCCATTGATGCCATGGGTTGCCAAAAACGCATTGCAGGAAAAATTATCAGCCAAGGCGGAGATTATGTACTGGCTCCTAAAAGTACTCAAGGCCACTTGCTTGATGGCGTGAAAGAAGCATTTGAACAAGGCAACACGGCTGAACCCGGCACATACAGTACCGTGGGAAAAGGGCACGGCCGCATAGAGAAAAGAGAATGTGCTATTCTTCGCCGTACCGCAGGGTTCACGAAGAAGCCGTATGGAAAAACCTGAGTAGCCGGATCCGCCTAAAACACAAAGAACTCTGCAACACAGCGGTGAACAACAAACAGAAGCCGGGTATTTCATCAGCAGTAAAATAACTACCGTCTCCGAAATGCTTCCTATTATTCGTGGTCACTGGGGCATTGAAGACAAACTCATTGAAGCTTGGATGTGGGTTTGGAGAAGATGCAAGCAGAAAAAGAGCCGGTAATGCTGCTGAAGACTTCTCGACCATTAACCGAATAGCGCTTGATATTCTCAAAACGAAAACTCAAAAAAAATTACCATCAAAAAAAAATTGAACATAGGATGAGGCCATATCTGTTTGGAAACCTTAATCTTTAAAAGAATTTAGATGCCTTTGCCCTGTCAAAAAATATTACACTCCATTAACACATTAAAATCCTTTAATGTGGTGCCGAGCTTGGGTTTTGGGTTTAATTTTGCAACAAAATGCATTTTGCATATGGATATTCTGTTGGTAGAAGACGAACCTAAAGTTGCCGACTTTATTAAAAAAGGATTGGAAGAGCAACAGTATACGGTAAAGCTTGCTTATGACGGCATACTGGCTCAATCGCTTGCAATGTCGACTGAATATAACTTGATAATTCTTGATTTGATAGTGCCGGGCATTAACGGGATTGATCTTTGCAAATTGCTAAAACGATTAAAACCTGATGTGCCGATTCTCATGCTGACTGCATTGGGAACGGTGAAAGACAAAGTATTGGGGCTTGAATCAGGTGCGGATGATTATTTAGTAAAGCCGTTTCATTTTGAAGAATTGCTCGCACGGATGAAAGCCTTAACTAGGAGGCAGAGGCAAACACTCCCAAACATGGTGTATAAAATAGCTGACTTGGAGGTGGACAGTTACAAAAAAATAGTGCGGCGGGGAGAAAAAGAAATCAATTTGACAGCAAAAGAGTTTTCATTGCTCGAATTGCTTATCATTAATAAGAACAGGGTGTTATCAAGAACTCAAATAGCAGAATCGATTTGGGGGATTAATTACGACCGCAGCACTAACCTGATTGATGTTTATATCAATTATCTGCGATCAAAAATTGACAAAGGCTTTGATACTCCACTAATTCAAACAATGATTGGCATGGGCTATGTCCTTAAAAATAAATGAGCTGCCATTATTATGAAAATACGCGATAAGCTTTCACTTCAGTTCACGCTTATTTCTGCATTGTTGTTATTCACGATTATGGCAGGCATCTTTATCTTGACAGTAACTTATCGGAATAATGATTTTTATGAACATCTTAAAGAAAGAGCAATTACCAATGCAGAACTTTTCCTGGCACAGGATAATTTATCTGCTGATAAATTTCTTGAAGTGCAAAAAAAATTTACACAATCATTGCCCCATGAAATTGTAAGGATATATGACGACAGCGATCAACCTGTTTTTATCAAAGACAACAGTTATCAGTTTCCAAAAATCATCATAGAAGAAGTCAAGAAAACGAAATCAGTTTTTTATACCAGTAAAGATGAAAGACAAACCCTGGGCATTTATTATCCTGATAATTCAGGCAACTTTATTGTTATAGCGTCTGCTATCAACACTTACGGCATCAGGCAAACACAACAATTATTCTGGATTTTACTGGCTGCCTTCTTTATTTCATTATTTATCATGTTTTTCACCGGCAGGCTTTTTTCAAAGATTGCATTGTCGCCTATGATCAAAGTTATCAATGATGTAAAAATCATTCGTTCTACAAGCCTTGATAAACGGTTAAAAATAAAAAAAGGGAAAGATGAGATAAATGAGCTCACCAACACCTTCAATAACCTGCTGGAACATCTGGAACAATCATTTGAAGCGCAAAAATCCTTTGTGGCAAACGCTTCGCATGAACTGAGAACACCTATTACAGCTATCATTGGCAATATTGAAGTAGCGCTAGGGAATGAAAGGAGAAATGAAGAGTACAAAACCATGCTTTACGAAGTGCTTGATGAGGCAGAGAAACTGAATGACCTAATTAATAACCTGTTTGAACTAGCTCAGACGAATATTGACATCACCGAATTCCATCAAATACGTCTTGATGAATTAATCTGGCAGGTGAAAGATGAGTGGGCCAACAAAATAGAAAACAGCTGTGTTGAACTGAGCTATGACCATGTAGACGATAAAAAGAAATATACTATCCTTGGCAACAGCTATTTATTGTTTATGGCTATTGGCAACATTATGAAGAATGCAATTAAATTTTCGAATAATAAACCGGTTATGTGCAGCCTATATCTTCACAATAACGAGCCTGTCATCAGCATTCTCGATTCGGGCATCGGAATCAGCAAAGACGATATACAGAATATTTTTCAGCCTTTCTTCAGAGGTAAAAATACGTTTGGTTATGTAGGGTATGGAATCGGCTTATCGCTCTCAGAGAAAATTTTAAAGCTTCATAATGTACGAATTACAGTTAACTCCGAATTAAATCAAGGCTCAGAATTTATACTCACATTCTCCAATTAAGCGGAATAAAATAAAATCTGGTTAAGCTAAAGTTAATGCCAGCCCGCTCCGGCTTTCCCCAAACTTATCTAAATTAATGGAGATTAGCCCATTGCAAGAAAAATTAAATTTATTTAATGCTGTTTTAATCGCCTATTAATATCTGGTTAATTCTATTTTAATAGCTGCTCAATAGCTTAGCGCCCTCGAATAAAATTATGCCGCTCATACCATGCCTGATCTGGAATTCTCCTTATCCTAAATTATTATATGAAAAATATCCGATGACAGAAACCACTTCTATCCATTCAACTTTTCACGAACCCATATCAACAGCAAGTAGAAAAAGGAGGTGGAGTGATGCAATAACTCAACAAATGATTTACCATAGAACAAAAGAATCGTATGTTATTTATAAGCAAGAATGCTTTTGATAAGCACAGTGCTTCTGCTGGAAGAACTAAGAGACTGATGGTTTACTCACGACCAATTAAATGCGGCCTGGCACAAAACACAAAAAGGAATGCTTGTACTCTATTGTTCATCTTCCTTACCTCGTTTTCTTTTTCCCAAAATGCCGCAAAAGACACCTTGCAAATCAACATCCACCAGGCAGAAAAAATATTTAGGGACAATAACCTGCAGCTGCTTGCCCAGCGTTACAATATAGATGCGCAAAGGGCATTGATTCTTCAGGCAAAGCTTTGGCCAAACCCTAATTTTTCAGTCAGCCAAGGGCCTATTATCCCAATTTATGACCCCACATCCCAATACCCGCATTCGAATTTTTTTTACCATAGCGAAATGAGCGCAGGCATCTCTCAACTGATTTTGCTGGCAGGCAAAAGAAATAAGCAAATAAAATTGGCAACAGCCAACACTTCGCTTGCAGAATACCAGTTCTTTGATTTATTGCGGACACTGAAATATTCCTTGCGAAGTGTTTTCTTCAATATCTATTATTTGCAGCAATCTTCTAAAGTATATGAAACTGAGATAAAGGCCTTACAGAAAGTTGTAAGCGCATATTCTGACCAGCAGGGCAAAGGCTATATCGCCGAAAAAGAAGTGGTGCGCATCAGAGCGCAGCTATATAGTTTTCGGGAAGAATATGTGACGTTGGCAAATCAGATAAAAGGTTTAGAAAGCGAGCTGAGGTTAATTGTGCAAGTGAAACCAACAGTTTATATAGCTCCGGTGATCGATGCAGATTCCATTGCTAAGCTTGACCCTTCTAAATATCCACTTGCATCTTTAATCGATTCAGCATTTCGTAACCGAACAGATTTACAGGTTGCAAGAACAAACACAGAGATCAATAAGATAACTTATAATTATCAGAAAGCGTTAGCTGTACCCGATCTTACGTTGGGGATCTCATACGACAAGCAGGGCAGCTATGCAAATAATTTCACAGCATTGGGTGCGTCAATTGATTTGCCTTTCTTCAACCATAATCAGGGAAATATCAAATCAGCGAAATTTATGATTGAAAATACAGCCGCTTTACAAAAAAGCATTGAAGCAACAGTCGAAGAGAACATCACCAACTCGCTTGATATTGCCTATTCGCAGGATAGCATATATAAAACCATCGACCCGAAATTTTCCAATGACTTTGAGCGGTTGGCTGATGCCGAATTAACAGCATACCAAAAAAGAACAGTTGGCCTACTTGAATTTCTTGATTTTTATGATGCCTTCAAACAAAATGTGCTTCAGGTAAATACCATTCTTTATAATCGGGTACAAGCATTTGAGGATATCAACTTTTATACAGCCACAAATTTTTTTAATTAACCATTTATACAAGATGAACATGCTTATAAAAAAGAAAACCTATAAAACCTTCGTGCTGCCTCTATCAATATTCGCTTCAGCCCTCTTATTTCTTGAAGCATGTACAACAAGTTCTGCTAAATCGGTTAGCGACAGAGATTCTTATACAATTCCCGACTCGCTATTAAAGACACTTTCCATTGATTCAGTAAAACAAGGTGAGCTATTGAATGTCATCACGCTCACAGGGCAGGTAGATTTCAACCAGGACAAGCAGGTGAATTTATTTCCGCTTGTCAGCGGAAATATTGAAGATATCAAAGTTCAACTGGGCGATTATGTTTACTCAGGTCAAACTATCGCTATTATCAGAAGCAGCGAAATGGCAGGTTATAGCAACAACCTAATCGTTGCCGAGACGAACCTAACAGGCATGAAAAAACAATTAGATGCAGCTCAGGATTTATACAAAAGCGGCCTTGCCTCCCAAATTGATGTAACCAATGCACAGGTAAACTATGATCAGGCGATCTCGCAATTAGAGATGGCAAAGAGAATCCTTAAAATAAATGGCAGCAACACACAAGGAGAATACATTATTAAAGCGCCTATCAACGGTTTCATAGTCCAAAAATTTGTAACCAACGACCAGGTAATACGGGCTGACAATGGAAATGCAATGTTTACTATTTCTGATTTGAAGAATGTGTGGGTGTGGGCAAATGTATACGAATCGAATTTAGACAAAGTCCACCTCGGCGATCAGGTTACTGTTACAACGCTTTCTTACCCGGACAGGATCTTTAAAGGAAGTATTGATAAAATCATGCATGTACTTGACCCATCAAGCAAAGTAACAAAAGTGCGCGTAGTGATCAATAATCTTGATTACGCTTTGCGCCCTCAGATGTTTGCAAGTGTAACCGTCACGAATACTCAGCACAAGCAGGCACTGTATGTACCATCTTCCTCAGTAATATTTGATCACAGCCAATATTATGTGCTTGTTTACCGTGGCGACGGGAAAGCGGACATAACACCAGTTACACCAATTGCCAGGCTAAGTTCACTAAGCCCTAAAGTTTATCTCGCAGAAGGCGTACAGGCAGATGAAAAAATAATCGCATCCAACACTTTGCAGATATACGATCAACTGAACAATTAAGCATCGAACATTTAATTTATTGAAATGACAAAGTTTCTAAGAAGGGTTATAGGCTTTTCTCTAAAGAATAAATATTTCATTCTATTTGTCTCTTCATTGCTGATTGTCTCTGGTATCATCACATTCATGGATATGCCCATCGAAGCTTTCCCTGATGTAACGAATACCGAAATAGACATCATCACACAGTGGCCTGGGCGAAGCGCAGAAGAAGTAGAAAAGTTTGTAACAATACCGGTTGAAATTGCGATGAACCCTGTGCAACAAAAAATAAGCCTTCGTTCAACAAGTATTTTTGGGTTATCTTATGTAAAATTAATTTTCGAGGATGGCGTTATTGATAAAGATGCAAGACAGCAGGTAATGAATTTACTGCCCAATGCAATGCTGCCTGCAAATATTCAGCCCGCTGTTCAACCCCCAACAGGCCCCACCGGAGAAATTTATCGGTACACTTTAAAAAGCACTTTCAGGGATGTACGCGAATTAAAAACCATGCAGGATTGGGTGATTGACAGGCAGCTAAGAAGTGTAGAAGGCGTTGGCGACATCAACAGCTTTGGCGGGAAAACGAAAGCTTATGAAATAAAAGTGGATCCTGGAAAACTAACCACCCTCGGGTTAACACCGCTTGATATTTTTAATGCCGTGCAAAATACCAATATCAACGTAGGCGGGGACATGATTATCCAAAACACACAAGCCTATGTAGTTAGGGGCATAGGCTTGCTTAATGACGTAGAAGAAATCAAGAACATCATTGTTGAAAACAACAATGGGGTGCCCGTGCTGGTGAAAGATGTGGCCAGTGTA
>JAFEAJ010000018.1:0-16673 GCA_018266455.1 Bacteroidota bacterium
TTTTGTATCGGAAAGTGAATGCCCCAACCCTGTAAGCGCCTATTAGTGATTGTTGCCTGGGCCGGTTATAATTTTTTCACTCGCATATACCGGAAGCGCACCACATCACCGTGCCCTAAAAAGCCGATGTGCCCGTTTTTTCTTGACAGCCCCGGATGATCACGATGATCCATCGTTTCGGTAAAATTTTTTGAAGCTTTTTTTATATCGTCATCAAGTATAACAGTGCCGTTTAATGTTACTTTTATCTTATTCCCATTCGCATTGATCTCTTCTTTGTTCCATTCGCCTGTAGGCAGCAGGTACCCTCTTTTTGCCGGTATAACACCATAAACAGAACCGTGGTATTGATAAGGATGAAGGTCTTTGTACATTGGCGCTTCATTATCGAGCACCTGTATTTCCATGCCAGCATAAGCAGCATCGCCTTCCAGCGGCGCACGTATGCCAATACCATTGTTTGCCCCAGGCGTTAACTGAAATTCGAAACGGTATATAAAATTAGAGAACTCTTCTTTTGTATATAAGTTTCCGCCGCCGCCAGCATCGGGGTCTACTTCTACTGCGCCATCCTTTACAAGATAGCCAGCCGTATTGCCAGTCCATTGGCCGAGGTTTGTGCCATCGAATAACGAAACAAAACCTTGCTTTTTTTCTTCATTGCTAAGCACATAAGGATCGTTTGAATGAAGCTCTCTCAGGTAAATATTTTTATACGCAACATAAGTTCCGTGGGCCTGCAATTCAATCTGCTCTTTCGAAAAAATCGGCATACTGTGGTCCCAGTAGTTTTCGAGCGGGGTATTATCAGTTACCAAAATTCCGTTCAAATAAACCGTTACCCGCTCCCCTTTCATGATGATATGGAAACGGTTCCATTCACCCACTTTATTATCGGCCACTGACAAAGGCTTGCTTTCATATTTCTGATTGTTGTACAATCCGCCTGATCCCACCTGTGCCCCAACTTCTCTTCTGCTGGTATCCCATATCTGCACCTGGGGCGTGCCCCTCAAATAAATACCCGCATCGCCTTTTTCGGTAATCTTCCAGTCAACATACATTTCAATGTCAGCATATTTTTTAATGGTAGCGAGGTTATCGCCATGGCCTGTAAAAATCAGCAGCCCATCTTTCACGATCCAGTCGCCTTTGGTTTTCTCATTGGCCATTTTTTCTGCTGAATCCAAAGCAGCCGCGGACATCTTTGATCGTGTGATGGGATTTCCCACCAATGCTTTCCATCCTGTAAGGTCTGTTCCGTTGAACAGGCTCACAAACCCATAATCGTAAGGCATTTTGCGCAGTACAGTATGCAGGCTGCCCACCAACTCCGCACTGTCATCACCTTTTATCAGTGGCAAAGCGGCCTCAAGCGCATCTCTCACCACAGGCCCTTTAATATTTTCATCAGCAATGGCTAACCGCACAAGGGCCAGTGCAGCATCATTAGTTACATCGGCATCTTTTAGCAGTTTGCTGGCCAGCATAAAGCTGCTAAAACCGGGGATATGCGCCACCTGCGATAAAATATTTTTTTTCTGTACCGGGTTTTTTGCCATTGCCATCTCGTCTTCGAGCAACAATAACTTTTGCTCATTGTTTAATTGCTTGCCAGGGACAGCTTTGTTTTCGGGCAATTTCGGCAAACGGTTATTAGCCTGTTCAATAAGCAATCGATCGGTCAGCAAACTCAACTGCGACTGGATGAGGATTTTTGCATATTCGGTCTTGGAAGAAGAAAGATATTTTTTTAGTATAACCGAAAGGGCATTTTTTTTATTCATATCCAGCGATGCTTCGTTCGTATATGCATTCAATGTGTAGGCGGCTTTTACTTTCAGTGAATCATCTTCCAATAATTTCATAAATGCTTTCCATTCTGATTTTCCCCAGGCGGCCATTGTAGTTAGTGCAGGAGCTGCTTCTGAACGTTGCTGGTAAGGGAATGCAGCGATGGTTGCCATTACTTTATCTTTTGCTGATTGTGCCTGTGCACGCTCCAAAGCGGTTGCGAGGGAAATGATTGCAATAATAAAGAAGGGATATTTTTTCATATACTTTTTTAATCTGGGTGATTGAAATAGTTAAATATGCCATGGGCTTCTCATCGGAGGGTTGATCAGGTAATTCGCTTCGTCGTCACTGATGAAAACCTGGTTTACCGGATCGAATTTCAATGATCGCCCTAACCGCAGCGCAATTTTTCCCATGTTGATGATCGTGCACGACCTGAACCCGTTCATTTCATTCAATGCAAACGGGGCCCTGTATTTTACGGAATCGAGAAAATTTGATACCTGCGGTGCAGGGTCTGGCATGAGCGCTAATTTTTCCTTCAGGTTAGGAATGTCTGACCTGAAGCCGGCATATAATTTCCCTTTAGGCCCTTCAATGTAGGCAGCACCAGGATCTTTCGCCTCGCCATCCAAGATGATTTTACACCCATCTTCATAAGTAAAGGTTAGTTTTCTGAAAGTCCTAACCGCATCAGGATGCTGCTGCTCGGCATCTACATCAACCGATATGGGGCTGGTATCATCTTTTCCTAAAAAATACTGAATGGGGTCAATGTAATGCTGTCCCATATCTCCCAGGCCTCCGCCATCATAATCCCAATACCCTCTGAAAGTCTGGTGCACACGATGTGGGTTATAAGGTTTATACGGCGCAGGGCCGAGCCACCTGTCATAATCCAGCTCGGGCGGAACAGGCATGGTTTCGAGGTTGGTTTTTCCTACCCAATAAAATTTCCAGTCGAACCCGGTTGTCTTGCTAACGGTAACGGTCAACGGCCATCCCAACAGCCCCGATTCGACTAATTTTTTGATCGGCCTCACTGTTGTGTTCATCCCGTAAAAATTATCGCTGAACCGGAACCAGGTGTTCAGGCGGAACATGCGCTTATATTGTTGAACAGCTTCAATTACTTTTTTGCCTTCGCCAATTGTTCGGGTCATGGGCTTTTCGCACCAGATGTCCTTGCCTGCTTTTGCAGCATCTATAGCAATAAGGCCGTGCCAGTGTGGTGGCGTGGCGATATGCACGATGTCCACTTCCGGCAATGCAATCAGCTCACGATGGTCATGAAAAGTTTTTACGCCACTGCCAATCATATTGGCTACTTCGCTTAAATGATTTTTGTCGACGTCGCAAATGGCCACTACCCTTGTTCCTGCGTATGGGATATGGCCTCGGCCCATTCCGCCCACACCAATAATGCCTTTTGTCAACTGGTCGCTGGGCGCTATAAACCCCCTGCCCAGAACGTGCCTGGGCACAATAAAAAAGCCTGCAGCTATGGCAGCGGTATTTTTTATAAATTGCCGCCTGTTGTTTTTTTCCGATGATTTCATTGCATTGAATTGTGAACAGGATTGAAAATGAAGTTTTGGTAAATAAAGGATAAGAAAAATCAAGATAGGGAAAAAAATAATTCAAACTGATAAATTCTGGTTTATATTTATTTCGTGGAGTATTGCTGTATTGGTTAGGGCTCCTTATGAATGGAAAGAAGCCGGTAGGTTGATCAAACAATAAAACTGCCTGCTGTTTTATAAATTAAGCTTACCTTAAATAATGCGGGGGCGGGACATGCAATTTTCAAAGCCATTGCGGGTTTTGGCATTTTGGCCAACCTGATTTTTTTAACAGGAGTAATATTCAGGTACAAGTTTATGGGCTACCCGTAGTTCCCTTGCGCTGATTCAATATATCAGAATACCGAATTGTGAGGATGGTGTCGCTGGATCTGTCAGCAGGCAGGTGTGCATGAGTCGCCCCGGCCCTAAACAATAAAACGTAAATGGCAAACAAAAAAAATCTGCCTGCGCCCATTACTATTTTAATGATGGTAATTGTTATTGCAGCAATTAGCACCTGGTTGCTGCCGGCTGGCCAATACAATAAACTGTTTGCAGATAATAACCAGTTTTTTTTGGTTACAAGCCCGTCTGGCCCATCAAAACTCCCTTTTTCGCAAAAAACATTAGACAGCCTTGGCATAAAAATCCCTATTCAAAAATTTATTAGCGGGGATATCCGAAAGCCTGTTTCTATCCCGGGCTCATATCAAAAAATGAAAAGAAGCCCGCAGGGTTTTATAAAAATCCTGGAAGCGCCGATTAAAGGCATTATTGACAGCATTGATATCGCTTTGTTTATCCTGGTCATTGGCGGCTTCATGTTTGTGTTTAATGAAACAGGTGCTATAGTAAAGGGCATTGAATATATTTCTTATGCCATGAAAGGGAGGGAACCACTGCTCATCATCATGCTTGTTTTTATCTTTTCATTTTTGCGCGCCACTTATGGAATGGAAGAAGAAGCGTTGGTGTTCTATCCGGCACTGGTACCGCTTTTTCTCGCAGCAGGATATGATTTGCTTGTACCGCTCGCTGTTATTTTCGGGGGCACCTCTGTTGGGGGCATTGCCGCTATTACTAATCCTTTCACGGTCATTATTGCTTCTAATGCTGCAGGCATTAGCTGGATGGACGGGCTGTATGAAAGGCTATTGTTGTGGTTGTTCTGTACTGCAGCGATGATGTGGTACATTGTGCGTTATGCTGCTAAAGTAAAAAAAGACCCTTCCGCGTCATTGGTTTATAAAATTGATGGAACAGTGAAACCTACGTACAGCACCAGTATACAGCAGCATGACAGGGCGCCCGTGCTGGATATTAAAACAAAATGCCTGCTGCTTATTTATTTGCTAACGTTTATGTGCATGATCATTGGCATTGTTTTTTTTAACTGGTGGACAATAGAGATGTCAGCGCTTTTCCTGGGGTCTTCCATTCTTGTAGCCGTAATTACCCGCATGAACGAAAAAAAATTTGTAGAAGAGTTTGTAAAAGGCGCGGAAAACCTGCTTTCCGTTGCGTTTATTATCGGTGTGGCACGGGGAGTGACGATTGTGCTGAATGATGGTTGTGTAAGCGATTCGATTCTCTATTATGCTTCTTCAGTAGTAAAGCATTTCTCGCCGGTTATTTTTATTCTGGGGCTGCTAATATTTTATTTATTCTTTTCGCTGTTTATCAGCTCCTCTTCCGGAATGGCAGTGCTGACAATGCCAGTTATAGGAGCTTTAGCAATTATTATTAATATACCCGGCAGGGAAATAGTGAACGCTTATATGTATGGAATGAATTTGATGTTCTTTCTTTCTCCCACCAGCCTGTTGCTGCCATCGTTGGCTTTAGTAAATGTGAGCTATAAGACATGGGCGCGGTTTATTAGCCCGATATTGCTTGCCTTATTGTTTTTGAGCGTACTGTTTCTTGTATTTGGGATAAATTCGTGAACATGTGATTTGAAATTAAAACAATCTGCCGGGCTTAGCAGAAAAAGATTGAAATTTTAGAGATGTTTACAAAATTCGTATGCTCATTGCTACACGCAGGTAAGAAATAAAGATTTGAAGAAATGTTTTCCGGGGCTTCTAATAACCCTGCGCCAATACTTATTAAAACCAAACAATAGCTTCATCACCAAAACTAAAACAATGAAAGGTTTTTCCGGCTTTTGCATTTTCTGTTCATTTGCTTCAACCTTGCTGATCGCTTCCTGCACACCTGGAAACGATGCTTCTGTGCCAACAGGTAAGGCAAATACAATCAGGCAAATCAATACTGTGCTTGATTCCTTCAACAAAGCAGCAGCCGAAGCAGACTACAAAGCGTATTTTGATTTTTATACTGATGATGCCATCTTCACGGGCACCGATGCAACAGAACGCTGGGATAAAAAAGAATTCATGGTTTGGGCAAAACCTTTTTTCGATAAGGGCAAGGCATGGAATTTCACTTCACTGGGCAGGCACATCTATTTTGATAAAACAGGCACCCTTGCCTGGTTTGATGAATTGCTGAATACACAAATGAAAATTTGCCGGGGCTCCGGTGTATTGGTAAAACAGGGAAATGACTGGAAGGTTGAGCAATATATTTTATCGGCTACTATACCGAATGATATAATGAATGCGGTAATAAAACTTAAAGCACCGGTTGAAGATTCGATGATTAATAAATTATCCAATCATAAGTCTCAAATAAAATAAAATGTATGAAAATAAGGAGAAATAAATTAAAGGCCATTTTTCGTTGTATTGTGCCTGCACACTTTTTACTACTGGTAACGGCGCTTGCACATGCCCAATCTGATTCTATTGTTCTAAAAGATTTACAATGGGATGCCCAAAAACCAGCCGGCACCATCGAACTCTCTATTCCTTCTGATGGTTCGTTGCTTGCAGGATTTATTTACACGGCAAACGGCAAACAAAAACATCCTACGCTTCTATTATTGCATGGCTATCCCGGAAACGAACGCAATCTCGATTTAGGACAGGTAGTAAGAGCACATGGATGGAATGTGATTTATTTTGATTACCGTGGTTCATGGGGAAGCCAGGGGCAGTATAGTTTTAAAAATTGTGTACAGGATGTTGTAAATGTTGTAGCCTTTTGTAAAAAACACAGTGATTCATTGCGCATTGATACTTCCAACATCGTATTGTTCGGGCATAGCCTTGGTGGATGGGTATGCCTGAAAGCTTTGGCGGAACTGCCGGGAATTAAAAAGGGTTTTGGTTTGTCAACAGCAAATTTCTACAGCCAATTTAAAAACACATCAGTTGCGCAACTCGAAGCATTTGCAAACCGGCCTAATAATCCCTATAGTTATTTTGTTCTCAATACACCTGTTCAGGAAATATACAGATCCGTAATTGATGACCTCGCTTATTTTAACCTGGATAATGATGCTGCATTAGCCGGCAAACAAATTATCATGATTGATGAAAATAATAAGAACAAAGAATTGTCTGAGTCTTTGCGAAAAAAGAATCATAATTATTTTGATTACGAAGTATGGCAAACGGATCATGGGTTTACCAATAAAAGAATTTCATTGATCAATAAAGTCATAGCGTTTCTGGACAAATGATTTAATTACTATTAAAAATTAGAAAAACAAAGGGAGAATATTCTGAAAAAAACAATCAAACGGAATTCAGCTGCAGAGCATCGGTTACATAATTTCAACAAATTTCAACTTTTTAAAACTCCTAATAATTAAACATGAAAGCAATCAATCTAATTTCAAAGTCTGTCTGTAGTTTATTTATTGTTTCATTGTATTCAGCACAAATACATTCTCAAACAACCTTATCAACACTTACAAAAAACCAACATGTGGATGGTTTCAACGTGGTTGCTATTTACCTGAATGATGCCAATAAGCCGATGGGTGGAAGATTCATTCACGAAAATTCCGGATTTACATTCGACCTGTTGCAGATAGAATCTGTGCCACAGGTATTTTTTTGGGTAAACACATTTCCGGTGTCGGATATGGGCGAGCCGCATACACAGGAACATCTGCTCACTACAAAAGGCAATAAAGGCCACGCATTAAATACAAGAGAAAGTATGTCACTCTCTCTTTCCAATGCGTTTACTAACAAACTTTACACCGCTTATGATTTTTATACCGGCGCCGGGGCAAACACTTTTTATTCTCTTTTTGAAGGTTACCTGGATGCGCTTTTGTATCCGGATTATACAGATGAAGAAGTAAGTCGTGAAGTTTGTAACTGGGGCGTATCGCATAACCCGGATGGCACTTTACGCATAGAAGAAAAAGGTTCTGTATATAACGAAATGTCAACGAATATGATCAACCCTTATTCATTGATGTTTGATACTATCGGCAGGCTGCTCTATGGAAACAGTCATCCTATGTCGTACAATTCCGGTGGCCTGCCTTCAGGAATCCGAAAATTAAATGCAGTAGAAATTTCTAAATTTCATAGGGATAATTATTACCTGGGAAACATGGGTGCTATTGTTTCATTATCTGAAAGTGAAAAGCTCGATGATGTGTTAAACAAAATGAATAAGATATTGGCAAGACTGGATGTCAATTCAAAACAGGTGGCACATACCCCCAAAATTTTACCATCACCAAATCCTGGTAAAAAAGGAGAAATAGCCATCGTTAACTATCCTTCACAAAATGCACAGCAACCGGGCACAATACTGCTTGCATACCCGCCAACAGTTACATTGCCAACAACAGAATATGAATTAATGAATATTTTCCTGGGTGTATTTGCCGGGGATGCCACCACCAACCTGTATAAAACATTTGTGAATTCAAAAACAAGAAACAAGAATATAGATGCACAATCAGTATGGTGGTATGTTGATATTAATCAGGGTCACCCGGTTTATTTTGGATTAGACGGAGTAAGTGTTGAAAATCTTACAAAAGAAAAAGGGGAGCTGGCCAGGCGGCTGATTTTAACTGAACTAAATAAAATAACCTCCTTCAAAGATCATTCTCCTGAATTACTTGAGTTTAATAATCGAGTTGAAAATGCCATCATTAATTATGAAAGATCTTTCTCAAAATTTGTTAATAGCCCACCAAAATTTGGTTTTAGAAATACTGGTGGAGATTGGTTTGACCAATTACAACTTTTAAACCAAACAGATAATTTTAAAAAATCAGTTACGCTTAAGCCGCAACTTGCAGAAATAAAAAAAATGATTGCTTCGGGTAAAAATATATGGAAAACATATTTGAATAAATGGCAACTACTCTCAAATACACCGTTTTTGGCAATAAGCAAAGCAAGCCCTGAGCTAATGAAAAATCTTGAAGAGGAAAAGAACGAAAGGACAGAAAATGAAATAGCCAATCTGAAAAAGTTATATAATGTAAATGATGACCAGGAAGCTCTTCGCAAATACCAGGCTACTTATGATTCAAACACTGTTGCATTAGAAAAGTCAGAGCAAAATTCCAATGTAAAATTTATAGATAACCCGCCATTAACTTTAGATGACCAGTTGAATTATAAACAGGAAAAATTGCCTGGTAATATACCAATGGTTGCTTCTTATTTTAATAATATGTCAGGCGCCACAACAGGTATTGCATTTGACCTTCATGCTGTGCCACAGGATAAGCTTGTGTATTTGGCTATGTTTCCCGAATTGCTTACGCAATCAGGCATTATAAAAAATGGTAAAGCCATTCCTTATGAAGATATGGTACAGATGATTCAGCAACAGATACTCAGCTTACAAAGCTATTACAGCAATAACGGCATCACCGGCAGAGCAGATCTGATTGTGAGTGGGGCAGGTAACAATGTAGCTGAATCAAAACGTGCCGTTGTTTGGATGAATGATGTTTTAAAAAATGTAAACTGGCAAAAGGAGAATTTAGCCAGGATAAGAGATTTGGTAGATCAGCAATTATCTGCCATTCGGCAAACGATGCAGGAACGGGAAGAAAGCTGGGTACACAACCCGGCCTCTGCTTACAAATTTCAGAATAACCCGTTGCAAATTGCAACCAATTCCTTTTTAACAAAAGCATATAATATTTTTCGATTGAAATGGATGTTGAAAGATGCAGGAGATAAAGCAACATCAAACTCTATCAATCAATTTCTTGCCTTACTCGGAAATGCAACCACCACCAGGGATGACTTGAAAAAATTATTAACTGTGATGACTGCTGAAAATACAATACCTGCAGATTCTGCCGGCGCAAATATGGAATATGCAGAAGCTTTTTTAAATTTATCAGCATCGGCAAAATCTCTTGCAAAAGATGCCGCAACAGACTTGCAGCAAATGCTGAATGATATTCCTGATAATTCTTTAAATACAGATTGGAAGAGCTTGTGTAATATCATTCAGAAAGACCTGGCGCAATCTCCCGGAAAAACACTTGCTGATCTCAATGAGATTCGTAAAAGCCTGTTGAAAAATGACCAGGTAAGGTTCTTTTTGATTGCTTCAGAAAACACAGCCAATAAAATACATGAAAATATAAACCAGTTGTTGAAAGGCTTTAGCAACTTGCCTTCTGTTAAGCAAACATATTCAGCTAAAAACCTGGTTGATGAAAATATAAGAGCGAGGATGCATTCGAATGAAACACCTGTTTTTGTCGGGTTAATCAACGAGGACTCTCCAACAGGTGTATTTATCAATTCTGCATCATTGGTTTCTTATAAGGACACTGCAAAAAATGATTTGTTGAAATTTTTAGCAGCCGAATTATATGGGGGCACGGGTAAACAAAGTGTTTATACAAAAACAACCGGCGCCGGTTTGTCTTACAGCACAGGTGTTGGCGCTTCTGCCGCCTATGGCGAATTTTATTATTATGCAGAACGGACACCTTTATTGCCACAAACATTACAATTTATAATTGATGAAATAAAGTATTCGCCGATTGATACCACTATGCTTGATTATATCATTTCTTTGGCCGTAGGCGGCATTCGCTCTGCTGATGATTATGAAAACAGGGGCATAGCAATGGCGAATAACCTGGCAGACAATATTACACCTGGCATGGTAAAAAATTTCAGGCTGGCTGTTTTGAAGTTAAGAAAACAACCAGGCGTAATCAATGATATTTATAAATACAAAGATGAAGTATATGAAAAAATATTACCGGGCTATGGCATTGCTTCCAAAGAAGTGAAGGGCGGTGTATTTTTTGTTATTGGCCCTGAAAAGCAAATGACAGCTTATGAAGCATATCTAAAAAAAGCAAAAGGATCTGATGCAAAGCTATACCGGTTGTATCCAAGAGATTTTTGGATGATGGACTGATAAAATATGTACTTGTTTTTAATTTGAATTAAATGAAAGCAAAATCAATCAAAGGGAAATCAACCGAAGAAATTCAATCGGCATTGCAAGTAGCAATGAGTGATTCATTCAAGCCAACCCTGGCTATTTGTTTTATTTCCATAAAACAGGACAGGAAAGCTATCAAAGAATTATTGACTGAGAAAGGAATAGACGTTTTTGGTGCAACATCCTGCGGCGAATTTATTGATGGTTATCAGGGAGAAGGCGCCGCTGCAATTTTATTGCTTGATATCCCAAAAGACTGCTATGCCATTTTGTTTGAAGACATTGGCAACAAAAGCCTCAAAGAAGTGGCTCATTCTGTAGCAAAAGAAGCAGAAGGCAAGTTCACTAACCCATCACTGATTTTATGCAGCACCGGATTAAGTGCCAAAGGAGAATTCTTTGACGGAACTGCACTTGTTTCTACAGTTAAAGAAACGCTTGGAAAGGATAGGCTTTTTTTTGGCGGCATGGCCGGAGATGATATGACATTCACTGGTAGTTATGTGTTTGCACAAGAAAAGGAAACAGACTTTGGCATTGCAACTATAATTTTTGATGCAGATAAAATAAATATGTCAGGAATGGCTATTACGGGATGGAAACCAATGGGCATTTGCCGGACTGTGACAAAAAGTTCAGGCAACAAAATATTTACTATTGACAACGTTCCAGCAGTGGAAATGTATTTTAAATATCTTGGAAAAGCAGAAAAGAAAACAGACCAGGATTTTAAAGTATTTGAAGAACTTGGTTTTACGTATCCATTTATTACCGAAAGAGAGCCGGGTGGTGAAATGGTATTAAAAACACCCATGAAAATTGATCATGAAGAGAATGCATTGGTTATGGATATGGACATGCCCGAAGGAACGAAATTCTGGTTTTCCATGCCGCCTGATTTTGATATAGTTGACGAAATACTGGATGAAGCAGCACGACTAAAGGATTCCTATAATTCTGATGCTGATGCTTTGTTAATATTTTCTTGTGCAGGCAGGCAACCCGTATTGGGGCCGCTGGTTACCGCAGAAAATGATGGACTGGCAAATATCTGGCATACGCCGATGGCGGGCTTTTTTACCTACGGTGAATATGGCAGAACTAAAAAAGGGAAACAGGAATTTCATTCAGGCGCCTGCTGCTGGGTGGCGTTGAAAGAGTTGTGAATAATTGTGAATGTTGAATTGCTAATTATGAATTATGAAGGAAAATATTATTAAGACAAAAGTTTTGCTTTTGCATTGAGGAGTATCAAATTATTTCAATTCCTGCAAGTTGAAAAGAAAGAATTTGTTCTGAGCAAACAATTATTGAGATGTGAAACATCCATTGGAGCAATGGTAAGAGAATCAGAACAGGCAGAAGTAAGTTGGATTTCATTCACAAATTAGCAATAGCCCAAAAGGAAGCCAATGAAACAGAATATTGGATAGAACTTTTATGTTAGTCCGGCTTTATTGACAAAACACTATATGAATCAATATTTCAAGACATATCAGAAATCAGAAAACTATTGACTTCAATACTTAAAACTCCAAAAAAAATAGATAAGCAAAATAATTCACCATTCACCATTCTCAATGCACAATTATATGAAAGCAAAATCAATCAAAGGAAAATCAACTGAGGAAATCAAAACAGCATTGCAAGTGGCAATGAGCGATAACTTCAAGCCCACTCTGGCTATTGCATTTGTATCCATTTATCAAAACAGGAAAGAGATTGCAAAACTTTTCAATGATAACAACATTGCTGTATTTGGCGCTACTACCAATGGCAGTTTTATTGGTGAAGAAATAGAAAGGCAAGGGGCATCAATAGTTTTGCTGGATGTAAACCCGGATTATTTTTCAATTATTGTTGAAGAATATCCGAATCGCAACTATCGGGAAGTTGCTGCTATGGTTGCGAGAAAGGCTTTAGAGAAATTTGTTAATCCTGCATTCCTGATTGCAGGTAGCCATGTAAAGACGGATGCCGAAGCATTGCTTTTTGGTTTTGAAGATGCAGTTGGAAGAAATGTTAATATTCATGGCTGCATGGCAGGCGATGATTTTACATTCAGTGAACAGTTTGTTTTTACCAATGATAAAGAAACCAACGAGGGGCTTTTAACTTTAGTTTTTAATCAAGATAAGATGAACATTGCGGGTTGTGCTACCTGCGGCTGGAAGGCGGTGGGTACAGTGAGGACTGTAACCAAAAGCGAAGGAAACCATGTTTATACAGTGGACGACATTCCTGTGCTAGACCTCACCGCAAAATATGGCGGATTGGAATTAAAAGAAAAAGAAGATTTCTCTGTTGAGGTGGCAGCACAGTTCCCTCTACAAATGCAAAGAGAAAAAGGCGATCCTGTGATGCGGCCCGGTTTATTGATTGACTGGAACGATCATTCTTTTTATTGCAGCGGCACCGTTCCCGAAGGTTCAAAAATCCGTTTTTCACTGCCGCCCGATTTTGACGTAGTGGAAAAAGTAGTACAGTCTTGTGAAAGTTTGAAAGCAAGCAATATTCCGGAAGCTGATGCGGTGATTGTTTTCAGTTGTGCCGGTAGGTTTATTGCACTGGGGCCGCTCATTAACCAGGAAATTGAAGGAATCAAAAATGTTTGGAATGTGCCGATGGCAGGTATGTTCAGCAATGCTGAACTTGCAAGGGCCACAGGAGGAAATTTGGAAATGCATAATTGCACTGCATGTGTGGTAGCGATGAAGGAAAAATGAATTAATGGTGAATGGTGAATGATGATGAATGGTGAATGAAAGAAAACGACCTATTCATCTACTAATTCCATTCTAAAATTCAAAGGGATTACCGGTGTAAATAAAAATTGATTTCAATAGTTCGAATAACAAAAATTATCCATTAACAATTAACAATTAATAATTATGATTAAAGCAACATTACTCTACGGCCATCCGGTGGATGACGCAGCATTCGAAAAGTATTATTATGAAATACATTTGCCAATTGCCAAAAAAATGAAAGCAGTAGATAGAATGGTATTTACAAAATTTGTTTCAGATGCCACAGGTGGTAAGCCCGCTTATTATCGCATGACTGATTTATATTTTGCTGATGCGGCCACCATGCAGCAAACCATGGCTTCGCCGGAAGGGCAGGCAGCAGTAGCCGACCTTGCCAATTTTGCAACGGGTGGAGTAACGGTGCTGATAGGCGAAGTAGAAAATTTTTTATAGAAAAGAATTCACATGAAAGCAAAAGCAACCATAGCAACATCACCTGGTGAAATAGAATCAGCGCTCCAGGTATTTAAGAATGAAAATTTCATTCCCACATTGGCTATTGTATTCTTATCTGTAAAGCAAGACATGGATGCTGTAGCTTCCATTCTTCACAAAGAAGGAATCCGGGTATTCGGCACCACTACTTCAGGTGAATTTATCGGTAGCGAAATCAAGGAAGGAAGTATCGCCATCATGCTACTGGATATGAATCCAGATTATTTCAGATTAGCTTTTTATGAAAAAGGAGAAAACTCCACGCATGAAATTGCAAGACAATTGGGAGCAGAAGGGAAGAACGCATTTTCACATCCTGCATTTATCATTGCTTCCGGTTGGTTGCAAACCGATGGAGAAGAAATCATCAAAGGCATTGAAAAAGGTTTTGGAAATGAAGCAACGATTTTCGGCGGTATGGCAGGAGATGATTTGCAATTGAGAGAACCAGTTGTTTTTACTCAAGGCAGGAAAAGCACCATAGGGATAGTGGCTTTGATTATTGATGAAGAAAAAATACATGTGGAAGGAATTGCCACCTGCGGATGGAAACCGATAGGTATTACCAAAACGGTAACAAAGAGTGTGGGCAATGTTGTTTACACAATTGACAATCAACCTGCGTTGGATATTGTCATCAAATATCTTGGGCTTACATTGGATGAGGGAAGTACAGCAAATAATATGGTAGTAAATCTCGGAGCTTATTACCCATTGCAGTTAGAAAGAGAAGATGCACCACCGGTGATGCGTACTGCTATGCTGGGCAACACAGAAGACAGGTCCCTGATATGCGCAGGCAATGTGCCGCAAGGTGCAAAAATTCGCTTTTCATTACCTCCCGATTTTGATGCCATAGACACTGTAGTGAATGAATGTGCTGATTTAAAAAATGAAAAACAAAGTAAGGCTGATGCCGTCATCATGTTTTCCTGTATCAGCCGGTATTTATCATTTGGCGTAATGACCGGTGAAGAAATAGAAAGGGTGCGGCAGGTATGGAATGCGCCGTTCATCGGATTCTTCTGTTATGGAGAATTTGGAAAGTCAAAGAGAGGCAAACATGAGTTTCATAATAATACCTGTTGCGTAGTAACTTTAAAAGAGAAATAAAAATATGAGTAACATAAAATTATTTGAATCCAAACAAATACGCTCCGTATGGAACGAGGAAGAACAAAAATGGTATTTTGTTGTTGAAGATGTAGTTGCTGTCTTAACAGACAGTAAAGATCCTAAACAATACATCAAGAAAATGCGCCGGCGGGATTCAGCCCTTGCTGAAGGATGGGTACAAATTGTACCTACCCTTTCGGTTGAAACAACAGGCGGTAAACAAAAAATGGGGTGCGCCAATGCACAGGGCCTTCTACGTATCATCCAATCCATTCCATCTCCCAAAGCAGAACCCTTTAAGCTTTGGCTCGCACAGGTGGGTAGCGATAGGTTAGACGAAATTGAAAACCCAGAACTGGCTGCTCAAAGAACGAGAGAATTATACAAACTAAAAGGATACCCTGATGATTGGATTGAAAAACGGATGCGAAGCATTGCTATCAGGGAAGAATTAACTGAAGAATGGAAAAATAGTGGAATAAAACAACAAAAAGAATATGCCATACTTACTGCCGAAATTTCTAAAGCTACATTTGGATTAATACCTTCCCAACATAAAAAAGTAAAAGGGCTGAAAAACCAAAACCTGCGTGACCACATGTCAGATCTTGAATTAATTTTCTCCATGCTGGGTGAAGCCTCTACCACAGCCATTGTAAAAACAAGAAAGCCCAAAGGATTAAGTGAAAATAAAATAGCTGCAAAGCAAGGTGGCGCAGTAGCAGGCAATGCAAGAAAAGAATTAGAATTCAAAACGGGGCAAAAAGTTGTAACAGCACAAAACTATTTAACTGAAGCCGAAAAGAAGAGAAATAAACGGATTGCTGCTTCATCATCAAAAAAGAAGAGTAAATGAACCAACATCTCCAGTCCATATTAAACTCCATTCAGCAATCCACGCATTTAAGTGAGGAAGAAAAAAATGAACTGATAAAAGCAGTAAAAGATACCGACAAAGAAATAGCCATTACTGAATTCAAATTGGACCGCACCGAAAAAGTAAAACGTACTACAGCCATCCTTTTGGAAGAAACCATTGCTGAATTGGAGCAAAAACGAAAAGCCGTGGAAGAGCAGAATCATGAACTGGAAATAGAAGCGGCTTTGGAAAAAGTCAGAAGCCGTTCTTTAGCAATGCAAAAAAGTGAAGAACTGAATGACGTGGTCACCGTGTTATTTGAAAGATTGAAAGAATTGCAGTTCCCTGTAACAGCGGTGGGGATACATACTTTTTTAGAAGGCTCAAAAGATTTGACTATATATGTATGCGGTGATATTGGAAATGGCTTAGCCATCAACAATTATCTTCTTCCCTATTTTAATCACCCAATTGCAAATGATTTATATAATGTGCATGAAAAGGGTTTGGATTTTTTTGTTGGCAATTATTCAGCCGAAGAGAAAAACAGTTTTTACAAATATGTATTTGAACATTCTGCATTAAGGGATTTACCGGACCCGGTTAAGAACATGATTTTTCAAAGCCAGTCCTATTCCATTACAATAGTGCCAGTTAAAAATTCCGTGATTTCAGTTAATGATTTTGAAGGCAAATCATTATCTGAAAGAGAAATAGACATCATCAAAAGGTTTGCAAAGGTCTTTGAGCAAGCCTATACCCGTTTCCTCGATCTTC
>JAFEAJ010000018.1:16726-17198 GCA_018266455.1 Bacteroidota bacterium
GATGCAGAAAAGTGATGAACTTTCGGAAGCCGTATATATCCTTTTTCAACAGTTCAGAGAATTGGGCGAAAACCCTGACCAGGCTACAATTGGTGTTGTTAATGAAAAGGAACAGGTAATTGAATACTGGGTTACGATGTATGGCAATCAAATGAACAAAGTGTTCAGGTTTCCAATTGATGAACCAAATGTTACTAATAAAATATATAAAGCATGGAAAGAAAATAAAAAATCGTTGGTCATAGGTCTGAGCGGCAAAGAGCTGTTGGAATTTATGGCTTATCGTGCCGGTATGGGAGGAGCAGCAGTGAATCCAAATGAAAAAAGACGGATTATTAATGTCGCATTTTTTTCAAAAGGGTTATTGAATGTTCAATCCACAAAAGAACGTTCCGGCGAAAGTGTAAAACTTTTGGAACGATTTGCCTCGGTATTTGAACAAACTTTCACCCGTTTCCTCGATCTTCAAAAA
>JAFEAJ010000018.1:17204-20226 GCA_018266455.1 Bacteroidota bacterium
AGGCAAGAGAAGCACAGATAGAAGGTGCTTTGGAGAAAGTTCGTTCCAGTTCCCTTGCCATGCACCGCAGTGATGAAATGCAGGCTGTAGTAAATACAGTCATTGATCAGTTACAGAAATTAAATATCGTTCTCGATACTACAAACATTTTAATTTTTAACAACCAGAAAAAATTTATTGAATATTGGACAGGCTCTAACAGTACCGGCGCCCAACTTACTACAAGCTGGCGGGTGCCTTATTTTAATTTCTCTTACTATAAAGCCATTCACCAGGCTCATGTGGAGGGAAAAGAAATTTTTACAGGCAATTATTCTTTCAAGGAGAAAAATATATTATTTAAACATCTTTTTGCCAATACTGATTTTAAAAACCTGAATGCTGAAAGAAAGAAATTTATTTTAAAAAGCCCAAGGGCCACCATTGTTGCAGCAATAGCAAAAGATACAGCCATCCAGGTTATCAGTTATACAAGGGAATCCTTTTCTGAAGTGGAAATTGAACTCTTAAAACGATTTTCAAAAGTATTTAACCAGGCTTATACCCGTTTTCTTGATTTGCAAAAAGCCGAAGCACAGGCAAGAGAATCTCAAATTCAACTGGCAATGGAAAGAGTTCGTGCCAGAAGCCTGGCTATGCACCACACTTCAGAGTTGCAGGATGTTGTCAATATCCTGGCTCAGCAATTACATAATATGGGTATGGATATCAACGGCGGTGTATTCATTACCATTAATGATGAGGTGGGTGAAAATTTTCCACTTTGGGCATCATCCGGTGCCGCTGACTATATACAAAAAGCAGTCGTGCCATTTTTTGACAAACCCATCTATACCCATCTGAGGGATGCAATAAAAAAAAGAAATAATTTTTTTGAAGAGACGTACAGCAAGAAAGAAAAAGATGAAATGTTTAAACATCTCTTCAGGTATGCTCCCTGGAATTCGCAACCGGAAAAAAGAAAAAAAGAACTGCTTTCCCGTGAAGGCGGTTTAACCAGGTTGGCCGCTATATTCCGGCATACATGTATTGCCTTTACCAATCATAATGGAAAGATGTTTTTGGAGGAAGAAAAAGAAATCCTGAAGCGATTCGGAAATGTTTTTGAACAAACCTATATCCGGTTTCTCGATCTGCAAAAAGCAGAAGCCNNGGCAAGAGAAGCACAGATAGAAGCCGCATTGGAAAGAGTAAGGGCGAAAGCTATGGCGATGCACAAAAGCGATGATATCGCAATAACTGCTTCTGCTGCGTTTGAAGAGCTAAAAAAATTGGGTATCAATTCTATTCGTTGCGGCGTAGGATTGTTTTTTAAAGATTCAAAAGACGCACAAGTATATGCTGCCACCCAAACCGGTGAAGACAAAATAAAAACCTTAATAAAAAACAGGAGGATGGATGAACATCCGGCACTGGTAAAACAATTTGAGTCATGGGAAAAGCAGGAAGATCATGAGCAGGTATTAACAGGCGAGGAATTGAAATCTTATTATAACAAATCTTTTTTTCAGGCATCCGGTGTTAAAGCAAGTAGTAATTATCACAATCAATCTGAATATGGATACTATTTTGCTTTCAGAGACGGTTTATTTTATTCCTGGTCTGTTCAACCTTATACCAACAATGAAAAAGATATCCTGAATCGGTTTAGATCAATAATTGCATTAACCTTCCGTCGTTTTCTCGATCTGCAAAAAGCAGAGGCACAGGCAAGAGAAGCACAGATAGAAGCTGCATTGGAAAGGGTGAGAAGCAAAACGATGGCTATGCATAATAGCCAGGATGTTGCTGAGACAGTAGGCAGTTTATTTGATGAGCTAATAAAATTAGGTTTTGAAAAAACTAGTCGTTGCGGAATTGGCATTATGCATGAAAATGAAAAAATGGAAACCTGGACTGCCAGGTCCGGAACAAATGGAAATATTGATTTGATCGTTGGACGTTTGGATATGTCACAACATTCCTTGTTACAGGGCGCATATAATGGTTGGAAGAATAAGAAAGATTTATTTTCATATGAATTAAGAGGAAATGACCTGGTCAATTATTATACTATCCTCAACAATAATCCCGATTATCCTATTAAATATGACATATCAGGATTGCCGTCAAAAATATTCCATAACGATTTTTATTTCCCTGAGGGAGTGTTATATGCCTTTTCGTTCGAGCAGCTATCGGATGAAGCTGTAAAAATTTTCAAAAGATTTGCTGCAGTGTTCGGACAAACATATCGTCGGTATCTTGATCTATTAAAAGCCGAAGCACAAACAAGGGAATCTCAAATTCAATTGGCGCTGGAAAGAGTTCGGGCAAGAACAATGGCGATGCACAACAGTAATGAATTGGGCGAAGTGGCTGTACTATTGTTTGAACAGGTGAGAAATCTCGGCATAGAAAATTATGCAAGCGGTTTTAATATTTGGGATAAAGAACAAAAGAATGTGGTGTCGTGGATGAGCAACCCTACCAATACCATCAACCCACCTTTTGAAATGCCGATACATTCTTTTGCACAACATGAAAAAATATACAAAGCTTGGAAAAAGCATGAGGTTTTTTTAGAAGATGATATTACCGGTAAAAGCCTTGTTAAGCATTATCAATTTCTCCGTTCTTTTCCACTTTTGGATGCAGCGTTTAAAAAATCGGAAGCAGCCGGAATCAAAACACCAAACAGGCAGGTACACAATATTGCATTTTTTTCAAAGGGATATTTATTGTTCATTACTCTTGAACCCTGTCCTCAGCTCCGGGATATTTTTATCAGATTCGCACAAGTATTTGAACAAACCTATACCCGCTTTCTCGATCTCCAAAAAGCCGAAGCACAGGCAAGAGAAGCGCAGATTGAAGCGGCATTGGAAAGAGTACGCAGCCGCAGTATGGCCATGCACAAAAGTGATGAACTAAAAGAAGTGATACGGTTGGTGCTTGAGCAATTTGTTCAGTTGAAAATAAATGCACAACATGCCGGTTTTTATATTGATTACAAAAATCAGGATGACATGCACATCTGGCT